>QZKS01000020.1 GCA_003599865.1 Desulfobacteraceae bacterium
CATTGAGTCCGGCAATCCCCTCGGCAAACAAGCGTGCATTTGCATGATCCTCTTCCAGACGATCCACCATCTGCGTCAACGACAGGATACCGGCTGCGGCCAGAATTCCTGCCTGACGCATGCCGCCCCCCAGAACCTTTCGGACCCTCCTGGCCCGATCGATAAAATCAGATGATCCGCACACCATGGACCCGACAGGTGCAGACAAACCCTTGCTGAGACAAAAAGATACCGAATCCGCCCCGGCAACCAGTTCCTTCACGCCAGCTTGCAGACAGACGGCGGCATTGAAAATCCTTGCCCCATCCACATGCAGCGACAATCCGTGTGTCTTTGCCAGCCGGGAAGCTGCCGCCATATAATCCGGATCAAGTGGCGAACCATTGCAGCGGTTATGGGTGTTTTCCAGAACCAGCAGCCTGGATCGCGGAAAATGAATATTGTCACCCCGGATCGCGGATTCCACTTCATTCAGATCCAGGGTTCCGTTCTTCCGGTTGGCCACGGTCCGGGAATGAATCCCTCCGATTGCGGCAGACCCGCCCTGCTCATAGTAAAAAATGTGGGACTGATCTCCCAGAATCATTTCATCACCACGGCTGCAATGGGACATCTGACAGATCAGATTGGCCATGGTTCCGGAGGCGACAAACAAGGCCTTTTCCTTGCCCGACATCTCGGCAGCCAGAGCTTCCAGCCGGTTCACCGTCGGATCTTCTCCAAATACATCGTCACCAACCGCTGCACTGGCCATTGCTTCTCTCATGGCCCGGGTCGGCAGGGTAACCGTATCGGAACGCAAATCAATTGTTTTCATAATTTCTCACCCCTGCGGTTTTCCACCATTCCGTTTGTGCATGTCAAACCATGTGTACCCGCTTTTCCCGGCCGAAACAAGAAACCGGAACCAAGCCCCCATGGGTTTGTTCAAGTGACAATAAAATTCTGTTGCCATCTCCCCATTATCTTACTATGGTAATTTGAATCCGTGCAAAGGACTGCATATGAAAAATGAAATATCGGATGATTTCAAAACATAGGAGCGTTCCGATGATCAAAAGACCCTTCCGGATGACCCTGATTTTCATTTGTCTTTTTTCATTTTTCCTGTCCGCCTGTTCCGACAGCGAAGATATTTCTCCTGGAGGAGAAGCCGGGGATCGATCCCCGGAGAGCGAAATACAGGCCAACCTTCCCAAAAATGATGAAAAAATAACGATTTCTCAAGGCGTGTGGGGCAATGTATGGTTCTGGGAAGGCAATCATATGCCGACCTTGGATGAAAATCCCGTTTCCGGAACAATCACGCCCGTTGAAAGGGAAATCTACATTCATGAGGCCACAACCATTCACGATGTGTCCTCAGCCCAGGATTATTCTTTTTATTCGGAAATCCATACCCCGCTCATGGCAACAACGGTATCCGATGCCGACGGCTTTTTCCAGGCATCCCTGCAACCCGGCTCCTACAGCGTATTTGTAAAAGAAAATAACCTGTTTTACGCTGCCTCATTCAGCGGCACCGGCGAAATAAACCCGGTTACCGTCAGGCAGGATACGGTGCAAAAAGTTCAGGTTGACATCACCTATCAGGCAACCTTTTAGCAGACCATTTTCCCTTACGCCCTCTTTACATCATACTGTTACCAGGATTTGCTCATCATGATATTCCTGATCTTTTCTTCGGACTTCTTCTCCACCAGGATCATTTTTTTCGCCTGGGCCTTATGAATCTTTTCGGTCAGAACGGACAGATCCGCCGGTTTCTCAACCAGGTCCATGGCTCCTAACTTCATGGCCTCGATTCCTTTCTCGACAGTGGCATGACCGGTCAGCAGAATCACCTGAAGCTCGGGTCTCTTTTCTTTCAGGATTTTCAATGCCTCAAGCCCATCCATCTCCGGCATCTGCAAATCCAGAACAACCGCATCAAACGCCCCATCTTCCACAAGTTTTAATGCTGATTTTGGAGATGTCGATGTCTCTACTTCCATTCCACGGTTCCGCATTCTTTCTGCCAAGGTATCGATAAATTCCTGTTCATCGTCGACAAGCAATACTTTCTCAGTCATTTGATTCCTCCTTGTTTGATTCCATCATATTCAGCCGCATCATTTTTGATGCGTTCTGTTCAACACCAGACTGATCCCTTTTGGTAGGTCATGGAAGAGAAGATGCCCTCCCAGCTTTTCCAGCATGCTTTCCAGTTTTTCACAAAAGGAAATTTTAAGGTTCTGATCATCCGGATTTTCAATCCTCCGGAAAACAATTTCAATATTGCCTTCCCCTGCCTGCATCATGACCTCCACAACCTTCTCAGGGCCAATCGTTTTTATTGAAAAATCGAGACACCGGCGGATGGCATACATGAGAAAGAACGGATGGGTCACGGCAATGATTTTCTCCTGAGGCGGTGCAAAACGGATCGAAACACCCTGGTTGGCTGCCGAACGCTGCGCAAGCGTCATGGCCAGGGACAGAATCTCACCCATATCGGTACTTTTTTCAGGCACATCCGTGCTATGGGCAAAACTGTTCATATTTTTCACAATGGCATCCGCCCGCTTGATCTGGCCGGATATCTGACCGGCAATCCGGTCGATCCGCTCCGGGTCCAGAGGCTTGCCTTTCCGGCTGAGCATCACCAGATCCTGCAGCAGGCCGGCACTTTCATTCATGATGGCCAGACAATTTTTAATTTCATGAGACACGGATGCCGTTGTTTCGCCAAAAAAACGGATACCGTCTTCCGCATGGATTGAAAATTTTGATGTGTTCATACACCACCCTGTTTTTGTAAAACCTCATTCAACTTATCAATTAAAAGGTCGATATTGACCGGTTTCACAAGGTAAAACTCCCTGCCGGTCTCCGCGCTTCCAATATGATAGTAGTTATCCGATCCATGTCCGGTCATGAAAATGAATTTCATCTTCGGATTGTTTTCCTGAAGCTGTCTCTTCAGCTTGAATCCATCTGTTTCGGGCATTTTGATATCCAGAACCGCAATGTCGTAAATCTGCTGCCCGGACTTGGATAGCGCTTCTTTGGCACTGCATGCCCAGTCCGTATCCAGACCACGATAGCTCAATCGCTCGGCAAGAGTCGAAACCAATTCCTCTTCGTCATCCACCAGCAGTATTCGCATGCTATTGCTCCTTTTTCTCCAATTTCATGGGCAGGTTGATGATGAAGGTTGTCCCTTCACCGACCTTGCTTTCCACCTCGATCCGTCCGCCCAGCTCTTTTGCAAGACTGTAGGTAATGGACAAGCCAAGCCCGGTACCGCCTACCTCTGTTTTGGTTGAAAAAAACGGCTCAAAAATAAACTTCAGATTTTCCCGGGATATCCCGCATCCGGTATCCGATATCTCGATCTGAACCCTCGCATCCGCCATGGCCCTTGCCCGAATGGTGACGGAGCCGCCGGTTGTCATGGCGGCAAAGGCGTTGTTGATGATGTTGAGCAGAATCTGCTGCAGTTTGCCGCGATCGCTTTCAAAATCAGGAATATCTTCCTTTATATCCACCACGACATCAATGGACCGATATTCCGCTTCTTTGGCTAAAAAGCTGAGGACTTCCTGAACCAGACTTTTGAGATTGATCTGCTGAACACTCACATTCATGTGTCTGGCAAAATTCAGGAGCTGCCGGGTAATCCGGCTGCAGCGTTCCACGGAATTCAAAATCGCATCCATGGTTTCCATCAGCCTGGGGTCATGCTGGTATTCCTTCTTGTAATGAAAAATATCTTTCACCAGACCGGCCTTCTCATTGATAATGGCCAGCGGATTGTTGATTTCATGGGCCACACCGGCTGCAAGCCTGCCGATGGAAGCCAGCTTGTTGCTGTATTCCGCCATATGAAGATATTTGACACGGCGCCGGTCCGTTTCTTTTAAGCGCCGGACCAGATATGTGGTGATTCCGAGAATCCAGAGGATAATAATGGTGATGCTGACCGCCAGATATTGAATCAGTTCCTGACGGCTTTCGCGCCAAGGCTTCATCAATATGTTCCTATCCTTGACAATCATCAGGATGAACGGCGTCTCGGGTATGTAGCGATAACCCACAATCAGATCAGCGCCGAACGAATCATGGCTCTCGATCACTTCTGTTTCATCCGAAAGCTCCGGTACGGGAATGGATATTTTTTTCAGCACATTCCCGAAGTAGGAAGATTCGGTCTGCAGAATACCCTCCCGGTTGATGAGAAAAACATCGGTTTTCCGATCGGAATCGATCCCGGCGGAATCCTGGGGTACGGTATTGACCTCCGAAAGGATACGGGCCAGATTATGTTCAATGGTCGCCCGCAGCACGTAAAACCGTCCATCTGCGGATTTGTATTTGATGGCGATCACCAGGTGTGGAATATTGCGGAACCCGAGAAACACATCGCTGATAAATATGCCCCGACTGACAACATTCCGGAACCACTGCTGATCGCTGTAATTTTTCCCGATCAGAGAATACGGTCCCACATAAACCCGCTGCAATCCATCCGAGTCAATGACGCCAAGGTCGGTAAAGCCGCCGTAAATATTTCTCAGATTGTCCAGAATTTTGGACAATCGGCGCGGTTCATTCAGATCTTCAAAACTGTTTTCCCCCACAATGAACCGCAGGGCGCTTTGTCTTTCATTTAAAAAAAAGGCAACGGAACGCCAAGTATTGGAGGTCAGGCGCGATGTTCTGAATACGGTATCCGACAGAGTCAGCCGTTCCGTAACATTATAATCGATTACGGCAAAGAAAATCACCGGAACAATCGAAAACCCGGATGTCAGCAAAAAAGAAAGCAGCCAGATCCGTCTGAAGTTGAACACCTCCTGACGCTTTCTCATATGATCGACTTCCTTGTCTCCAAATTTATTCCCGTTTTTTTCCGGTGATCTTTGCATAGACTGTTTCATATCCCGATTTCTCTTCCGGTTGAAGAAAAAATGGTTATGCCTCAAAAGGAATTATTGTTGCTTTTTCCGTTGAATTTTTTCATTCGCCCTTTTCAGGGTCTCGCTCAGACGTTCAATGTCAACCGGTTTCTGCAAATAGTCAAACGCACCCAGCTGCATGCATTTTTCCTTATCCGCCTCTGATCCATGTCCGGTCAGAATGATGACTTCAATATCCGGCCGTGTGTCTTTGACTTTTTTCAATACCTCCATGCCGTCGATACCCGGCATTTTCAGATCCAGAATCATGACTTCCGGCTCATCTTCCGCTACCAGATTCAATGCCGACTCCCCGTCATATGCGACAGCAGATCCGACATCCCGCATCAGAAGACGTTCCGACAATGTCTGCACAAACTCTCTTTCATCATCTACCAGCAGAACCTTGGATGGAACCTGAAAATCATATTTCCGATAGATGTCCGGCTGATAAAAACCCTTCCCGATTCTGGTCTCGACCGTTTTTACACCCGGAATCTTCTTGGCAATGGATTTCAATTCTTCTTCCAGCCGGCCCAGCATCAAGACATTATTGCGTATGGTCAGGGTAACCAGGCCGTCCCGGGCCGTCACATCCACCGCGTGTCCTTCTTTTGACAGGGCGACTTCAATATGGGCACACATCAAAAAGTCTTCCGTGGCTTTCTGAGACGATTTTGTCGGCCGGATCACCTCACTCTTCAGATTTTCATCGATCAGGTCCGAGATCTTATCCATGTTCATCTTGTCCGTCGGAATCACGATATCATACAGGGAGGGATCCCAGGGATCTTTGATTTTAAACAGATCGTGAACCCATTGGCTTCGAAGCTGATCTTCAAGGTGAATCCGTGCCTTCGCCTCTTTTTCATCAACACCTTTCTCCTCGCCGGCCTTCCGGATACGATGGGCCATGTCGGCAATCAAACAGATACGAAGCACATGATGAATGGCACCGGGCACCAGCAGACCGCAAAAGCCGTCGATCAGAAAATTTTTTTCCGACAACTTTTGCGCCAGGGCCAGTTTGAGGTATGCAACGGCTCTCTCCTTCTCATGGGTGAATTGATTGAAGACCGATGCTTTATTCTCCAGCACACGGAAGATTTTCTTTTCCGCAAGGCCGGACAGATCGGACGCTTTGGCAATAATGGATTCATCGGTCAACAACTGATAACCGGTTTTATCAATAATATTTTTGACAACAGCATCCTTGTCACAAAAGGTTCCGCTGAAAACTGTCATGGCTGACATAATACTATCTCCTTTTTTCAATTCATGGATTCCGTCATCCGGCAAGTCATCAAAAGCGGACAGCTGTCTTCTTCACTGTCCGTATGGGTTTTGGCATGAACCGCCGAAATCGCCCTCTCCATTGTGGGATAAATGTTGTTGCCCCCGATCTCTTCATACAGATGGGTTCTCTTGAGTACCGCGAGAACCGATTCATTGATTCCGCTGAAAGACACCCCATAGCCTGCGGCCCGCAACCGTTGAAGAACAAGGGCCAGCATTTCCTCACCGGATGCATCCATATCGTTGATCCCGTTTGCCGCGATAATAAAATGCCGCAATTTTTTCCGATTGATAATCCGGTTGTTGATCTCATCTTCCAGATAGCTCGCATTGGCAAAAAAAAGCGGCCCGTCGAATCGAATCAGATCGATGTGTTCACACTGCAACAGCCGGCACGCGGCGGAATCCCGAAGTGCATCATCCTCATCCCGTGACAGGGAAGCAACCCTGGGCCGCATGCTCTTATATAAAAACACTCCCAGTGACAGGATAACACCGATGTAAATCCCCTCTTCCAGGTGTGGGGCCAGGGCCAGTGTGGCAATAAATGTAATCACGGATATTGCGCCGTCATACCACTGTGCCCGCCAGGCATGGATAAAACCGCTCACATTGATCAGGCCGATAACGGCCATCATGATGACGGCCGCCAGCACCGCCTGGGGGAGATGATACAGGAGCGGGGTAAAAAACAGCAGGGTAATGACTACTGCCAGGCTGGTAATGACACTGGACAATCCGCTGATAGCCCCTGCCTGGAGGTTAACCGCACTTCTTGAAAAAGAGCCGGATACCGGATAGCTTTTACCGATCGACCCCAGAATATTGGCCAGACCCTGGCCGATCAGCTCCTGGTTCGGGTCCAGCCGCTGACCGGTTTTGGCTGCCATGGCCTTGGCAATCGCAATGGCCTCCATAAACCCGAGCAGCGATATAATAACCGCATACGGAAGCAGCTGAAAAAAAACCTTCCCGTTGATTTCCGGAATGCCCAGTGTCGGCAGCCCCTTCGGGATGGTCCCCACCACCGCGCCGCCGCCGGTCATCAGTATGTGTTCCGTATCGAGCATGCTGTTGCCGATCTTGATCCGCCATACACGGCCATCGGTCTTGTCTCCGGCCGCTACCTGATCTTTGGGAACAAATGTCATGCCTCCGGATGGGTTTTCTATTCCGGCAAACTGTAAACGCCTTAATTTTGTACGCTCATCATGCGCCGTTGTCTTGAGAAGGTCAAGCTCATGATTGATTTTTTTCAATTCATATTCCAGCCGAAGCGCATCGGACGAAAGGGCCGGGTCTTTCTTTGTCGCTTCCAGCTTTGCCGTCAATTCCGTCCGCCTTTCTCCGGCTTTGGAAATATCGGCAACCGCCTGATTGAATACAGCAACCGATTCCTGCGCCTCTTGGGAAACAATATCCTGAACCGGTACGCCGGTATTATGTTCAAACCCCATACCCCAGGAGATCAGGGTGGTAATGACAACGGCGATCAGCACATAGGGTATTTTCGGATTCAGCCTTTTCAGACCATACATGATACCGATGGCCAGTATTCCCAGAATGATGGTGGGAGTATGGGTATAGTCAACCGCAGCTTCCACAACCCGGATGATGGTTTCATAATGATGCGGCTCTTTGTCCACATATACTCCGAACAGTTTGGACAACTGGGAAGAGGCGATAATGATGGCGGCCGCATTGGTAAAGCCGTTCACTACCGGATGGGATAAAAAGTTGACGATCAGTCCCAATTTCAATACCCCCAGTGACAGCTGAAAAACACCAACTGTCAGCGCCAGCATGATCGCATACATGATGAATGCCGGGCTGCCGGTCGCCGCCAAGGGCTCAAGCGAGGCCGCCGTCATCAATGAAACAACCGCCACCGGCCCGGTGGCCAGCTGGCGGCTGGAACCGAACAATGCCGCGATCATGGGGGGCAGAAATGCGGCATAAAGGCCGTAATACGGCGGCAATCCCGCCAGCTGCGCATATGCCATGGACTGGGGGATCAGTACAAGGGCCACGGTAATACCGGCCACGAAATCAATCCGGAAATATCCGAGCGTGTAATTTTTAAACCATTCCAGAAAAGGAAATACTTTTGTTATCATATCAGGCACCTTCCTCATAATGATGATCTGTTGCAAGTATCTTTCTGCAGGATACTATAATATCGTTGAACAATGCACTGGCATCGTAAAGGTTATACGTCTTGAATCTCACCACACCGTCCACCATGGAAAAAATGATCAGCGCAGTTTTCCGGGGTGGCATTTTCGCAATCGAACCATCCTTCTGCCCCATCAGAACCCCTTCCTCGAAGATATCGATCAGACAATCATATATGGCCTCCAGATTTTCCCGGCAGCTGGGAAGTGTCAGCGCCATCTGATACGGATAATGCCGGTGAAGCAGCAAAAACTGATTCTCCATTTTGCCGGCAAGATACATGTAGAATGACACCGCATTTTCAATCATCTCCATGCCGTCTCGAAAGTGACGATTTTCCATATAGGACTCAAATTCTTCGATGATCATTTCACGCGTCCGTTCCAGAACGGACAGAAACAATTTTTCCTTGTTGTGAAAATGATAATAAATGGTTCCCTCTGCGACATTGGTGAGCCCGGAGATATCCGCCGTTGATGTCTCTTTGTATCCCTTCTGGGAGAACAATACGGTCGCAGCTTGCAGAATGGATTCTTTTCTCGTCATACCAAACCCTTTTAAAAATACCGAGTGTTAACTCAGTTTTACTGAGTGGTGCCTCAGTATTAATGTTTTTTAAATCAGATGTCAAGCAGATTTTTTTGAAAATACCAAAAAGAAAATACCCCTGCCAAAGTAATCGTGACCGACTTATGAGAAGTCAAAATTGATCTATTCGGAATTGGTACTTGTTGCCGCTTTATGAATCTTGAACCATCACCTGTGAATCATTACCGGCGGGATACAGGAAGTGAGTGATAGCGGATCATGACAAATTCCGGCGCTTACAGGGGTATAAGCGCCGGATCAACAATTCATCATGAAATGGTCTTCAGAACAGTTCGTCCACTTCCGCCAGAAGGGCTTTTGATTTCACTCTGGCGGCCTCGTTTACAAAATTTTTCTCCGGCAGCAGATTTTCCGGGGATGAAATGACTTCCTGAAGTGTCCGGACAAAGAGATCCTGATCCTGAATCTGGACAGTATAGAACTTTGCATACAGATACTTCCACATCAGATATTTTGAATCGGAAATCTCAAACGCCTGCTTGAAATGCCAGTCCGCCTCTTTTGGATTTCCGCCGAGCATGACCGGTCTGGAAGCAAGATAGGAACCCATCATGGCATGGATGGCACCAAAATTAAAGGTATCATCCAGTTCGATGATCCTGCTCATGATCGCTTCCACCTTTGGCAGATCGGTCAATGCCTTCGGGTTTTCGGCATGACTCAATCCAATCCATGACAGCCAGCTGTTTGCCGCGAGAAAAAGTGCGCGGACATCTTCTTTGTCAAAGGTCTTCAGTGACATGGCGAATGCTTCTTCCGGCTGATCAAACGCCTCCTGAAAATCATCATTCTTTAACAGAACGCGCAAGGCATATTCCTTTGCCTTCTGAAACAGTTTCCGGGCCCTTGGCTTATCCGTATCCATAAGAAACAGAAAGGCATATCCCCCATTGGCTTCCGACGCCCGCAGCAACAGGTCCTCATTGTCCGGTACGGCCTCGATAAAGCCATCCATCTGAACCAGACTGGCCGGCATGGCATCTTTCACAAGCGCGACGTCACTGTTTTTATTGACGGCGATATTCATCTTGTCCATGATGGGCCGCATACTGTTGACCGTCATCTTGGCCCTCATATTTCCGCACCCCATCAACAAACAGGCCGTAACAATGAGCAAACTCCACTTGAATCGAAAAAAGGCGACCATACCCATGACCATGCTCCTTTGATTGGAAGTATAATGTGATACTAAACTCTGAATTTTGTTTGCTTTCATTTTTATATTTGTCCAAACCAATACAATACTAAAATAAATTCCGTCAAGGTAAAAGAACGGCTTTCCTGCTTTCGGCAAAGGGATCATTCCGTTTCCGGAAACAGGATCGGGAGGGAAGACTGGAGAACCGGAAAAGGATTCTTGATAAAAAAGAACGGGATGATACAATGGCGGGCAAGCTGTTAAAGCAAATGATTTTCAACCCGAACCGCCGGATACGGAAAGCTCTTCGTTTCAGGCCGATGCCATTCCATGCATGAATGAAAGGAGCAGCCATGAATGATGATCCTGTAAAGCTATTGGCGGAGTACCTTAGGATCAATACCACCAATCCGCCGGGAAACGAATCAAGAGCAGTAACCTTTTTTCAAGATATTTTTGCCCGGGAAGGGATTGAAACCAAGACCTATGAATCCGCGCCCGGCCGGACCTCCATCCGTGCGATCCTGCGGGGTTCAGGAGCCCAAAAACCGCTTATTCTGCTGAATCATATGGATGTGGTACCGGCGGAAAAGCAGGAGTGGAGTGCGGACCCTTTCGGCGGAGAAATAATAGACGGCTTTCTATACGGCAGGGGTGCATTGGATATGAAAAGCCTGGGCATCATGGAATTGCTGGCCCTCCTTGACATCCAAAAAAGCGGCATAAAACCATGCCGCGATGTCATTTTCCTGGCAACGGCCGATGAGGAGGCCGGAGGAAAACACGGCATTCAGTTTCTGCTGGAAAACCATCCGGATGACTTTTCCGCCGAATTTGTGATCAATGAAGGCGGTTTCGGCATATCCGGACTGTTTCCGGACAGGCCGGTTTTCATGATTTCCACTGCAGAAAAAGGATTGTGCTGGCTCAAGGTGACCTGCACCGGGCAGCCCGGACATGGTTCCGTACCCCATGGACAGAGTGCGCTGGAAAAACTGAATGCCGCCATCTATCGGCTTCTGGCTGAAAAAACACCGGTTACCCTGACCCCGATTATCAAACGTTATTTTCACAATCTGGCAGCCGGCTGGGATTTTCTGGAACCATTCGTCAACGATCAAAAAGCGGAAACACTGGAACGGATTCTGGAACAGACCGGGCTGATTCAGATGCCCCAGATATCCGCCATGCTGAGGAATACGATCAGTCTGACACAAATTCATTCCGGCAACAAAGCCAATGTGATTCCGGCATCTGCCGAAGCGACATTCGATATCCGGCTTCTTCCCGGTCAATCCCTGGAAGAATATTTGGCCATCATCAAAGAAAAAATGGGTGATGACGCATTACGGTTTGAGATTCTCGCCCAAAGTGAATCCAGTACATCTCCTCCGGATACGAAATACTTTCATCTGATAGCAGATGTCATCCGGCAGGATTATCCGGAAGCACTGGTCACGCCGTCTCTTTTATTCGCAACGTCGGATTCCCGTCTGTTTCGCAAGCACGGAATCACGACCTATGGGTTTTGTCCGGCCGTTATCGGCCTCGAAGACATTCCCAAAATCCATGGAATTGACGAACGGATTTCCCTGGAAAATATGATCAACGGAACCAGGCTGTTCACGAAAATCGTCAAAAAGCTGTGCCTGGAATAATTACCGCTCCGGAAACCGATCCGGCAAAGCAATGGAAAACAGTTCCACCGCATTCCTTCCCAGAATCCGCTCCCGTTTTCGGGCATCCGGAAAATGGGCTTCCAGTTCTTTTAATTCCCGATCCCAGGCATAAGGGATATTCGGAAAATCAGAGCCATACAGGATACGTTCTGTTCGCATATCCGAAAGCAATACCGGATTTTTCCCCGGAAGATAAGCGGTTACAGCCATGGCCGTATCCAGCCACAGGTTATCGTATTTTTCAATCAGGAATTGGTAGGCAAGGAACTCATCGGCTCCCAGATGGGGCACGCACACCTTCAGTTCCGGAAAATCCCGCAGTACGAAATCCAGTTTTTCCGCCTTGCAGATCAGATACGGATCGCATGCATACCCCGGGCTTTTGGGTTCCCGGCCGACATGCATTATCAGCGGTTTGCCGTAAGAGGAGCAGGTATCATAAACAGGTTCCATCTCCCTGCCGTTCATATCAAAGCATTGCACATGGGAATGGAGTTTTACACCGCCAAGGCCTTCTGCAAAAGCGTCTGCAAGAATTTTGTCCGCGTCTTCCTCTCCGGGAAAAACCGTTGCCATCCCGGTAACCTTTCCGGGAAATTTTGCACATAAATTTTTCATGAATTGATTCAGGTCCCGGGAAATCCCCGGCTTGTGCGCGTATTGAAGGGCGACAATATGCGCCACCCCTCTGGATAACAGAAAATCCAGAATTTCTTCACTGCCGATCTGATAACGGACCGGCCAGCCATACTCATCAAACCACTTCCATATGGCTTTGAAAATAGAATCCGGGAACACATGCACATGCGCATCGACGACCATGGGAAATGACTCGGGAACCCAATTTCCTTCGGGGTCATTCACGGCGGGAAGAGGTGTTTTCAGCATCATAGAAAAAAACCGTGGTCAGTGAACCTTTTTCATGATCCAGTTCAACAGATTGCCTGCATTGTAGGGCTTGATTTCCGCTTTAACGGCAGCCAGCGGAATTTCCGCCCGTGCAGCGCTCTTATGCCCTCCGGCACTGCCGATACTGCCGAAAATATTGGAGGATACGGCCCCGGCATTTTTTCGAATTCCGTCATTCCGGAAGATTATCACCAGAAGGTCATTATATGTCCCGGAAACAATACTCCACTGAACCGATTCAATCTTCAGAAAAAAATCCGCGATGTTTACGCAAATATCCGGATTTTCAACCGTTCCCAGGTGGCAGAACAGCTTTCCCTTATGGACGACTATTCCGGCCAGTGCTTTTTGATAATATTTTAACTGGCTCAGCCGGATTTCAGACTGTTCGATCTTTCTCGCAAGATAAAGGTTGGCGTATTTGAACAGAAATTGAAACGCCTTCATATCCTCCACAATCGCTTTTCTTTCAAAATCGCATGTGTCGGTTTTGATGGCATGAAACAGAGCGGTTGCCAGCTTCACGGATGGTTTGATTTTCGCGGCAATCACATATTCGGTCATGATACTTGCGGTTGCGCCATACAGAGGACGGATATCGGAAAAGGCACTCGCATACTTGGAGTCCGGATGATGGTCAATGACGGCATCGAACCGGAACCGTGAAAAAATTTCATTATGACCCGGCTGAGAGTCAAGCATAACAAACCGGTTATAGCTGCCATTCTTGATATCATTGATATGTGTCATCCTGATGCCCAGAAGCCGGATCATGGCGATATTGTCCGGGCGATCCACTACATTGACATTGGAAATGGTAATCGAAGCCACCCGCCTCCACATCAGTCTTTTAAAAGCCAGGGCGCTCGCCATCGAATCCGGATCGGCAATAACCACAATCAGGATATTGTCTCCTTCATCGAACACCTTGTAGAGCTCTTCCAGTTTTTTTGCTGCCGAATTTTTCATGGATATTGATTTGACAGACTCCTCAAAAATCAGATTGGGATAAGGTTGTAACCTGAAAATATCAAAATATGGTGCATTATATGTTTTTTTCACAAAAACATCAAGCCACGGCCGGTGGACAGAATCTATTTCATGAACGGAACCTCATCTTCACCGTAAATATGCTTCATGATCAGGCTGGTATCCAGAAATAACCGATTGATATCGCTTTCCAGCTCCACCACATTACCCAGTCCGTATTTTATCACATGAAAATTAAAGTCCTTGAGTTTCCGGTAAAAATTATCGCAAACAGTTGGAACGGTCTCCAGACTGATATGACAGGCCCCATCAAGACAATAGATTTCCGCACAATGGTTGATCAGAAAACCGAAACAGACCGATGACATATATCTTGGGGCGGATTGAAGATACAGCTCCGGATAAAATCTCGATACATGGAGATCTTTTTTAGTCGGATTATAGGAAAAAACCAGGGAAGAGGATATGGTTTCCGATGAAATACGATTTTTTATGAAATATTCAATGCACGAGCTTTCCCGGAAATAGGATATGGCAAAACGGCTGTTGAATAACGGACCGTTTGCAAGCATAAATTTTGATTCAAGATGTTGCATTGCTGGAGATTTCATAATCCATAACGTATCACATATACCACTAAATTAGTATCCAATTTGGAGAAACCCCTTCCAACAAGACGTCCTGCCTCGACCTAATCCGTCTGCAGGCGATCAACGAGTGACCGTGCCTGTTTCCGGAGACCCCAGCCGATCCCATTGAAATGCAATCAGGATTTTTTGAAAATCAGCAGAATACGGCGCGACGATCCGGGTCTCCTTACCGGTTTCCGGATGCGGGAAGGTCAGTTCTTTTGCGCAGAGCAGCAGTTGACGGCACTGAAACTCTTTCCGGAAAAAATGATTGTGGGGTGTCTGGCCGTATCGGGTGTCGCCGACAATGGGGTGGGAGATATGCTTCATATGGTTTCGGAGCTGATGCCGCCTTCCGGTTAACGGGTGCAGCTCCACCAGGGAATACCGGGTGGATGGATATCGATCCACTTCCACCGGAAGCTCGATGGTTGAAAGACGGTTATACAGGGTTACGGCAGGATATCGTTTCAATCCATCCTGATCCTGAAAAGGGATATAACGGTCTTTCACCTCTTTTACCGGATAGTCGATCATGCCGGATTCCGGCGTATATCCGCGGACCACGGCAATATATCTTTTTTTCACATTCCCGGACTGGAACACGGAAGACATCTTTCGTGCCGCTTCAGGGGATAAGGCAAACAGGAGAACACCGGATGTAGGGCGGTCCAGCCGGTGAACCGGATACACATGCCGGCGGATCTGATTCCGGAGCATGGGAACGGCGGCGCTTTTTTCTCTTCTGTCAATCGGGCTGCGATGCACCAGAAGCCCGGCAGGCTTGTTGACTGCGACAAGATATGCATCCTGGTAAAGGATTGTAAGGGATGGATGGATCTCCTGTTCCGGAATAACCGCATTCATATGAGGACCATTCTGATCACAAAGCATAATGAATCAGGGGAATCTCCTTATTCCGTTGCCGGAGCACTGAAAAATTCCAGATTTTTCTGCAGCATGGTTCCTTCCATGAGATCTTCCATGGATGCCCTGTAATGCTCTGCGGTCAGTTCCGGGATCAATTTGTTTTGGTGAATGACTCTCAGCAGGGCAATATTCTGCATCCGGGCATCGGAAAGGTTCTCATGAAACACCTTTATTCCGGTAATCTTTCGTTTTCGGCATTCCTGCCGAATCAAGTTCTCGCTGATTTCATCACTCAGCCCCAGACGCACGGGAAGCGGCTGCCAGACCGCGTCGTAATAGACAAGAGTGCCGCCATCCCGGAGCGCCAGATTCATCCCGCGGAGAGCTTCATGTCTTTCCAGTGCGACCACAAGATCCGCCTCTCCTTCCGGTATCAGGGGAGAATGAACCTTGTCTCCGATTCGAATCCGGGAGGCAACAATCCCTCCTCTCTGGGCCAGTCCGTGGGTATCCGTTCCTTTTACCGGATATCCGGCCTTGTCCGCGGCTCGAAGCAGAATTTCACTTAACAGGCCGATTCCCTGTCCACCGACCCCGGTCAGATAGATATTGAAGTTTTTCATTTCCGATCCCCTTTTGGAAGGTTGATTGCCTGAGAAGGACATACCCGGACACAGGACCCGTCGCCGATGCACAAATCATGATTGATGGTAATCCTTCCATCCTTGTTCCGGACAAAGCTGGGACACCCGAATTTTTCGACACACTCGTAACGACGGGTGCAATCATCCTGTAAAATCGTAACCGGAACCGATTTGAATCCGGGCCGACGGCGTTTTTCCCTCATCTGTTTGAGCATGCAGGGATGTTTTGCAATCACCACGCTCAGACCGGGTTCAGCCATGGCCTTTTTGACGAGTTCCGTCAATTTTTTCATCTGATAGGTGTCTGTCTCATGGATCTGTTCAATGCCGAACCCCTCCAGTACCTTTCGAACGGGAATGGCATCCACCGGCTCATTGAAATTTTCTCCGGAAGCGGCATGGCTCTGATGCCCTGTCATGGCGGTCGTACCGTTTTCCATAATGATAAGCGTCAACTGATGTTTGTTAAACAGCGCATTAATGATCCCGGGCAGTCCTGCATGAAAAAATGTGGAGTCCCCGAGAAAGGCAATCACCTTCCCCGTGCTGTTGAACAGGGACATGCCGGAGCCGATTCCTGTGGATGCGCCCATGCACAGGAGAATATCCCCCATTTTGTAAGGAGGAAGAAACCCGAGGGTATGGCACCCGATATCCGCAACCTTGATATCCTGTTCGGAAACTGCCTTGGCAATGGCATGAAAGGCTGCGCGATGCCCGCATCCGGGACACATCTGAGCAGGCCTCGGCGGCGCCTCCGATATCCGATCCTGCTTTTCCGGTTTATCCGGAAGCAGTTCCGGCCAGTTTTTTTTGATCACCTGAAACACCTTGTCCGGTGTGTATTCCCCGATCCAGTCCTCGGCATCCTTTTTCCCGATAATGCCGGTTCCGATCTTTTCCTCAAAGGCAATCAGCTTGATTTCCTTCTCCAGGATATTGTCCAGTTCTTCCAGAACCAGAACCTTGTCATGAGCCTGCAGGAATTGCGTTACTCGTTTTCGGGAAACCGGATACACAACGGCAAGCTTCAGGATATCCGGCTGTTCAGCGGCATTTTCCAGAACCTCCAGCAGGGATAGGAACGGAAGCCCGGCCGTAATGATTCCATAGTTTTGGTTTTGATTGTCGACAAGCCGGTTCAGGCCGGAATCCCCTGCAATCCGTTCGATTGCCGAAAGATTTTCAAGGGCTCTCCTTTTTTTAGGAAAAACCATCGAGGTGATGGGAATGAACGGACCGTCCGCAGCATTGAAACGAATTGCCGGATCATGAGGCTTTGGTTTCCATCCGCCAAATTCGACTCTCTCCTTTGCATGACATACATGGGTCGTAAGCCGGACAATGATCGGCATCTGCCGCTGCCGGGATATCCGGGCGGCTTCCCGATAAAAAGAGTATACTTCGGAAGGATTGGCCGGTTCAAACACCGGCGTATAGGACATATGGGCAAAATGACGGTTATCCTGCTCGTTCTGGGAAGAATTGGCGCCGGGGTCATCCCCCAGGACGATCACCATACCGCCTGTAATTTTCATCAGGCTTAACTGGACAAATGAATCGGACGCCACGTTCAGCCCCACACTCTTAAAAAAAACAGTGGATAGATGACCATTCATTGCCGCACCAAATGCCACCTCCGTCGCGACTTTTTCATTGGTGGAAAATTCAAAATAAAACGGCCTTGCCGCAGGAGGAATGGACCGGATGGCGGTTGCGATCTCCGGTGTTGGTGATCCCGGATAGGATGTCACGACCCGGGTTCCCGCTTCCACCATTGCCCGGACCAGTGCGGTATTTCCCATCACAATCTCAGAAAACGGATTTTCCTGTAAAAGCATGTCTCCCATCTTTTTCATGACGTTGTTCTCCTGATTGATAACTACTTTTTACTTGGAAGGAAAAAAATCGGCATTCGTTTACGGCTTCCAGGACCAGGTTTTCAGCGAATCCGGAAAGGCGTGGGGCTTGTATACGGATTCCCCCAGGAGCATCCGGATGCACTCCTGAATCGCTTCCGACATGGTCGGATGCGGATACAGGGTGTTCAGCATTTCGCGAATCCCCCTGGATTGATTCATAAACAGTGATACGGCCATGACCGTGCTGGATATCTGCGGACCGGCACCCCTCATGCCGAGAATCTTCGGTTCTTTCTCATCGGTTGCCAGAATTTTGACAAATCCATTTACCGCCCTCATGGCAATGGCACGGTGCAGAAAAGCGTTTGAGTAGTAAGCTGCCTTATAGGGTATGTTTTTCTTCCGGCACATCTTTTCATTTAATCCCACCGCAGCGACAGCCGGATGAAAAAACATGATGGTGGACATGTCCTGGTAGCTGAGCGGTCTGGTGGGCTGCCCAAACATGCTCAATACGGCATGCCTTGCTTCCATTTCCGCAATATTGACCAAGGCCGGAAGATGGGTCACATCCCCGACCGCATAAATATTGTTTTTCGCAAGGCAGTTTTCATTGGTATCGATCCGTCCGGTGATGTCCGGTATGATGCCGGCGGCTTCCGGATTCAAACAGGAAAGATTGGGAGACCTTCCAATGGAAATCAAGGCAGCGTCCGCTTCCACCACCTGGGAATGCCCGTCCTGGAAATCCAGGATCACATCGATATGTTCCTGCCGTTTGACAATGTCCGTTAACACCGCGGAATGAAATATTTCAACACCGTTCCCCTCCAGGCACAAACTCACAAACCGGCTGATATCCGGGTCCTCATAGGGAATCACGGTTTTTTCATAATCCACCAGATAGACCTTGGTCCGGTTAAAATTGGAAAAAATGGTTGCATATTCGCAGCCCACGATACCGGCGCCGATAATGA
Organism: Desulfobacteraceae bacterium; assembly: GCA_003599865.1. GTDB lineage: Bacteria > Desulfobacterota > Desulfobacteria > Desulfobacterales > SURF-7 > QZKS01. The sequence continues at coordinate 18,719 of QZKS01000020.1, forward strand.
TCAGCCTTTTGGGAAATTCCTTGAGATTCAATATGGAGTCGGAACTTAAAATCCGTTCATGATCGAAATCGATCCCGGGAAAGGCTTTTGGCGTGGAACCGGTTGCAATCATAAAATGATCTGCCTGAACCATCTCGTCCGGACAGGCTTCGCGGACAATCCCAACCTGTTTTTCGGAAACAAACCGGCAGCATCCCCGTTTGAATGTCAGGGAGCCCGGTCCTTTCCATCGTCTGGGAGAAAAGGTCTCGATCTGGGAGAGCATCTGATACTGTTTTTCCCTGACCGCCCTCATCACCGTATCCCGGACATCTCCATAATCCGGCCTCAGTCCCGTTGCCCGGTAGCCCCGATCCGTCTTGGCCGCCACGGCATAATCTTTTGAAAGCTCCCACATGGTTTTGGAAGAAAGCGCTCCCCATCGGACACCCGCGCCGCCGATTTCATCCTTTTCAATGATGCAGACATGCTTGCCGAGATCCAGGGCTCTCATGGCCGCAGAAAAGCCGCTGACGCCGCATCCGATGACACACAGATCATATATGGGTGAATCTTTACCGGCCATAGATCCCCTGTTTTTTGAAGATAACGGAAACTCTCTCTTCTTCTATAAACGAAAAAAGCCTGCCAGGCAAATCCTTCTTGATTCCGTATCGGCCCTTATGATACTTGAAAAATGATTTTCATCGGGTTTGTTTATGGATACTTAACCGGCAAAGGTTACAAAATGAGCGTTATTGATGCAATAGGAAACACTCCCCTTGTGGAGATTGTACGCATGTGGAATACCGATAAAACCGGTGTACGCATCATGGCAAAGATTGAAGGTGCCAATCCCGGCGGTTCGGTCAAAGACAGACCCGCATATTACATGATCAAAAAAGCCATGGATTCCGGAAAACTGAAACCCAATCAGGTCATTCTGGAGCCGACTTCCGGGAATACCGGAATCGGAATGGCAATGATCGCAGCCGCACTCGGCTACCGGATCAAGCTGACCATGCCCGCCTGCGTGAGCATTGAACGAAGGTCCACATTGATTGCCATGGGGGCCGAACTGGAATTGACACCCGGATGCGACAAAACCGATGGCGCCATTGCCCGGGCACACGCGATCATGGAAACCTACGGCGATCAGTATTACATGCCGAACCAGTTCGACAATGATGCCAACTGGGAGGCCCACTACTACACCACGGCCCCGGAAATCATCCGGGATACGGACGGCAATGTCGATCTTTTTGTCGCCGGAATGGGAACCACCGGAACGCTGATGGGGTGTTCACGGTATTTCCGGGATCACAACCCCAGAACAAAGGTCGTTGGCATCGAACCAGGCCTGAATCACAGGATTCAGGGCTTGAAAAACATGCAGGAGTCCATCGTACCGAAAATTTATCAGCCGGAACTGCTGGACAGAAAAATCATATGTGACGATGACAAAGCCTTTCATACGGTCCGCGATCTTGCCCTGCGGGAGGGGATTTTCTGCGGAATCAGCAGCGGTGCCGCCCTGTGGGGTGCAATAGAAGCGGCAAAAGATCTGCCAAGAGGTTCAACGGTTGTTGTGATATTGCCGGACCGGGGAGATCGATATCTGTCTACCGAGGTGTTTCGATCCGTATGCGCGGAATGCCCTCCCTGATCGGAAAAAACCGCTCCGGGCATCCATTTACCGGAACAGTGTCCGGATTCCGATCAGACCGTGTCCATTCCTTTTCGAAAAACAGCGGCAATTAAAAGCGCGAGCTTGTGAATCTGCTTGCGCTTTTCTTCCCTGCTTCGGCCCGGATAATTTCGGAACGCCATGATGATGCCTGTCAAAGAAGCAAAAAATGCCTGGGAATAAACCTGCACCTTCTCTTTACGTGCACCGGCCCGCATCAGCACCTGATCCAGCAGATCCAGAAAATACCGGGACACGGTATTGAATCGGCTGATAATCTGGGGTTCCATATCATTTTTGGTCATGAAATAGCTCATCATCTGATAGGTGGGCTCGTTGTCGATCAGGTAATCGCTGACCTCAACAGCAAACTCCTCGATGGATGCACTCTGGTCTTCCATTCGTTTCTCAAACCGCTGTTCGACAATAATAATATCCCGGATCAACGCCTCGGCAAACAAATCATCCCGGCTGGGAAAATACCGGTAAATGGATGCTGCGGAAACGCCTGCCTCTGCGGCAATATCCCGCATTCCGATATCCTGAAACGGCATTCGCTCAAAAAGGATCATCGCCGCGTTGATGATCAATGTCTTTCTGATCTCGCGCTCATCCTCCCGCATCCGCATAAATGTGGACTTGTCTTGCATTATTGCGCTCCCTTCGACTGTGAGGTGCTCTTTCTCAAGGAATCAAGCGTCATTCCATCCTGCATGATGAGCAAGGCAAGAGAATGCATATGTTTCCTTTTTTCCTCTTTGTTCTTGCTGGGAAAATTCCGAAACGTCATTACCACGCCGGTCAATGAGGCAAAAAAGGCGTGGGTAAAATATTTTGCATTCTCCGCTACACCGGCTTTTTTCAGGATCTCATCATACATGTTCAGAAAATAAATCTGAACCGCATTGAATTTATTCATGACCCGGGGATTGATGCCGCCGCGGATCATGAAATGACACATCATTTGAAAGGTGGCTTCATTGTCAATCAAATAGTCAACGACGGCAACGGCAAGATCCTCAATGGAAGTATGGCCTTCTGCCAGATCCTGTTCCAGCCGTTTTTCAATATTGTTCACATCCTGGATGAGCGCCTCAATAAAAAGGTCGTCCCGGCTGGGGAAATAACGATATATCGTGGCTGCGGATACGCCGGCTTCTTTTGCGATTTCCCGCATTCCGATTTCATGGAACAGCTTTGTTTCAAAAAGTTTCAGCGCTGCTTCCATAATCAGCGTTTTTCTGATTTCTCTTTCATCCTCTCTTAATTTCATGAATGCTGATGAAGAATCCGACATTCCCGATACCCTCCAAATTCTCTGACATAATCTGCTTGATCATTTTACTTTACTGTAATTTCAGCTTGGGTAGACCATGAAGGACACGATCCTGGCCCCGGAACACCTAAATATGCTGAAAAAATGCCCCTGATTCCGGAAGTCCCTCACATGACCGGATCACATGAAAACGCTGCAAAATGCGTTGCCCTGACCAATATAATAACCATTGGATGATTAGATTGCAGGAGTACGAATTTCTGTTCTTGATAACACAGTTCACTCGGATAAACAACCCAAAACTAAGGTTTATAAAGGGAAATCCATCCTACCGTTTCTTTTGGATCCGCAGTTTCTGCCCGGGAAATATCGTCTTTTTCCCGGAAAGAGACGGGTTCAGCTGTGTCAACTCCGCCACACTCAAATCGTATTTGCGGCTGATACTGTAAAGCGTATCCCCTTGACGGACATGATGATAAATCTCCGGGCCTTTCGAAGAAGGCTGTTTCTTCTCCGCTACGATCTTTTGGGGCTGTTTCTTCTCCGCTACGGTTTTTTGGGGCATTTCGGCGACACTTTTCGGCACGCTTTTTTCAGCCTGTTTCTTGGGTTCCGGACTCCGGCTTTCCATTCTTTCAAGGATAGTGGCCAGATTGGATTCCAGGGTATAGACCCGAGTGGTCAATTGATCGAGTTTTTCCCCCTGGGTCTCCAGACCGACAAGCTTTGTTTCAAACAGACTCAGATCAATAATGCGATCCTCCATCTGCTTGATCCTGGCGTCCATTCCCGTAATACGGTCAGGATCAAAGGATTTCCCTGATTTTAATGCAATCAATCCCACCAGAACAGCTACCGCAATTCCCCCTGCCAGGTACAGCAATACCGTCATTCCCGTAGCACCGGAAAAATTGAAACCGGACCGTTTTTTCATCAGGGATGAATGTTCCATGCCGTCAAAATAATTTTCGTCCTTTTTTTCCTCCATTGAATCGTCTTTCATGGGATCATCAAATTTCATTGCACCCTCTCCCTGCAAATAGTTAACTGAACGATGAACAATATTAAGGCTTTTAGAGATGCCCTGATTCTTTTTTATAGCCTAACAAAAACATACGCACATATCTTGGGTCAAGGTTATTCGCAGAAACCCCTCCATACTCATTTTCCAGTTCCCGAAATAATGCATCAAAAACATTACCATACCGTTCGGTGATCTCCCTGTCCGACCAGCCGGTCCGGGCGGCAATCCAATGGACAAAAGCGGTTTTGGCATGGGTCGTGATCCGCCGGTTCAACGGTTCATCCGCCTGCGGTTCGTTTTGCCGGTTTTCTATCGATTCTTCAAAAATTCCATCAAAAAAAGATTTAAACCGGTCATCCAGTTCGACAGGCGCCGGCTTATTTTCCAGGCCAAGCCGATCCCTTGCCCAGAGTGTCAAGAGAACATTCTTATAGGTAACAAAATACCCGGTGATTGGTTCAAACACGATGTTCAATACGGAAAAAAGGGTATCAAACCGGAACACATCGGATACGGCTTTTTCCGTTTTCCGGACATCGTCTATCGACGCAAACTCACGATACAGTTTTCCGGTTTCGTAATTATCATAATACAGGGGTTTTTTCAGCAGAAGCCCCCCCAGTACCCCCATCCACTCTTCACCCCAGAATCCCAACGCCGGCCTGTTTTCCTGAAACCAGCTTTTTTTCAGCCATCGATCCGTACGCCATTTCAGCTCCAGAACAAGGCCATAGCCGATTTTAAAAAAAGAGGAAAGAGGATACTCCGAAATCAATGACAGCAGATTTTCAACATGCGGTTTTTCCGCACCTCCGGAAAGATGCTGAAGCCCGATGCTGACGTAACCACAAGCCTTTGCCACAATTTCAGCCAGTTCCTCCTTTCCCCGTATGGTTTTCCGGTCAGCGGAAATAATGGTATTGCAGAGGACCGCGAATTCGGATTCCAGGCCCGGCGCCAGGTCGGTCTGATTCATTGTTCTTGAAAACAGATCCTCTCCGGCAATAGCGGAAACCGGATACAGAGACAATGGAATGTTTTTCTCCCGGGAACTTTCCGGCCGGGCTGTTTTTTCCCGCATGGTGCTTCTGATCTTTTCAGGGAGCGGCTGATAGATTCCGATGGCCTCTTCAAACGGAAGAAATCCTTTTTCAGCCATCCGGACATTTCTCCAGCGGTAGATCTCCTCTTCCGCCTCGGCAGGCAGCATGCCGGCAAATTCAAACAGGATTTTCTGATACATGACATGGTCCGTATCGGCCAGTTTTTTCAGCAGGGAATCAACGATCTCCTCTTTTTCCCGGGAAAACCCGTCATCTTCCGGCGGATCGGCAGGATGATCCAAAAACCGGATGTAGAAAATCCCGTCCACCGTGGAAAAACCATCTCCAAAAACGGAAGGGTCCTCATCATGTTCCCGTATTCTCACTTCAATGGTTTTGAGAAGACAGAACTCGAACAACTCCAGTTTTTCATCCTGAACCCATTGGATCAGACGATCTTCATCGGCCTTTAACAGGAGATCAAACCATTTCAGTACCGGCTGCAGGCTGATTCTGTCCCGTTGCCATATCTCCACATCCAGAATGTATTCCCACTGGGATTTGGAAGCCATGGAAAGTATGGGCAATGCATCATCAATTCCAATGTCGTGGATGAAAAAATAAAAATCCTCCCCGGAAAAGGAATGGACCAACGGCAGAGGGTCAGGAGTATCCATAATTGCATCCAATGCCTTTTCAGCAGGCATGGAAAGCAGCCTGCGCCGCTGTTCCAGCAATTCGCGTTTCTTTTGTTCCATCTCTTTTTCGATGTTATCGTTCATCTTCTTATCAAATTCTATTGTTGATTGTTGTGGGCTCCCGGTGTGAATTTCAGCAGCAGCATCATCCCCGGAAATGCGACGACGGCGCAGAAAATAAAAAACCACTCCCACCCCATCTGTTTTGCAAAAAAACCGGTGGGGGCGGATGCAAATACCCTTGGTATGCCCATGAGACTGGACAGCAATGCATACTGGGTGGCGGTAAACCGTTTGTTGGTAATACTGGCCATAAAAGCCACATATGCCGTGGTTCCCATACCACTGCTGAGATTCTCAAAGGCAATCACGGCAGAAAGACCGGCAACACTCGGACCGATATGGGCAAGCAAGGCAAAACATGCCGTTGAAACGGCTTGCAGAACCCCGAAAACCCAGAGACTGCTGTAAATGCCGATTTTCAGCATCATAACACCGCCGACAAGACTGCCGGCAATGGTTGCCCAGAATCCAAACAGTTTCACCACCGCTCCGATCTGGGTCTTTGTAAAACCGATATCCAGATAAAACGGCGTGGTCATGGCACTGGCCATGGCATCCCCTATTTTATAGAACAGAACAAACGACAGAATCCATATGGCCCCGGTGCGGCTGAAATATTCCAGGAGGGGATCGAAAACCGCTTCCCTGATCGATCCCGGCGTTCCGGCCGGATTATCCGGCTCCGGTGTCAGGATGGTCGTGATCACGCCCGGAAGCATGCAGAGCGCCATGATCAGATACACCGCCCGAAACGGGATATGGTCCGCCATGATCAGACCGCCCCCGGAAGCCAGAAGCATCCCGACGCGATAACCATTTACATAAAAAGATGACCCCAAACCCAGTTCTTCATCCGGGAGATCCTCCCGCCGGTATGCATCAATGGTGATATCCTGGGATGCGCTGAAAAAGGTCACCCAGAAAGCGGCAAAAGCCACCAGCCAGGGTTGTTTTCCCGGATTGGTAAAGGCGAGAAGAACTATCGACAACATCAGAAAGAGTTGCGCAACGAGCAGCCATCCCAGCCTTCTCCCCAGAAACGGCAGCGTAAAACGATCCAGGACAGGAGCCCAGAGGAATTTCAATGTATAGGGAAGCCCGACAAGCGTCATCAAACCGATCACCGTAAGGTCAACCCCTTCTTCTTTCATCCAGGCCTGCAGGACGCTCAATGTCAGAAGAAGAGGCAACCCGCTGGCAAATCCCATGATCAGCGCAACAATCATTCGACGGCTGAAGATGACCTCCAGAACCGCCTTTCCGGTTGGTGACTGCAACGGAACCTCATTTAAGCATTTAATGTGTTACCCCTGAAGCTGATCCGGTGTCACAATCGCCCCAAATTTTTCTTTCAGAGCGATCAGCCCTTCCCGCTGTTTTTTCAGAATCGTAAACAGTCTTGCCGGGACGTTTTTTTCCTTCCCGTATGCCTGCTCCTGAAGGTCAATCCGTGCAACAATGTTGTCGACATACAGTGAAAACTGTCTGGTATACAGTTCTTTCGGGTACTCTTTCTGAATAATCGTCTGAAACAACATCTTTAAATCTTCATACACCGGAAGGTTTCCGATCGGTGTCTCAATCACTCCCACTTCTTGGTGTGCATGGCGTTCCAGCCAGGCCAGCCAGACCTTGACATCTTTTTTCTCCCCCAGAAGTTTTTTGGAGGTTCCGCCCCGGGCCTGATCGGTCAAAAAATAATTCAACCCGGCCATGACCGGCTTTTTATCGGCTGCGATTTTCCGATTGCCGAAAAATTGGAACTGGATATCCATGTAATCTGCCAGAGAACCGGGAATAAACGGGGCGTTGGCCCATGGCGCCCGCTTCACGCCGGTAGCACCGACCTCTGTTGCGGTTGCGGCGGAAACGATGGATGCTCCGATCACGACCCCCTGATCCGGGTTCAAGGCTGCCCATACCGGCGGCATGGTGTCACTGTCCCGCCCGCTGTATGTAATGACACGGGTTTCGGCGCCTTCCGGACTCTCGGAAACTTCGGAATAAATGCTCAGTGCCTTTGCCGAAAGTGTACAGCGTGAGTTGGGATGGGAGCAGGGGATCGCTTTTCCGTTTTTGTCTTTCATTCCCTGTACCCAGTCACCCTGGAAATTTTTCCCTTTTTTCGGCGGTTCCTCACCGTTGCCGACCCATTGCGGTACCCCGTTTTCATCAATCAGTACATTGGACCAGATAACCTCGGTACCGGGTTTGCGGAGAAGTTCCATCAGCATGGGATCACCCTCCCGGTTCACATCCTCGACAATTCCGAAAATTCCGGCTTCCGGATTGATGGAGCGGATGCTGCCTTTTTCGTCAATCCACATCTGTGCCAAATCATCACCGATAAAATGACTGCCGGCCATGGCGGTTGTGGTTTTCCCGCAACCACTCGGGGCTGCGCCGGTAAACCAGGTAATCCGGCCATTGGGACCGTCAAGGCCGGTAATAAACATATGCTCTGCCAGCTCCATCCCTTTTCCTTCATAGACCGCCTTGTCCACGGCAAACCGATGGTTTCCTTTTTTCAACAGCAGCGTATTTCCGGCATACGTACAGTTCATGCTGTAGGTTGTCCAATAGCTTCTGTCCATGAACACGCGTGCGTTGGGAAGGTCTTCGGTCCGGTTCAGGCCTTCACTGTGGATATTGGTAAAAAAATGCCCCAGCCGCGCCGCTTCCGGATTAAAGGCGTCAAAAATGTTTCGATACAGCAGTTCGGCGCTATGGGATACATAAGCGGAACTGGTGATTTCGATGGCAGGGTTGGAAACCGGCGCTCCCATGGGACCTCTCATATAAAATCCCACGATCATGACTTTTCCCTTCATGATCCCGACCATGATCTCCCGGATCTCCCTGATGGCATCATTCCGTAATTTTTTATTGGCCAGGGAGCTGATCTGTTCACCCTCGTTTGCAATGTAGAATGTCCGGTCAATGATCCTTCCCTGTTCGTCCTTGAGATCAAAATGGATGGTATGATCCTTCATGGGCAAGGCTGCCTCTTCGCCTTTTTCCAGGGCCAGATTTTTGACAAACTGTTGATCCTGCTTAGATCCGCTGTTGATAAACACGGAATCCGGTTCGCACATCTCAATGGAATTTGCGATTTTCAAAAGAGCATCTTTGTTGGTAATCTTTTTGATTTTTTTCAGGTTTTCCCCATCCATCCTGGTCTGGAACACCTTCATGGCCTGATCTACGGTCTTGATGCCTCCGATTTCTAAAACGATATCGATCCCCTTATTTCTTTCCAGCATAGTTTTTTCTCCTCACACTGTTTATCGTTTACAATCAAATTTTTCCGGAATCGGCATCTGCTGCCGAATCCAGATCAACACCTTTTGAAACTCGCTGACAACCTCCCGCAAGGCCTTTCCCCGATGGCTGATCCGGCTTTTTTCTTCCATGGTCAACTGGGCAAACGTTTTTTGATATTCCAATGAATAAAAAATCGGGTCATACCCGAACCCGTTTGTCCCTTCCGGTCTGGTGGTGATGCGTCCCTCGCACCGGCCTTCGTATGTCAGAGCAGCGCCTGTCGGCACCGCAATGGAGATGACACATTCAAATGCCGCCTTCCGGTTGGTGTTGTCCCCCAGCTCTTCCAGAAGCTTGAGACAGCGTTCCTCATCGGTCGCATGTGCACCTGCATATCGGGCGGAATGAACACCCGGTCTTCCTCCCAGAGATTCCACTACCAAACCGGAATCATCTGCAAGGGCCGGATATCCCAGAATCCTGGCTGCGAAACCGGCTTTTTTATAGGCATTTTCGTCAAAGGTATCCCCATCTTCCGGAACTTCCGGGATCGGTCCAAAATCATCGAGATTTTTGATCAGAATCGGAAAATCTTTCAGCAAATCCCTGATCTCCGCTGTTTTCCCCTTGTTTCTGGATGCCACAACCAGAGACATTTTTCCCTGCATGACCGCTCCTTATCCGGTGTTCAACCAGTTAGAACTATTTGACACAATTAAATATTTTAGTTTTTCCCATAACCTTATTCTCATATCGAATCACACTGACAAAGTAAAGGTTTTTTCATACAGGAAAGCCGGATCATCCGAACAATAAAACAGAAAAAACTTTACACCGATTATTGGGCTGGTATATGAATCATTCTGTTTTGTGGGACCGCATGAAGAGCGTATCCGGAATTCTCCGGAATTCTGAAGACCGGTTATCCATCTCTGATAACGCTAACAAAGAGGCAATGTTATGCATAAATTACTGACCAATGAACCGGGAGCCAAAATGCTCCTTCTGGGAAACGAATCCATTGCAAGAGGGGCTATCGAGGCAGGGGTATCCTTTACATCGACCTATCCCGGAACGCCGTCCTCTGAAATCTCGTTGAACTTTTTCCAGATATCCAAGGAAAGCGATCTGTATTTTGAATACAGCACCAATGAGAAAGTTGCCCTGGAGGTTGCCGCCGCTGCCGCAAATTCCGGTGTCCGCAGTATGTGCATCATGAAGCACGTCGGTATGAATGTGGCCGCAGATACCCTGATGACCCTTGCCTATGTGGGAACCAAGGCCGGTCTCGTGATTCTGACGGCAGACGATCCGTTCATGTTTTCCAGCCAGAATGAGCAGGACAACCGATATTACGGAAAACTGTCCGGGCTGACCATCCTCGAACCATCATCGGTTTCCGAGGCCAAAGAAATGACGGCCACAGCTTTTGCCATATCCGAAGAATTGCAGGAGCCGGTCATCCTGCGCACCACCACCCGGATCAACCATTCCACTGCCGTGGTCGAACTGGGCGAAATCAAGGAAAGAAAGACAAAGGGCGATTTCCGGAAAGATCCGTTTAATTATGTAACCGTGCCGGCGGTTTCCCGAAAACTGCATGAAAAGCTGCTGAACAATATCCGCAAGGCGGAAGCGCTTTCCGGCCTGTCTCCGTTTAATTTCATAAAAGGCAGCGGCAACCTGGGAATCATCTGCAATGGCGTCAGTTACAACTATGTGCAGGATGCGGTTGCCGACCTGCACCTGACCGATCAGGTAAAAATCCTTCGTATCGGTTTTTCCCATCCCATGCCGGAAAAGACCATCAAAGCGTTTTTGAAAGATTGCCGCAAGGTGCTTGTTGTCGAGGAAGGCGAACCCTATATGGAAGAATCGGTCAAGGCCTTTGCCCAGGAAGCCGGACTGACCATGCCCATTGCCGGAAAAAGCGATGCCCTGTTTTCCCGGCTCTTTGAATATGATCCGGCCATGGTCCGGAAAAACATTGCCGCTTATTTTGATATCCCCTACCTGTCCGCACAGCCGGTGGATACCTCCGACATTCCGGAAATTCCGCAGCGGCCGCCCAATTTATGTGCCGGATGCTCCCACCGGGCAACATTCTATGCCATCAAGCAGGCCGCCAAAGGAATGGAAACCATCTATCCGAACGATATCGGCTGTTACACCCTGGGATTCCTGCCGCCCCTTTCCATGGGAGATTTTCTGATCTGCATGGGGTCTTCGGCCGGCACCGCCTGCGGCTTTTCACAGGTCACCGATAAGAAGGTCATTGCCCTGATCGGCGATTCCACATTTTTCCATTCCGGAATCCCGGGCCTGATCAATGCGGTGTTCAACAACCATGATTACACCCTGGTTATTCTGGACAACCGGACAACCGCCATGACCGGGCATCAGCCCAACCCGGGCGTGGACATGGACGAGCTGAACTTTGAAGGATACAACCAGGTTTCCATTGAAAAACTCGTAACCGCCATGGGTGTAGGCCATGTATCCGTGATCCGGCCGTATAACCTGAAGAAAAGCATATCGGCCATCAAAGAGGCGATTGAATATAAGGGCGTATCCGTGATTATCGCCAAGGAAAAATGCACCCTGTATGCCAAAAGCCTGAAGCAGCTCAAAGACAAGGCTTTTTATGTGACCGATAAATGTAAAAATCACCGGGACTGCATCAACGAGCTGGCGTGCCCGGCGTTTTTTATTCAGGATGAAAAAGTGAAGATCAACCCGTCCCTGTGCGTGGGTTGTGCGGTGTGCGCTCAGGTCTGTCCGGAAAATGCAATTTTACCCCTAAAAAAGTAAGGATTAATCTGATGGATATCACAAGACTGATCATTGTTGCCGTGGGCGGCCAGGGCAACCTCCTGGCATCCAAGGTTCTGGGTGAAGCCGCACTGCTTTCCGGTGTTCCGGTCCGCATGAGTGAAATTCACGGCATGGCCCAGCGCGGCGGGGTTGTCGAGTCGGCAATCGTTTTCGGGAATGCGGAAAGCACCATTATCTCCAACGGCGAGGCCGACCTTCTGGTCAGCTTCGAACCGTCGGAAACCCTCCGGGCGCTCAATCGATGCAACAAAAAGTCCGTTGTCATTACCAACCTCTCTCCCTTGCCGCCGTTTACCGTGACCATCGGCAGGGGAACCTATCCGGATCTTGCCGAGGCCCAACGGCTGATCCGGGAGAAAACCGCCCGGCTGATCGCCTTTGATGCCGTCAAACTGGCAACCCTGGCCGGCAGCGTCATGGCCGTCAACATGGTTCTGCTGGGAGCGCTGGCACAGACCCGGATCATACCGCTTTCCACGGAAAACATACAGACCGCGATTCAGACCAGAACCAAAAAATCCTTTGTGGATATCAATCTGAAAGCGTTTCAGCTGGGACTTGAAGCGGCGGAAAAAGGATCATGAAATCAGTCTTTTTTATCCGACGTATGTAAATGCTTTTGATGTGCGGCGCATAATGACCTGACCATGGCAGCGATCGGTGAAGGCTCCTGCGGTTTTCAGCGCATACACCACGGCCTCTTTCATTTCTTCCGGGACGACCATGCTGCATGCATCCCGTGCAGGAGAGATATCACAGAGCGGTGAGTCCGGCGGCCGGATATTCTTCAGACCGGATATGGTGGCCCCCCCTGCTCCGGCGGACATGGCTGCTTTTACAAGCTCCATACCGGTCCCGCCGTCGCAAAGAAGAACCAGCTCCACGAGATTCATGATATATTTTTTCTTCCGTACCGCCCTTTTTTCATCCATGGCCCGCCGATGCCGCCATGCGGTGTTCCCCTTGATATGGTCAAGCGCGGTGACGATCTGCTCGATACTGGCTGCGTGATGCTGCTCATCCCTTGTGATTCTCATGTTGACAAGGCATTTTTTGATCGGAAAAGTATAGATGAATCCGCTCCCGGGCTGCCCCAGTCTTCCCGCATCAATCATCATCTCCAGAATAGAATCGGATTCATGCGGTGCCGTAAAAACATGGACGATTTCTTTTTCAGCCGGGATGGTGATTCTCAGAAGCCCCATTTTATCCCGGACACCCGTGCCGGTTCCAAAGTGAATGGCCGGCACACATGTTCCCGTATCCAGAGCGATTCTGGCGACGCTGTCCCCCTGCCCCCTTTTCATGATGCAGCAGATACCGGTGCTGGAATACAGATGAACGGACAGCGGACTTGCCTCAACAGGCTGAATCTCATTTTCCCCGCAAAGTTCATGGCTTTCCAGAACATTGACATCCTCCACCAGAATGGAACCCCTGCCGGGAACATCCAGATGACCTTTTTCAATAATGAGACGGACAAGAAGATCTTCCATCTCGGGCTTTACGAGAAAAAACAGGGTGTCCAGGGGATCCTGGGTCAGGTCCCTTCCGGGCAGGAACGAAAACAGCCGGTTCTTTGTTTCTATCACAAGGGAACGTGCGGGAAACAGGTGAAGATCATGGATGCCCACCTCTTTCAGCGCATTGATGACATCTTTTGAAATATTGCTGTGCAGATAGGCCGTAATACGGGAGACCATATTATCGATCTTCATGCTGCTTCCTTTCCACGCTGATGATCGTCAAGGGATGCCTCCATAACAGCAGCCTTTCTCTTTCTGTTGATATGCAGCCCCAGCAGGAGAACGGAAAGGATCGGATACACGGATGCAGAGGCCAGAATACCGAATCCTTCCACCACCCCGACCTGCGACCCGATTCCGATGCCCATGGCCAGCACAAGTGGAACGGTTATGGGGCCGGTTGTAACTCCGGCGCTGTCCCATCCGATGTTCACAAATTCCTCTGTTGACAAGGCCGTGACCAGAAGGAGAATGATATAGGGAGGCACCAGAAGCCAGACAATGGGAATGGATAGTACAATCTTGGTAACCCCGACCGCGATTCCCGTTCCCACACCTGCGGCAACCGCCTGCATCAGAAGATTTTTTTTAAATGTCCCTGCCGTCAATTCCTCCACCGTGACCCCCAGGGCATTCAAGGCCGGCTCCGCCAGTGTGGCTCCGTATCCCATAATAAATGCAAACAAAATAACGATCAGAATACCCGGCAGGGAGGTTCCGGATCCAAACAGCGGGCCTTTTACCGGCGTATAGCGGTACTGCCCGGCAACCTGGTCATAATCGGATGGATTGTACGGGATGGTAACAATTTTTCCATCTTTCTCAAAAAAGAAAAAAGGATGCTTCTTCCCATCCGGAGCAGTAGCCACATGGACACTGTCCGGGTCAAAATTCATGATGGTTTTATTTTCTTCCGGAAGCGGTATGGCTTTGAAGGAAGCCGGAAGCTTGCTCCCGATCTGAGTCCCCAGTTTGTCGAGCCCCAGTTCAATGCCGATACCAAAAACGGCCAAACCCAATACACAAAGAATAATACCCAGAAAAATCTCATCCGGGTAAGGCAAGGTTTCCCGGATCAGTAGAAAGAAAACCAGAAGAATCGGTATGGCAAGCAGGCTGATGGCCTTTACGGCAGCAATAAAATTTCTTTGGGTCAATTCCCGGATATCGAGTTCTCTTTTCGCGGCATCCTCTCCGAAAACAGCCTTCCTTTTTGACTCCGAGGTAGAAAGGTCTTTCAGGTATTTTTCCATTTCTTCACTGTTTTCACCAAAAAAGGAGAGCTGCGCCTGGGGGCCGGCCTTCATGAAAACATATCGGATCATCTGGTCCTGGTTCGGGAAAAGCACCGCAATCCGGGATCGATTGTCTGTTTTGAAAAAATCTTCCTCACTCATGGGCCGGGGTACGGACTCATTGAAAAAAACCCCGAGACCCATCACCGCAACAACAGGGAGCAGTGAGGCAAGGGTCACCACCCCAAACCCGCCGGCACCGGATTCGGCTGAACCCACCATTCTGGATATTCCGATACCGAGTGCCAGAACAAGCGGAACCGTGACAGGGCCTGTGGTTACGGCGCCGCAATCCCAGGCCAGTCCGATGATATCTTTCATATTGGCGTCAAAGCTTGCCCAGGCGGTTATCAGAACAAGCGAGCCCACCAGAAAATAGATAAACGGTTTGAGGGAAATATTATAGTAAAAGCGGAGCATCCCCAGGCTGACGGCCATGCCGACCCCGGCTCCCACCGAATACACAAGATAATGGGAATATTTATTCAGCAGGATAAACAGAAGAGGCGCGTCCCATGGCTTTACGGAATTTCCGGCCATCTGCAAAACCTGTATGGACGGTTCCGCAAGGGTTGCCAGGAACCCCAGAAGAAGACCGAATCCCAATACAACGGCAACGGGAGATTTTCGGGGAAGACCGCTCCCGACAATCGATCCCAGCCGCATCAGCCCGAGGAACAGACCCTCCATAAAAAGGGTCAGCCCGACGACAACCAGTCCGATGCCGATTGCGATCACGGATGCTTCAAAAATCGCGATCCTCAATATAATGGTCTGAAAAAAAATCAGATAAAGGATAATCAGCCAGACGGACCGGATCTGGATCATAACACGTTCACGGATATAGGGAAGCAGCAGGGAGAGAGCCTGCCGCATGCTGATTTTGATTTTTTTTGATTTATCACCGGCCATTTATTGTCTTCCTCTTTTGCAGGCTTTTATGCGGAAACAAGATATGCGAAAAACCAAAGGCTTGCAAATAAAATTTAAATTGTTTTTCAGGAAAAACTTTGGGAGTCTGTTCAATGAAAAAAAACTGTTTTTTTCATATCCGAGTTTTGGCTTTTATAAAAAAACGAGTATCCCAGCAGGATGACGGAAATGCATGAAACCAATATACCGAATGCGTTACCCACATAGCTGTAGATGGTCCGGCCGGTCATCATGGGAACCTCTCCGGCAAGGATTTCCCGGGTCCGCTGTCCGGTTCGCTTCTGTATACGCCCGACCGGATCGACTATGGCGCTGATGCCGGTATTGGTCGAACGAACCAGCGGACGGCGGTGTTCAATGGCCCGAAAGCTTGCGTGAACCAGATGCTCCATGGGTTCAATCGTGTCGCCGTACCAGGAATCGTTGGTCAGGTTGACGATCATATGGGGAAGCGGATTTCCGGAAGCGATATCCGCGCACATGTTCTCCCGAACCACGCCGCCAAACAGGTCTTCATAGCAGATATTGACGGAAAACCGGTATCCCTGAAAAGAGAATGGCGTCTTTCGTGTGCCGGGAACAAAACGGCTGATATACGGCGACCATTTGTACAGTGCCGGGAACAGGTTCCCCAAAGGGACATATTCCCCGAAAGGAACCAGGATGCGTTTATCGTAAACACCCAGGACATGATCATCCTCGTCAATCAGCATGGCGCTGGTATACTTCCGGACTCCGCCCGCGGTTCTTTCCGCCGTGATGGTGCCGAACAGGATGGGAATGTCGATATCACCGAACAGTTCTCCGGGTAGTTTTTGCAAACTGCGGCTGATGGGTACCGCGATCACGGATTCCGGCCAGATCATCAGGTCGGCGTCCTGACTTGCTTTTTGGGCAGCCGGTTCCAGGGACATTTCCCGATGCAGCCTGAAAAACACCCAGGGATCTTTGTACTTCATCGCCTCGCCCAGGCCTGCCTGAACCATCACCACCTTCTTCCGGGGAGCCGATGCCGTCTCTCTGTCGATCTGCCTGATCCGGAAAAACCCGTATCCTGCCGCAACGGCAATCATGATTCCAAAAACCGCCATCTCCCGGAAGGGAATTTTTTTTCGATCCGCCAGGCTCTCCAAAAGGTGATAAAGCGTTGCATTACAGCTGATCAGCAGAAAAGATATCCCGAGAATTCCAGTGATGTCGGCAATCTGTGTGAGAGGGATCAGGGAATATTGGCTCGCACCAATGTATACGGGAAACACAAGGGGATACAGATTTTCCAACGCCGTCCAGATCAAAGGAGCCGTCCACCAGAAACCCCATCCTTTCCGTTGGCGCATAAAACTTACTGCCCAGGCAAAAAGGGCGAACAGCAAACCATAGTAGGCTGCAAACAGAATAAGGCCAATCAGACCGAAAAAAAAATTCATGCCGGAAAAGGCCGTCAACAAATGGACAAACCAGTAAGTGCCACCGCCATAGGCAATGGTTCCGGCAAGCCAGCCAAGATAAAAGGACCGCCCCGGGGACTGGACACGGATCGCCCGGAAAAGAGGAATCAGAAAAATCCATTCCAGATAAAACAGGTCATATCCGATGTATCCCAGAAATCCGAGGATACCGGAAAGCGCGGCCAGAAGCCAGGGTTGAACGGTTTTCAAAAGCAGATCCTCTGCCTGGGTATTGTTGAAAGAGAATAATGATCAATCGTAACCTAAAAAAGATCCGCAGTTGTGTCAAGCCATGAACGATCCGTATGAGCCGATATCCTTTTCTCCAAGGGCTTTACTCGGCAATGGATACCTGTTATTGATACCATCAAGACGGTAATTCGTTTTTTTATTGTTTCCATTCTTTTTGTTTTTCAGGAGAAACCCTTGGACTCACTAAACCGGTTGCCTCTTCAAAAATGGTGGGAAAACATAAAAGAGAATTGTCATCCGGAAGAGCTGATCAACTTTCTGCAGCACAACAGGGAAAAGCTGGAAGAATCTTTCCGGGATCTGGATCGAAAACATCGGTTATACAATTCTCTGAATCGAGTCTTTTCCATCTTTTTTTACCTGGCAAAGATGGCGGACCAGATTTCGGAAAAAATCCAGTTTTTTCTGATGCGTTTCCCTTTTTTACGGAAGCGGATTGCCGCGGCCCGCGATTGGAAAAATCAACTGAATTTCAGAGAACTTGTCGAATTCAGCCGGGCCAAGCTGTTTTCCCTGCGAATGCCTCCGTATAATGAAAAAACCATCCGATTTCTGGAAGAAATCATGGAGTATGCTTCCCGGCATGGATTGGATATGAACCAGTTCTTTCCCAAAGCCCGCCAGAGAATTTTGGAAAAAAAGCATCATCTGCTCCAGCATAAATTTTTCCAGGAATTTTCCAGAAACCGCATGGAACAGCTCCTGGCCATCCAGTTTGAATTTGAACGGTCCCTTTTTCCGGTCTTGCCGGATTCCGCATTCTGGCACAAGGTGTTTGAATACCTGGAAAGAAAAATGGTCGTCGACATTATCCTGGTGAACCGGGATAACCATCGCTTTTCCTGGAAACATACCGATCCCCGCGAGCTTGAGACAACCGACGTGATCCAAATCCTGAGACAGGTTGTCGAAATCAAAAATAAAGGGCATCGGGTGTTTTTTGTCGGGCACCATGAAGGATACCTCGGACCGTATTTTGTCAGAAGCGTGATCCGAAAGCTCGGTTTTGACAACCTGACCCGGAACTGCAATACCATTGTCGGTCCCCGGATGTTTTCCAACCTGGTCCTGCGAAACGGTGCCGCCAATGTCGGCAATCTGTTTGTGACGGTTCCCTCCCAAAAAACAACCGCCATTCAGACCAAGGGTCTGGCCGAGGCACTGAAAGAAACCGCCCGGCGAACCCAATGCCTGATCAGTTTTCCCGATGCAGGGCTGTATCTGATGAAAAAACTAGACCTTCCGGATTTCAAAAAAACCATCCGGGACACGGCCCTCTTTGAACAGCAAACCCATTTTCTCGAACCATCCCAAAAGGAAGAGCTGAAAGCCTATATCCATGACAATCAGATTGCAGAGGTCATGCAGAATTTGAAAAATGAGGACTATTCGCTGTTCCGGAAGGTCATGCGGGAATGTTTTGTCATTTTTCCGGAAGGAAAACGTTCTGATATTGCTTCGGACGGATCGGTCCTGATGAATAAAGTCAATCCGAAATACATGAAAACCTACATGCGGCCGGGGGACTATGTCGTGCCGGTCAACCTGGTCGGCGGATCGGATATCGGAAAGGGCTGGAGATTGCGTCCGGCAAAATTGGGGATTTCGCTGGATATGCCGTTTGAAGTCACCGTAGAAATGCTCCACGAATATGCAACGGAAGGCCTGAATATCATGCGGAAGATTGCCGCTCTGCCCAATATCAAGGCGGTTCGGCTGCATGAGGAAAACGGACCGGATGCAAAGGATGAATCCGGATGATCCCATGGGTTGCCGTCTAGGGAAGAGAATACGACACCCGCAAATGAAAGGTAAAATCCGGTACGCTGCCGGCGGCGAGGTCTTCACCAAAGGAAAACTCGACATCCGTGTTCCGCGATACCCGGTAAACAAATCCCATATCCAGCGCCGGTCCTCCGGCTTCAAACCGGCTGAATTCCACATCCTGAAACGGTGAAGAAACATAATTCATCTGGATGATAACAGACAGGTCCGGGCTGTAACCATACTCCAGACCCGCAAACAGGCTGATGGTATCGTCCACCCGGATATCCGCGCCATTGGTTTCCGGATCGGACAAAAAATTGTACCCGCCGTTCAGATACAGGGCAACCGGATCAAAATGAATCCGGGACAGAAAATGGATTCCATGGTCCCATTCTCCGCTCCCAAAACCATATTCCGGGTCCCCCAAAGGAATTTTCAGATTATAGGCAACCGAAAGATCCAGCGGAATCGACTGACTGCTTCGGAGAAGACCGTACTTTGCCGTTATCAGGCTGTCTATCGGATGAAGCCCCTCTTTTTTCCCCGTCACCCAGTTCTGATTGTCATAAGATATAAAATAGCCGAATGCGTCCTGAGGGCGGTTTTCACGGCCGTCATTGGAGACCCCGAGCCGGTCATGATAGGTTTCCAGAAAATTATCCATGAAGCCGTCACTCATGTGAACAAACACCGGCTGAAACGACAGGGTCAGGTTTTTCGTGATGCCGTATGCCATCATCAGGTCAATCACCGTCAGTTCCATATCCATCAGAACCTCCCAGTTGCCGGAATCCTGATTCACATAAACACTGCTGTAATCGATTGCCGGAGAAAGCCTGATCTCCTTCTCTGACAGCGGGACCGGTGAAGCCGGCATGGGATTGATGAACATCATGAACGCCGGAAACTGGTTTCTGGTTTTCAGCGGTCCCTTGAATGTTTCCGGAGAGGCCATGACCGTTGATTCCCCAAGAACCAATAACCATATTGAAATGGAGAGACAAAACCGGAACAGCGACGGGAGAGTGTTCCCGTAACAGAATGATCCGGCGCAGGGACTTGGAACTTTCCGGCAATTCATTTCTTTTTCCGCAGATGAATATGGCTTTCTCTTGAATGGTTTCACGACTTCTTTCCGTAACACAACCCGGAACATTATAAAAGGAGATCCTTCTGTTTTTGATCCGAAAGCAAAAAACAATGGACTGGTTAATTGAACAGTGTTAATTTAACAGCTTACCGGCCCAACCGGCTAACGGGCTAACCGGCCAACCGACCCACCACAAGGAGCTTTACCATGGGAATGCATACACAACTTCATCGAGCCCTGAACCTGCTGCTCATGATGTCACCGAAACAGCTTGCAGCAGAACGGGGAAATCCAAAACTGCTGAACGGAATCACCCATATTGCACTCCGGATGATGGCGATTCAGTTCAACCTCCGGCCGTCCCTGAAAAAATACCTGAAAGGAAAGGACGGGTGGATCAACTTTGCCGTGGGTTTCCGGTCTGCCGCCCGGAACGTCGAACAGGCCATCATCTTTCATGACGGCCGGGTACGGGTTCAGGGAACCATTCCGGGAAATGTCGATGTCACCATGATCTTCCAGGACGGCGAAGCTCTGAAGGAAATGGCCTTGAGCACACCCAATGAGATGCTCAACCTGATCCTGAAAAACCGGATGGTTCTGGACGGAAACCTGTCCTGCCTGCAGGTGTTCAACTTTTTGATTTCACTCCTCATGGGAAAACTTCATGAGCAGATGCTGAAACGATCCCACCGAAATGACATCCGACAGCGAAAAATCACCTACGGAGGCTGCAAGCCCGGACTTTCAAAAACGCTCACCAGCCGAAAACAATACCGGATGCGAGGCAAAACAGGTGCGGACCCGAACGTCCTGTTTCTGTCCGACCCCTACCTTTCCGAATATTCCATGGAAGACTTCCCGCGCCTGAAAACATTCTTTGACTTTCATTTTGATGCCCGACCGGAAATATGCGCGGAACGTCCCCGCATCCTGACCGACTGGTATCGTGAAAACGGATTTGAATTCAACAGGCAGGGCGACCCATGGTTCCCGGAAATCCGACAGGGGCTGGCCTTTCAGCATCTGATGAAGCATAAAAAGCCGGTCATCCGAAAAGACGATCTGCTTGCCGGAACCACCACATCGAAAGAGGCAGGCGTGACCGTCTTCCCCGACGGCCAGGGAAATATGATCTGGGGCGAACTCAACTCCCTGGAGCAGCGGATTCTCATTCCCTTTTCCTGCTCCCGGGAAACTGCGGAAACCCTCCATCATGACGTCCTTCCGTTCTGGATGCATCGGAATTTCAAGGAATATGTCCGCAACCATTTTCATTATCCCATCTGCCAGAAGCTGGATGAACGGTTTGTCGCCTACTTTGTATGGAAATCGGTGGGCATCAGCCATACCATCCCCAACCTGAAGAGGGTTCTGGACAAAGGGATTTCCGGTATCATTGCCGATATCCAAAACCGATTGACGGATAATTCCCTTGCAACAAGGCAAAAACAGACCCTGCAGGCCATGATCCACACCCTTAAAGGGGTTGTGCAGTATGCGGAAAACCTGGCACAGGAAGCCGTCCGTCTGGAACAAAAGGAGTTGAATCCCCAACGCAAGGAGGAATTGCAGCATCTGGCCCGGATCTGCCGCAATGTTCCGAGAAAACCCGCCGAAACCCTGGATGAAGCGGTCAATGCCATCTGGATTGTATGGGTCGCCCTGCATATGGAAAATGCCAATACCGGCCTCTCCTTAGGCCGCCTGGACCAGTGGCTCCAGCCGTATTTCCGGAAAGACATGGAAAACCTCACTGCCGATGGGGAAAAAGAAGACTATATCCAACATGCCGTTGAACTGACCGGCTGTCTGATCATGCGGCTGACCGACCATGTTCCGCTCCTGCCGGATATTGCCAACTATCTGTTCGGGGGCGCCGCCTCCACCCAGGCCATCACCCTGGGTGGGGTCACACCGGAAGGAGAGGACGGGGTCAATGACATGACCTATATTTTTCTCAAGGCCGTTGAACTCCTGCCGGTCCGGGACACCAATATCAACGCCCGGTACCATGCGGAAAAAAACAGTGACAACTACCTGAAACGGCTTTGCGAGGTAAACATCATCACATCCGCCACGCCGATCATGCAGAGCGATACCGCCATGATCAAAGCATTGACTCCGCATGGATATACGCCCGAAGAAATCAATGACTGGGCAGCCACGGGATGCGTCGAACCCTCGATTCAGGGCAAGCATTTCGGTCACACCGGATCGATTCTGCTGAACCTGGTGGCCGCCCTGGAAATGGCCTTGAACAACGGCACCCATCCCCTGATGCAATGGAATGTCGGCCCGGAAACCGGCAGCATCGAAAAGGGCGACTTTCCGGCATTTGAAGACTTTTTTCAGGCATGGCAAATCCAGCAGCAATTTATCATCGACCAGGCGGTTGAACTGAACAACATGCTGGGCCAGGCCCATCAGGAACTCAGGCCCACGCCTCTCCTGAGTGCACTCATTGACGGATGCATTGAATCCGGAAGGGATCTGGTGCACGGCGGTGCACAGCACAACACCTCCGGAACATCCAACATCGGGCTTGTCGATGTCACGGACTCCATGATGGTCATCAAAAAACTGGTGTTTGACGAACAAAGGATATCCTTTGCCGAACTCAAAAAAGCCGTTGATTCGGATTTCAGAAACAACCCGGCCCTGCATGCCATGGTTCAGAACCGGGTGCCGCTGTTCGGCTCCGGAAATCCGGAAGCCCTGGCCATGTGCCGGCGGATCACGGAAACCATCCATGACTGCTGGCGGAAACACAAAAACATCCGGGGCGGAAAATACACGGTCGGTTTCTGGTCCATGTCCCAGCATGTGGCGTATGGTTCCCTGTCCGGAACGCTTCCTTCCGGAAGACTGGCCGGCAAGGCTTTCACCCCCGGACTCACGCCAAGCCCCCGGGCATCCCGGAATTTTCTGGACAACCTGACCGCGGTTGCCGGACTCCCTCCGGAGCATATGGACAACAACATTGCCTTTAACGTCAAGCTGACACCCCATGCCGATGACACCCGGGAAACGACAACGGACAACATGCATGCTTATGTCAAAGCCTATTTTGAACAGGGCGGCATGCAGATGCAGTTCAATGTCGTAACCTCGGAAATGCTGAAGGACGCCATGGCCCATCCCGACAACTACCGCAACCTGATGGTCAGGATTTCCGGATACAATGCCTATTTTGTCGCCCTGAACAAGGATATTCAGATTGAATTAATCGAGCGGACGGAGTATGGATTGTAGCGTTGATTTGACATACAAACCGATCAATGCTTTACTGTATGATCAGAATCGATTGAGTTGCCGATTCTTTCCTGTTTTCTTTTGTATCATAGTATTTCCGTTCAAGCCTGAGCATACTATAATTTTGAATCCGCTGTAACGCCAGTTGCAATATCATCAGAAGAAATATTCATCCCAACGGCAGGCTGTGGAAAGGTCACTGTTGTTTCAGAATTTTTTTCCGATGAAAAAGGAGCTGAAAATGCTGTTTGAATGCATATTGTATGAAAAAGAAAAAAACATCGCTACCCTCCGCCTGAACCGGCCCGAAGTATTAAATGCCATGAACCGCCAGCTCTGGCTGGACCTTCAGTCGGCACTTGACGATGCCGGCCATGACCGGGATATAAAAGTTCTTATTATTACAGGAGAAGGACGGGCCTTTTCAACCGGTGCGGACCTGAAGGAATCCAAAACCCGGACCCTGGAAGAGTATCGCGATTATCTTGAAAAGCTGCAGGAGGTTTCCAGAAAAATCATCCGGTTTGAAAAACCGATTATCGCAGCCATCAACGGATATGCCCTGGGATCCGGATATGAACTGGCCCTGGCCTGTGACATCCGCATTGCGGCTGATGATGCCCGGATCGGATCTCCCGAAGCAAAAGTAAATTCTTCGGTTACCGGTGGTGCCTTTCGTCTGATACAGGAACTGATCGGTCCGGGAAAAACCCGTGAACTGCTGTTTACAGCCAGAAATATCGATGGCCGGGAGGCTGAACGGATCGGTCTGGTAAATCTGTCCGTACCCGGCAAGCAATTAATGGAGACAGCTTTCCGGATGGCCGGGGAGATCGCGCAGAATTCTTCCTTTTCCATGCGGATGATGAAAAAGGGCCTTCAGATGGCAGACGAGGTCAGCCTGGACGCGCTCATGGATTTTGAAACAGAAGCATGTCTGGCATGCGTTTCCACACGGGAGCGGCAAGCCTCGTTGGAAAAA
Organism: Desulfobacteraceae bacterium; assembly: GCA_003599865.1. Classification (GTDB taxonomy): domain Bacteria; phylum Desulfobacterota; class Desulfobacteria; order Desulfobacterales; family SURF-7; genus QZKS01. The sequence goes on from QZKS01000020.1 coordinate 43,136, forward strand.
TTTGAGTCGCGTAAAAAATAGCTTATCATCAACAGACACATCGGAGCGGACAGCACCATCAAAAAAAAAGGAGATACCATGTCTCTGGAACGGATTATGAACGCGGAATCCGTCGCTATTGTCGGGGCTTCAAGAACAGAGACCAAACGCGGATTTCAGGCAATACGCACACTGCTGGATTCAAAATATGAAGGCAAAATCTATGCGGTTAACCCTGCTGAAAAAAGTGTGCTGGGATTTCCCTGTTATCAAAAGGTTTCTGATATTGATGGTCCCATTGATCTTGTCCTGATTACCACCCCCGCGAAAACCATTCCAGCCATCCTGGAAGATTGCGGCCGGAAAGGCGTTGCCGGGGCTGTAATTATTGCCGGCGGATTCCGGGAACTGGGAAAAGAAGGTCGTGATCTTGAAAATGCCCTTATGGCTGCCGCCCGCAAACATCATGTCCGATTCATCGGCCCCAATACCTCCGGCATGATCAATGTAAAGACAAACCTGAATCTGGTTGGCTTGGAAGATGTTCCCAAAGGGGATATTGCATTGATTTCACAAAGCGGCAATATGGCCCTCACCCTCATCACGGAAGCCAAGGTCAAAAGCCGTAAAGGATTTTCCTATTATGTGGGAGTGGGGAACGAATCGGATATCCGGTTTCATGAATATCTGGCGTTTTTCAAAAATGATCCGGATACAAAGGCCATTCTCATGTATGTGGAGGGAATGCGGGAAGGACGCCGATTTTTGCAGGAAGCATACAAGACATCACTTTTAAAACCGATTATCCTTCTGAAAAGTGGCCACTCCTCCGTTGGTAAACGGTCGGCAGGCTCGCATACGGGCGCCCTGGCCGGAATTTCCGAGGTAGCACGAACAGCCTTTCTAAGGGCAGGCATTATCACGGTGGAAAAATCGGATGAGCTTTTCCCTGTTGCCGAGACCCTGTCCAATTTACCGGTGATCAAAAACAATCAGGTTGCCATTCTGGCAGACGGCGGAGGGCACGCCACTATCGCAGCGGATATTTTAACCGACCAATTGGGTATTAACCTACCGGAGCTCGATGAAAAAACCAAAAAAAAGCTTCGGCATATTCTTCCGTTTACCGCCTCTGTCATCAACCCGGTGGATGTGGCCGGCGGTACGGATGCCGATCCTGCTCTTTTTGCGGAATGCGCCCGAATCCTGCTGAAGGATTCGAATGTCGGAGGACTCCTGATGGTCGGGCTTTTCGGGGGTTACGGAATTCGGTTTGCCGAAAGTCTCCATTGGAAGGAAGAGGATGCCGCGCATCAACTGGGAAAGCTGGTATTGAAAAGCGGAAAGCCGATTGTGGTGCACAGCCTGTATAGCTCCATAAAGCCTCACGCACTGGAACTCCTTCGTTATTATAAAATTCCGGTGTATGACTCGCTGGATATTGCCTGCCGCTGCATGGGCGCGTTGTCGGAAAGAGGCCGCTATCTGTCCAAGTATCATGCCAAGGTCAATTTTGTATTGAACTGGCAGGCCAAAGAAAAACCGGAAGCCCGTCAAATATTGGAAACAGCCCGGCAACAAAAGCGACGATTTCTGCTGGAACCGGAAGCCAAGCGAATTTTCAAGCTGCACGGAGCATCGGTGAGCGATGATTCCATCGCTACTACAGCGGATGAAGCGGTGACCATATTTAAAAAGGTGAAGAGCGAAGTAGCCTTAAAAATTCTTTCACCCGATATTCTTCACAAAAGCGATGCCGGCGGCGTTCGCCTTCATCTGGCCACGGAGGAAGATGTACGTCGAGCCTTTGAGGAAATTATGGAAAGCGGACACCGCTACGCCCCCGAGGCGGATATTCGCGGCATCCTGGTTTCCCCCATGGCGGAACTGGGCCTTGAAATAATCATCGGCACCAAAATTGACGACCAGTTCGGGCCGGTGATCATGTTCGGCATGGGCGGTGTAATGGTGGAGATCTTAAAGGATGTCGCCTTCCGGGTTTTACCCATATCTCCGTATTCGGCCGGCAAAATGATAGATGAGATACGATCGGCACCGATTTTGAATGGTATCCGGGGCCGCGCGCCCTATGATAAAAAAGCGATCCGGCGACTGCTGGTGCTTTGTTCGGAAATCGTGGAAGCTTACCCCGACATTGAGGAAATGGACCTTAACCCGGTGATTGTCTATGAAACCGGTATCCGGATTGTGGATGCCCGTATCATCCTGAAAGAGACCGAAGGTTCCGGAGAAGGTTGAACAACCATACAAAGCCCTCTCCGCCGTTGAGATTCCGGAAAGCAGCGTTTATGGATGAATATATGGAGGACAAGATGAACCGCAACATGCCATTGAAAAACAAAATCCTGAAAATACTGGATCTGGCGCCGCCGCTCAAAGAGATCCTTTTTTCCGGCCGTGAGTCTGCGCCCAAACGGATTCAAATTCAGCAATTTTTAGAGGCCCGGCTGAGAGAAACGTTTGACGAGAATTCTTCCATTCCACACATGGAATGGGTGATCGCCCGTGACGCCATACTGGCATTTAAAAATATTCTATCCATCAGAAACGAAGGGATAGCGGGCTTCAGCTTTCTCGGCTACATCAACGATCTGGTGCAGCAGGAGCATTATCATGATATTCCGCTTCCCTCAAAAGGATTTATCGCCGAATTGGATCATCTTCTGCGGGGTATCATGGGAAAAGCCTGCATTTACTCGGAAAAATTTCCGACTTTTCAAAAACATGAGGGCCGGCGGGCAGCGGTTTTACGTTCCAAAGACCTTTCCCGGATGATGCGGATTGCGGGAAAATTCATAAACGCCTATCCCAGTGGCCTGGATGACAAAGTGATCCGGCAGCGGAGCGAAAACAAATCGCGGATTCTTCGATATTTCAAGGCCTCGGAACTGGAATGGGAGAACTGGAAATGGCATACCCGTAATATCATCCGGGATGCCGACACGATGGCCGCTCTGGTGAAACTGACGGACGAGGAATATCAGGCCGTGAAGCTTGCACGCAGCTATCGAATCCCGTTCGGCATTACCCCGTATTATCTTTCTCTCATGGATTACGAGACAACCGGCAGGCGGGATGCGGCGGTACGCGCTCAGGTCATCCCGAGCCTTTTGTACGTAACCCGGATGAAGGAATTGCGTGACAAAAACAAAAAGACAATGGATTTCATGCTGGAGCGGGATACATCTCCCATTGAAGGAATCACAAGACGGTATCCCGGCATCGTTATTCTAAAACCGGTGTTAACCTGTCCCCAGATATGTGTCTATTGCCAGCGGAACTGGGAAATCGAGGATGCCTGCCGGCCGGATGCCGTCCTCGGAGAAGCCACCATGAACAAGGCTCTCCAATGGATTTCCGATACACCTGAAATCAGTGAGGTACTCATAACAGGAGGGGATCCACTCCTGTTATCCAATGCCAAAATGGAAAACCTGCTGTTCAGACTATCGAAAATCACGCATATCGAACGAATCCGCATCGGAACCCGTATGCCTGTCACGCTCCCCCAGCGCATTACCGATGCACTGGTGCGCGACATCAACCATTTTCATCATCCCGGCAAGCGGGAGGTGGTTATCGTCACACATTTTGAACACCCATACGAAATAACTCCCCAATCCCTTGAAGCTGTCCAGAGATTTCGACGATACGGAATCAATGTCTATAACCAGCAGGTCTTCACATTTTATAACTCACGAAAATTCGAGTCCGTGGCGCTGAGAAAAAATCTTCGCCTGATCGGTGTTACGCCATATTATACCTTCAGCACAAAAGGCAAGGAAGAAACCGAAGACTATCAGGTGCCCCTGGTCCGGCTGCTGCAGGAACAAAAAGAGGAGGCGCGGCTCATGCCCGGGATGCTGAGAACGGATGAAATCGTCTTTAACGTACCCGGCCTCGGTAAAAATTATCTGAGAGCCCGCCAGGATCATGACATCATCTCCATCCTGCCGGATGGCCGCCGGGTATACGAGTTCCACCCTTGGGAAAAAAAGCTCGAACTGGCGGACACCTATATGTACACCGATGTTTCCATTTATGACTATCTCCAGCGGCTCAAGGCAGCCGGAGAAAACCTGCCGGATTATAGAACGATATGGTATTACTATTAATGAAAAGCGCTATTACCATCATACCGGAATCGATCCGGCATCCAGCCTTTACCCATCTTTTCATTTCACCGGAACAAGGATATTCAGATTGAATTAATCGAGCGGACGGAGTATGGATTGTAACATATGTTTTTGGCTCAAGACTTGACTGCATCGGGAGGGACATTATGAAAAAACAAATTGTATTGCTGATTCAGATTTTATTGCTGGTTTTCCTGGCCGGATGCGCCTCCATGCAGGATAGCATCTACCGGTTTGGGATCGACAGGGAAAGAAGCAAGTCGGATCTGGTTTTGAAAACCATTGATGTCGAAGGGGAAACCGTCGCCTATCTGGAACGGGAAGGAAAAGGGGAAACCGTTGTTCTCCTGCACGGATTCACGGCAGATAAAAACAACTGGCTCCGTTTTGTCCGATACCTTCCCGAAACCTACCATGTACTGGCGATCGATATGCCGGGACATGGTGACAATGTTCAGGATGTGACCAAATCATACGACCCGGTTTCCTTAAGCCGGGGGGTTGGAAAAACCGTCTCTGCCATCGGCATGAAGCGGTTCCATATAGCCGGAAACTCCCTTGGCGGACTGGTTTCCAAAATTTACGCTTCCGAACATCCGGAAAAAGTCATCACACTGGGATTGTTTGATTCTGCCGGTGTGACATCGCCTACACCCAGCGAATTCAGGATCGCTTTGGAAAAAGGAGAAAATCCCTTTGTCGTCAAAACCCGGGATGACTATGACCGGCTGGGGGAATACGCTTTTCATGATGAGCCCTTTCTGCCATGGCCGGTCCACTCGGTCATGGCCCGGAAGTATATCAGCCGGAATGACTTCAATCAGAAAATGTTTGCAGATCTCAAATCCAGCATTGTATTTTCGGACGAATCCGCCCAGCGGGAACTGCTGGCCGGCCTAAAAATGCCGGTCTTTGTCATCTGGGGAGACAAAGACCGTCTGCTCCATGTTTCCAGCGTTGAGATTTACAAAAAGGAATTACCGATGGTGGAAACCGTGATTCTGGAAAACTGCGGGCATCTGCCCATGCTGGAACAGCCGGAAGAATCAGCCATGCATTATGCGGAATTTATCGGCAAACATCCGGAACCGTAATGTTTTGAGCAAAGGCGGAAGACTTCTTTAAATTATTTTTCTATCAGTTGGCCTTATGACGTGTTGAAAACAGATAAACCGTTCGCCGGCTGTCAGGTATTGGCTGCTGGTCTATCAAATCAAAATGACAGCGAAATATCCGCTCAAAGTTATCCTGTTCATAACCGGGAAAAATATCCTTTCGATTTTGCAATAACTTCTTCACCTGGCTATCTTCTTTCTGCACGAATTCAATAATGAGTTTATTTGATATTTTTGCTAAAAATCGTGCGATTATTTCCAGAGGCAGATTATGGGATATGGATAGGTGATGAATCAAGCCAAGTGCCAGAACCATATCGGCCGGTCCCCGATCCTGCAGTGACATCCTTTCACTGTTGCCCCATCCTATGGCCGGTGAAGGGGTCGCCAGGTTGAGCAGCAAGGGTAAAACTTTCTCTTCACCTTTTTGCCTGCAAGCCAGATAGTTCAACTCAACGCAAGCCGTGTCGATATCCCACGCACAAACCATTTTGCAATACTTCGCGGCAATACGACTGAAACGGCCGGTATTCGCCCCCAGATCCCATGCAATATGAATTGCAAAACGCTGCATAAAGGCATCTACAATCCTGTCTTTCGATGCCATGGCATTATCCTGATAGTTATTATTGGCGTCGTAATAATCGATCCATTCAGTATTTTCCGGCACCCATTTCAGGGAATTGATACTGGTCCGCAAACTGTCAATCAACGCGATAAAGGCCTTTTTGGAAAATGTTTTTTTTGAAAATTGTTCAGTCACCGACCTGCCCGCATTTCTTATCTGCGATCTAGCATGAAGATGAATGTGCAGACCCAATGAAATACTAAAGCGGGTTTTGAAAGGCAGCAACCTGCCGGCCAATGACAACGGGATACCGTCGATATTGTTTACCAGCAACTGGTTCAGGCTGATATCGGTTTTTGCCATCAACGCCAACGGTGCCAAGAAATGTTGGCAAAACTGCCGATAGGCAACCCATGGTTCGCCTTCCTGATATCGTTCAAAGGACAGCGTATCTATAAAAATCGGCCTGCCTTTGTGGAACTGGACATTATAGGCACTGGCGTCCTTTAGTGAAAGATTCTTTTGGAGTGCCATCCTCTGGATATCCAGTGTCAGCAATGCGGCATCCTTCAATTGACTGAAAGACCACTCATAAGGATATGAAATCATATCGATTCGTTCGGGCTGGATTACCTTATAAACCAGGTTATCCGGCTCGGCGACCTCAATCTCCTCATGCGGAATCAGCCATGCCTGCCTGACTAATGCCCTATATAACCCACTATTCATAAAAACTTCATAATTGGGCCGGTAACAGCTATTGATCTGCCGGTAAAGTATGCCGTTTTTTTCAAAAAGAAACCCGGATGGATCACGGAAGGAACCCGCTATGGCTGTATTCATGACAGACATCCTGAAAAAAAGAAGTAGGTATCAAAATTTGTTTTCATGGTCGGCAGGGGGTTATTCATCTTTCCTATCGGCTTCAGTTTTATTTTCCAAAGAATGATCCATTGTCTTGCCAAGCATGCTTGCGAAAAAGGTTTTCAGCCGGGACCAATACATTTTGACAGTGAACAGGGTTCCCATGATGCCGGCAATCAACATCTGCAACACAAAGCTGCCGGCACCAGGATCAAGATAGGCAAAAGCAGGAGCTGCAAAACCAGTCAGGCATACGACAGTGACAAATAAACATTTTAATTTCATTTAATGAAACCTTTTATATTGTTTTTTTAGTGAATGATTTCATACTGGAAATTTTTAATCAACAGGCGGCAAAAAAATATCGCCGAGTTCCCATGGCACCTCATAATGGCTGCCGGTGATCAAAAACTCCTGCATAGGGGGTGCATATTTCTCGCGCCATTCATTTTTTCTCCAGCTATAAAATCGGAACACACGTTCCCGTAGCGCAGTCTCTTCAATCCGCATGATGGATTGGAAGCCGAACGGATACCCCCATCCCATGATATCACTTATGGTATCCGGCACATCCGCCAAAGAAACCATCTTATCTGATATCTGGAGATCGCCGGCCTGGCTGGGCAATTTGATTGCGAGCATGGGGGATGCCAGTGATGCTACCCATTCCGGAGCCTCCGTGCCATCTGCAAATTTAATTGTGGCCCCTTGCCGGTGATTACCCGTCCAGCCGCCATGATCGCCATGTATAAGAATAAGTGTATTGTCATAGACACCGATCTCCCGCATCCGTTCAAACAATAGGACTATGGTATCAAGGGTACACTTGGTCTGGATTGTCAGGGTTTTCCTGGTCATCGGATAAACCTCGCCCGCATAACCACAAGCGCTATTAACCACCATGGGATTATGGGTATTCATCACATGCAGATATTTGTAGGTCGGCGTGCCGCGGTTAGTTGCCATATTACGGATAAAGCTTTGTAAAAAATAAGTATGTTTGAAATAGTTATATTGCATGCCTTTCGGGCCGGCAAAAATCGAGGTCAGGCGCCATTTTTGACCGTTATAAATATAGGGCTTTAAAAAATGGGGAGCAGCCCTGAACAAGACCAAATCCATAATTTTTGCAACTTCCTCCAGTTGCGTGTTAAGTTTGCTGAGATTATAAAGGTTATCATGTTTCAGGTGAGAATAACGTTTTTCCAGATACTTCGTCCCTGCCCCCAAATCAATGGCGTATCCTTTGTCGCGCGCCAGATTGATGATATTTTTTCCGGCCAGTACCTTATCGACGTAATCATCCTGTGGCATCTGGTTGTCATACAATTGTCCGGCAAGGAACGCCGGTACGGAAAAACGCGTATAGGGGAATACGGTAAGCGTTTCCGGATAATAGGTGAAACCGCTGAAGGCTTGGCGATATGCCCTCCCAAGGTCTGGGATATGGATCAGATCGTTAAATACATCTGACTGAAAACCATCCACTATCAGGTGTAACACATTTCTTTCCGTAGAAAAACGGTAAAGGTTTTCCAGCGCTCTATCTGATTTGTAATCTTCATACCTGATATGATCATAATGTTGTAAAGATTGCACTGACACCGTCAATAATTGCAAGACAAAAACCGCAACAGCAGATTGTACCATACGTTTTTCGTATTTCCTGGAGAGAGCGACCGCTGTTCCAAGCAATACCAGCCATGCGGCCATATCCACCCAGCCGCGCCAGACATCCTTGCTCCAGTCGATCAGACGGCCGTCAAGCAGGCCGTAGTCCCATAAAAACACATTACTTTGCAGCCAAACCAATATGCCGAACATAGCCAGGCTTGCCGTCAAATATGACCTGATTTTCGGTGCCAACACATGGCCAACCAAAATCAAAATCAGTAACAAGAGCAAAGCCGGCACTAAGCACAATCTGCACAGGGCAAGCAGCGCAATATTCATCTCGTCGAGGTTGGTGAAATACAAACCGGCCGGTACGAACACGAAAAGCTGAGCGGCAAGAATCGTCGCACATACCATCAGACCCTTTTTGTTATTGTCAGATTTCATCATTATTCAAATAGATTTCCTGGTGCATAGAATGGCAATAGCAGTTTATAGTCTATCTTTGATTTCGCTCTTTGAAAACATACGTTTTTATTTTTTTATCCTACCAGTCTCGCCGTCCCCTTTTGGCAAAAGTGATTCTATGATCAAATCCCCAGATAGGCTTTCCGGACATTGTCGTTGGCGAGAAGGTTTTCTGCCGTATCGGTCATGGTGATCCGGCCGTTTTCCATGACATACCCGCGGTGTGCGACATTCAAGGCAAGGTTGGCATTCTGCTCGACCAGAAAAATCGTTGTGTTGTTCTCCCGGTTCACTTTTTTGATGATATCGAAAATCTGCCGGACAATGATCGGCGCAAGGCCAAGGGAGGGTTCGTCCAGAAGAAGAAGCTTTGGCTTTGCCATCAGGGCGCGTGAAATGGCCAGCATCTGCTGCTCACCGCCGCTCAATGTCCCCCCCTGCTGATGCTGTCTTTGCGCCAGAATGGGAAACATCTCAAAAACATATTCCATGTCCTTGCGGATCTGGTCCCTGTCATCCCGTAAAAAAGCACCCATATCCAGATTTTCCTTCACGGAAAGATAGGGGAAAATGTGCCTGCCTTCCGGAACCTGCGAGATCCCCATGGCCACGATCCTGTTCGGATTCATATTGACGATGGATTTCCCATTGAAGAGGATCTCTCCGCATCTTGGCGGAAGAATGCCGCAGGTCGTCATCAGGGTCGTTGATTTGCCGGCACCGTTGGCGCCGATCAGCGTGATAATCTCGCCCTGTTTGATTTCAATATTGATATCCCGGAGCGCCAGAATTTTTCCATAACAGGTTCGGACATCGATCAGCTTAAGCATCCATCTCCTCCCCCAGATACGCCTTGATCACTACAGGATTGCATCTGATTTCCTCGGGTGTGCCCTGGGCGATCTTTTTACCATAATCCATCACAAAGATCCGGTCCGAAAGACTCATGACCAGCTTCATGTCATGCTCGATCAACAGAATGGATATTTTTTCCGTGTCCCGTATCCAGACAATCAGCTCATCCAGATCCGCGGTTTCCTGAGGATTCATTCCCGCCGCAGGCTCATCCAGCAGCAGCAGAAAAGGTTCCGTTGCCATGGCTCTTGCGATTTCAAGGCGGCGCTGGGCCCCATAGGGCAGATTCATGGCCAGCTCATCCACATACCTGGCCAGATTGATCTTTTTCAGTATCTCATAGCTGTCTTCCACAACCTTTTGCTCCTCCCGGACGGTTGCCTGCCCCCGGAAAACAGCCCCGAGGATACCGGACCTGGTGCGGCAGTGCCTTCCCATCATCACATTCTCGAGGACGGTCATGTTGGGGAACAGCCGGATATTCTGAAAGGTTCGCGCCAGACCTTTTTCCGTAACCTGATTGGGCTTCAATCCATTGAGCCGGACGGATTCCTTCCGGGAGCCGTGAACCAGAATATCACCTCCCGTGGGCTTGTAGATCCCGGTAATACAATTAAAAAAAGTGGTTTTCCCTGCCCCGTTCGGACCGATCAGGGCGACGATCTCGCCTTCGTTGACATCCAGATCCAGGTTGTCCAGCGCGGTCAGGCCGCCAAACCGCATGGTCAGATTTTGTACATCGAGAATCGGTTTCATATCATTCGTGTTTCTTTGCCCTTGTATTTATAGACCCGTCTGATGTCCGGAATGATTCCGCCGGGACGAAAAATCATCATCACGACCAGTACGATTCCGAAGATCAGCATCCGATACTCGGAAAACGCTCTGAGGTATTCGGGAAGCAGGATCAGAATCATGGCGCCGGAAATCACCCCGATGATCGAACCCATTCCGCCAAGAACAACAATACATAAAATGATAATCGACTCCCAGATGGTAAAACTGGCCGGATTGATAAAGGTTGTCTTTGCCGCAAAGACAACCCCGCCCATTCCGGCCCAGGTTGCACCAAGGGCAAAAGCGGTCAGCTTGGTTCTGGCCTTGTCGATTCCCATGGCCTGACAGGCGATTTCATCCTCTCGGAGGGCGATCCATGCCCGGCCGATTCTGGAGTTCTGCAGCCGGTTCACGACAAATATGGTAAACAGAACCAGAAGAATCATCAGGTAATAAAGATAGATTGTATGACCTTTCAGGGACATCTCCATTCCGAAAAACCCGGGTCTTGGAATATTGGCTATTCCACTGGGGCCAAAGGAAAATTCATTCCAGTTTTCCAGAATCAGACGGATGATCTCTCCAAATCCCAATGTGACGATGGCCAGATAATCCCCCCGGAGGCGAAGAACCGGATACCCGAGAAGAATCCCGAACAGGGCGCTCAACAAACCGCTCAGGGGAAGGGCTGTCCAGAAGCCGATACCGAAATGGTGATTCAAAAGAGCGTAGGAATACGCTCCCACAGCATAGAATGCAACATATCCGAGGTCGAGAAGTCCGGCCAGTCCCACCACAATATTCAGACCGAGTCCCAGCATGACATATATCAGGGCCGTGGTCATGATGTTGGTCTGGTACAGGGAAAATACCAGGGGGAAGGCGATCATGAAACAGCCGAAAAGGGCAACCACAGGAAGAAATCGTTTTCTGTCTTCCCGTATTTTTTGAAAAATCGAAATGTTGTCCGTTTTTGCCGGGCTTTGTTTTTCGGTTCCGGTTTTGCCCTTTTCCCGGAACAGATTCCGCCAGAAAAAGGAAAGAATAAAACCGGCAACTCCGACCAGAAGCATGTTGATCCATCTCCATTCGATTACCTTCTGGACGGTATTGACCCGGATTACCATGATCGGAAACGTTAAAAACATGAACCAGATGCAGGTAAGGAGGGATTTCTTAATTTCTTCCAGTGATACCATGATCCAAATTCACCTTACACTTTTTGGGTGTCCGATCGGCCGAGAATACCCGCGGGCCTGAAAATTAATATGAAAACAAGAAACATGAAAGCAAAAACATCTTCATAATCACTGGAAATATACCCGGTAAAAAAACTTTCCGTCCATCCGAGGACCAGGCTTCCCAGAACCGCCCCCGGGATACTGCCGATACCGCCCAGAACCGCAGCGACAAAAGCTTTGATACCGGCGATGAAACCAATATAAAAATTGATCTGACCGATATGGGAAGCGATCAGGACACCGCCAATGGCAGCGGTGGCGGACCCTACAATAAAGGTGACGGAAATCACCTGGTTCACATCAATGCCGACCAGCGCGGCCATCACCTTATCCTGTGCCGTGGCTCGCATTGCTTTTCCAATCCTGGTAAACTTGATCAGTATCGTGAGGAGGATCATCACAACAAAGGTGGTAATCAGAATGACCAATTCCTGGGAACTGATGATATGCGCATAGGGTTCCCAGAATTCAAAATCCGGAATCAGGCTTGGAAACGGCAAAAAATCCGATGTCTGTGCCAGAAGGACGTAATTCTGAAGAAACATGGACATGCCGATGGCACTGATCAGGGCCGACAGACGGGGGGCTTTTCGCAATGGCTTGTAGGCCAGTTTTTCGACGGTAAACCCATACGCGCAGGAATAAACAACCGCCGCAACCGCCGCACAGATCAGAATCGCAACCTGATTCAGCCCCAGCATGGAAAGGACCGTTGCCACAATCAATGCGGTAAATGCGCCGATCATATATATCTCGCCATGTGCAAAATTGATCAGCTCAATGATCCCGTAAACCATGGTATAGCCTAAGGCGATCAGCGCATAGATGCTTCCTCTTGTCAGTCCCCCCAAAAACAGTTCAAGGAAATATTCCCAATCCATAAATGATTCCTGAAATTGGTCGTCCGACCGGTATCATCCGGCTGCCTGGTGAAGTGCGATCATGAAAGCCAGGGAGCAGGAATTCGGATTCCTGCTCCCCTGATCCTGATGAAGATAAACGACAGTTGACTATTTCAACTCAACATATTTTCCATCTTGAACCTGGTATACGGAGAACCCGGCACCGATGGCGTCGCCCCGGTCATCAAACCGAATCTTGCCGATGGGGGTTTCCACCCATTCGGTTTTGAGTGCCTTGGATATCGCGTCATAATCCGTCGAGCCTGCTTTTTCAATGGCATTCAAAAGGGCAATCGTGGCCGTATAGGCGTTTTCATAAAAAGCGCCATGGGCCTCGCCGTATTTATCCTTATGGGCTTTCACAGCTTTGATATTCAGCGGGTTCTTGGAGGTATCTTTCGGACCGGAAGCATAAACACCTTCCGCATATTTTCCGGCAACCTTGATAAAGGTGTCATCCTTTACGCCGTCATCGGAAATGAAAATGGTCTTCATTCTCTTTTTTCTCATCTGGGTTACAATTTTGGATGCTTCCGGATGATAACCACCAAAAATAACCGCTTCGGCATCATTCTGTTTGATCTTTTGAACCACGGCGGAATAGTCAACTGCTCCCGGGGTCACGCCTTCAAACAATACCACTTCCGCCTTTCCCGATTCTTCCAGGAATTTTTTGGCGAATTCCGCAAAGCCTTTCCCATAATCGCCTTTGTCATGAATTACGGCAATTTTTTTCAGCTTCAATACATCCAGCGCAAAATCAACATCCAGTTTTGCCTGGGCATCATCGGATGCGATGGTTCGGTAAAAATTCGGATAATCCCCGCTTTGGGTTAAATCCGGATTGGTTGCAGATGGGGACATGACAACAATTTTGGAGTCCTTGTAAATGCCCATGGCCGCCTTGGTCGCCCCGCTGCAGATATGACCAAGCACCACATCCACTTTTTTGGAAATCAGTTTTGTCGCCGTATTGGTGGCCACTTCCGGCTTACAGACGTCATCTTCCGTCAGCACTTCCACCTGTTTTCCAAGAACACCCCCTTTGGCATTGATCTCATCAACGACAAGTTTTGCCGCTCTGATGGATGGAATCCCGTAAGACGCCAAATCACCGCTGTGCGCACCGGCAACTCCCAGCTTGATCGTGTCCGCAGCAAGCCCCGGACCAGACACGAAAAGGCATAACAACATCCCAACAATCACTGCAATCATCAATCTTTTCGATTCATTTTTCATCATAGCCGACTCCCTTTTTGAAATATTGTAATTATCAGTGTAACATCATCCGCCAAGGTTTTGGTATCATAGTAGTTCATCTTTCCGGAGTCAAGCATGAACCCTGCCGAAACTCAATTTTATTCCATCACATTGAAAACGCTTACCAATAATATCAAGCTCTTGCTTTCTCCGTTCCGCACCGGATCATGCATTCCCTTCCCATGGGATCACGCTTTCCGCCCATCCCGGCAGAAAACATCATGCACAAATATGACTTGTGGTTTTTGGCACAAACCAATATAATTTTTCTTCATAAATCTGTTCTGTTCAAAGAAAGGAAAGTGATGAAGCACGTTGGTCTGGTCATAAAACCGGATGCCCTGGCGGAAAAAAAGGCAGATGAACTGGAACAATGGTTTACCGATCGAAATGTCAGAGTGGTTCGAAAACACCTCTCCAAGGTTGATGGAAATCCACCCCAACCCGATACGGAAACCGCCCCTTCCGACCTGTTCTGCGTGTTTGTCCTGGGCGGTGACGGAACCTTCCTGAGTGCGGCAAGGTGGATCGGAGACCGGGATATCCCCATGCTTGGCATCAAATTCGGCGATGTTGGTTTTCTCGCGGAGATTGCAGAGGAAAGCCTTTTCCATGTTGCGGAAAAAATACTGAACAACAATTTTGACACGCGGCTGCGATCCCGGCTGGAAGTAAGGGTTATCCGAAACAATCGGGAAATTGCCTGCGAAACCGTGTTGAATGATATCGTGATCAACAAAGGCGCCCTGGCAAGACTGGCCAATATTCAGACTTACATCAACGGTCACTACCTGACCACCTACAAAAGTGACGGCCTGATCGTTGCAACCCCCACCGGTTCAACCGCCTATTCCCTTGCCGCCGGAGGACCCATTGTGCATCCGGCCGTATCCGGAATGGTCATGACCCCCATCTGCCCCTTTACCCTGACCAACCGGCCCCTGATTGTTCCGGACACGGTAACCATCGAGATCAGACTCGCGAAAATGTCTTCCAATATCATGCTGACCTTTGATGGACAGGAAGGGCTGGGAATTGATGAACGGGACAACATTATCGTAAAGACAAGCCCCCACCCGATCCGGATCATCATCATGCCCGACAGGCATTATTTCGATGTGCTGAAAGCCAAACTGCGATGGAGCGGCAGCCGGATCTGATGTTCATTGAAAATCGTAAACCGGAGACACCTTTATCCTGAATATAAAAAGAAAAGGAGGATGTATATGGTCAGTTATCAAGAGCTTGGTCTGGTCAACTCAAAAGCGCTGTTCCAAAAAGCAGTGCAGGGCGGCTATGCAATTCCGGCATACAACTTCAATAACATGGAACAACTGCAAGCCATTATTCAGGCTTGCGTGGAAACAAAATCACCGGTGATTATTCAGGTGTCTTCCGGCGCCCGCAAATATGCCAATCAAACCCTGCTGCGATATATGGCTGAGGGAGCCGTAGCCTATGCCAAAGAACTGGGCTTTGGAATTCCGATTGTATTGCATCTTGATCATGGTGACACTTTTGAACTATGCAAAAGCTGTATTGATACCGGATTTTCTTCGGTCATGATCGACGGTTCCCATTTGTCTTATGATGAGAATGTCGCCGTAACCAAAAAAGTCGTTGAATATGCGCATGCACATGATGTGACGGTAGAAGGCGAGCTTGGCGTGCTGGCCGGCGTAGAAGATGAGGTTTCCGCGGAACATCATACCTACACACGCCCGGAAGAAGTAGAAGATTTTGTCGGGAAAACCGGCGTGGATAGCCTGGCAATTTCGATTGGCACTTCCCATGGCGCTTTTAAATTCAAACCCGGCACGGATCCGAAAATACGATTGGACATTCTGGCTGAAATTGAAAAAAAAATCCCGGGCTTCCCCATCGTATTGCATGGCTCTTCATCCGTCCCCCAAGATATTGTTGCCATCATTAACAAATTCGGCGGTAAGATGGATGCTGCGATCGGCATTCCGGAAGAACAGCTGCGCGCTGCCTCCAAATCTGCCGTGTGCAAGATCAATATCGATTCCGACGGCCGCCTGGCCATGACAGCCGCAATCCGCAAGGTGTTTGCCGAAAAGCCGGCTGAATTTGATCCGCGCAAATACCTGGGACCTGCCAGAGATGCCTTGAAAGAACTATACAAACATAAAAATACGAATGTACTGGGTTCCGCCGGAAAAGCTTGAGGATCATCCATAAACGATAAATAAAAAGGCTGTCGAAAGACAGCCTGCCGATTATCAATGGCCGGCAGACTGCCGGGACAGAAGATCGGCTACCCGCCTGAAATATTCTTCCCGGCATTGTTTTTCTATATGGAACAGATTGAAAAACGGCTTGGAAAAGTCCTCATTACCAATGGTAAACAGGCCGTGGCCGTATACAATAACACCATCATGATCCTTTATGGCCTCTGGAACCGTGTTGCACAGGCCGTAAACCCCGGTTCCCACCTCTCCCGGAACAACGGGAATCCGGCAGACATCCCGTTCTTCGCGGCATCGGATATGGCATTGCCCCCTCTGCTCACAATGCGCCTTGTCACAATCCATGGAAAGAATGACCGAGAATCGGGGATGACCATGCAAAATAGTATTGCAGCCGGTTTCCCGGATGATGCCGAGATGCGCATCCAGTTCACTCGATGCGGTGATCCCGGTACAGGAGGAGCCGTCCATGGGAATTGGATCAATGCAGCCGGCAAGGTTATCCAGTGAACTTCCGGTCTGGCTGATATACAGTGTATTTCCCAGCCGGCAGGATATGTTGCCGAAGTAGGAATCCACCAGCCTGTTTTCAACGGTCAGCCGGCCGGCCTCATCCATGGCGTCCAATACCATACGTTCGGAATCCAAGGGTCCCTTCATCAAAGCGCCGGAAAAAGACGGATGGGGACCCGGCATGTTTGCAACCTGTTCAAAGGTCTTTTGCAACAGCTCATCCACATGCCGGTTTCGAAGAGCCCCGAGATAATCGGAAAAAAATTTGACAAAACAGGCAAAGCAGATGGAGGAGAAAGTGACATATGCCTGTTCCAGGCTCACCATCCCATAGGTGATCAGGCCGACATCCGGCAGGATCACGCCTTTTCTGTTTTTGAGTATGGTTGCAATCTCCCGGGAATCCATTGACCGGCAAACGGGAAGATCGTGCAGGAATGTTCTGGTCTCACAGTCTTCCGGGCAGATCACGCCTCCGGATGTGCGGGCAAGATAAGAAATAATCGTGCGGTAAGGCTCAGCCGGCTTTGAGAATAAGATGGAGTTTATACTCAGCCCCTGGATCACCTCTTCCAGTATGGGAATGACAGGATCATCCCGGTTCCATTCCAGGGAGGCATCCAGAAATCCCATGACAGGCGATGACCTTTCCGTCAGTCCGGCTGCAAGGAGTTTGTCTTCAAATTCCCGAAACATTATATCCCGTCCAATCCCAGTTCCTTTATTTTTTCTGCAACCGGCATGCCGTCCTGGTCCAGACCGCGGACCGTGTAATAATCGGAAACCGCCTTCTGAAAAGCCTTTCTGTCAATCGGTTTCAGATCAGCGGCCGATTGGCTCGTTTCCGGTTCCCCAAAAAAACGAGGAGGCAGATCATCATCCTTTCGCGAAAAACCATTTTTTGCGTTCATCATCCGCTCGTGGTAGCAGATCCGTTCACCGGTTTTCAGAAGATCCTGACCGGTCAGGCTATGACCGGTTACGGCCGAAAACACGGCTGCATACTCTTCGAGAGATGCGGCAAAAAACGTAAATTTGCAGGCTGTCAGGGAATCCGCAACCGCATTGACATCCTCATTGATCTTAATGATCCTGGCTTTTCCGGTAAACCGGAAACGATCGGTAGCCACCGGTTTTCGCAAGATTTCATGGCTGATGGGATATGCCCTCAGATGACAGGCGCCTCTGGTCGATACGGCAAAGGCCAGTGCCATGCCCATGGCGCCTCGCGGATCATATGCCGACAAATCCTGCTGCTTTACCGTTATTGCGGCATCCGGTCTTCCACAGGATCGGGCAAGCCTTGCCGATCCCATTCCAAGATTTGCGTATTCGCCTTTTCCATGGGCAATTTCCAGAAGAGCCCCCACAATGTTTTGGGAAGGAATCCGCTTTCCGGAGATCTCCTGCCGGCATGCCAGTACCGAAGCGGCAGAGATCGTGTCCATCCCCATTTCATTGCAGATCCGGTTTGCTTCCATAACCGTTTCCCGATCATGGTTGTTGATCAGTGCGCTGAAATGGGACATGGTTTCAAATTCCGGTATGGATCGTCCGGAATCGGTTATTTTTTTGCATTGCACATGGCATCCCCTGCATCCGGTTTTCCCGGGCTTATACTGCTTTTCATAGGCATGGGCATTCATGGACCATGCATGAGCAAACCGGGTCTTTTGAAAATTATCCGTCGGCATCATGTTCCGGGCATCCATCAGGTCATACAGTGCCCCGGTACCATATGCGGAGA
Source organism: Desulfobacteraceae bacterium (assembly GCA_003599865.1). Classification (GTDB taxonomy): domain Bacteria; phylum Desulfobacterota; class Desulfobacteria; order Desulfobacterales; family SURF-7; genus QZKS01. Next base: position 61,406 of record QZKS01000020.1, read on the forward strand.
TTCCAAACCTACCGAAAATCGCCGGAGATGCCGCCATGAGCCGTCTGATGTTCTCCCTTTCGTCCTTCAGCTTCTCCGGATCAAAGATACGGATTTTCCCGGTTCCGGTGACCGCAATGTATTTCAATTTTTTACCGGCGAGAATCAGGCCCAGACCGTTTCTTCCCGCAGCATAATGTCCGTCAATGATGATATTGGAAAACCGCACACCGTTTTCCGCCGCAGGACCGATGGCCGCCACAGAGCCATGATCCTTGCAACAGGCTTGAACCTGAGAGGTTGTCATTCCGTGAATGGCATCCGCAGGAACAAATTGTACGGAGGTGTTCGTGATCTCCAGGCCGATGTTCCGGCGGCTTCTGCCGGTAATGATCAACCCGTCAAACCCGGTCTTTTTCAGTTCCGTGCCGAAACAGCCGCCAACCGAAGAGTCCCCGATGGTTCCGGTCAGGGGTGACCGCGACATGAACGTGCTTCTGCCGGGTGTGGGGGAGGTTGTACCGGTAAGGGGACCTGCAAAAATCAACAACGGCATTTCCGGCGCATGCCATTTCCGGTGAATATGGGGAGACAGGTAATAACCGGCCAGGCCGCGGCCGCCGATAAAGTTTTGATAGATGGATATATCCGGTTTCTCGACTTCCCAGGTTTGAGAGGTGAGATCAATTCTTGCTATCTTCCCGCACCATCCATACATCAACCGTATCCTTTTTCGACTTGTTCCCTACTCCCCGACAGCCGTCAGATGAATACCCTGGTGGTAAACCGGCTTGCTGATGCCCAGCCGTTTCATTCTGGAAGCAAAGGTAGAGCGGTTCACCCCGGCATCCCGGGCTGCCCAGGTTACATTCCAGTGATGCTTCTGAAGAAGGTACATGGCATAACTGTGCTCGACCTCATCCCAGGTGACATCACCAAAATTCATCCCCTCCTTTATACACGATGTTGAGTTTGAATGGAAAGAATCATTTTCACGGACAGGGAACAATTCTTTTACCGCCCGGGAACGATCCCGGCTGGTGAACTGTATGGGAAGGTCCTGGGGCAGGATATAATTCTTTTCCGTTGCCACCAGCAGGTATCGAACCAGATTTTCCAGCTCCCGGATATTGCCCGGCCATGAATAGGACATGAGATATCGCATGGTTTCCGTGGTCCTTGTCTTGACCGGGATATTGGTTTTGATCGATTCCCGGTTCATGAAATGATTCATCAGCAGCGGGATGTCCTCACGCCTCTCCCGCAAGGGAGGGAGATTCAGGGGCAGTACGGAAAGACGATAAAACAGATCTTCCCGGAACTCCCCTGTTTCAACCATTTTTTCAATGCGTTTATTGGTTGCCGAGATAATCCGGATATCAATCTTTTTCACATGGGTTTCACCAAGGGGCTTGATTTCGGAATTCTGAATCACCCGGAGGATACGCGCCTGAAGATTCAGGGGCATATCACCGATCTCATCCAGAAAAACCGTTCCGCCTTCCGCTGCCTCAAACAGTCCGATCTTGTCTTTCACCGCCCCGGAAAAGGCTCCTTTTTTATATCCAAACAGTTCGCTTTCCAATAAATTTTCCGGGATTGCGCTGCAGTTCTGTACCAGAAACGGTTTGTCACTGCGATTCCCGAGGCGATGAATTTCACGAGAAACCAGTTCTTTTCCGGTTCCGCTTTCACCGGTGATCAAAACCGGATAGTCGGTTCGTGCATAACTGCGAATCATTTCCATACAACCCTGAAAAGGAGGACTGTGTCCTACCAGAGCTTCATTTCCCCGGAGTTCCTCCAGCGTGTCTTTCAGGGCCTTTGTTTCTTCCATCTGCTTGCTGAACAGAATGGCGTTGCTTAGTGCCAGTGATCCGATATTGACAAGATTCTGGATGTGGCCAAGGTAGGTTGACTCCAGATTGATCCTATCCTGCTCCGGACTCGTATCGATCAGTTGGACCGCTCCGTATACGGTATTGTTACGCAAAAAGAGCGGGAAACAGAGAATCAGGCGGCTCTTTTCCGACAGGTGTTCCTCAAACTCCCGATAATGACGAGGATCCTTATTGGGGTTGGATATGGTCATTTTTCCGTTCTCGATAACCCATCCTACAACGCTTTGCTGATCTTCATCAATTCCAGCACCCAGTATATTTTCACATTGGCGGCCGGCCGCCTCAATGCATAAGTACTTCTTCCCCTTCTTAATCCAGATGGAGCCCCGCTCAACATTCTGGAGTCTCAAAAGGGCAAACAGAAATTTCCGCTGCAGTTCTCCGGGATCCAGTTCCTCGGAAAAAGACTTGAACAACGCAAAGGATTCATTATCCATGTTGACAACCTCATGTGTTCCGCTGATATGCATTATCGTGCTGTTGCCTGAACTTCTTCCATTACTTTTTCCCGAATGATTTGCAAGATAGATACCATGATTTTATTTCCGGAAGGCCGGCCTGTCCGGATATGGATGGAATGCACCTTTATGAGTATCGAAATATCAATAACAAACCGGACCACAGGCAAAAATCGCCAATGTGCCTGTCGATATGGTACCGATCTGATCAAATATCATCAATCATGATGAGATATAACAGGCTGTTTCCCGTCCCTTCCCGTGAACCTGCCATCCGGAATTAAGTTTATAACCATAATATCGGATAATTAGCTCATTGTGCCCGCGTGTGGCATACATCATGAAATATAATTACCTGTAATTCGCAATGTTACCAAAAACATACACAACCGTCTGTCAAAGTGTATGGCGGCCGGGATCAAATGGTAAAAAATTTGTATCTTACCTGTAAAAGGAGACAAACATGAAAGACATCAACCTGGAAGAATCCAAAATACAAATCGGTGAGCGCTGGTTTTCCGCTGAAGAAATTGCCGGAGAGATCCAGAAAAAAATACAGGCCGGCGACATGAAAATCGCAGCCTATGCATCGGCATTGGAACGGCTGACCATTGCGATGGAAACATCACATGTCATTGACGTAAAGTTTGTGATCACAAAAGATGAGTATCAACTGCTGAAAAAAACCGGAAAAGGGGATGATGCGGAATGTATCCGGAAAGCCATCCATTCCTTTATCAGCCGAAAAAAACAGACGGAAAAGCCGGGTCTGGAGGAAAAATACAGGACAGGATCCAGTCCGGCTTCCCCAAAAAACGAGCCGGACAAGATCATCGGCAAATGCATCACATGCAACACTTCCATGCAGATCCCGGTCGGCACCCATCCGGAAAATGTACAGTGCCCGGAATGTATGACCGCTGAAAAGGATGAACTGAGTGACGGCCAGGTGAAATTCAAGGATCATTTTCTGGGCTGATGGCAATGGATCGCGTTCATGATTTTGAAAACAAACGGTTTTCAGCGTATGGATTTCGTTTCCGGAAGCTTCCGGATTACCGATAGGGGGCTTTTGTAAAAAAGGAGCGGAGGATCTCGTTAAAGCCAAGGGCCAGCTCGGTTTTCTCAATCTCATTTTGATCGAACCACTTCAGACACTGCCCTTCGTGAAGCGTAATGCGTTCAATATCCAGATTGCTGTTTTTCCAGAATGTGTATTCGATCCGGTCCGGAAATTCCATGATGGAAAACAGCGAAAACTCCTTCAGTTCCAGCTCCATCTCTTCTTTCATTTCTCGAATGATACAATCCTCCGGCGTTTCACCGGGCTCCACATGCCCTCCCGGAACATCCCACATGTTCGGGTACGGAATCGAAGGGATATCATCTCTCAGAAATAACAATACCTGTCGATGGTCGTTGATAAAAATAATACTGCATCCTTTTCGTTTCATAGCCTCCTTATCGGGGAAAATGCATGTTCCTGCCATCCAAAGGAATGGGCCATCAGGGAAGAGTGGTTCATCATGACCGGTTCTTGTCCAGAACCTTGCGGATGGCTTCGGCAATCTCATCCCGCGAAAAAGGTTTCATGACAAACTCCTGGATTCCGATAGCATTTGATTTTTCGGGTGTGATCAGCTGACTGTACCCGGTACACAGAATAATGGGAATGTCCGGCCGGATACGGATCAATTCCCTTGCCAGTTCGGCACCGGTCATGCTGGGCATGGTCATATCCGTGATCACCAGATCAAATTTTTGCGGATTTTTTTTAAACGTGGAAAGCGCCTTTTTGCTGTTGGTGGAAACCGTCACATTATAACCAAGCCGCTGAAGGGTCCGCCTGTTTGCATCCGCAACAACCTCTTCATCATCCACAAACAGGATGTTTTCATTTCCCGTCGGCGGTTGAACCGCGGCGCTGGGTATCCGGTTCGATGATTTGTCATCCGGAATGATCGGCAGATAGATATCAAATGTGGAACCTTTCCCTTCCTCGCTTTCAACGGTGATCATTCCATCATGATGAATCACGATTCCATGTACAACCGACAAACCGAGACCAGTGCCTTCCCCCGGTCTTTTGGTGGTAAAAAACGGATCAAAAATACGGTCTTTTACTTCAGGCTTCATCCCGCATCCCATGTCACTGACGGACAACCGCACGTATTCCCCCGGAAGCATGTCCGTACCGGCCGGCGGCTCATCCAGGAAAACATTTTCCAGCTCCACCTTGAGCTTTCCTCCTTCCGCGATCATGGCATGTGCGGCATTGTTGCACAGATTTAAAACAAGCTGCTGGATCTGGGTTGCATCCGCCAGAATCACCCCCACATCTTCATCAATATCCTGCTGAATGATGATGGTTGCCGGAATCATGGCACGCAGCATGCGAAGGGTCTCCTTCACGATGGAATGAATCCGGATCGGCTTTCGTTCGATCTCCGACTCCCTGCTGAAGGTCAGGATCTGCTCGACAAGATCTTTGGCACGGTGGCTTCCCTTCAAAACCTGTTTCAGCGAATACAATGCCCTGCTGTCATCAGCCAGATCATCAACAGCCAGCTCCGTATTCAGCAGGATGGAACCCAGAATATTGTTAAAATCATGCGCAATTCCGCCGGCCAGGGTGCCGATGGCTTCCATTTTCTGGACATGATGCAGTTTTTTCTCCAGCCGGATTTGATCCTCCTCTGCCCGAAGGCGGTTGGTAATATCCGTAATAATGGAAATAAATCCGATCAAATTCCCTTTTTTGTCTTTCTTGTAGTTCCAGTCGGACTGAATGTCGATGATCCGTCCGTCTTTGGTCAGGCATTTGTTGAGAAACGGAATGCGGGTCGGTTGTTCCCGGACAAGGGTTGCCAGAAAATCTTTCATTTCCTGCTTTTCCTTTTCCGATACCAGGAGGTCGAACAGAGGCTTCCCGATCAACTCCCCGCTTTCATACCCGAAAATATGATATAAAGCCGAATTGGCAAACGTAATGATGCCTCTGCTGCTGATTTCCTGAATGCCATGGGGTATGGTTTCCACAAGTGTCCGGTATCGTTTTTCACTTTCGCGCAACGCCTCTTCCACGCGTTTTCGATACGTGATGTCAATGGAAGTGATAATCGCTCCCCCGGGAAAAGGAGAGATGCGGATATGAAGAACCCGTCCAAAATACGCCTGATCGGTGAACTCTTTCGGCATGCCGGATTTAATGCACTCTTTCAGTTCATGAAGCATGTCAATCTGATGCTTTCCGGCATAATCCTTATACATGATATCACCGATATTCGGCAGCCGGCTGCCGGATTGGCCTTTTGCCAGATTGTAACCGGTGATCCGCAAATCCTTGTCTACAATAACCGTTTCAATGGGGTTGTTCTCAAACAAAGCCCGATATCGTTCTTCACTTTCCCGCAGGGCTTTTTCAACCCGGTTTCGATCCTCGATCTCTTTTTTCAGCTGCTCATTTGCCTGAAGCAGCTCAATGGTTCTTTCATGGACATGCTGTTCCAGCCTTGCATGGGCCTTGCGAAGATTTTCTTCGGCCTTTTTCCGGTCCGTCAAATCCCTGGCAAAACTGTTGATGCCTGTGAGCTGACGGTTTTTATCGTATCGGAAATTGATGGCCCACAGCATATGATGGATTGAATTGGTACTGAAATTGATCTGCCGGATTTCATAATTCACATTCCGCACCTGATTGCGTATCCAGCCCTGGAAATCGTTTACGGCAGTATCCCGGTCCTCGGTATGAACAAATTCAAACATGGATCTGCCGATACACTGCTCCATTCCCACACCGAAAATTTTTTCCGCCACATGGTTCACATAGGTAAAATTGCCTGACCCGTCCAATTTTGCAATCAGGACATCGGTTTCTTCCACCAGCTCCCGGAAACGGGCTTCGCTTTCCTGCAATGCGCTTTCGGCCTTTTTCCTCCTTTGTATTTCATTCTGTAAGGTGGAATGGGCATCCAATTGATGTACAACCGTTTTTTCCATGACCAGGACCTGTTATCTGAAATTGATGGGAAGCCTCGGAAAGTTTTTGGAGAACATATCATACCCCCCCTGCAATATCAATATTGAGAAAAGGTTGGACCGGCAGGACGGCTTCCTGTTTTTTTCCCAAAAAATACCGGATGCCGCTTGCAAAATCGATGGAATCTGAATATCTAAGCAGAGATGTTCGGATCCATAAAATCTTTCTCAGGCCGTGGACGCCGGGAAACAATACAGGTGCGTATGCTTCTTACAACAACTTTATATTATTTAAAATTTATAACGGTTCTGGTTGCAGGTGTGTTACTGGGAAGATGGTATGATCAGGAACGAAAAAAACTGAAGGCCAAAGGTGAGCCATGGCAAAAATCATGGGCAACCACTCCCGGTATTCTGATTATCATCATTATCTGCATACTGATTGTCTTTCGCATGGTTATTCGTTTTTCTTCCTGAAAAAGCGGACAGATGTCATAACCCTGCTCCAACAAACCGATCGGCCTGATGGCGCATTCATTACAGAATTCTTTATGGAAGAAATACAACAAGAATCCGGAAACCAGGAACCATCCTTCCTTGCTTCCCTGGCCATCATCGGGATCTGCACCAGCTTTGGGGCAAATACCGTGTTCGTCAAAATCGGCCTTTCCGGACTGGGCGTTTTTACCAATGCCGGATTGCGATTTCTCATCGCTTCCCTGACAATATCCTTATGGGCTTACCTGACCAACCGGTCGATTGTCATTAAAAAAACACAACTCCGGGAGCTGTTGATCCTGTCTGCGATTTTTATTTGCCAGCTCGGCCTGTTTAATCTCGGACTGAGTCTGACCTATGCATCCCGGGGAGCCCTGATTATCAATCTGCAGCCGTTTTTTGTTCTGATCCTCGCCCATTTTTTTATCCCTGGAGATCCGTTCACATGCAAAAAACTGATAGGCATCCTGCTGGGGTTTGCAGGTGTCACCATCATGTTTCTGGAAAAAAATAATGTCTCATCCGATTTGCGGTCCGGTGACTTCCTGATGCTCGCATCGGTGTTCCTATGGGCAGTCAACGCCATCTATACCAAAAAAATCATATCCGGATTTGTACCGTTTCAACTGGTTCTGTATCCGGGCATCATATCCGTTCCTGTTTTTTTTCTGGCCGGATTTTTATGGGATCGGCAGATGATCGGGACAGTAGACATGACAATTGTCGGAGCGCTTTTATACCAATCCCTGATCACTGCTTCTTTTGGTTTTGTCGCATGGATCCACATGTTACGGAAATACGGGGCGGTCACCCTTCATTCCTACATTTTTATCCTGCCGGTTTCGGGCGTGCTGCTGGGAGGGCTGATATTGGATGAGCCGGTGGGTACGGCCAACATCATCCTTGCATTGGTATTGATCGTAACCGGAATTATCGTCGTTCATTCGGACTTTTCTTTTGTCCGCAGAAGACTGGGGTGGTAAGTCACCCCTCTGCGGGAATACTGATGGTAAAGCGGCTTCCCTGACCGGGTTTGCTTTGAACCGAAACATCACCGCCATGCGCTATTGCAATATGCTTGACGATGGCAAGGCCAAGACCGGTGCCGCCCAGTTTTCGGCTTCTTGCCTTGTCCGCGCGGTAAAAACGCTCAAACAGCCGCGCATGATGCTTTTCTTCAATCCCGATCCCATGATCCTGAAAATGGATATGGACCCGGTCACCTTTCCGTTCTGCACGGATGGTCACGGCGCTGTTCTCTTCGCTATACTTGATCGCATTGTCCAGGATATTGACGGCGGCCTGTTCCATCAGCGTACGGTCGAAAGGTGCCGCCAGATCCGGATCGCATGTATAATGAACGGCAATCTTCCTTTCCCGGGCCATACTGCTGCAATGCTGAATGGATGACTGAATCAGGTCTTCCACCGGATGAACCTTTCGGTCGATCTGTTGGATTTCATCCTTCCGCTCGATCCGGGAAAGCTGCATCAGATCATCAATAATCGCCGTCAGACGATCGACATGCTTATCAATGATGGTCAGGAACCGGTCCAGATCTTCGGGATTGTCCGCGCCACCGAACCGAAGGGTTTCCACAAATCCCTTGATTGCCGTGAGCGGGGTTTTAATCTCATGGGAAACATTGGCGGCAAAATCCCGGCGCATGTTTTCCAGGCGCCGCAATTGGGTGACATCGTTCAGAACGATCAGCACACCGATGTTCTTTTCCACGGCATTTTTCAGCGCCGTGCATTTGACGTTCAGAATTTTTTCATCCCCGTTTTGAAAAAAAGAAACATCCTCCTGCCGGTGTTCGCCGCTTTGAATGGTATCTTCCAGGAGTTTGTTAAGGCTTGCATTCCGGGACACCTCATGGATACTCCTTTTCACGGCCATTTCCGGATCAGCGTCAAGCATTGCCAGTGCCGTTCGGTTCATGGTGATAATCTTCTGGTCCCGGTCAACGCCCACCACGCCTTCCGTCATGCTGGCCAAAACCGCCTCAAATTCATTTTTCTGGTTTTTGACCGTGGTGATCCGGTCCTCCAGTTGAAATGCCGTCTGGTTCATGACGGCTGCCAGTTCGGCCAATTCGGATATGAACGGTTCGTGAAGCCGATGATCAAGCTCACCTTTTGCAAATTTTTCCGCCCCCTTTTTCATCTCCTCGATGGGACGGCTGATCCGACGGGACATGAACAGACTGACAACGGAAGCCAGGATGGCAATAAACAAGCCCATAAGCATGACACGGGATTGTACAAGCCCGATTGTATTGTTTATAGATGTCAGCGGGATGGATACCCGCAAAACAGACACAAGACGGTCATCTGCAAAAAGCGGCAAGGCAACATACATCATTTTGATCCGCAGGGTTTCACTTTCCCGAATGGAAAAGCCGACCTTTCCATCCAGTGACGTCAGTATTTCAGGACGGTTTTTATGGTTATTCATTTTTGCAGGGTGTTCTTCGGAGTCACCGATAACCATTCCGTCCGGTAAAATGACGGTCGCCCGGATTTCAGTAGACGCCGCTATGTTCTTGCAGAACCGATCGATACGATCCTTGTCCGGAGGAGACAGGTACTGCATAATCTGATGCTTGATCAGATGCCCCTTGGTCAGAAGATCCTTTTCCGTGTTGTGGATAAAAAATTGCTCAATGTAGCCGGATATATAAAAAGACACGATCAGAAGCGAAACAAAAATGATGACCAGATAGGAAGGATACAGCTGCCAGATCAATCGTATGTTCTTTTTCATTTTTTCTTCTTTTCCGAAAACCGGTAACCAACCCCTCTCACGGTTTCAATATATTTTCCGTAAGGACCCAATTTTTTCCGAAGACCGACAATCTGCACATCCACGCTCCGGTCCGTAACCGCATATCCTTCTCCCCGGACGGCATCCACAATCTGATTCCGGGTAAAAACCCAACCCGGATAACCGGCCAGAAAATGCAGCACCTGAAATTCCGTATAGGTCAGCATAAACCGTTCTCCGTCAGCAGACACCTCCCGCTTTCCGGAATCAATCACCAGCTCATGGGCACGAAGCACATATTCATTTTCTTCCGGCTGCTTATCCTTTCTTCGCAGGACTGCTTTCACCCTGGCAGCCAGAACCCTGGGAGAAAACGGTTTGGTGATATAGTCATCCGCCCCCAGTTCCAGCCCGGTAACCACATCCGCCTCCTCCCCCTTGGCCGTAATCATGATGATCGGAACATTCTGGGTTTTCGGGTCTTTCTTCAACCGCTTGGCAACCTCAAGGCCGTCCATTCCCGGAAGCATCAGATCCAGCAGGATGAGTTGAAAGTCCATTTGTCCGGCCCTGGCAAGGGCATCTTCCCCGGAATCCGAGCAGACCACCTGATATCCTTCCCGACGCAGGTTGTAGTTCACCAGTTCCAGGATGTCCTCTTCATCATCTACTGCCAATATTGTTTTCGACATTTTTCCTGCTCATATTTCATTATGAAGTTGACCTATATTCCCGAATGGCGGACGATCTCTCCTTCAATCAGATAGATCACTTCTTCGGCGACATTGGTCGCATGATCCGCCAGCCGCTCCAGATGCCTTGAAACCAGCAGAAGATTGATCAGATAACCATGGCTGTCCGATGTACCGCTCGCCATGGCCGCCTTGATTTCATCATATGCCTGTTTCTGAATCCGGTCCACGTCATCATCCATGACCAGAACGCGGAAGGCCAGATCCAGATCCAGATTCACCAGTGCATCCAGACTTTTTTTCAGCATCTCCTGGGCTTTTTTGGCCATATCCGAGTAGTCAAACACAAAGCTGTACTTCTTCTGTTTTGCGATGATGGCCACCCGCTGGGCAATATTCACGGCCTGATCACCGATACTTTCCAGCTCACTGTTGATTTTGATCACGGCGATCAGGAATCGCAGATCCACCGCAACCGGCTGATACAGTGCCAGAATCTTCAGACATTCCTCTTCAATGTCGACTTCCATCTGGTCTACTTCATGATCCAGATCAACTACTGTTTTTGCCAGTTCCGCATCCCTTGTCTTGACGGCTTCGACAGCCAGACGCACACGGTCTTCCACCATCGCCCCCAGGGTTAAAATGGATTTTTTAATTTTTAAAAGCTCTTTCTGAAAATGTATTGCCATATTTTTTTCCTTATGGTCATCCAAAACGGCCGGTTATATAATCTTCCGTGGTCTTCAGCCGGGGTCTGGTAAAAATGGTGTCGGTTTCTCCGACCTCGATCAGCTTCCCCATGTAAAAAAAGGCGGTCACATCCGATACCCGGGCAGCCTGCTGCATATTGTGGGTAACGATAATAATCGTATACTTGTCTTTTAATTCGTGAATCAGTTCTTCGATCTTCTGCGTGGCGATCGGGTCCAGGGCCGAACAGGGTTCGTCCATGAGAAGAACCTCCGGTTCGACCGCCAGGGCACGGGCAATGCACAGCCGCTGCTGCTGGCCGCCGGACAGTCCCAGCGCGGAATCATGAAGCCGGTCCTTGACCTCATCCCAGAGTGCCCCTGATCTTAGACTCTTTTCAACCCGCTGGGCAATCAGATTCTTGTCTTTCACTCCATTTACTTTCAGGCCGTAGGCAACGTTTTCAAATATGGTTTTGGGAAAGGGATTGGGTTTTTGAAACACCATCCCGATCCGGCTCCTGAGGTTCACGACATCCACAGACGGCGCATAGATGTCATCTCCATCGATACAGACTTCGCCATCCACACGGATACCGGGAATCAGATCATTCATCCGGTTCAGGCAGCGAAGAAATGTACTCTTCCCGCATCCGGACGGGCCGATCAGAGCGGTTGCCTGGTTGCGCCTGAAATCGAGAGAGATCTCCTGCAGGGCTTTGAAACTGCCATAATAAAAATCCAGCTTTTTGGACGTAATTTTGTACTCTTGTTCCATTTCATTTCCGGTTCATCAATTTTGCTATCGTTATATCTGCCGCATTTTTTTCCGAAGCCTTGCGCGAAGAATGATTGCAGTCAGATTCATGCCAAGCACCAGTGCAATCAATACAAGGGATGTCCCGTACTGAAGCGGCCTGGTGGTTTCAATTTCCGTTCCGGCTGTCGCCAGAACATATATATGGTAGGGAAGCGCCATGATCTCATCAAAAATGGATTGCGGCAGTTTGGGTGAAAAAAATACCGCAGCCGTAAACATGATGGGTGCGGTTTCCCCGGCTGCCCGGCTGATCCCCAGGATGCCGCCGGTCAGTATCCCCGGCATGGCCGTGGGTACGACAACCCTGAAAATCGTTTGCAGTTTCGTAGCGCCCAATGCCAGCGATGCCTCCCGGTATGTATCCGGTACGGATTTCAGCGCCTCCTCTGTTGAACCGATGATGACCGGCAGAGACATTGCACCCAGGGTAAGGGCTCCGGCCAGAATGGAGACCCCCATTTCCAGATAGGTGACAAAAAAAGCCAGACCGAACAATCCGAAAACAACAGAAGGAACACCGGCCAGATTGCTGATCCCGAGACGGATAATCCGGAGAAGTTTGCCGGGCCTTGCATATTCATTGATATAGATTCCGGAAAAGACGCCAATTGGAAAGGCAAAGGCCATGGCCCCGATACACAGGCACAATGTGCCGATGATGCAGGGAAGGATTCCGCCCCTGGTCATGGAATCCAGCGGAGGCTGGGTCAGGAATGTCCAGGTGATGGCCTTCCATCCGTTAATAACCATAAAGTATATAATGACTGCCAGGGCCAGGCCGTTAATGGCGGCTGCCATACGAAACAGGAAAAAACAAAAAGACTGAATCCGCTTTTTCCGAATTCCCGTGATCGTTGAAATCTTCACAGCGTTGCCTCTCCCACCTGCCGGTATCGGTTTGAAACATAATCCGCTACAATATTAAACATAAAGGTAAAGGCAAACAGCACGATGCCGATGGCAAAAAGAGCGTAATAATGATCCCCGCGGTAAGGCGCTTCCGCCATTTCAGCGGCAATGCTTGCCGGAAGCGGCCGGACCGGATCAAAGATGGAGCCGGGCATCATGGCGGCTCCGCCAGCCACCATCAGAACCACCATGGTTTCACCAATGGCCCGGGACATGCCGAGAATCACCGCCGTGCTGATACCGGAAATGGAGGCCGGAATGGTCACACGAACGATGGTATCCAGCGAAGTGGCGCCCAGTGCCAGAGATGCTTCTTTCAGACTTACCGGAACACTGTAGATGGCATCCTCGGATATGCTGCAAATGGTCGGAACCGACATAAAGGCCAGCATCAGGGCGGCATTGAAAAGATTCAATCCGGTTGCAACGTCAAAGACCTCCTGTAAAAACGGTGCCACAATCACCATGCCGAAAAACCCGATGACCACCGAAGGCAGGGAGGCAAGAAGTTCCACAACCGGTTTTACGATTTCCCGAAATTGATAGCTCGCGATCTCCGCCAGATAAATCGCCGTCAGTACACCCAGCGGAATGGAAATCATTGCGGATAGAAAGGTCACGGCAAGGGAACCTGCGATCAGCGGAAAAATGCCGAAATCCGGCGGTTCCGCGGTCGGATACCAGTATTCTCCGAACAGAAAATCCATTACACTGAGCTTCTGGAATATCGGAATCCCTTCCATAAACAAAAACAATGTAATCATGACAAGGATCGAAACGGAAGCCGTCGCAACCGTCAAAAAGAAATACTTCATCCATCGGTCTTTATATTTTTGACTGAAAATCATGTCTCCCGCCTGCCGGTCATTTCTGCAGTCTTTTGTTATGATGACCTTTGTTTCATCAGACCATCTTCCGGGGATGAATCATATTATGTTTCTGTTAGGAAATTGTTAGGAAACCGTAAGTTTTTTATGAAGCCCTGCCGGATCATCATCCATACATCCACCCGATGAAAAAGAGCCCGGAAAACCATTTTCTCCAGGCTCTTGCCAGGACGGATTCCGTATTAGTACAGTGGTACGAAACCGGCGTCTTTCACCAGTTTCTGGCCCTTTTCCGGATGCATGACATAATTGATGAACTTGGCGATATCACCTGTCGGCCAATTATTGGTAAACATGAAAAGCGGCCGGCTGATGGGGAATGTCCCGTTCAGTGTGGTTTCCGAAGAACCGACAACCCCGCCGACCGATACCGGTTTAACATCATCATTCATATATCCGATTCCGATATAACCGACGGCATTCTTGTTTTTGGCTACTGCCTGGGCTACCGCGCCATTGGAAGCCTGAAGAAGGGCTCCTGGATATACTCTCTCGTTTTTCATTACCTTTTCTTCCCACACTTCATAGGTTCCCGAAGATGTATCCCTGGAAATCACGACGATCGGCCGATCCGGTCCGCCCACCTGATTCCAGTTCTTGATTTCGCCCTTGTAGATCGCCTTGAGCTGGTCCATGGTCAGATCCGTGATGGTGTTTGAGGGGTGAACGACCGGAACAATGCAGTCATAGGCCACGGCAAACGGAACCGGATATTGACCCTTGGTGGTGGCAAGCTGAACTTCCTTGTCCTTGATAAAACGGGAACTGTCGGCGATATCCGTTGTTCCGTCAATGATGGCCTTGATTCCGTTCCCGGACCCGCCGCCGGAAATGGAAATGCTGATATCCGGATTTTCCTTCATGTATGCCTCGGCCGTCTTCTGCGCGATCGGCAGAACCGTGGTCGATCCCTTGATGACGATATTGCCGGCCCATGCCGTGCCGAACCCTGCACAGAAAATCAACACTGCTGCCAGTATTAATGGTTTGCTCATTTTTTTCATTTTTTCCTCCCGAAAATTGGTTATGTTTCAAATCTTCATTGCCCGAAAGCTGAAGATAAAATACAACCCTTGTATTAGCTTTGTGTTAGGAAAAAATTATTTTTGTGTTAACAAACGATTGGGAACGGAAGGCGATCATCCTTACAGGATCGTTAACATGCCGTATCGGCAACAAATTATCCATATATTCGGAATTTGTTAACCATCCTGTTGCACTGTAAAATTTATACTACCGCTTTCCGGGATAAGTAGTCTTTGATATCATCCGGCAATTTTCCGGTCACATCCTCAAACTCAAGACTGGGAAATCCGCCCCACAGGTCAGCAGCCCGGCAGATCACCGGATCGGTCATGACAGAGGTTATGGTCACCGGATCATAGGATTCCGAGTTGTACCAATGCCGGATCCCCCAGATATACCCCACAAAACCCCGGTTCAGGGTGGAAGGAATCCCGGTGTAGGGATCACCTGACCAGGAAAATTCACCTTCCGGTGTTGCAAATTCACGATTCCACATCAGCCATCCCAGAGCGGCCATATCGTGTGCCAGCAGGGATTCGGACGCGAACACCAGACCGTTCTCCGGTTCAGCCACATATCCCTCATCCGGCCCTTTGGTGGACAGCACCTTGGTTGCCACGGAAAGGGTCAGTCTCAGCTTCTGCCGCAAAACGACGGTATCGTTGATTTCAGCGATCTTTTCAAAAAAACTGCCCGCATCCCGGTGCATTTCCAGACGGCTGTCATCCCGCAGCCAGCCTACAGCCGCCTTCAGGCCCAGAGTGGTTCCGGCCAGCATATGCCGGCTGACCCGGGGAAGCAGCACCACATGATCCACGTCGTTCAGGATATTGGGAAGAATCAGCTCCCCTTTCCAGTGGCTCTTGCTGACGGTCGAAAAACCGGAATACGCATCATACCCTTCTTCCTCAAAATAATGAACCGAGGCTCCGGAGTCGACAGCCGCAGCATGATGCCCGACGGTTGTCATGACTTCCCGGGTCGAGCCGTCCTGATCGTCCTTTTCATGGTAAACCGTCATCACGCCCGACTTGTCGCCCACCAGGACCTTTCCGGCGCCTTTTTCCAGCAGAAGCAAGGTCATTCCGCGAATGGCAAGGGGGGATGTGGTTGCCGGATACGGATTGGGCGAGTTTGCCACGGTTTTGATAAACACCGTATCCCCTTTGGACAGCCACGAAAAATCAGTCGACGCCTCGGCAACGCGCCTGACCGCTTCCAGGATCTCCAGATCCCCTGCGCCTCGGGGCAATGCCTGTATGGAGATGCGCTCTATTTTTCCGGAATGCACCGGAACGGCTATCATCGTCGCCTGAACTTTTTTACCGGAACATCCCGGTATGCCCATACCCACCAAGCCTGCGCCCGCAATCCCGGCGGTTTTCAAAAAACGCCGTCTTCCCGGACAAAAATGTCTGTTCCCGTCAAAACCGTTCATCGATTTCATGACATGCCTCCTGGTATGAATCTTCGCAAATACGAAAGAATGACCCCGCAGATATCCCGATTGGCTATCTGTATACAATTTTTCCTAAGATCACAAGTGGTTTTATGCCGTGAAGGCCGCCTATTGTTTTCCGTTTAAAATAACCTTGCGCAAAAACAGCGCGATCGATTTTGCCGGATAAGCGGTAATGGCCCATCCGATTCCGGCAAGCATGATATACAGCATGATTTCCCCGGAACCGGTCATCGGATTTGTTTTTAAAAGCTGAGGGGTAAGCAGGATGCTGATCAGGATACCCAGCAAAATCCGCCAGGTATCCACGGAAAACAACAGGTAAAAAAAGATATAGCCGATTGTAATGTTTCGTTTATTTGTCATATCCGTCACTGAAGTTCATGCTCCTTTGTGTTCAATTGCAGCCGGGCGTCAACCTGTGTCTTTCATACACCACATTCATGCCGGAATCAATAAGGCGGACATGGAGGCCTTGAACCACTTTTTTTGGATCGCAAAAGATGGTTTCACGCTCAAAATATGGCTTCTTTTTATATCTTTCTATCTTTAATTCAATTAATCAGCTTGTTCCAACCCAGCGCGCGGACCCTTATGGTATAAATGGTTGCCGCTCCATGAATAATTTTAAGACTACGTCGTTCAAACTCATGAATAAGGGCTCGTAAGCAAAAAACAGGTGGGTAAAATGAAAAAACCGCCCTCAGATCACCGACGATATCGGAATCAAACAGCAGCCGGGAAATAAAGCTGTTTTTTGCCAACGATCCCTAATTCATTCAGACAGTGAACGACTTCGCTATAAAATCATTCATTCCGCTAAAGCCGGGGAATATCCCCATTCAGAATCTTTCGTTGTTGAAACCGATGGCAAGGTAATCACTGGCATTGTGTTGCCAAAATACCTCATTGATTTACAGTTAGATATTTTGTATTCATTCGATAAGTTAAATGTTATAAATTTTTGAAAGGATCCTAATATGTGTGAAAACCAAGAAAGAAAGATGCCAAAGGATAATTGGGAAAAATTTGCAATTATTACAAAATCAATATCTTTATTGCTAATCCCCTTAGTGATAGCTTTTTGGGGGAAAGCCATCGATACCACATTAAAAAAACAAGAAATAGCGTATAAGTATATTGAAATAGCTATATCTGTAATGAAAGAAAAGCCAGCAGAAAATAATAGCAAAATAAAAAATTGGGCAGTGGAGGTTTTACGTACATATTCCCCAATTCCGATTGATAGCCAGGAACTCCAAGAACTCCAAATATCCCAAATGAAAAATGTTCTTGGAGAATGGAAATGATGAACTTGTTTTATCATTATCGTTAACAAAACTCTAATTATCCTACTGCATCTTTGCTGACGTATCGGTATCATGTGTTGCAAGGCTTATATTTTGAGCGCCGGAAAGCACCGAGTGGGTTGACTGTTTTGCGCGTAATCACCACGATTACAAACCTATTTTTTGTCAGCCAGGTAGGATGTGCTTTTAAGCGCATCTTCCAATGCATCTATCCGAAACCGATATTTCTCCTGCGGCTGTCAAATTGGCCTGACGAAGAAAAGTTCGGCTTTCCGGAAACGTAAGTATCTTTCTCCGGCGGTAAGTTACCACAGTGAAAAAAATGTTCCGCCCGGGTGGTGTGCGCTGCGATAATCAGTCATTAAATAAGCATCATATTTCAAGAAAGATGCGCTTGAAGCGCATCCTACCAGGTTGATTGATTGTACGTTCCATTTACCCTGAACAGATCGGGTAATAAGGCAGGAGCGCAATGAATGATTTTATAGCGAAGTCGCTCACTGTCTGAGCGGATCAGGGGGCTGTTTCCCTGATCCGCGAGTTTGAGCGACGCAGTCTTAAAATTATTCATGGAGCGGCGTCTGGAATGGCACCCGGAGAGACTCCCGGAAAGCCTGTTGACACAAAAACGACTTTCACATATGTTCATTGTCAAAAAAAGCAGGATCTTATCCCATGAAATACCAGGCCCTGCAACGGGGCTGATGAACATGATTCCATTCATAAGGAGACCGGCCATGATGCAAAGAACCACCCGATGGAGAATACTTTTTGTTTTGTCGGCAATCGCCTGGATTTCGATGATCAGCGGATGCGGCGGCGCAAAGCAGTCCCTGATCAGTGACGGATCATTGACCGCGATCCGGCTGCCGCCGCCCCGGACCCAGGGCGGCATGCCTTTGATGGAGGCGTTGAAAGAGCGCAAATCCGAACGCGATTTCAGTCCGACACCCTTGCCGGATCAGGTTCTTTCCAATCTGCTGTGGGCAGGCTTCGGCATCAACCGGCCGGAATCCGGACGACGGACAGCCCCGTCTGCCATGAACTGGCAGGAAACGGACATCTATGTCTTTACCGAAAAAGGGGCTTATCTGTATGATGCCAAAGAGAACGTCCTGCTCCCGGTTGCCGCCGGTGATCATCGGGCGGAGACCGGCTCCATGATTCAGCCTTTTGTCAAAAAGGCTCCGGTCAACCTGGTATATGTGGTCGATGCCGCCAAGACCGGCATGATGGGTAAAATCGCATTAAGCACGGCCGACCGGGATATGTTTTCCGACACAGCGGTCGGATTCATCAGCCAGAATGTATACCTGTATTGCACTTCGGAAGGACTGTCCACAGTTGTACGCGGAATGGTGGACCGGGAAGCGGTCAGAAGCCGGTTGCAGCTCCGGCCGGAGCAGCGCGTTATTCTGGCACAATCTGTCGGATATCCGGCAGATCAGGAAGCAAAACCGGCCCCGGAACTGAAGCAGCTTTCGGACGGCAAGTATCCGGGAGAGGCCCAATATGAAGATCTGGTATACCGCGTCAGCGTGGAAATCAAAAATCATCGTATTGATCAAGTGGAAATCGTGGATATCGGATCCGACGAATACCGTGACGAAGCGGCCGCGATTGCCCGGAGCGTCGTGTCCCGTCAGCAGATGGACGTTGATGCCGTGTCCGGAGCAACACCCGCAAGCCGGGCGGTTCTGAAAGCTGTGGAGGATGCGCTGGCAAAGGCCGCCAAAAGCAGATAGACGGAAATGCCGGCTGGATTATATACGGTTCAACATATTGTATTGACATCCTTATTGACAATATTACGATCCTTCACATATAGTCTTTGTCTGACAAAAAGGATCGTGCCGCTTTTCCATCAGCTTTGCCGCATCCGGATTTTTGATCTTACTGAAATGCTGATACGCAGCGCAAGACCGTATTTTCGGATGAAAGATTATCACTATCACAAGGAGCATGTTCATGAAAAAATCTCGTATTGTTTTGGTATGGATATTATTGGCCTTCACCAGTTCCCTTACCCTCTTTCCGGCTGCAGACGCCCCTGCCTATGACCTTCCGTCCGTCAATCTGGGGTTTACCAGTTTTCTGGATGGCGGCCCTCCTGCCGGACCGGGAGTCTACTTTTCACAATACCTTCAGTACTGGACGGCAGACAAGCTGACGAATGCCAATGGGGATGCTTTGCTGCCTCCTGTTGCAGATGAAGACCTTGAGGCCTGGATCAGCCTGACACAACTGCTATACCAGTCGGACAAGGCGATCCTGGCCGGGGGGAAATGGGGTGTGAATGTCATGCTTCCGATTGTTGCCCTGGATATGAGTTATGGGACCGACCTGGGATTTCCCCAGGATAACGGCACCGGTGTCGGCGACCTGCTGATCGGCCCGTTCCTCCAATGGGACCCGGTCATGGGAAGCAATGGCCCCATATTCATGCATCGGGTGGAATTCCAGATGATTTTTCCCACGGGAAAATATGATGAAAATAAGGAACTGAACCAGGGAAGCAACTTTTTTTCATTCAATCCCTACTGGGCGGGAACCCTGTTCATCACTCCGCAACTGACCGCATCCACGAGAATTCACTACCTGTGGAATGCCAAAAACGATGACCCGAATAGACAGTTTGCAGGAGCCGACGACACCCAGGCAGGCCAGGCCATGCATGCCAATTTTGCCATGGCCTATGAAGTACTGGCCAAAAGACTGCGGATCGGTATCAACGGATACTACCTGAAACAGATTACCGATATGCAGGTGGATGGAAACGATGTTGGCGACACCAAAGAGCAGGTCCTTGGCATCGGCCCCGGCCTGGTCTATCATGTTTCCCAGGACAGTCATGTGTTCTTCAACACCTACTTTGAAACCATGGCGGAAAACCGACCGGAAGGGAAACGTTGCAACCTTCGTTGGGTGTATCATTTCTAGTCCAAAGGAATGGTCAATACAATCCGTTTTTTTCCGGGCGGGACAAAAATCCCGCCCGGTTTTTTTATCGGTTCACGATTTTCGCTTCAATGACAATATTGCCCCATCCGCCGCATTCAATCCCCACATCATCACAATGTGCTTTGTAAAAATAGGGCCGGGGATCAAGGCCTTCATAAATACGCTCCTGAATGACCCACATCAGCCTGGCCATGGCCGGCATGATATACGGACAGACCTTCTTCGGCCCCTTGTGGGCAAGCATATAGCCTTCTGCGCTGAAAAAGAACTGCTCGCCCACATGATGCTCGATATTGCAGCCGCGGGATTCCACCACTTCAAAGATGACGGTCTTGCCGACCAGATCCCCGGCTTTGCCGATCAGCCTGTGGTTTCTTGGGTTGTTTCTGAACGTCAATAATTCCTGATCCGTGTATCCCAGCCGCTTCTGCATAAAACCCCATACTGCCTCATCCCTGATCTCCTGATCCGTCATCCTGTCCTCCTTTTGAAATAAGGTTATCGAATCTGTTTTATAAAACCGCATTCAACCGCTACTGAAATTCCTTATGAATGATATCCCGGAAGGAATCATCGGCAATGACATGGTTCAGCCATACTTTGAAATCAGGTGCTTCATAAAAAGGGTGCCCCCGGAACAGAATGGAGATTCCGGAAAACCATTCATTGCCGGGAGCACTGCCGTCCGTCTCGACAACATCGATAATCTGCTTTGCTTTGGCCCTGTAGAAGGAAATCCGATCCGGATGCACAAAGCCGCGACTGATATATCCGTTTAATTTGCGGGCACAGTTGCAGGGATTGGCTTCATCGATAAGGCCGCAGTTATGGGTCATGAAATTGGATATTTTTTTGCGGGCGCGGGAAAGCCTCTTCCGGTAATTCACCCGGGTCATGTCCAGAATCTCCGCTCCCATTTTATCTTTCACATCAAAAATCTCTCCCAGGATAAAAACCAGACGGTGCTTCCGATCCAGACAGAGAAGAATGGCGGTCAGGCATTTTATCTTCAATTCCTCAAGCAGCAGCTTGTTTTCCGGAGAAGCGCCGATGGTCTGATCCGGTGTTTGTTTAATCGCCTCAATGTGATCATCCATGGAGCTGAAAATCCGTTCATATTTTCTTGTTTTCATGGTCAGAACATGATTGGCGACAATCCGGTAGAGCCATGTCCGGAAGGCTCCTTTTTGCGGATCATAGGTCGCGAGCTTGGTAATCAGCTTAATCAGGATTTCCTGTGTGACATCCTCGGCATCCGCCGGGTCCAGCACCATTTTCAGGGCGATATTGTAAATCCAGGCCTGATGGCGAAAGACCAGCTTTTCCAGATCCTCCCGGCTTCCTTCCAGAACGAGCCGAATAATCCGGATGTCATCCTCATGCCCGGCTTTTTTTTCCACAAACGGATTGTACATAATCTTTCCTTTCATGATGAACCGTATCTATTTCAGATACCATTTTCATCTGCCGGTTGTGACACCTGATCCTGAAAAAAAACTAAACCCATCCATGATGGGATATTTCAGGTTATCAAGGGTGACCATAAGCATGTGTCCATGGAATATCCGTATATTGAACTTGAATGAATAACCAAAAAATTATCGCAGGGGATTTCCGGCAGCGATTTTGAGACACCCGTTTGGGCATGCGTCCACACATCGTTCACAAAGGATGCATTGCCGGTTTTGAATCCGGTGCCGGTTCCGGACCGCTTCCATGACATTCACCATCATGGGGCAGGATAAATTGCACAAGGAACACGCATTACACGCATCGGGATTCACCGGCGTGATCTTGAAAATGGAAAACCGCGAGACCAGCCCCGAAAGGGTCAAAAACGGGCACAGCAGGCGGCAATAGGCCCGGCGCCCCAGCAAATTCGTCATCCCGAGGCCAAAGACAACGATCCACAGGTTTTCCCCGATCAGCCAGTAACGACGGGCCATATCATCATACACCGGGTTATGCCACTGGGAAACGATGACGGCCAGCACAATCAGTGCGGCCAGATAACCCCATGCCAGAAATTCGGAACGTTTTTTCCCGGACCGGTCTTGCCCCCGTTTCCGGCCTTGATCCGCCAATTCGAAAATCACCGCATCCCAGCATGCCCGGGAGCAGAATCCGTTCCCAAAGATAAACGGCACAACCGCCCGGGCAATCAGAAACTGAACCAATGCGCCGCTTACGATTCCGGCGGCGCTATCAAAAATGATTTGCGGAAACTGAAAATTGACGTTCAACCGCAGCGACAGACCGGCAAAAAGAAAAATACCCAGGGCCGACAGCTGCACCAGACGGATCGTCTGGCTCAGCCGGGGATATCGATCGGTCACCATCACCGAGGTCATGCAGATGCCTCCGATCATTGCGAACATCAGGAAATACCAGTTGTTCTCCCGGAAAACAGCGACTATCGCACCAATGGCAATGAATATGAAAAGCACGTAAAACGGTAATCTATTTTTTCTCATGCGGTGTCGGCTTGCCTTGATCATCGTCTCTGGAAAAACTTCTTTCTCATCCGGACATTAGATGAGGGCGCCAGGCGTGTCAAGGAGGAATAACCAACCCGGAAAAAGAGAGAAATCCATACCTTGCCTTTAGAATGCATCTATGCTACTAAAACCCAATCAATATCCAACATACAAGACGATGCAAACCGTTTTGCATGCTTAACAAAACATATTTATCAACCCCATCTTCATGAGAGGAGCCCCTGTGAAAAAATCCGCCGTTATTGCAATCGCTGTTTCATTCCTGTTTATCTGGGTATGTGCATCGGAAACCTTTGCTGAAAAGAAAACCTATGATTCAAAGAAGGAAAAAATCAGTTATATTATCGGAACCAACATGGCCAAATCCCTGCTTCAGATCAAGGATGAAATTGACATCAAGGCGCTGGTAGCCGGCATGGAGACCCAGTTTGCCGAAAAGCCTCTGGCGATTTCCGAAGAAGAGGCCACAGAGGTCATGCGGGAGTTTTCAGCCAGAATGACCGAAATGCAGAAAGAAAAGAAAAAGGAATTATCTGAAAAGGCCATCACCGAGGGAAAACAATTTCTGGAAAAAAACAAACAGAAAAAAGATGTGGTCACGACCAAGAGCGGTCTTCAGTATACGGTCCTGAAAAAAGGTGACGGTGCCGTACCCGCAAGCACCGACAAGGTAAAGGTTCACTATATAGGAACCACCATCGACGGAACCGAATTCGACAGCTCTTTTAAAAGAGGCATGCCGGCTGTTTTCCCGGTTACCGGGGTCATCAAGGGATGGACAGAGGCCCTTCAATTGATGCCTGTCGGCAGCAAATACAAACTCTTTATTCCGTCGGACCTGGCCTACGGAGATCGGGGCGCCGGTCCCACAATCGGCCCCAATCAGGTGTTGATTTTTGACGTGGAACTGATCAGTATCGAAAAATAAAACCATATTCTTTCCGCCGGCAGCCATCCGGAACCCTTGTTTTGGATGGCTGCCGTTATATTCTGTTTTCAAACTCATTTCCCCGTCTTGCCCGCAATGAAAAAATGATTACCATAGGATATCGCTTTCCGATCCCTATGTCATCCCTGCAACAGGATGGTGAAACATGAAAATATCCGGTCCTGGGAAAACAATCATGAGCAGGCTGGGCGCTGCCCTGATCCTGTATGCAGCCATGCTTCCGGTCCGTGCCGCAGCCGGACCGGCACCGGAAGAGCTGATTGTCTTTACGCAGAACAACAACACGCCGGTGAGCCGGGCTTTTGAGCAGACCATCCTTCCGGAGATCCGGAAACTGGCGCTGGACTTAGCGGTTCCCGTGAAGGTCATCCCGGTCACACCG
Source organism: Desulfobacteraceae bacterium (assembly GCA_003599865.1). GTDB lineage: Bacteria > Desulfobacterota > Desulfobacteria > Desulfobacterales > SURF-7 > QZKS01. The sequence goes on from QZKS01000020.1 coordinate 85,571, forward strand.
GAAGGCGCTCCCGCAGAGATTAAAATAACCCCTTTGATTGTTTACAAAAATCATCTTGGACACGCCATCTATCAGGGCCGGACAACCACCTTGAATCGTATCCGGAGCTTTATCCGCACCTCCCGATACATCTCCCAGGGAAAAGAACCCCTGATCCGGGAACAGATCCCGGTCCGGGAAATGGGAAGATCCCGTGTATGGGCACCGATCAAAATATCTTCGGTTACCGGAACCATCCCCCCCGGATATCAGGACACGGACTTCAAAAAGGAAGCCCTGGAAAATATCCAAAAGGGATTTCAACACTTTCGATTCATGGATTCCATTTCACTGGATCGCGCGGATCGCGGTTTTTACATGGATTTTTATCCCTGGGTATCGCCGGATCAGACCCTGTATCTTTCCTTTGCCGTCTTTTCCCAGTTCCACTGCAAGGAGCCGGTCTTTCACTCCCGGGACAATCCCCTGGTCGGTCCCTGGAAAAACCGGGGAGATCTGTTTCAGAAAGCGGCACGATCCATGGAAAATATCGTAGCGGAGAAAATCAGGGATGATCAGGCCGGAGACGGATTTGATCCGGTGGAAAACAGGATACCGGTGATCCGCTGGGAGGAAATGGGTCTTTCCCTTCCTCCTGCACCGGAAAAAACAGCCCCCAAAGCAGTCCACGCAAAAGCGCCGTTATCCTGGGTTCTGCCGATGCAGCAGGCTGATCAGCCACCCATGGTTCTTTTCCGCTTTCCATCACCCCTGGATCAATACGCAGGAGAAGCCGGCCGCGGAACAGGCAGATTTCAGATTCCGGAAAGCCGCAACCCGGCTGATGCGACCGGTTATGTGGAGATTGATCCCCGATCCGTCACCATGGGCCAGGCGGATCTGGACAAGGTAATTCAGAGCAGTATCATGCTGAATACAAAGCAATATCCAACTTCCCGGTTCACGATTACGTCCGGCGAAGGCGAGCCGCGGGAAATTGCCTACGGCGATCTTTTTCCGGTTCTTTTTCATGGAAATCTGGAAATCAAAGGAAAAACCATTCCTTTGAATGTACTCATGGAAATCGAACCGGTCCTGAATGAAAACGGTGAACCAATGCTGGTTCTGAAAAGCAGTTTTAAAATTGATCTGAACGATTTTCAGATTCCGGGGCCGGATGGTCCGGAAGAATCCAATCATGTATTGCTGTTTGATGTGAATTTCCGGTTGATGCCCGAATAACATTTTCGTCCGTCCGGATCCTGCGGACTTCCGGCCGGTCATGATCATAAGGGGAAAATCCACTATAAACCAAACCTGAAAAAAGGGGGGAAACGATGAAAACACAACGATTCAACACAATATCGGTTCTGGTGACATTGCTGTTCCTTACGGCTGCTCCGGTGATGGCGGAAAACCGGTATGAAATCGACCCGGCACACTCTTCCATCGTATTTTCCATCAAGCATTTCGGAGTCGGAAATGTTTATGGCCGTTTTAACAACCCGGTCGGCAAACTGGTGTTTGACGAAGAAAAACCGGAAAACAGTTCCCTGGTCATGGAGGTCAACGCCGTTGATGTGGATACGGCCAATCAAAAACGGGATACGCATTTGAGAAGCGCTGATTTTTTCAACATTGAAAAATTTCCGGTTATTTCCTTTAAAAGCACCGGTGTTACAAAGCTGAATCCCCTGGAATATGAGATCAAGGGTGATCTCACCCTGCTGGGCAAAACAAAGGCCGCCACCGTAAAGGCGCAGCATATCGGTTCCGGCAAAGACCCATTGGGTGGATATCGAACCGGTTTTGAAGCCAAATTTACCATCAAACGAAGCGATTTTGGGATGGATTTCATGCAGGGAGCCCTGGGTGATGAGGTTCAGATCATTACCAGTATTGAAGCCCTAAAACAATAGGGTGCGTCCTGCCTGTCAAAAGGAAAGGATGGTCAGCCGATCCACAAAAATCAAGGTGAGAATGAAACCCATGGTATAGTTCAAGCCGATGAACAGATGGGAATATTTTTTTAGATCGTCTTTTAATAACAAAAAATAGGTGAAGGCGGCTGCCATGGAAAATAGACCGGCCGCCAGAAACCAATGCGCCCACGGGTGGATCAGAACGTGGACCACAGGCAGCAGAAATGCCAGGCAGGCAAAACCGAAGATCCAGACCAGGAGTATCCTTTTTAATTGTGAACCGCTCAGCTGATGCAACATGTTTGGAACATCGGATTCCCGATATTCCTTTTGATTGTTTAAAATAAGCAGCCAGAAATGCGGCAGTTGCCAGAGTCCCCATATGCCCATGAGAACAATGATCTGCGGGGAGGCGATAGGGCCGCCGGCGGCAACCCAGCCGATGAGAGGAGGGATCATTCCGCAGAACATGCCGGGAATCATTGCCAGATTGGTTCTCTTTTTCAGCGGTGTATACAGCCCGTTATAACAAAGCACCGCTATCATACCCGTGAACCAGGCCCAATGCGAGGACCGGCTGAGGTAGATGACGGCAAGGCCGAGAAACATCAGACAAGCGGAAAAAAAAAGGACCCGGGGTGGTGAAATCAGATTTCTGGGCAGGGGCCTGTTGCTTGTTCGGGAGAAATGACGGTCTACAAACCGGTCCTGATAATGGTTCATGGCCCCGGCACCGCAAGCCAGGAAAAAAACACCAAAGCTTAATTCCATGGCATTGATATCCAGTGTATTGGAGTAGATCATATACCCGATAAGCGATGAAACAGCGGCCGACAGGCTGATCCGAATTTTCACCAGTTGAAGCCACCGGAATCCCTTCATACTCCTCCTGAGCCGTATCCCGCTACTCCTCTTCGATTTCCAGCCACTCCTCATATTCCGGCTCCGGAACCACTCGCAGGGTGGCAGTCATATCCGCATGGCCGACTCCGCAGAATTCGGCGCATTGCATGTAATATGATCCCGGTTTATCCGGCAGAAACCAGGCATAGGTTTTCATGCCGGGAACGGCATCAACTTTGATGCGATAGGCAGGGATGAACAAACTGTGCAGTACATCGGAAGATGTAATATTGAGTTTTACCGGTTTGCCCAAAGGCACGACCAGTTCGTTTTCCGTCTCTTTGTCATTGGGATACAGGAAGATCCAGGAGTACATCTGCCCGGTCACTTCTATCTCAAGAGCCCCGGCAGGAACGTTTCTCAGGCCGGTGTAGGATGACCAGCCATAATAAAACATGGACAAGGCAATAATCGATGGGATAACGGTCCACAGAACCTCAAGCTTCCAGTTGTCCCGGATGTCGGAAGGCAAAGGGTTTCTGCTGCGGCTGTATTTGAACACAAAGACGATCATGACAATGGTAATGCCCAGCAGCAGTACCACTGAAAATCCTAAAATGTATAAGAAAGCCTGATCAACTCCGGGCACTGGATTGATGACTGCATTCATATTTTCCTCACCGGAAAGAGATGTCCCAGAATATAAAACCGATTAAGATCGCCAGACTACCAATCGTTACGACAAATGTGATTTGCAGCAACCTGGTTTCATAACGAAGGTGCATGAAAAAAAGCAGTACAAAACCCGCCTTGCAGGCGGCAATCAGTATGGCAGCCCAGATGTTCAAAACCCCGAGATCGATTCGCGATACGCCGATCGTAATTGCGGTAAGCGCTAACAGGATGCACAACACGCCGAATAGTGTTGTGTAGCTCAGTATATGTTCCTGGTTGGGCGATTCCATACTTTACTCCTGACAGAAATGTTCATTCATCCGCATCACAGGATCAGATAAAACAAAGGAAAAATGAAGATCCAGATCAGATCCACCAGATGCCAATACAGTCCGGAATTTTCGAGTACAACAAATTGGGTTTCATGAATCCGCTTTGTCGTGATGAAATACAGACTGATCGATAACAGTATTAAACCGATAATAATGTGTATGCCGTGAAGCCCTGTGATCAGATAGTACAAGCCGAAAAAAAGACTCTTTCCCGCCTCTGCATCCGACAAGTCCGGTGACCCGGGATAGATACCGGCCTCAAATTTATGCCCCCACTCAAAATATTTATTCACCAGAAACAGGACACCGAAAACCATCGAAACCCCGACCAGTGCGGCTGCCGACCGGCGAGCCTTTTTTTGAATGGCCGTAATGGCTGATGCAACCGTAAAACTGCTCACCAGCAGAATCATGGTATTCAGGGCACCGATCGTAATATCCAGTGATTTGCCGGCTTCGATAAACACACTGGTATATTTGCTGTAATAAGCGGCATACAGGACAAACAGGCCGCCGAACAACATGATTTCCGTATACAGGAACAACCACATGCCCAGCTTAACGCCTGCTTTGTCCGGAGTGCTGCTATTCATTGGATGGTCAAACCTTTTTTGAACCTGCCTGCTGTTTCATAATATCGGTAAAATCGTATGGGTATGATTTCACACGGGGTGTATCCAAAAAATTATGCAGGGGAGGAGGAGACGGAACACTCCACTCCAGCGTGGTTCCACCCCAGGGATCGCCGACTGCCGGTTCTCCTTTTCGCAAACCCTGCACCAGATTAACCAGCATCAACATGATCCCGGCGACCATGATGAAACCTCCGATTCCGGCAAAAAAATTACCGGCTTCAAACTGAGGAAGATAGTTATAATAACGCCGGGGCATGCCCTGCAATCCGAGGATCAGCATGGGCATATAATGAACAATAAAACCAATGGTGATTAAAATTGCCGCTCGATATGCTTTTCGAAAATTATACATCCGACCGAATATTTTCGGCCACCAGAAATGAAGGGCGGCGAAAAAGGCAAACCCGGCGCCTCCGAACATCACAAAATGAAAATGCCCGACCACAAAATGGGTGTCATGCACATGGATATTGGTACCGGCAGCGCCAAGCACCAGCCCGGTCAAGCCGCCCACGGAAAACAGATAGATAAAGCACAAGGCGTAAAACAGCGGCGGGGTCATGAGGACCGAACCCTTGTACATGGTTGACACCCAGCTGAACACCTTGACTGCGCTGGGAATTGCCACTACAAATGTCAGCAGTGAAAACACAAAAACAGCGGTATCACTCATGCCGCTGGTAAACATATGATGAGCCCACACCAGGGAACCTGCAATGGCGATGGCCAGGGTGGAATAGACAATCGCCTTATAACCGAAAATGGCTTTCCGGGAAAAAACCGGCATGATTTCGGAGATCACTCCCATGGCCGGCAGAACCATGATATATACGGCCGGATGAGAATACATCCAGAAAAGATGCTGATAGAGTATGGGATCACCGCCCCGGCCCGGATCAAACAGCCCGATTCCGAATATCCGTTCCGCCACGATAATCAGGAGGGTGATCGCCAGGATCGGAGTTGCCAGCAGCTGCACCCATGCGGTTGCGTACAAGGACCATGTAAACAGCGGCATCTGCATCCAGCCCATGGTTTTCATCCGAAGCCGATGGATGGTTGTAATAAAATTGATGCCCGTGAGCATGGAAGACATGCCCAGAATAAACGCGGCAAGCACCGTGAATGTCACACCGCTTTCCGTCTGGACGCTGAACGGCACATAAAATGTCCAGCCCGTGTCCGGCGGACCGCCGGAAAATAAGGAAACAACCGCCAGGATACCGCCGAATATATACAGATACCAGGAAAGCAGGTTTAATCTGGGAAAAAATACATCATCCGAACCAATTTGTATCGGCAGTAAAAAATTGCCGAATATCGCCGGTATGCCCGGAATGATGAACAAAAAAATCATGATCACCCCATGCAGGGTAAACACGGCATTATAGGTTTGCGAACCCATCAGCGTCTCACCCTCGGCCATCAGTTCCGTTCGAATCACCAGCCCCAGGGTAACGGCAATACAGAACCAGAAAAGAATCGAAATCATATACAGGACACCGATCCGTTTATGATCCGTCGTCAGAAGCCAGACCCATATCCCCTTCAGGTTGGGAGAAGATGGTGTTTTCAGATAGGATGGAACATCCGTCATGGGTGATTCCCTTTTTTCACTTCTTCACTGTGCGTTTTTGACCGGTTGCCTTTCCGGAGAAGAAAAAACAGAAAGATGCCTGACAGCAGAAGAATCGAAATCGCAGCAACCCGGAAAGATTTAAACACATAGGATTTGCTTTCCGCATCATAATCAAAGCAGTAACTCAGGATTCTTCGGACCGACATATGAGGCGTTCCGGCCGCTGCCTCGGTCAGCGCCATTCCCAGATCAAAAGGCAGGAACCGCAGACCGTAGAGATACCGGATGATCCGGCCGTCCGGTGATACTGCCAGAAGGACGTTGGGATGAATGAACATACCGGGTCCGGTTTTTTGCAGCCGGTACCCCATCGACGCCAGCAACGCATCGATCTCCTTTTGACCTCCGGTCAGGAACCGCCAGTTCTCTTGCGGGAAATCCCTGGTAATCAGCTTGAAGTAGTTTGCTTTTGCTTCCCGTGCCTTTTCCGGCGTATCTTCGGCATCAAAACTGACGGCCAGTACCTGATAATCCCGACCCGGCTCAAGCGGGACATCATTAACGGCCTGGGCCAGACTTGCCAGCATCATGTTGCATGCCTGAGGACAGGAAAAGTATACCGGCAGAATCAGACTCGGTTTGGATATTGCCTCCTGCAAGCTGACCGATTGCCCATTTTCATCCATAAAACGGATGTCCTGCCGGATCCGTTCCCCGAGCCGCTCCTCGACTCCGATTTTCGGTGGCAAACCAGAGGCCTCTTGTCCGGATGGATGTTGATGCTGATTTTCGGATTCATGGGAAAAGTGAAGGTCACCTCCCATTGGATGATCGGAATGGGAACCATCTTCCGCCGCAACCGCAACACCGAATGAAATAAGCAATACGAGACCGGCGAAAAGACAGCAGGCTGCTTCTTTTTTCATGTTCCGAAACTCCGATTTCCGTTGCATTACTTGATCTTTGTGAATTTGCCGGTTTTCAGAAAAACCTTTAATACGGTCTTGAACTCATGTTTGGTTCGAAAACTGTCCCGGCCGGGACCATAGGCAAGCAATACGGTGGTTTCCGCATCCGGATCAATTACCTGATCTTTGGTATCGCCTGAATTCAATGGGATGGTAAAAGCAATCTCCGTAACCTCTTTTTGCTCACTGCCCGTGACATCGGTGGCATTGTCGTTGCCGCCTGCTTTTTCATCCGCATCGTGCTGACGATTGCTGATGCCGACATGATCCGTTACCTTGGCCTTCCCGTTTTTGACATAACCGATGATAAAATTCGCATCTTTCATTTCCTTGCTGGGATTAAAACCAACTCCCACCCACCCCGTGGTCCCGGCAGTCAGTCTGATATTCATCACTTTATCATCGAGCTTCCATTCAAAGGACATCTTGTCAACTTCAATTTTATGGTCATAATTCGCAGGACCTCCGATACATACACCGGTATTCAGAAATATCGTGAAAACAAGCGCCATATATACCAATATCTTGTTCATGCATCGTTCTCCCCTGAAGGTTAAGCCTGAAGGTTAAAGTTAAAATGGATCTGTAGAAAAAAGGATACCCTTTGTATATTAGAATTATACTAATTAATCAACATATTATCCGTACTGGATTTCTCCGCCCAAAAAGCCAAGGCCGGTTGCGGCTGCCAGACAAATGCCATATAAAATCAATTTCTTTTGAATCGGCACGCCATCGTTTTTCCCCACAAAAAATGCTCCGCAAAGCAATCCGCTGAAAACAAATGCCAATACAATTTTTGCCAAAATCAGATTGCTCCACTCAGCATCAAACTTGTACTGCCAGTCCATATACCCCAGCAGCATGGTTGGGAGAACAAAGATGAGCGCGAGGGTGTAACAATAGTGGGCTGTTTTTGCCAGCTCGTCTTTTTTCAAGACAAAAGACGCGAGGGCAAACAAAAATCCGCCCATCACCATACCCATTGGGATATGGGTAATCGCAGGATGCAGCGGATGACGGAAGCCGAACTGGGCCAATGTTTGATAAATGAATTCGATCATAATGCCCCCCTTTCGCAATCATCGTAAAAGAATCTCGCCCATAAAAGAACAATCAAATGGTTTCAGGCACAACCTACTCAAAAACAATTCATCAAAAAAGAGATATGCAGGATACTGTTTGAAAACGACCTTCTCACTTTATTATTAATGAGACAGCAGCTCCATGCTGCTGTCTCATGTAATGATTTTCTGCTTCTGTTCCGCTCTAATCGATCTTATCTGTCTGATTCAGTGAATCGGAACCTCGAAAGCCCCATCCATCGGGTCTTTGAAAGGAATGGTGACCCGGAGAAGTCCATTCTCAAAGTTGGCCACCGCATCATTGGCCTTGACAGGGCAACAAAAGCTCCCCGTGGATACATAGTCAAAACTTTCTCTTGGCGCAACCAGATTAAAATTATCATCCTGCAGCCTGAGCTTGATTTTTTCTTTTGTGACCCCGGGGACATTGATTTCAAGATTCAACTTGCCATTATCTTCATCAACATATGAACAGATATCTGCAGCTATTTTTTTTCTTTCGATTTCCATAGCGTGCCTCCTTTGGTTTTTCCATGACTGTCAATGTGGTTATCCGGATAGGCCGACCCCTGAGAGCTATCTTCGGGAGGTATAAGGTCATGGTCCATCCTGGCCTAAGATAATGTTGAAAAATAAAAAAGCAAGTCTATGGAAATCGCTGTGTTTGGGATACACGCAACGGAAAAAATGACGAAAAATGGATCATTCCTTTGAAATGGCTTCCGAGATCTCCCCGATTCTTTTGGAGATGTCCCGGACATTCATATTCCGATGGTCGATCCACCACTTGGCTTCCGTCTGTGCCTGCCACTCGGACAGAAACATTTCAAAGGCGCGTTCGGACTTTTCTTTGGCCTCATGGCTGTCAAAGGTCAGGCTCTCCTGCAGATACCTGACCTTGTTCAGCATGTCGGCACGAATTTTCACTGCCCAGGAAACCATTTTCTGTGTTCCTGTAATTTCTTGAAATCCGACGTTTTTATGTTCATTCGTCAATTGCGCTGTCCGCTTGTCAAAATATTCTTTTTTGCACTTTTCACAGAACCAGGTCTTTTTATCCACCAGAAACAGATTCTTTTCATGGGTGTCAAACAGCTGTACTTCAAATTTACAGCGGCAGGTTCGGCATCTTACCGTATAATTAAAGATTTCTTCCGTCATTTTTCTCTTTCCAGCCGGATAACGGCCTTCTTCGTTTCATTCTGTGATATGAAAAAAACAATCCTGAAAATCGGTTGCAGCAAATGTCCCCTTTTCATATCATGCAGCATATCAGAAGCATTGCCTTGAATCAATTACCAATGTTCCGCCCGAGTCATCATGGCATCCAGAGAAACCGGGACAGGTCAATGGTATGATCTTTTTCGAAAACAATCCCCTCCATTTGCAGAAGCGCTTGCTGGATCTCATAACCCCGGCATGGCGACAAGGATATCCGGCCCTGCCGGTTCACCACCCGATGCCAGGGAAGATTGTCTTTTCGGGAACAGGAATGCAGGATTCTGGCAACCTGCCTGGCAGCCCTTGGATTGCCGGCATGAGCGGCTATCCGGCCATAGGTTGCCACCTTGCCGGCAGGAATCTGCATAATGCATTTTTTGACAGTATCGGTAAATGAATTCGGCATCATGGGCTCTGCATCGGATAAATGATAAAGGATAACCCTTTTTAAAAAAAATCTCATCCATTGTCAAAAAGATAAACGGCCGGGTATTCCAGGATCACCGGAAACAAAAAGAAACCATGGCGGGAGGTCACGGATCGAGTCGGGAAAATGCATATGCAACAAATCTTCCATCATGGCTGAGACTGATGCTGATCATGCTTTTTTCTCCCTTGATATAGACTTCCGGCGGTCCGGGTTGATTCCGGATGGGTTCCCGCCTGATTTGAACTTCGGAAACCGGAACATTGGCATGGGCTGCAATTCGTTTGCCGGCCAGTTCTCTGACCAGAAAGGATTCCTGTTCCGGCAGGATACAATCGATTTCATGATCAGCGCCGATCTGGTAAATGCCGGTTTCAATGTCATAAAAATCTTGCGTCAATCCGGTAATCCCCAGGCCGTGTACAAAATCTTTTTCGATGACGACCTGTACTTGTACGGGTTTTTCAGGAGTTGTCACCCGTCCTTGAACAACGGAAGGAAATTCAATGACGCCAAAGGATGCCTCATATTTTCTTGGGGAAGAGGAAACTTCGGGAAAGCTTTTGGATATTGCCTTGTAGGCACTTTCCTTGGCGGCCCAGAATATCCAGAGGCAGATATCGGGAAAGGCGGAAGAGCGAACTTGTTCCTGTTCGGCCGGAGTGAATACACGATCTGCAAATCGGATGTCATCCCATCTGGCTATCGCATCCGGATGACAGAGATCAACAATGTCGTTTCCGATATTCCGCAAAATACGCTTTTTCCATTCCGGAAAGTTGACGAATAATCTGCCCGGCCATATCCCGCTGGGCCTTCAGGCCTTTCAGGTTTGTGACCGGATGCAGTATTCCGGTTCTTATGGTAAACACTTCCCTGTATCCCGGTATGAAACCGTATGACTTCTGATGATCCCCCCGGGCATACATACAAAGCACGTTGCATTCGGGGACGGAAGCCATCAGCCGTCCGACTCCGTAGGGAAAATCCCGGGTACAGATCCGGCCGGACCGGGATCGGGTCCCTTCCGGAAAAATCATCAGGCTCTGTTTTTTCTCCAATACGGTAATGCATTTTTTCAAGGTGGCGCTGACACCCTCCCGTTGCCCGCCGCGGTTGACGGGAATGCATTTCAACGCATAGCAAATCAGGCGGCCTGCCGCATTGCGATGGAAATTATCTTTTTCCGGTACATTCCATGGTATACGGTCAAACCGGAAAACCGCCTGATACAGGGGCATCATGGCATATGCCAGAATCAGGGAGTCTATCATCGTCAGGTGATTTGCACAGATCAGCCAGGGGCCCCTGTGTTGCTTGAAATATTTTCTACACGTCTTTCGGGTCTTCTCCAGATCCCGGATACGGTATCCGGCAATTTTGATAAAACAGAATGCCATGGGGGCGAGAATGAATATCAGAACCCGCCCGACCATGGTCTGAATCACCAGTTTCCGGTCATCGGAAATCTGCATACCAAACCTTTTTTATGCGGCTCTTTTCAGACTCAGAACCACATCGACCGCATCCCCCAGCGTCTTGATCCGGTCTGCATCATCATCATTGATCTCGATATGGAACACATCTTCCGACTTGATGATAATATCCACCAGCCTTGCCGAATTCACGCGAAGGTCATTGATGATATTCGTATGATTCGTAACATGCTTCAACAGTTCCGGGTCCCTTACATACTCTTTGATGATGGCAACCATTTCATGGAATACTTCTTCTCTGTTCATTTTTTCTCTCCTATGTTTTTTTTATTGGGTGTCCCACTTTCTCAGAATCAGACAACTGTTCACATCGCCAAATCCGAAACTGGCCTTGGCCATGGTTTTCAGTTCCGGATAGCTCATACCGACCTGCACGACATGATCGGAAAAGGCTTCAATCTCCGGATGCAAATCCTCACAATTCAGGGAAGGATGTAAAAACCCCCTGGATAATTGAATCAGGGCGGCAATGGTTTCAATGGCTCCGGCAGCCCCAAGACAGTGCCCGATCATGGACTTTGTGGAATTGATATAGGGAAAACAGCCGGGACCTCTTCCCAGGGCCTTTGACCAGTTTTGAATTTCGTGGGGATCGGCATATGTCGCTGTCAGATGCCCATTAATGGCATCAATTTCATCCGGAGATAGATCTGCATCGGCAATCGTATCGGCAATACAGCGCCGAACGCCTTCCGGATTGGGTGCGGTCATGGATCCGCCTCCTCTTTGCCCCCCGCAGTTCACCCGTCCCCCGATAATCTCCGCATAAATTCCTGCCTTCCTGTTGAGCGCCGTCTCCAGTTCTTCCAGCACAAGCACGCCCGCTCCGGCTCCGGGGACAAATCCGGCCGCTGACGCGCTCATGGGCCTGGAACCCTTTTGCGGCCGGTCGTTGAACTTTCGGGATAGAACACGCATGGCGTCAAAACCGGCCCACGTATAGGGGGACGCGCCTTCCGCACCGCCGGCAATCATTCGTTTGGCCAGTCCGGAACGAATTCTCCAGAACGCCTCCACAATCGCCTCAGTTCCGGTGCTGCATGCGGAAGAGTTGGAGGTTACCTGATTGCCCAGGCCAAGAAGACCGGCAATCCGGGCACTCATGCCGCTTCCCATCACCTGCTCGACAATTCGGGAGCCAAGCTTTCGAACCTTGCCGCTGTTGACTACCGGGACGATGGTTGTCGCAATCAGTTCCATATCCCCGATTCCGCATCCGACAATGGCCCCGGTTTCCCAGTCGGCAGAAGATTCATCGGAAGGCAAATGCAAGCCCGCATCCTTCCAGGCATCCAGTGCTGCAACAGAAGCATATCCGATCGCACCATTCATCCGGGATATCTGGTTTTCCGGAAAATACCGGCGGCCGATTTCCTCAAAATCTTTTGGGACTCCAGCGATGCAGCATGCAAAGTTCAGTTCCTGAAGCGCCGGGATCAAGCGGATTCCGGATTGGCCATGCTTGAGCGCCTGATGAAAGGATTCAATTCCATGAGCATTCGGGCTGACGACGCCCATGCCTGTCACCACAACTCTAGTTTCCATTGATATTTACTCCTGCACCGGACAAGATGGCTGTACAAACATCCCGGCCATTTTCACGTTTCATGACTACTCTTGTCTTCAGATTTTTTCTGCGAAAATATACCATCTCCCCCTGGATATGAACCGTCTCTCCCGGGAACACCATTCCACTGAACTCCACATTCTCGGCGAACGTAAACAGTGTTGTCATATTTTGAATTTCCTCCGGAGATCTGCCCTGAAAAAGAAGGCGGGAAATTCCCAGGCCGACCACACCGGTTTGCGCCATTGCTTCGATGAGAATCACGCCCGGTGTTATCGGCTTTTCCGGGAAATGGCCGGAATAGAAAAATTCATTCTCCCGAAACCGATAAACGCCTGTAATGGACTGATGATCGGCATCCAGAACGGCATCGATAAACCGAAAAGGAGGCCTGTGGGGTATCAGCGACAGTATCTGCCGATTCAGGTTTTGATCAGCCACAATACATGCCTCCATTCACGTGAATCACGCTTCCCGTGATATACGTACCGCTCCCGGCAAGAAAGGAAACCACATCTGCCACTTCTTCCGGTTTCCCCATCCGGCCCAACGGCACCTGCCGGACGATCTGCTGCCGGATCTCTTCGGAAAGATCTTTGGTCATATCGGTTTCAATAAAACCGGGAGACACCGAATTCACCAGGATGTTTCGTCCCCAAAGTTCCTTGGACAGGGATCGGGTCATCGCGTCCATCCCCGCCTTTTCCATGGTATAGGGAATCTGGCCTGCATTGCCGGTATGCCCGACCACGCTTGAGATATTGATGATCCTGCCCGATGACGTTTTGATCATAAAAACACGGAGCACTCTTTTGGTAAGATACCATACCCCGCGAAGAACCGACCGCTGTGAATCAAAGGAATCCATTTTCATCCGGACCATGGGCTCGTTGATGCACATCCCGGCATTGTTCACCAGCACATCCACACGGCCCGCCTTCTCCTGAATTACACCGACCATTCTTTCCACCTGGTCGATATCGTTCATATCCGCCTGCAATAAACATCCGTTTCCATGGATTTCGGAAAGAACCTGATGAGCGGATTCCCGGCTGTTCCGGAAATGAATCCCGACATAAAAACCGTTTTGGGACAAGGCGCGGCTGCATGCCGCACCAATGCCGGTCCCGCCTCCGGTTATGATCGCAACCGGCCTGTCCTGACTATTCAAATGTTTTCTGTTTCCGTTGCTGCTGATCATACGACCTTCTTTTCCCTATTCATTCCTCCCGTCGAGTGGGGTGACGGCTCCGGATAATCCGGATAGGTGATCTCCTGAAAAACCCCTACACGGGCGCTGCGGACATCCGCAATCGGTTCATCATCCACAAAGACTTTTCCATCTGCGACGGCAAGGCTTGTCCCGGTTTTTTTCAATTCCTGAAATCGGGTGACCATCAACTCGAATCGGACAACCTTGTTGTATGGACGAATCTGACCCTGAAACCGAATCTCATTGCTTCCCAAGGCCCTTCCGGCGCCGGTTGCCCCCCGCCATACACAATAGAAACCCAGCAGCTGCCAGATGGCATCCACACAAAGGCAGCCGGGCTGAACCGGATCTCCGGGAAAATGACACTGGAAATACCAGGCATCCAGCCGGATGTCCTGCTCGGCGGCAATCCATCCCCGGCTGCCATCCCTGGTAATGGAAAGGATGCGGTCCAGCATTAAAAAAGGCGGTGCCGGCAGACGCGCCTCAAAATGCAGGGGCGGATCTTCCACCAGACGTCCATAGGCAAACGCAATTAAATGATGCAGATCAAACCGGTTCCGATTTTTAAAACAATCATATTTCATCCGATACTCTCTCCTCCGTCCACACATATCAGCGAACCGTTCACCCACGAGGCTTCATCCAGGCATAACAGAAAAATAACATCCGCCACATCTTCCGGCACGGTCAGCCGGCGGAAAGGGTTTCGTTCCATTGCATGACTTCTGATTTTCTGATTTCCGGGTATGACCTGCAAGGCCGGTGTATCGCAGACTCCTGCCTGAATCACGTTGGACCGGATTCCATAGGGCGAAAACTCCACGGCAATGGCGCGGGATACGGACTCCAGAACCGCCTTTGCAGCAGAAACCGCGGCATATCCCTTCCAGGCAATCTTGTTTCCTTCGCTTGTCAGACTGAGAACGCGGGCATCATGCGCAAATAAGCCAAGCCGATGGATATCCTGGACCCATTCGACAATATTGGATCCCATGGCCTGAATCGTTCTGGAAAAATCCTCCTTATCCAGGAAGTGCTGATTGTTGTAAGTTCCCTCTGAATCGTCGAACGGTGCGAGAAGTTTTAAATTTCCGAACGCCACGGAATGCAGCATCATCCTGATTTTTCCATCGGTCCCCAATCTCTCCTTCATCACATCCAGAACGCTTTTGCGTCCTTCTGTGGAAAGTGCATCCGTGTTCATGGCAACCAGCTGGACGCCTGCCGAACGAATCCTCTCAAACAACGGCTCAATTCTCTGCATGGCACCTCTTCGATCCCGATGGACAATACAGATATTCATGCCGTGACGGGCCAGCTTCCGTGCCGTCGCCAAACCGAATCCGCTTGAACCGCCGATGATCAGTGCCCAGTAGTTTGTGTCAAATCGTATCATCTGATTTCCTGTTCTGAAATTCCCGCATCGCGCCGGAAAAGGTAGTGATCGAAGAACACGTTGCGCCAATGCTTTGAAAAAAATTCCGGAGAGGGCGGCCGGGTCCGATCTCATAAATGCAGGAGGCCTTTTGGGAGAGCAGACGCATATTTTCATTCCATTTTACGGTATTGCTGAGCTGTTCCAACAGGTTGTTCAGGATATCGCGGCAGCTTCCGTCATGAAAGGAACCGGTAAAATTGGATGCCACCCTTACGGCTCTTTCCGGAGAAATTGTATCCGCTACCCGATTCAAGACTTCCTCAAACAGCATCGTGATTCCGCGCATGAAACGGCTGTGAAAGGGTGCACTGACCTGTAACGGAACGAACCGTATGGCATCCGGGGAAGACACCGATTCTCTGATTCTTCTGACGGCCGTATCCATACTGCCTGCACGGCCGCTGATGACAATCTGCTGTAAAGAATTGAGATTCGCGATATCAATCGGCAGATCATCCAGCGCCTTACGGACAGAATGGATTGGTATGTTCTCCCCGATGACGGCGGTCATGCTTCCGGATCCCAGGGGAGATGCTTTCTGCATCAGCTTTCCTCTTTCCTGAACGACCTGTAAAGCATCCCGGTATGACAGGGCGCCGGCCGCCGTCAGAGCAGTATATTCGCCCAGGCTGTGCCCTCCGTAAAATGACGGTTCCATCTGAAATTCCTGTTGAATTGTTCGATACATGGCGATTTCGGTTGCCAGGATGCAGGGCTGTGCGTATTCCGTTAAATGTAATTTTTCATTTTTCATAAAGCACATGGCCGGCACATCCCATCCCAGAACATCGGATGCTTCTTCATAGGTACTTCGGGCGATCGGGGAACCATCATGGAAATCTTTTCCCATTCCTGCACGCTGCGAACCCTGGCCCGGAAATACGACTGCAATTTTTTCTCCACTCATATCCTGTTCTTCTCCTCTGTTAAGAGACGTCTTTTCACCTGACTTATTTCCAAACCTACTTGACGAATTCAAATACTTCCTTATTGTTTTATCGTAATGTAATCGGCGAATGACATCTCGGAAGGACTATCAAGATACATGCCGGCAGACAGAAGATATTTTTAACCGGTTGAACTGAAATACAAAATTTTATTTTTACTTTTACTGTCTGCCTGTGTTATTTTATCCTGCCGACATCGCCTGAACAGAGAATGTACATGAAATGTACATTCCGAAAGAACCGACAGAACAAAGAGAAAAAAATGCCTGAACAGAAAAGACTCAACAGTGAAGACCGCGAATTTTTCATCACCGTCAAAACAGCATCCCTCAGCAATCCTTTCAGTGAAAAACGGATCGTGCTGGATCAGACCATTTCCGGAACCGGCTCCCATCAGATCGATGAAACCGTGAATGCCGTAGAGCAGCGAATCGAAATACTGGAAAAAAATCAACAGATAGACCTGAAATCCCTTTCTGATCCGGATCAGAATCTGATCGAAGCCGCCCACCTTTTTATCTTCTTTTACCGGTTTCGAAAAAAATTCGACCGGTTTATCGAAGAACAACTGACAGCAGAAGACAAGACCTTTCTGGCTCCCTTTACAGGAGACGGGGTTTCCGTCCCCTTTGCCGGAGAAGGAATCTCGTTTCTTCAAAAAAGAGGATTCAAAACAGAAAGCATCCAGAAGGCCTTTGAGGAAAGCTACCAGCTGCGGCGGGCCTTTTTCTTCATCGACCGGAACCTGATCGGCAGAAGTCCTGCCATGAAAAAACTCCGGTATGATTTATGGAACAATATCTTCACCCACGATATCGATCTGTATCGCCGGTATTTATGGAACAAGATGGAAGACTTCTCCACACTCATTCTCGGGAAAACCGGAACCGGAAAAGGGGCAGCCGCAGCAGCCATCGGCCGATCCGGATTCATTCCTTTTGACATGAAAAAGCAGCGATTTGTTCATAATTTTACCAAGTCTTTTATCTCCATCAATCTTTCCCAGTTTCCGGAAACCCTGATTGAATCGGAACTCTTCGGCCATAAAAAGGGCTCATTTACCGGTGCCACGGAAAATCACAAGGGTGTATTTGAAAGATGCAGTCCGCTCGGGTCCATCCTGCTGGATGAGATCGGAGAGGTCTCCCTTCCGATCCAGATCAAACTGCTTCAGGTTCTCCAGGAAAGGATTTTCTACCCGGTAGGAAGCCATAAGGCGGAAAAATTCAACGGCAGGGTGATTGCCGCAACCAACCGGTCCGTTGCGGAGCTGAGAAAAAACAAAACTTTCCGGGATGACTTTTATTACCGGCTCTGCTCGGACATTATCATGATTCCTTCCTTGCAGCAGAGAATTCAGGAAGATCCCAAAGAGCTTGACGATCTTCTGGATCTGATCATTGAGCGCACTGTCGGAGAACAATCAAAGGAACTGGCCGGCATGGTCCGGTCCGTCATCGATAAACGGCTGGGTATGGATTACCCCTGGCCGGGAAATGTCCGGGAGCTGGAACAGTGTGTCAGGAGGGTTCTCTTAAAAAAAGAATATTGCGGTGACCATCTGCCCGATTCACCGGATTTGAATAGTCGTCTGATCCAGGGGATTGAACAGGGAGATATCTCGGCCCAGAACCTTCTCTCCGGATATTGCAAGATTCTGTATAACCGCTACGGCACCTTTGAGGAGGTTTCCAGAAGAACAAGGCTGGACCGGAGAACGGTCAATAAATATATCCGGGAATGGAGTGAAGACACGCAGGAAGACGATTAGGATCTGATCCGCTCCCGGATCTCACGGATCAGGGCGGAGCAAACCTGATTGGCATCCGCCACAATCGCGACATCGGCCATTTTCATCATCGGCGCCTCCGGATTTTTATTGACGGCGATAATGAATTTTGCATCGGACAATGCGGCAGTATGCTGAATCGCACCGCTGATGCCGAATGACAGCAGCAGAAGCGGCTTGATCTGCCTTCCGGCCTGACCGATCAATGAATCATCGTCCGCCCAGCCCGAATACACCACCGGCCGCGTGGCGCCGACCTCTCCTCCGAGAAGTTCCGCCAGCGCAAACAGTTTTTTGAACTTTTGCTTGCTTCCCATGCCCCTGCCGCCGCAAACAACGATTTTTGCATCTTCAATTCTGTTGGTACGCGGAGGTTCATGTTTTGAACGGATCAACCGAACCCGGTTTTCCGGTAATCGTTTGGGAACCGGGATAGGAATCACTTTACCGCTTGCATGGTAATCATGTGGCAGTTCCTTGAAAACTCCCGCCCGGACCGTTGCCATCTGCGGCCTGTGATGGGGTGTAATAATCTTTGCCAGAAGATTTCCCCCAAAAGCCGGGGCTGTCTGCACAAGCAGACCATCACCATTGATTTCAAGATCCACACAGTCGGCCGTCAATCCGGTATGGACCCGCTTTGCCACACGCGGAGCAAATTCTCTTCCAAAACAGGTCGCCCCTACCAGCAACATCTCCGGCTGATATTTCCTGACGATCATCTCCATTAAAACGACATATGTTTCCACATGATATTCATGGAGGGAATCGTGATCAATGACATACACTTTTTCCGCGCCATGAGCGATATATTCATTGACATACTCCTGAACGCCGTTGCCGAAAATCACCGCACATACCTGACTTCCGGTTTTTTTCGCCAGTTCAACCGACTTTGCCAGAAGCTGAAGCGTCACCCGATTCCGGAAATAATTTCGATAATCACCAAAAACCCAGATCTCTTTTGCCGTTTTTTTCATATTCAATCACTGTGCTCGTGTGTTTTCAGATCTTTTTCCATGGCGCTGCCGATCTTATCTCCGAATTTTTCAAAAACCTCTTCCAAAATCTTTTTTACGGCGCCTGTCATGACATGATTCTTTTTCTCCGCCGTGGATGAAAACACGTCCAGTATCCTTGTCGGCGAGGCTTTCATGCCGATCTGTTCCGGAGAAAGCCCCAGATCGGCTGCATTCAGTGTCGTAATGCCGGAAAATTGAAACGCCTCCTCCAATCCGGACAGGGTTGCGTATCGCGGACGGAATTGTCTGGTCGTGATGGTCACCAGCCCCGGGAGATCCATTTCCAGGGTTTCCAGAAAATCATCGGAAAGCCGCGTCATTCTGAGACATTTGTCCTTGCATTCCAGGCTTTCAATATAGGCGGCACAGGGAATATTCAATTCCTCGGCAAGCTGGGGACCCACCTGGGCTGTTTCACTGTCGGCTGTCTGGCTTCCGCAGATCACCAGGTCAAACTCCGGGCATTCCTTTTCAATGGCCCGCGCAATGGTGAACGAGGTGATCATGGTATCCGCACCGGCCATTTGTTTGTCGGTCAGCAGCACCCCCCGGTCCGCCCCCAGGGTCAAGGCCTCATACAAGACCTCCGCAGCCATGGGCGGCCCCATGGTCATCGCCGTGATATGCCCCCCGTATTCACGCTTGATCCGGAGAGCGGCCTCAAGGGCATGCTTGCAGGCGGGATTCATCATGCCTTCCGCCATTTCCCGCTTCAGGGTTCCGGTACGGGAGTCCCAGGGAAGCTCGGAAACCATGGGAACCTGTTTGATACAGACAATCAATTTCAGCATGGTGATACAATGTCCTTGTCGGCAGATTCGGTTCTTTTTCCGGTCCAATATTTCACGTTCATGTCGGTGTCGTCAGCAGGTGACGTGCAATCACCATCCGCTGAACCTCGCTGGTGCCTTCATAGATCTCCGTAACCTTGGCATCACGGAAATACCGTTCCACATCATATTCCTTGCTGTACCCGTACCCGCCGTGAATCCGGACGGCAAGGCCCGTTATTTTGGAAGCCATGGTACTGCAGAATAGTTTTGCCTTGGCTGCCTCCGGTCCGAATTTCTTTCCGGCATCCTTGTATGCACAGGCCTTATATAAAAGAAGGCGGGCCGCATCAATTTCCGTCGACATCTCTGCAAGATAATTCTGAATCGTCTGGAAAGAAGCAATGGGACGCCGGAACTGCTGTCTTTCCTTGGCGTACTTTAACGATGCTTCAAATGCCGCCTGTGCAATCCCTAAAGCCTGGGCTGCAATCCCGATCCTCCCGGTATCCAGAGCGGCAAGACCCACTTTCAGGCCATCCCCCCTTCGCCCCAGGAGATTGTTTTCCGAAACCCTGCAATCCTCAAAAAAAAGGGATGAAACCTGGTTTGCCCGCATACCGCACAAGTCTTCTATTTCTCCTACGGAAAACCCGGGCGTCTTTTTTTCAACGATAAAAACGCTCGCCGCCTTCTTGGGATTCTGGGGGTCTGTAACGGCAAAGATAAGGGCACAGCCGCATACGCCGCCATTGGTCACAAATATTTTGGTTCCGTTGATGACATACTCCCGGCCATCCTGTATGGCATTGGTCTCGACCCCGCCGGCATCGGAACCGGCATTGGCCTCGGTCAGACAAAAGGCGCCGATCTGTTCACCACCGGCAAGAGACGGCAGAAACTGCTTTTTCTGTTCCTCGGTCCCGAACAGGACAATGGGATAGGCTCCCACACTGTTATGAACGGTTATGCAGAGCCCCATTGCTGCGCTGACACGGGATATTTCTTCGATAATGATCGCATAACTGATGCTGTCCAGACCGGCACCTCCGTATTCCCGGGGGATCTGAAGCCCGAAATAATTCAGAGACCTCATTTTTTCCACAACCTCCCACGGAAATCGGGCATCCTGATCAATCTCGTGCGCAATGGGACCAAGCTCCGTTTCCACAAACTCGCGGACGGTCTTCCGAACCAGCTTATGTTTCATGCATGGGTTAAAATCCAACACACCGCTCCCGTTATGTTCTGTTTTTCGTATTATCCGTGATGATTGCTGCCGTCACGGGCAATAAGCTGATTTTAATTACAAGGGGCCATCATTCCTGTCAAGGAGAAGATACGGTTTTTTACCGATATTATTTGACCAATCATAACGGATGGTTTTCACCATTTCCGGTGATCACATTTTTATTGAACATTATGATCCGATCATGTATCAATCGAACAGACGTGACCATTCGACAATGTAACCGATTGTTTTCATCTGAAAACAGTTGTTCTTCAACGGTTTCAAATCCGATCACCTTAAATCCCGGCCGTATCCGGGGCTTGGAGATGGTATGGCAAGCCAGAAAGCAAACATCATGATTTCCACAGGAAAAAAAATCAAGACCGTCCGGACCCAAAAAAAAATTACCCTCGATCAGGTGGCAAACGATACCGGCTATAAAAAAGACTACCTCAAAAAAATTGAGGCCGGAACCGTTATACCGCCCGTTGGAGCGATTTTACAGATCTCAAGAGCGCTACAGATTGATTCCGGCCTTTTGTTGAAAGACCAGGAAGAAAAAGTGGAAAAACGGGCAAAGGCCTATGTCAAACGAACCGATAATTATGCCTATACGACGCTGACGCCGGGTGCGGAAAACAAACACTTAAAAGCCTTCCGTGTCAATATTCAGGCGATGAAGGAACACAAAAAAGTAGCCTATCAGCACGAAGGCGAAGAGTTTGTGTATGTACTTTCCGGCAGGATTGAAATTGAGATCGGTGAAAATCTCAACACCCTGAAAAAAGGAGAGTCCCTTCATTTTAACTCGGCAATCAAACACAAACTGCGGAATATCGGTAAAACAGATGCCGAACTGCTGGTCGTGATTTACAGTCCGTGAGGAAAAAAATTTGATGACCCGTTTCATGAAAGACCGGAAAGGAGAGGAATGCTACATAAACTGACAAACGAACAGCTCATGATTCAATCCATGGTCAAAGAGTTTTCCAAAAAGGTTGTGGCCGCAACAGCCGCAGAGCGTGACCGGACAAAGGAATTTCCGTGGGATAACCTTACAAAAATGGGGGAACTGGGATTGATGGGCATGATGATACCGCCGGAATTCGGCGGCCAGGGCTCCGATACCGTAAGCTACGTCCTTGCCCTTTCCGAGATTGCCTATTCTTGCGCTTCCACGGCGGTCGTCATGTCTGTCCAGAACTCTATTGTCTGCAACAGCATTTATTCATTCGGTACCGCGTCCCAGCGGGAAAAATTCCTGATACCGCTTGCCTCCGGAAAAGTCATCGGTGCCTTTGCGTTAACCGAACCGGAAGCCGGATCCGATCCGGTCCGGCAATCCGCAACCGCGGTCAGGGATGGAAACGCTTACATCATCAACGGAAACAAACGGTTCATAACCTCCGGCAAGAATGCCCAAACCGTCATTGTAACGGCCAAAACCGACGAATCCAAACTGCATAAAGGCATCAGCGCCTTTATCGTGCAGAAAGGAACCCCGGGTTTCAGTGTGGGAAATATGGAAGACAAAATGGGTCTGCGGGCCTCGGATACCACTGACCTGATTTTTGAGAACTGCCGGGTCCCCAGGGAAAACCTTTTAGGGAAAGAGGGGGATGGATTTAAAATCGCCATGACCGGTCTGGACAGCGGGCGAATCGGGATCGCCGCCCAGTCCATCGGGGTTGCGCAGGCCGCTTTGGATGCGGCTGTGAAATACGCCAAAAAAAGAAAACAGTTTGGTCAGTCCATCTCCAAATTTCAGGGGCTTCGCTGGATGATTGCCGATATGGCCACAGAACTGGAAGCAGCCAGGCAATTGATGTTTCTGGCCGCTTCCATGAAAGACAGGGGTGAGAAATATACGACCCAGGCATCCATGGCAAAACTGTTTGCTTCGGAAATGGTCAACCGGCTGACCGCAACGGCGCTTCAAATTCATGGAGGATACGGGTTTACCAAAGATTATCCGGTGGAACGTTATTACCGGGATGCACGGGTGTTCACCATTTACGAAGGGACTTCGGAAATTCAACGAATTGTCATCTCCAACAACATTCTGAAAGACAATCGTTCACCCAAATAGTCACGGGCAACCATATCCGATACGGAAAACAACCCGGATGCGATTCCGGCATCCGGTTGCAATACCGTTCCGCATGATCTTCATTTTCTTTATTAAATATTGACCGGCAACATTTCCGTATGCTAATGTTGCTGTCTTGTTTTTAATTGGCTGTATCAATGTATTTACAAGCAATTCTCAATCATTTTTTACGAGGCAAAGAGAGGCTATCGAATGCCCGGTAACAGAAAAAAAACAGATTATCAAATCACATTTTTCAGCAGAGGCGGTCAGGGAGGGATAACCTCTTGCCAGCTTCTGGCGCAAATGGCCTTTGTGGAGGGATTCAAGGATGTCATGTCCATTCCTCAGATTGGCGCGGAAAGAAGAGGCGCCGCCATCCGGGCTTTTCTGATCATATCCAATCAGGAAATCCGAAGGGTCAGCGCCGTTACCCATCCCGACATTGTCATGGTTTTTGATGAATCATTGTTGCACCTTCCGCCGATTATCAATGCCATCCCCAAAAAAAACTGCAAGGTTCTTGTAAATGCAGAGCACCTGAACAACGAGAACGGTCTCTCCAAAGACATTGAGCTGTATACCTTTCCGGGAACCTCCATCGCCCTTGGACTGGACCTGATGCTGGAAGGATCTCCCCTGGTGAATATACCCATCCTTGGCGCATTTTCCCGGGTTTCCGGCCTGGTCTCCATGAAATCAATCCAATCGGTCCTGAAGGAAAAATGGGGCGGCAAGGCAGACAACAACATCCGGGCGGTTGAGTTGTCCTATGACCGGACAAAACGAATTTACTGATTGTAACCGGCCGACAACATAAATTTTTTCGGTTAATCCGATATACAAGGGAACAGATAGAAATGAAAAAGGATGATCCTAAATCCACGGAAACAAAATGCCCCGTTTACAAATCATGGCGGGAACTGCCCCACGTCCCGATCTCCCGAGGCATGAAAGGCAGTATTGGTGAAACAGGTGACTGGCGTACTTATCGACCGGAGATTGACGCAAAGCAGTGCAGCAAATGCGGCATCTGTTATGTGTACTGCCCGGACGGCGTCATTCTTTTTCAGGAAGGCAGTGTCCCCAGTATTGACTATACCTACTGCAAGGGCTGTGGAATCTGCAAGGTAAAATGCCCGAAAAATGCAATCGAAATGATACGGGAACGAGAATAGATCACTTTTTATCAAGACAGGGTTAATGATGAGCAAAATAAAAAAAACAGAAATGGATAAAGAGCAGACAATCATCATGTCCGGCAATTACGCTTCCGCCTGGGGAGCAAAATGCTCCCGCGTGAAGGTTGTCAGTGCATACCCGATTACACCCCAGACGACCGTAGTCGAAAAGCTGGCGGACTTTGTTGAGGGCGGGGAGCTGGATGCCCGATACATCAAGGTCGAATCGGAACACTCGGTCATGGCATCCCTGGTAGGAAGTTCCATGACCGGCGCGCGATCTTTTACGGCCACCTCCGGGCAGGGACTTTTGTATATGACGGAGATGCTTCACTGGGTCTCCTCATCACGCCTGCCCATTGTCACGACCATTGCCAGCCGGGGTATTGCCCCGCCCTGGAACATATGGGCGGAATATACGGATATCCTGTCCGTCCGGGATTGCGGCTGGATCATCCAGTTTGCATCCACCCATCAGGAAATTTTCGATTCCATTCTGATGGGCTATAAGATTGCTGAAAATGAAGGCGTGATGCTGCCCTATTTCATTGTTTACGGGGGATTTACCCAAAGCCACACCAGCAAGCCCGTGCGCATTCCCCCCCAGAAGGATATCGACAGCTTTCTGCCGTCCCCTCCGGAAAAGGGATGGAGCCATCTGAACCTTGATCCGGAAAACCCGATCACCCACGGTAACCTGTTGATGCCGCAGCAGGAGTACCTTGACTTCCGCTTTCTCATCCATGACGCCATGATGAAATCCAAAAAGGTCATCCAAAAAACCATCACGGAATTCAAAAAATCCTTTAAACGGAATTACAGCGGTCTTACGGAAAATTACAAATGCAAAGATGCGGATGTTGTTCTGATTTCCTACGGAGCACTGGCGGAACAAAGCAAGATTGCGGTGGATGAGCTGCGCAAACAAGGCAAAAAAGTCGGCCTGTTCAAGCTCCGGTATATCCGCCCGTTTCCCAACGAGGAATTGGAAGAACTGTTCAACTCCGGTGTCAAAGCCATTGGAATTGCAGACCAGGGTACGGCTTTCGGAAATCCGACCGGCGGTCCGATTTCCACGGAAGTGATGTCCCTTTTGCGGCTTTCCGGAAAGAAGATCAAGGTTCTTCCCTATGTCTGGGGACTGGGGGGACGGGATGTAACCGTGGATGAGCAGATTCATGTCTTTAACCAGCTCATCACCCTGAAAAATAAAAATCAATATCCCACAGACGATACCTTTCAGCATGGTACGGTATGGATGGGATTAAAGACAGGAGTATAAAGAATGGTTACCGTCAAAGAGCTGATTCAAATCGAAAGCAATAAACCGGAACTCTTTCAATGCGGAAGCTCCGCATGTGCCGGATGTGCCTCCGTCCTGGCATTGCGATGGGCCCTCAAAGCCCTTGGCCCGAAAACCGTTGTTGTTGCGCCGGCCTCATGCGCGAATGTCTATATCGGTATCTGGCCGAAAGCCTCATCCGCCGTTCCCTATGTCAATATGGCATTTGCAGCAGGCGCCTCTGCCGCCTCGGGCGTTGTGGCCGGTTATGAAGCTCTGGGCAAAAAAGACATCAATGTCCTGACCTGGGCCGGAGACGGTGGAACCGTGGATATCGGCATCCAGGCCCTCAGCGGCGCCATTGAACGAAGCACCAACTTCATCTACGCCTGTTATGATAATGAAGGCTACATGAATACCGGAACGCAGAGGAGTTCATCAACCATGAAACATACCAAAACAACGACAACACCCACGGGAAAAGGGATGCACAAGAAGGATATCGCCCAGATTGTTGCCGCACATGACATACCCTATGTCGCGACCTGTGTGGCAACCGATCCGCAGGAAGTGTATACTGTTTTTTCCGAAGCAAAAGAGATCCAGGGAGCCAAATTTATCCACATCCTGTCGCCCTGTGCACCGGGCTGGCGTTTTGCCGCTTCCCGAACAACGGAGATGGGTGATCTTGCCGTTAAAACCGGCATTTTCCTGTTATGGAAACAGGTGGACGGAGAACTGACCGTAAACAAACGAACCCTGAAATATCTGGATAAAAGCAAAAGGCTGCCGGTTGAGGCATATCTGAATGAACAGGGCCGGTTCGGCAGCCTGCGCAAGGATCAAATCCAGGATCTGCAGGACTGGGTAGATCGCCGATGTGACAAACTGGCCCGGCGGGTATGATTGTCAGCGATTCATTACCGGAGACACCGGAACGATTTGTCAGGATGTCTCATCCTTTTTTTTGAGATTCCTTTACAAAGGCTTCATGAATATAGGAGGGCGTGAACAGGATATATTTTTGGGGGTTTACCGGGATGCCATGCAGCCGCACTTCGTAATGAAGATGGGGGCCGATGCATTTCCCGCTGTCTCCGACATGGGCAATTGTCTCCCCTCTCTTTACTTGAGCGCCCTCCGGTTTGATGATTCCGGACAAATGAGAATACCGGGTTACCAGACCATGCCCATGTTCCACGATCAGCGTAATCCCCCAAACACCTTTGGATCCGGCATAGGTTATCGTCCCATTGGCCGGGGCAACCACCGGTGTCCCGATAGCCGCAGAAATATCCAGACCTTTATGAAATTCCCGATTTCCGGTAAGCGGCGACCGGTGATAGCCGAATCCGGAGGTTTCCCATCCGATAGAAGGATAGATAATCGGTGTTGAGGCCAACAGACTCGGCCTCTGCCCCATTTTTATTTCCAGAGACGCGGCATGAGCAGACTTCACACCATGCTTTTCCTCATCGTCCACATCTTCCGGAAACAGCTTTCCTCTGTTTCCCGGATAAAAATCTTCCGCTCCAAGGATACTTTCCGAATCTCCTCCGATGCTTCCCCCGATCCCGAAAATACTGTTTTCATGATCCACCTCGCCGATATTGGCAATCAATCGAACGTGGTTTTCGAACTTTTTGATTCCTGTCAGCGCTGTTTTCAATTTACTCATTTCAGACGCAAAATGTTTGAGCTGAATCTCCTGCTGTTGAATCTCTTTTTTTTGAGACTGTGAGATTTTCTCCAGATCAGCGGGATGAAATTGCCGATTCTCTTTCAACTCTTGATAGCTGGACAGTAAAAAAGGGATTGCCGTCATCCCCAACACCAATACACCGCAAGCCATCCATAACATCCACCTGGAAAAACTGATCTGTCTGATTTCCCTGCCGGCTTCCCCCAGGTATGAAAGGATATAATATCGTCGCATATGAAACTCTTCTCCAAAATACGGATTTCAGCAGAGCATTTCCAGCCTCATGCCGATGGGAAAGGGAAAATCCGCCTCCCCCTCTTTTGCCTTTTGATCGATTTTCAATGAATAAAAACGTTCCGAACTCGCGCGGTCAATGCAGATGATGTCATTTCAGTATCATGAGAACTTACGAAAATATTATGCAAATGTTGTGCAAACTTTTTTAAATATTATGCCTCGTATTTTCAGCAAATTATGGAATCCGCCGGTCGTATCCACCGGATAACCCGGCAATATTTGCTGTAAATACAAGTGTATTTTTAAAAAACGAGCTGGATCTAACTCTTTTTTTATGATACTTTTCGAGCTATCATTCTCATGGCAAAACAAAATATTATCCATTTCTAAAGTATGAAAATTCATGTCAAATTATGCAGATGATATATCAAAATTTGACGGCTGCGCAGATCAACCAGTTCGGGCTGATTCTCACCTCACAGGGAATTTCCTTTCATGCCCAGAAAGCAGGGCGCTCCTGGAACATCCTTGTGGATCGGGCCAACACAGAAAAAGCCGTTAAAATCATTGAAGAATATTTTTATGAGCGCCCGGCGGCACACCATGCCGGAGAGGATCGGCATGATCCGCTTGCCTATACTGGATTATGGATTTCCGCTGTTATGATTTCCGTCCATATCGCCATTATTTTGTCAAATGAAGGCCGCGTTTTCAGGGATGCGTTTCAAATGTCGGCTGCCCAAATCATGGCCGGTGAATATTACCGAACCATAACCGCTTTGTTTCTCCATTCGGATACCAGGCATCTGGCCGGGAATGTAATCGGCATTTCCATATTCGGAACGGTTCTTTGCCGAATGACCGGATCGGGTCCGGGCATGCTCATGATCCTCCTTTCCGGCGGTATGGGGAATCTGATAAACGCATTCCTGTTCAGCAGCAATCATGTCTCCATCGGATCTTCCACCGCTGTTTTCGGCACCATCGGAATGCTTTCCGGAAAAATGTTTGTGGAAAAATTCAGGCAGACCGGTATCAGACAAGCATCCTGGCTGCCGATCGGCGGCGGGATAGCCCTTCTTTCATTCCTCGGCTCCGGGGAACACACAGACGTTACGGCTCACCTTTTCGGCATGATCGTGGGTATCTTTCTGGGCATGATGGTTTCACACTGGAAAAAATATGTGCAACGGCCCGATTGTCAGCTGCTTTCCATGATCCTGACTGCCGGCATTGTTGCCGGTTCATTCTTTCAAGGATTTTGGAAATAAAAACCAAACAGGATATTCAATTCCGGTAACGCTGATGGGTATAGTCCTGTTTTACAGGACAGGATACCGCTCCCGCATGAAACCATAAAATCAGATGGGTCAGACCGTCTTCATTTGATGAAAAACAGTGGTAAACATACATTCCAGAAGCCGGTACACGGTTGTGTTCCCCTCGGTCCTGACCAGAAATCGCATCATTTCATCCAGTGCTTCCAGCTCAATCTTGCCCGCTTCCAATTTTTTAAGACATGCCATTGGGGAATCCTGATCGGTATTGTCCGAATAGTCCATCTTTTTGCGCAGCCCGAGAATCTGTTTTGCCGAGGCCTTGAAAAGCTGCTCCCGGCTGTTCCCGGATTCAAAAATCGTCCGGTCATCGATACACCCCTTAATGGTTTCCAGAAGCAACAGTCTTCTTTCACGAAAATTCTGAAGAAACATGTTTTTGGCCGTGTCCGGCATCAGAACCTGTATGGTGTTCAAAAGTTTCTCTTTTGTTTTCATTTTCTCCTGAAACTCTGAAGAAGCGCTTTGCCAGAAAACCGAATTTGTCCTTTTGAACACATCGGTCATGTTGCTTTTTTCCTGCCGCGCCTTCTCGATTACCTTGATGATGGCCGGCAGTTTTACTGCCGTTTTTTCAAACAGCCTCCCGCCGGTGACAACATAATAAACCATCGCAATCGTGGCATACCAGTCCTGCAAATAAAAAACAGCCGCCGGATCCTGATAGACTTCCTGAAGGATTGTATTGGAAAACAACTGCGAAGGGTTTGCAAAAAAAGGAGTCCCTCCCAGTTGCGGCTGTTCCATTTTTCCATTGTCATGGGTTTTGCAGATTACCGCCGTTTCAACATCGATCAGTCCCAGCTGATACTGATCCGGCATGGACAGAAAGTTGGGATTTTTTTCCGGATCACCCGTGACCAGGATATTGTCCGGTTTAAAATCCCTCATCGCAACGCCCTTTTCATAAAGCCAGGCCAGAAGATCCAGTATATTGGTGATGATTCCTTCCATCCGGGATTTGCTCTTGTTGAAATATTTCCGATGCAGGAATTCCCGAACGGTTGCATGGTATGCATCAATCAGCTTCCTGTTTTCACAGGCCATTGCCTCAAAAATACCGTTGATCTCTTCCATCAGCTCAAGAGAAACTTTTTTTTCAT
Organism: Desulfobacteraceae bacterium; assembly: GCA_003599865.1. Classification (GTDB taxonomy): domain Bacteria; phylum Desulfobacterota; class Desulfobacteria; order Desulfobacterales; family SURF-7; genus QZKS01. Next base: position 115,644 of record QZKS01000020.1, read on the forward strand.
CAGTGTCGGCTTTTTTTCCGGAAAGATTCCGGAGAAACCAGTCTTCGATTTTATATTGAAGTGTCGAGGGTGGTATTTTATGGCGGCTGAGTGCATCCTGAACACTCGTCTCGAAGGCGGCAAACAGCTTGTTCAGATCATAACCCAGACCGGCTTTTGACAAACCATACCTTCCCTCAAAAGCATGATAGGTGGGAATAACGCCCCTGTTTTCCGTAATCTCTTCCAAAAAGCGGCCCTCAATATCCGAATGCAGCTGATGCAGGACATCTCCCAGAATGCCGAATCTGGAAAGGTCCATGAAAAAGACAAAGGAATCGTCCATCTTCAGATATTCCTGGTATGCTGCATTTTTTTTCAGCCAGCTGATATATTTCCCTTCCATTTTTTCCGGGTTGACAGGATCATCGGAAAAGGAATGGATTCGTTTTAAAATAACGGATACACTCGGGACAACGCATTCCCTTGGTTCCAGTCGAAAAACAATCCGCTGGTCCGCATAAATGCTGTCCAGATATCGGTTTACGTCCGTTATGGGGATTGGCGGAATCTTCACCACCAGATGGTCATCATAGATTACGTAAAAACATATGCTTTTGCTGCCGCTTTCCTCACCCAGAGGTGCAATGGTCATCCGCCTGGACATCCATTCCTTGCCGTGCTCGATTCTCAATTCAAAGGTCGAAAACTTCTTGCCCAGGGCAGAGGCGGAAAGATGCTTAACCTCAAAAGGGGCCTTGGGCGGAGCATTCAACTGGCGCCGGAACAGATTGATGAAAAACCGCAGCACCATCGCTCTTTTCTTGGAATAATCTTTTACACCGGCAGTGGAAGATTCTTTTTTCTCGTTCATGATTCCGGATCCATGAAGATGTTTCCATTCAACGGGAGTTTTTGTCTTTATGGGAATATTCTGTCTATTTATTCAATAGTAAAGGCCGTTTTACAAGTGCTATTTTAAAGAAGCCGGGCGTTCGCCGTATCCCGGAACGCTGATCATGGGAGGCCTTTCATGATCTGCCGGCTGCCGGATATCCGGCTTGTAGGTATCGTTTTCGAGCTTATACTGAATCATCTCGTTGAACATCTCCTTTTTCTTTTCGATCAGCCCCAGCTTTTCAATCCGGTTCAGGAATGTTTTCAATATCACAAAGGCCATTCTGCCAAGGGCCTTTGTGTCCTGATTGCGGTGAACCCTTTTTTCCAGATCCACCTGTGCCATCACATCCAGTCCCCATTTTTCATAAATATCCAGAATCATGCTGGTTTCAATTCCATAGCCAATGGGAAACGGAATTTTTTCAAAAATATCCCGGTACCCCGCATATTCACCGGAAAGCGGCTGGAGGATCTGCGTCAGTTCCGGAAAATACAGCGAGAACAGCGGCCGGATCACCAGTTCCGTGACCCTTCCGCCGCCGGTTGCCCGCATCATATTCTTCCCGATCGCAATCGGTCTGTCGTAAAATGCTTTTGCATACCTGATTCTGTCTGAGAGGAGAAGCGGTCCGACCAGTGCATATACAAACCGGTGATGGATATTTTTAATATCGGCGTCCAGGTAAACAATAATATCCCCTTTGGTGATATACAAGGCCTTCCACAGGTTTTCCCCCTTGCCCTGAAAAACTTCCATATGGGGCAGAATATCCGATGCGCGATATACATCGGCGCCATATTCCCTGGCGATTTCCTCTGTTTTGTCGGTCGATCCGGAATCCACGACAACGATTTCATCCAGAAGGGGATATCGGGTCATGAGTTCCGATTTCATGATGACAATTTCTTTGGCAATGGTTTTTTCCTCATTCAGGGTCGGCAGGCACAGGGATATGCGAAGATTCTTCTTTGCCTTCACTTCCACCAGGTTACGGAGATCTTTGAAATCGGAATAATGAAAGGTGTTTCTTTCCAGCCAGTTTCTACTCATCGCAAACTCCGCTGTCAATGGCCTTGATGACCCCGACAATCTGAGCAATTCCCCGGTACATGGGTTCAATCTCCATCCAGGCGTTGGCGAGATGGTAATTATGCCCCCGGGAAACCCCCAATGTTACAGCCGGAATCTGTTGCGATAGAAAAATGGAAAGTTCCGATCCGCTGGGCTCGGCGATTGGTTTCAGATCCAGCTTTTTCATGATTGCTACCGTGCTTTTCACCAGAGGATGATTGAAATTCAAGGTGCCGGCATTGACGCTGCTGATGGTTTTCAGTTTCATATCCACCTGATATTCATGACTCAGGCCGTCTACAATATCATTAATATCCCGGAATATGGTTTTCACCATCTGGTCTGAATCGCTCTGGATTTCAAACCCGAGCGTTCCTTCCAGGGCGATAATCCCATGCTTGAATCCACCGGAGATCTTGCCGATGATGACACGGGCACGGGGCCGCTGGGGCAGACACAGGGTCAGGATGCGATTGATGACATCATTCAGGATCAGGATCGCATTGGGTTTAAATCGATATTCCACACCATCTTCCGCAGAAATCCGGCATTCCACCTCACATCGCCTGATTCCGTCCGAATAGTAATTCAGACGCCCCAGCTCGCCGCCCTCTACACATATGGCGCCCCGGATACGGGTTTTCCAAGCGCCCAGCAACCGGCGTATCCCCTGAAGATTGGCTTTGCCCAGGGAATGAATCAAACCGGCAATAACAATATCAGACTCAAAACGAAGTCCCAGTTTCCGGAAGATTTCCGGCAGGGAAATCAGAATGCCGATGCCCGCCGAATTATCCATGATTCCAGGGCCGTAAACAGCATCTTTGATGATCGTATAATTGTGATCCACTTCCTTATCAATGAACGTATCCAGATGGCCGACAACGAATATCGGCGGCTTTTTGTCACTGGTACCGCGAACCACGCCGATCGGATTCCGGAATTCATCCATGCTGCACTCATCCACCTGGGCATCCGCCATCCTCTCCTGAAAAATGTCTGCACGCCTGGCCTCATTAAACGTTTGGGAAGGCACCTGGCCGATCAGTACAATATTGGAAAGGATCGTTTCCTTGATGAATTTAATTTTTTCCACATAAGACGGGATCTCCTCCAGATAACTTTCCATGATAATCCCCACAGATTGACCAAGCGTTAAGATTGACGACCGGCTGTCGGAAATGATAATCCTGAAAAAATGAATTCATGAAATGTCGCATATCACCATGCAACTTCCGCGAAAGGTGTCAAATGATATAACAAAATGAATATCCGCGTCAATACCTCTTTGCCCTGATACGGCAAGCGGTTGTGACCCGGGCCCAACCGGATCCTGTGCCGAAAACGGGAACCAGGAAGATGGTCTGAAAACGGTAAAATTTTATACAACCCGTTCATATCTATTTGGATACTATCTTGCGACAACAATGACCCGGAATTTGCGGTTGAATTTCCGGGAGAACTTCACTATCATGTCGCATCTTGTTCATCCGTTTAGCATCCAATATCGAGGGTACAGAATGACCGAAATCAGAATGCATGGAGAAATGCGAACGGACTATGACTGCGAAGTTACCGGCCTTCCTGCGGAACGATGGGGAGAGGCTGTTTTTAAACTGGGAGATGAGGATCTTGTAGTTGAGGTCAGTATTGAAAAAAATGTCATCGTTGCCATCATGGCCGGTGATGATGCGGTCTGGAAGGGAACACTGGCCGGCTTGAAAGAACTGCTGAAAAGCCAAATTCAGAAAAAATAGCCTGCCGAAGGCTCTTTTAGATAACCTCATCCGGACCATGCAGAGGAAACCACCAATGAATCAAAAAATAAAGCCTGCCCATCGAAGAAAATGGAAACGGTTTACCATCCAGAGCGGTGCACTGGTTATCCTTCAGAAACCCAGGCTGATGGGCATTCTGGGACAAGCAAAGATCAAATTCGGACCGATTGTGAACATCAGCATGGGAGGCCTGGCCGTCCAGTATATTGAGAATAAAAACCGGATGAAAAACTATACCGAATTATCCATTGCCACTCCGGCCAAAAAACAGATACTGGACCGGATTTCCTTTGAGGTTATTGCCGATTTTCCCGTTGCCGCGCTTCCGGACGGTAAAAAAATCCGGAACCGATGTGTCAAATTCCACCAGATGACTTCCTACCATACCTTTCAGCTCGATGACTTCATACGCGAATTCTCGACCAGTTATATTATGGATCGACGCAGCGGCGAAGAACGTCGCAAGTTTGATGACCCCCGCTATCAGGATCCGGCATGGAGCAGAAAGCATGAAAAAAGGAGCGGACTGGACAGGCGCGCATATCCGGTTATCCTGTAAAGACGATCATCATTTCTTCCGGTTATTCTTATTGACAGCCGACAACCTTTTCCTTATAGCTTGTTGCAACAGGATTTCCCGGTTACATAACTAATAATTAAGGAAATTCTGAAGGTTATCATTATATCACAGGATATCGAAAAGGAAACGCTCACCATGTTCAAAAAGAAGACGGAAAAAAAAGAAATGGCCTTCGGGAAAATCCCGGCTTATTGCCGATATGAACTGTTCATGGAACGGTATAGAAGTGGTGCGGAATTTATCGAAAAATATTCGATCCGCATCAAAGGGAAAAATCGCAAGGTGCTGGACGTAGGATGCGGTGAAGGATATATGAAGTACTTTTTTGATGAATCACCGGATTTGGAATGGCATGGTGTCGAGCAATGGGATGAAAGAAGAGAATTATGCAAAACATTGGGATACCGGGTTTACAACCTGGACATCAATACAGAGTCTCTGCCTTTTGAAAGCGGAACCTTTGACATTGTCATCGCCAGTCATGTGATCGAGCATCTCTCCGACATGACATTCGCGCTCCGGGAAATGGACCGGATCCTGAAGCCCGGCGGGCTCATCCTGATTGCCGTACCGACCAAGCTTCCTCCGTTCCCGTTCCTGATCAACCTGTATTTCAAGTTCAAAAATTTCCGGATCGGTGAAACCCAGAATGCCTTTTCCGTATGGTCGATTCAATCCCGAATGAAGGAGATCCTGGGAGCATCAAAATATGTGACCATTGATATCCGGGGATTCCGGGTCTTTTCCGCACGGAAACGCATGAATCTGGAGAACAGCAGGCTTTTTTACAAGGTCAGTACATGGTTCGGCCGGGTCTGTCCTGCGATCACGCCGGAAATCAACCTGATCATGCGAAAAGTCCGTGATGAGTGATGATCACCCTTTGGATATTCTTATCATCAAACTGGGCGCCTTGGGGGATGTCATCAACACGCTTCCCCTGGCTGTCCGGCTGAAAAGCCGGCTGCAGGCAAAAATCCACTGGCTGGTTGCCCCGCTGAGTTATCCGATCATGTCCAGACATCCTGCCGTGGACCACACCATTCTGTTTGACAAAACAAACTGGAAATCCTCCCTCCCGGATGTCAAAAGACAAATCCGGTCCCGGCGGTTTGACCTGGTTCTGGACTTGCAGCGAATCCTCAAATCAGGTGCGTTGTGCATGTTCGCCAATGGCCGGAGACGTATCGGTTTTGATCGAAAACGATGCAAGGAAATGACATGGCTCTTTCCGTTTGAACGAATCCCCGCCGCGGACCCTTCCTCCCATATGCTGTTGCAGTATCTGGAATTTGCCGATTATCTGGGGATCCGGGAAACCCGGGTCGAATGGGGACTTTCCGGATCATTGGTTCGCCCGGCCTTTCTCCCTGCCCCCTATGTTGTGCTGAACATCGGCGCCACAAAGCCTGCCAACAAGTGGACCATTCCCGGCTTTTCATCCCTTGCGGAGCAGATTGAAAGCCGGTTCCGGTTGTCATGTGTGATGACCGGCGGAAGGGAAGACATGGAGATGGCCCGGCAGATTGAAGACCGGTCCGCCGCCGGTCTCACCAATTTGGCCGGCCGGACAACCCTGGATGAACTCAAGGATGTCCTTCAACACGCCGAGGCTGTCATTACCTGCGATACCGGGCCGATGCATCTGGCGGTTGCGCTGGGAAAAAAGGTGGTCGCCCTGTTCGGACCGTCCGACCATCAGCGGACAGGCCCCTTTCGCGGGCACGTAATCCGGAAAGCCGTTCACTGCGCACCCTGCAACCGGAAAACATGCGAAAATCCAATCTGCATGAACCGGATCACTCCGGAGGATGTCATGAAACATCTGACCCTTGTCCTGGACCATATTACGGTTCGGGAGGGATTGTGAACCGGCGGATCGCCGTGCGTGCTTCTTCTTTGCTTTCATAGATATGCGGAGAGAGGTTTCTCCGTTGCAGCGCATCTCCTATTTTCATCCGTAGAAACGCACTCGTGGTATACCGCGTGACCGCATGATAATATCGGCTCACCAGTTGTTTGACCATATCGGTGTAGTCATCCACCAGATCCGGCAGTATGGTAAAATGATCATAATTCACAATGGTGTATACTTTTCTGCCGACAGGTGTCAGGATTTTTTCCACCGCATCCCTGATATTTTCGATATCATCATGGGTTTTGACGGAATACCCCTCAAAGTTGACAAAAAACAGGTTTTCGCCTGGATCATACCAGAGCCGGTCTTCCAGCGATATGGACAAAAGATCCTCCCGAAGCCCCATGATATCCTGCTGAAAAATCCGCCCGTCCATTTGACGGATGGGGTCATCCATCAGGGGTGTAAATGACAGGTGGGCCAGGACATCCTTTTCAAGATCAATTCCCGGTGCAATCTCCACCAGCTTCATTCCTTCTCCGGTCAATGAAAAAACACATCTCTCGGTGATATACAGAACCGGCTGTTTTTTTTGTATTGCATACCGGCCGCTGAAGGTGACATGCTCGACCTGATCCACAAATTTCCGGACCCGGCCTTCCTGCAGAATGCGGAGATGGCCGTCCTCCACCTGTATTTTCAACCCGCCGGCTGTAAAGGTACCCACAAAAACCACTTTCTGGGCATTCTGGCTGATGTTGATAAAGCCGCCGGCACCGGCCAGTCTGGGTCCGAACTTGCTGACATTCAGATTGCCGTATTGATCTGCCTGGGCCAGACCCAGAAAGGCTATGTCCAGACCGCCGCCATCATAAAAATCAAACTGGGACGGCTGGTCAATGACCGCATCGGTATTGACGGCCGCGCCAAAATTCAGACCGCCTGCCGGCAGACCGCCGATCACACCCGGCTCTGCGGTCAGCGTGATCAGTTCCAGGATCTTTTCCTCGTTGGCAATGCCGGCGATCCCCTCGGGCATGCCAATCCCCAGGTTGACGACACTGTTCGGAACCAGTTCAAAGGCCGCCCTTCTGGCGATAATTTTTCTCTCCCCCATTCCCATGACAGGAATGGACTGCATGGGAATTTTGATTTCAGCGCTGAAAGCCGGATTATACACTTCGGCAAAGGTCTGATGATGGTTTTCGGGCCGGGACACGACAACGCAGTCCACCATAATCCCCGGTATCTTCACCTGCCTTGCGTTCAGGGTTCCCCGTTCGGCAATCCGTTCCACCTGCACAATCACAAAACCATTGGAGTTTCCGGCCGCCGTCGCAATGGCAAGAGACTCCAGGGTCAGCGCCTCTTTTTCCATGGTGATATTACCGTCCGGATCCGCCGTGGTTCCCCTGAGGATGGCGACATGGATCGGAAAGGTCTTATAAGCCAGGTACTCCTTTCCGTCAAACATCATCAGCTCAACCAGATCTTCCGTTGTCCCGGTATTGATTCTTCCGCCATCCATCCGCGGATCGACAAAAGTGCCAAGCCCGACCGTCGTGATGGTTCGCGGCCTGCCGGCGGCAATGTCGCGGTACATATGGGAAATAACGCCCTGGGGGAAGTTGTAGGCTTCGATCCTGTTTTCCATGGCAAGCTTCTGGAGTTTGGGCACCAGCCCCCAGTGGCCGCCGATCACCCGCCGGACAAGCCCTTCATGCCCCAGATGGTTCAGGCCTCGTTCTGCACCATCTCCCTGACCCGCAGCATAGAGGAGTGTCAGGTTTTTCGGCCGGTTGTTCTGTAAAAAACCCGATTCCAGAGCCATGGCGATCTCTTCCGCAAATCCGATCCCCACAAACCCGCCGGTTGCAATGGTATCGCCATCCCGGATGACCTGAACAGCTTCCTGCGCAGTGACGATCTTCCCTTTCCGGATTTGCGCCGGGGGGAAGTCGGAAAGCATGGGATGACCGCTGTCCTGAAAGGTCGAGACTTTTGGATTTGTCATCGCATATCTCCCAAACCCTATTCTCCTTCAAACTCGGTCAGACAAAATATTTTATGGTTTCCAATTTTCTGCCGGCCCTTCAGGTCCGGCAGTTCAATCACGAATGCCAGCTCAACGATCTCTCCGCCCAGTTTCTCAACCAGTTCGATCGCTGCAGAAATGGTGCCGCCGGTTGCGATCAGATCGTCCATGATCACGACCTTTTCACCCGGCAAAATCGCGTCTTCATGCATCTCAACCATATTCTCCCCATACTCCAGGGTATAAGCCGCCCCGATGGTTTTATACGGGAGTTTCCCTTTTTTCCGTACCGGAACAAAACCGATTCCCATTTTATATGCAAGGACCGCCCCGAATATAAATCCCCTTGCATCGATCCCGACGATCTTGTCAATGGGCATATCCCTGTACCGATCGTAAAAAGCATCGCATGCCTCTCTCAGTCCTTCCGGATCCATGGTCAGTGTTGTAATGTCCCGGAACATGACGCCTTCAATCGGCCAGTTGGGAACCGTTCTGATTTTTTCCTTCAGATTCATTTTGCTTCTCCTATTTTGGGAATCACGTTGATCAGCAGATCTTTTACGCTGTCGGCATTATGGTGAAACACGGCAAGGATTTCATCCCAGGAAACAGGGGCTTCGTCCTCCTTCCAGCAATCATAATCCGTTGACATGGCAACTGCCGCATAGGGTATGCCGGCCTCGTTTGCCAGAGCCGCCTCCGGCGCCACAGACATATTGATCACATCCGCTCCCCAGACACGGAACATTCTGGATTCCGCCCGGGTTGAAAATCGTGGCCCTTCAATGGTAATAACCGTTCCGCCATGATGGGAGTTCAGACCGATCTCTACGGCTGTTTCATGCAGAAGATTGCGAAGGCTTTTATCAAACGGCTCTGCCATGCCCGTATGCTTTGCCCCATGCTCAAAAGAATCGAAAAAAGTGGTTTTCCGGTGTTTGGTAAAATCAATAAACTGATCCACAATCACAAAATCTCCACGGCCGATTTCCTTTCTCAGGCTGCCGCATGCGGTTGTGGCCAGGATATGCGTTACCTTCCGATCCTTCAGGGACTGTATATTGGCCCGATAGTTCACCTGGCTAGGGCTGAGCTGATGATTTCTGCCATGCCTGGCCAGCAGGACAACCTCCACTCCGCTGATCCTGCCGACAGTCAATGGGGAAGACGGTTTCCCGAATATCGTATCCGTTTCCATCTCCTGAGGCTGCTCCAGGATATTCGGATCATCCAGTCCTGACCCGCCGATAATGCCTACTTTTATCATGTATTTCTCCTTATCCATAATCTGAAGTCAGCTTTTTTTCAGACACGGTTCATTTGTTCTTCCAGACACCATATTTGCTGATTCTTGTCAAGAACCAGACAGACAATCCGGATCGGAATAAAAAACAGCATCTTTTTTCTTGACAAACAAAACATGATCATTCATTAAACTGGACAAGCGTCCAAACTGGACGCTTGTCCAAATATAGGGAGCATATCCATGAAACCTGATTCCCATGACATTCATGATGGTAAAATGATCCAAATCCTGGAGGCCATCCGGACAGTGCTGGCCCGTAAGGGAATGATGTCCGCCACGATATCGGAAATTGCCAATGAAGCAGGCGTCAGTCGCGGACTGCTCCATTATTATTTCAAAGACAAGGACGACATGGTTGCCCAGGCATTTCAGGTTGGAATGGAAACATATCAGGCCGATGTCCGGGAAATCTTTGAAACCGCCGAATCCGCCTCAGAGCTGGCGAAAAATCTCTGCCGTGCCTTGCGGGAAATCCTGATCCATGATCCGGACTTTTTCCGACTCCTTTTCGAACGCTGGGGCATGGCACGGCGCGGTCCCAAAATGGCCGGCGAACTGACCGAATACCACCGCATGTTCCGCGATATGATACGCGAAGGAATGGAAAAACTTATCAAACGCGGGGTGATCCAGCCCCGGACGCCGCTGGAAGGGATGGTGGTTTTATTAACCGGTATTGTTGACGGTCTGGGTATGCAGCTTGTTCTGGAGCCGGACATCGCCGACAACGCGACAATCTGGAAAACGACGGAAACCGTTGTCCGGCAGATGCTGGAAGGCAATGCCGGATAAACCCAAGTGCCGGCATGAACAGCAAGGTAAGGCAAACATAAAATATAAGGAGAAGAGGCATCATGAAAATGTGGTCACGCGGACTGGGACGGACCGAACTTTTCATGGATCCGGTTACCTGCCGGATCAGGCAGGACAGGGAAACCGGAGCGATTATCATATACGGCAATGTCAAGGAACCCGTGGACTGGGAGTTCAAGGGAACCATATATCCGGAAGATATTGCGGGAATCATGAAGCTTTTTATGAACCGTTTCGTACTGAAGCTGGTTTTGAAAAATATCCGGCGTTATGTTGTGCATGTATGGAAAACCCGGTCACGAATTGAAAGGGATGACACCCTGGAGGAAAGGGTCAATTCGGCCTATGAGCAGATCATGAGCCGCGGCCGGCCGGGGCTCCGGATCTGATGGAAGGTTTTCACCGAAATTCAGGAGGGAACCATGACGGACTATGACGTCATTGTCATCGGCGGCGGCATCAACGGACTGACCTGTGCTGCATATCTGGGCAAGGCCGGCCTGAAAACGCTGCTTCTCGAAGCCAGGGGTGAATGCGGCGCCCACTGCGATACGGCCGAAACCAATATTCCCGGCTTTTTACACAACCTGCACACCACCTGGCTGGTCACCGCCATGAGCCCGGCCATGGGCGAACTCGAACTGGAGCGTTTCGGTCTGGAACTGCGCACGACGGATGTTATCTACGCGAAATCCTTTCTCGACCGAAAAAACGCCCTGATCTGCAACAACCCTTTTGAAACCATTCAAAACTGGGAAAAACTGTCGACAAAGGATGCCGGTATCATCAGGGCAGCGACGGAAACCTTTCTTCCCCGCATCATGGATCTGATCGATATTTTTCACCGTTACATGTTCACCGCTCCTTCCGTCCAAACCCTGGATGATCTCGATGCCATCTATTCACCATTTTTCAAGCAGATCGGGATGAACACGACCTTCAGACAGGTTTACGAAATGAATGGTTTTGAAGCCATGAACCGCATGTTTGAATCCGAATACATCAAAACCATGCTTCAATCCCTTTCCTGGATCAGCGGCCTCTCACCCATCCATCCCAGGGTAGGTTCCATCGGAACGGCCCTGCTCGGTCCGCTGACCGGCCCGGTGGTTCCGGTTCATCTGTGCAAGGGCGGCGGCCATTCCCTGACCCATGCCCTGGTTAAGGCAGCCACAACCTATGGTGTCACAATTCTGACCTGCTGTCCGGTAGCGGCCATCCTCATGGAAAACGGAAAGGCAGCAGGCGTCAAACTGTCCGACCATGCGGTTATCCGCAATGAAACCTTCACCGCCCGCACAATCATCAGCAACGTGACGGTCGTACCGACCTTTATCAACATGATCGGCGAAGACCGCATCGGAACCGAGATGGCTGCGCGGATCAAGGCCTTTTCCTATGAAGAGCAGAACATCATCGGGGTTTACTACGCCTTAAGCGGCAAGCCTCAATTTGCATCGGCAGATTTTGACGAAGGCATTCAGCGATGCTGTATGGGATATTTCGGCGGCGAAAACTCTGCGGAAATGGAAACCTATGCCCGGAATCTGGTTGGCCGCAAGATTCATGAAAAAGCCATCGGCAACTGGTTCATACCTACCCTGGCCGATCCTGGACAGGCGCCCGAAGGCTGCCATACATCCTTTGTCTGGTTCGATGTCCCGCCCACACCCGGAAAGTGGAAAGACGAAACCATCAACGGATTCATGGACTGGGGCAGAATCAAGGAGCGGGTTGCCGATATGATCACGGATACGTATGAACAATATGCGCCCGGCCTTAAAAACCTCATCCTGGACCGGACGATCTATTCCCCGCTTGACATGTACCGGAACAACCCTTCGGCCGTCAAAGGCAACTGGGCCGGCGGCAGCATCATCCCGGGCCAGTTCTATGAAAACCGCCCTGTCCCCGGCGTTATCATCAAGGGGGCTTCACGGACCTTCCTTCCGAACCTGTACCTGTCCAATTCCATCCATCCCTTTGGTTCGTCCAATCTGGCCTCAGGCTATATCGCGGCATGCGAAGTCGCAACAGACATGGGTGTGAGAGATCAAGGCTGGTGGAATGAAAAAGCCTGCATGTGGCTGTTGGCAAACGCGGCACGCATACCAGCGAATCTGGGCGTGGGGAGGACATCATGAACAACGGAAAATTTGATGTGGCAATTATCGGCGGAGGGCCCAATGGATTGATCTGCGGCGCCTATCTGGCCCGGACCGGTCTTTCCGTGGCCATTCTGGAAGCTCGGCATGAAACCGGCGGCGGCCTTGAAACCCTTGAGTTTGCAGGTCACAAATACAATCTCCATGCGATTTATCACATGATGCCGGAAATCATGCCACCATATCAGGATTTCAATCTGAAAGCCCGGGGAGTTAAATATATTTTTCCCGATGTCCAGACCGCATATTTCAACAAGAATCGCCCGCCACTGCTGATTTACCGTGATCCGGAAAAAACCGCACAATTCATCGCCACACATTTTACGGAACAGGATGGCGCACGTTACCGGCGGATGTATCATGATTTTTCCGAATATTTTCAAAAAATTCTCCTGCCGTTCACCTATGTGCCTGCCATGGGTGCGCTGGACATGGTCACGGCCCTGGATAACAGTTCAGATGACATTGGCCGAAGGTTCAATGCCATCACCGAACTGACCCCTACGGAAATCATCGATCTATATGAATTCACGGATCCGCTCAAGGCCTGCTTTCTCAACCTGTTCACCATGTGGGGCATATCCAATTTCGACGGAGTCGGTTTCCTGTTTCCCCTGTATTTTAACCGCATGACCAATGCCGCACTTTGCGCCGGAGGGTCCCATCGCCTCTCATCAGCCCTGTACAAGACGTTTATTCAGGCTGGCGGTGTGGTCCTGGATCAGGCCGAGGTCATAAAAGTCAGCACAACAGGCGGCAAGGCAGATGGTGTGATCCTTAAGGACGGGCGCGAAATCAAGGCAACAGCCGTGGTTTCCACAGTCGATCCCCGGCAGACCTTCCTTCAGTTTTTCGATCCGGAAGAGATTCCGCATGAACTCCGCCAAAGCGCACAAAAATGGGAATGGGAAAAACAGGTTTTTTTCGGCCTCCATGCAGCTTTAAGCTGCTCGCCCCGGTACATAGGCACGGAAGAATATCCGGATGCCAACCGTGCCCTGATCAGTTTTTTCGATATCAGCTCCACAGATGCCATACTGGATCATGCAGATGCCATCGAAGCAGGAAGGCTGCCGGACCGTCCTCTTGGTCATGCAACCTGCGCATCGATCTTTGACCCGATCCAGGCCCCGGAGGGACTGCATACCGGCCGCTGGGAATGTCTGGTTCCGTTCGATGCAGACTGGGAGGGGATCAAGGATGAATACACCCAGAAATGCCTGTCCATTTGGAAAAGCTATGCACCCAACCTAGACCCCATAGACATATATGCTTATCCTCCGACCTATATTGAAAAAAAATTCAAAAACATGGTCCGAGGTTCCATCAAACAGGGATCTTACAAAATCCTCCAGATGGGCGCATTCCGTCCGAATGATTACTGCTCCCGGACCTGGACGCCCATCGGTAATTTCTATGTGTGCGGTGCAAGCGTGTATCCCGGCGGTCTGGTTATCGCCGGCCCGGGATATGTCGGCGCCAATGTCATTGCCGAGGATTTCGGAGTCAAAAAAACCTGGGAAGAACCGCAATGCGTGACACAGGCCCGCCGGAACGGTTTTATTCGGGGCTTATAAAGCATCCGTCTTTGCCATTGATTATTTGAGATCAACCATGACAGGTTTTACGATTGCATCAAAGAAGGAAAACATACCCATGAACCGTTTTCAGGGAAAAAGAGCTTTTATCACCGGCGCGGGCAGCGGCCTGGGACAGGCCCTGGCAATTGTATTGGCCCGTCGCGGATGGAAAATCGGCGTGGCGGAAATCGATCCGGACAGAACCCGTAAGACATCACAGGATGTGAACCAGGCAGGCGGCGAGGCATTGGCCATACCCTGCGATGTTACCCGCCCGGAAAACCTGGAAGCAGCCGCTGATGCCATTCTCGCCCAATGGGGCGGCATTGACCTCGTGATCAACAATGCCGGCGTTTCAGGTTGCGGCCTGATGGAAGAAATCGACCCGGAACGATGGGAATGGATCTTCAATATCAACCTGAAAAGTGTGATTTACGGATGCCGGGCCTTTATCCCCATGCTGAAAAATCAGGGCAGCGGGCATATCGTGAATGTGGCCTCCTATCTGGGGTTTGTGTCCGCCCCGGAATCCAGTTGCTATAATGTCACCAAGGCCGGAATCATTTCTCTTTCGGAAACCCTGCGGATCGAGCTTGCGAAAAACCATATCGGCGTTTCCGTGGTTATGCCGTCTTTTTTCAAAACCAATCTGATGGAACAGCTTTACGCTGCCGGCGAACGCCAGGAGAAGCTGGTCCGCGCTCTCTTTGAAAAAACAAATGTAAAACCCGACAAAGTGGCTCATTCCATCCTCAAGGGAATAGCCGCCAACCGCTTTTATATCCTGCCCCAGTGGGACGCAAAACTCATATGGCTGATCAAGCGGTTTTCGCCGGAACTGTATCTCCGTCTCTTTTCCTTTATATACAGAAAAGCGCTGGTGGAAAAATTCTTCCGTCTGCAATGATAATCATTGCCCGAAATGACCGCCAAAGACCGGAATGGATTTGTCTGTTTTTGGATCTTGTCATATCCATTCGTTATGCTATATTTAATACAACGAATGGATATGAATTTGCGATGAAAGATTTTAATACCCTTTTACAGGAATCCTCCATTGCCCATGGTCATCTGTGCCCGGGGCAGGTGGTGGGTGTGCGTATGGCCATGCTGGGATGCCGGCTGATCGGTCTGGATGAACCTTCGCGGCACGATCAGATTAAAAAGATCCTGGTTTATGTGGAAATGGACCGGTGCACGGCCGATGCCGTAGCTCATGTCACGGGTGTAAAACTGGGCCGTCGAAGCCTGAAATTCATGGACTATGGGATTATGGCCGCAACGTTTGTCAACCTTGAATCCCCAAAATCCTTCCGGGTGGTCTCCACCGAAGAATCCCGGGATCTGGTCACGGAGTATGCGCCGGAAATCCAGGGAAAATCCCGTCAGCAGTTGACGGCCTATCAGCGCATGCCGGACAGTGTGCTGTTCCGGGTCCAGGAGGTCCGGGTACCCCTGAATGAATTGGATCTTCCCGGCCCGACCAGACGAAAGGCGGTCTGCGCCGTTTGCGGTCAGGTGATCCGGGACGGCAAAGAGGTCCGCCAAAACAATCAGATCCTGTGCAGACCCTGCACCGGGCAATCTTATTTTACCGATGCCCGGGAGATCACCTGGCCGGATATGAACCGGTCTCCGGTGAACCAGCACAAACCGGTCATCGGAAAGATTGCGCCGAATTCATCAGAATAAAAGGAATGTTTCATGTTAACAAAAATCAGCGTTCATGATGCGGTGGGAACAAAACTGGCCCATGATATCACGGAAATCCGTCCCGGCGAATTCAAGGGGCCGGCATTTCAAAAAGGACATACGGTCTGCAATGAGGATATCTGCCACCTGCAGAAACTCGGCAAAAACCATCTGTATCTGATCGATCTCGACGAAGATGAAATTCATGAAAATCAGGCCGCCGCCATCCTTGCCCAAGGACTGGCCGGCGAAGGCATTGCCTGGAAAAACGAACCCCGGGAAGGAAAAATCGGATTGCATGCGGCAATAGACGGCATCCTGGTTGTGGATAAAGCGGCACTGGCCGCCTTCAACCTTGTGGATGAGGTGATGTGCGCAACCCGAAGCAGTTATTCCCTGGTGAAAAAAGGGGATCTGGTGGCCGCGACCCGCGCCATCCCGCTGGTGATGAAACAAGCGACCATCGAGCGGGCAGCCGCCATTGCGTCACAGCATAACGGCGTGGTTTCGGTCCGTTCCTTAAAAGCAGCACAGGTTGGAATCGTGGTTACCGGAAATGAGGTTTTTCACGGCCTGATCGACGACCGGTTCGTGCCCATACTCTCTCAAAAAATCAGTGATCTGGGATCCAATATCCGTCAGGTCGATATTCTGCCGGACGACACGGACAGAATCCGGGAGGTCATTGACCGGAATCTGAAAGAAGGGTGCGATCTGATCCTGGTCACCGGCGGGATGAGCGTTGATCCGGATGATGTCACCCGGAAAGCGATTTTTCTGGCAGGAGCGGATGAAGTTCATTACGGCGCTGCCGTTCTGCCCGGCGCCATGTTCATGGTGGCCTATTCTCACGGGGTTCCCATTCTCGGGATTCCCGCCTGCGGACTGCATCACCGGATTACGGTCCTGGATCTGGTTCTGCCGCGAATCCTGTCCGGCGAACATATCGGGAAAAAAGAGCTGGCCTTTCTCGGCCATGGCGGGCTGTGCCTGGACTGCAAAGCCTGTGTATATCCCCATTGTCCCTTCGGCAAAGGAGGATGATACTGAAAGGAATGTATTATATGGAAAATGCAGGAACAGGAATTGTTCTGAACTCGGAAATCCTTTGCCTGTTGGTTACATCGTATATTGCCTGGCAAGCTTTTCCAGACTTTTACGCATGGGATTTTCAATCGCCTGTTTCAAAACAGAGCTGAGAAATATAAAGGGCAGTCTGGGGTCATAATCAATGGTGTAAAACAGATGGGTTCTGCCGCCCACTTCCGAGAATTCCATACGGCCCTTGTGATTTTTGATCGGGCTGCCCTTGCTGACCACATATTCCATTAACCGGTCTGGTTTAAACGTAACAACGGTTTCTTCAAAGGCAGGAACAGGAAAAGAGCTGACCCGCCTGACGGAGCCGACACCATTTTTGTTTTCACCCGGACTATCGACTACCCGTTTGATTTTTGTCGAAATGACTTTCCCGAATGATTCATGATCCGTTAAAAGATTGAAAATTGTCTCAACAGGCGCATTAAACGTTTGTCGGATTTCAATATGCTGTCGGCTCATGCGGTATTCCTTTTTTTGATTTTTAAAAAATTTGACGCCGGGATCCATCCGGTCTTCCATCAGAAAGGGGGGAATCCCTTCCGGTCACAAATGAAGGAATCCCTCTCCTTTCTGATGATAACCGTTTACACTAAAACTGATCATCCACCTGCTCAAGGAGTTCAGCGGCCTTTGTCTTGGCGATTTCATTGGCCAGGTTCTGCTCCGGAAGAAGGTTGCCGGGAGCGTCAAGCACCTCCTGCAATGTGCCGACAAACAGATCCCGATCCTGAATCGAGAATGCATAATACTTGGCATAAAAGACAAGCCACATTAAATATTTTCGTTCGGAAATCCGGAAAGCCTCCTCGAAATGGAACTTTGCCTTTTCCAGGTTGCCGCCGAACATCACCGGTCTTGCGGAATGATAGGTCGCCATCACGGCATGAACGCCGCCATACCGGTAGGTATCATCCAGGACCATGATGCGGTCCATGATGGCCTCCACTTTGGGCAGGTCCAGCAGGGCTGCAGGATTGTCCGCCGATGATGTGCTGATCCACCCGAGAGTCGCACTCAGCAGGGCAAACAATGCCGGCACATCTTCCTTGTCAAAGGACAATAAGGCTTCCTGGTATTCTTCATCCGATTGGCCCAATGCTTCCTGAAATGTCTCGTTCCTCGTCAGGATGCGAAGCGCATAATTCTTTGCTTTTTCATAATATGCGGCGGATCGTTTTTTATCCGTTTCCTGCAGAAACATGGCGTATCCGCCGTTCAGTTCCGAGGCGGACAAAAGGAGTTCCGGATCATTGGGGGCCATTTCCAGGAACATGTCGGACTGAATGATCATGACCGGCATGGCGGCACGCATCTGCTCCGGATCCGGATACCGGTTGACAACACTTTTCCCATGTTTCCCCATAAGCTTTGCGGTATTAACCATCATATTTTCCTTAAAGGACGTACAACCGGTCATCAGAAACATCAGGGCCGTTCCCAAAAGCACATTCCGCCTTGCAACACGAATACCTCTCATTCCCTTCCTCCTTTTTGTGATCATGATCAGTTCAAATCAGAAACACCCTAATGGATCATTCTGAAGATGAAAAGATATTTTCCGTGATCCGGACTGAATTTTACTTTTTACCGGGTTTAAAAAAACGAATTATGGTACAGTTGATTTGATTCTATTTAAGCCTTATAGTAAATGCAAATGAAAAAACCTTTTGTGGCTCCAACCCACCCAAATCCGGAAAGGAAAGATGCCCATGGCCGATCAGAAAAACCCGTTTGCCAACCCGTTTGACATCACCAAGTTGTCTGGAATCATGGCCGAAGTAAATGAAAAAAGCCGGAAGCTGGTTGAAAAATATGTTGAAAAGAAAAACAAGTCCAAGGACATCGATCAGACCGAAGCCCAGGTTGTCGGCAAAAGCTTCCAGGAACTGACGTCCAGACTGATGTCCAATCCGGCGCAGTTGTTCGATACCCAGATGACCTACTGGCAGGAGTATTGGGGCTTAATTCAGAAAAGCGCCGCCCAGCTGCTGGGCGGGCCCGTGGAAACGGAAACACAGAACGGGAAACCCGACAAACGGTTCCGGGATGAAGCATGGGACAAAAACCCCATGTTCAGTTTCATCAAACAGAGCTACCTGCTGACGGCCCGCTCCATCCGGAATACCATTCAGAATATCCATGACCTGGACGACAAAACCAGACAGCGGGTTGAATTTTATACCAACCAGTATCTGGATGCCATATCTCCTTCGAACTTTCTCATGACCAACCCGGAGCTCCTGAAACTGACCCTGGAAAGCCGGGGAGAAAATCTTCTCAAGGGGCTGAACAACCTTCTGGATGATCTGGACCGGGGCCCCTGTCAGCTCCAGATCAAAATGACGGATCTGGATGCTTTTGAGGTCGGTAAAAATCTGGCCATGACACCGGGAAAAATCATCTTTCAGAATGATCTGATGCAGCTGATCCAATATGCGCCGGCAACCGATACGGTGTTCAAAAATCCGGTCATGATCATTCCGCCCTGGATCAACAAATATTACATCCTGGACCTTACGGAAAAAAATTCCATGGTCAAGTGGATGGTGGATCAGGGATACACGGTCTTCATGATCTCCTGGGCCAATCCGGATGAAACCCTCATCCATAAGGACTTTCAGGATTATATGCTGGAGGGCCCGATCACGGCACTGGATGCCATCGAACGGGTTACGAAGCAACGAAAGGTGAATGCCATCGGCTACTGCATGGGAGGAACCCTTCTGGCCTGCACTGCGGCCTACCTTCAGGCAAAAGGAGAAGGCGGCCGGATCGCAAGCTGCACCTACATGGCTTCCTTATTGGATTTTTCCAACCCCGGCGATATGGGTGTATTCATCGACGAGGAGCAGATTGCCGCATTTGAAAAACAGATGAGCGAGCAGGGCTATATGGACGGATGTGCCATGTCCAACAGTTTCAGCATGCTGCGGGCCAATGACCTGGTCTGGTCCTATGTGGTCAACAACTACCTGAAAGGTACCAGCCCGGTGCCGTTTGACGTGCTTTTCTGGAATTCCGACTCCACCAATCTCCCTGCCAGAATGCACAGCTTTTACCTTCGGAACATGTATCTCCACAACCGGCTGCGGGAACCCGGCGGCATCTCCTTGAACAATGTGTCTATTGATCTTTCGAAAATCACCAATCCCTCATACTTCATCTCCACCCGGGAAGACCATATCGCCATCTGGCAGTCTACCTATAAGGGAACAAAACTGCACAGCGGCCCGGTGCGCTTTGTGCTGGGAGCTTCCGGCCATGTTGCCGGAATCGTGAATCCGCCGTACAAAATCAAATACGGCCACTGGACCAGCGAAAACCTGCCGGAATCCGCGGAAGAGTGGCTCAACCATGCTGAATTTCATGAAGAATCCTGGTGGCTGGACTGGCTCAAATGGAACAAGGCATATGCCGGTAAAATGGTTGCCGCACGGAAACTGAGCGGCAAAAAATTCAAGGACCTGGAAGATGCGCCCGGCTGCTATGTCACCAAACGACTGGACCGTCCGGAAAGCGGTGTGTGCTATCTGCCCAATGCACTGCTGTAAAATTAACTGACTTTCTGATTCCGCTGGAAGCATTGTGAGGACTGTTTTGTTCCAACCTGCGGACAGCAAAAAAGCGAGAGGCATTCACCTCCCGCTTTTTTGCCGGTGCAATGTATTCTTTATTTTTTGGAAAATCTTTTCCGACCAACCCCAAGGCCCAGCAAACCGGTGCCCAGAAGCAGCAGCGTGGCCGGTTCCGGAACCGGCGCCAGATCATTGCCGATAATCGTCATATCATTCCAGTCACGATCGCCACCGCCTCTTTGGTCATCCAGGTAAATGCCGACCGTGTCGATACCGTTCCAATCCGTGGCGATATGTTCGATTGTCGTATCCAGAGGAGTGCCGTTGGCATAACTGTTGAACCTTGTATCCGTATACCATAGGTAGTCCAGGGTTGTATCAGTTGCGCCGCCGGTGTATACCCCGTAATAGAAACCAAAATACCGATCAAAGAGCTGCCAGTCTTCAAAATCGGATTTGGCCCACCATCCATCGGAATCCTGCTTAAAATAAACGTTTGCAACGGAAAACGGTTCGGATTTGGCTTCGAAAACCAGCAATTTTTCCACGATTGTGGTGGGGTTGGCGATATCGTCTACCGTGAATAAACCAAAATCGGACTCATAACCCGCGATCTCAACAGATAAAACAAAAAAAGCGGATCCATTATCACCGGTAGTAAAATCGGTGGGCGTCCAATAATCCTGGGTAAAAGAAAGTGCAAAACTATTTTTGGCTAAAAAAAGAACGGCTAAAAAAATAAAGAATTTGATTTTTGTTTTCATGATCTGGCTCCTTATCAACTCCTGCTGACCGATATTTTAAAAAAGCAGCTTCGTTGATCGTTGTCGGTTCTTGTTACATAACTTTCTTATACGAACTGCCGTGATTGACGGTCAACAAAGCAATAGCAGTGCCAGACAATTTTAAAACCCGCAATGATAATATAACCAATTAAAATCAAAAATAAAAAAAGATGCCCCTGCCGGACGTAACCGTCCTGAATGGAAGGGTATGGTCCGGATATAGGAAAATCATTACACAAAAGCCGGTATATGCTTACGGATGAAAAAAAATGGAATTTCTTGAATAACGCCGAGAACAGGGAGTGCGGTTGGTTTTGATTGTAAATGTCAAATGGCCGGAGAAGAGGATTACGCTTTCTCTCCCCCCGGCCATTTTTTTCATTGCTCCATAAGATCAGTTATCCGCCAGCGCCTGACGGATGGTTTTCAATATATTTTCCTCCTGTTCCGTGATTGCCTGATCCGCAAGGGCGATGCGCTCGGCAATTTTCAACGCAATTGCACGGTCCTTTTGATCCGGAATCAGAATGGAAAGCGCTTTCAACGCTCCTTCTTCATCGGCAACCAGAATACAGGACTGCTGCCGGATCATTTTCTTGAACTCCGGCTCCTTTAAAATTTTCAACCGGTCATCGGTTTCAATCACATCATCATATGCCTGCAAAACCCTTCTCTGAAGGCTTTCTCCTGCATGGGCCATTTTCAGCATGATGCGGACTACCCCTTCCGCAAACCCGCCCTTGTCCACCGCTTCCAGCCATTGGGGATCGCAGACACTTTCCGCTTCCCGTCTACCCGGTTCAGGCTTGAAAATCGACTGTATCCACGGATTTCCATACATGGTTTTAAACCAGAACTCCTGGGCCTGATCCCGCACATCCCGGTACAGATTCCATGAATCCGAGATCAGTTTTGCCGCATTTTTTTCCAGAACGGCAAAAGGGTTGTCGGGAGATACCGGCTTGCGGTTCTCCTCCACCATCGGCATGATGAACTTCAACGGCATCATCATGGGGTTGGCATCGGAAAACGCCGTGCATGCCATGCGCAGGGGATGAAGCTGCCGGATCAGTTCAGCCGTTCCCTCGTTTATGAACATCCGGACAAAGGGGCTTGCCGTTGTCCGATACCAATAATCGTTGAACTCCGACAGGGCTGCCACCGAACGAAAGTCCTCCTCATCGCCCAGACCATCATCCAGTGCAAGGATGTCCTTGATACCCCTTTCCTCAAAACGCACATTGTAAATCCCCTGCGCCTCCTGATCTTCAATCACCATTTCATACAATCCCGGTGACAGGTATTCGATGAGATCAATGCTGGCGATAATCTCCTTATGCTCTTTTTTCGAAACCTTGCCGGAAACAAAAATGCCGAGATGTCCGATGGTATCATGCAGCAGGTATACGATCACCTGCTGCCTTCGCCTAATCTCTTCCTCCGATCTCCAGACCTTGGCAATCCAGTTCAGGGCCTGCTGCGGAGGCGTGATATTGTCTCCGCTGGAGGCAAAGACAAGCACCGGTGCCTGAAGATTTTTCAGATCGATCTTTCTGTCGCCCAGCTCAAGCTTTCCCTCTTCCAGTTTGTTGCCGACAAAGAGATTATCGATAATATAATGGATCTCCTCCCGGGTCATCATGAAAAAGCCATTCCACCAGCGTTCAAAATCAAGATACCGCTGCTTTTCCGAATCCACATGGGAATACAGATTGTACGGTTTATTCCAGTATGTATTGGCCGGATTCAGCGCCTCAAACCCGGAAACCAGATGCGCCCCGTCAAACACCCCGTTGCCCAGGTCGCTCCACAACGAAGCAGCCCAGACTCCGCCCACCAGCCCGCCGCGATACCGCATGGGATTTTTCCCATCCACACCGGCCCAGTAGGACAACGGCGAACCATTGAAGACCATTGGCCCGACAATATCCGGCCGGTCCGCACCGATCAGTGCCGCAGCCCATCCTGCCTGGCAATTTCCGATAATGGCCGGCTTTTCCGCTTCCGGATGATGTGATATTACCGCTTCAATGTAGGCAATCTGAGCCTGATGAACATCCGTAAATGTCTGGCCCGGTATGGGATCGGCATCAAACAGGATAAAATACACCGGATATCCCTGATCCAATGCCATTCCAATTTCCGAGTCTCTTTTGGAGCCTCCGATTCCCGGCCCATGACCGGCACGCGGGTCAACAATAATGATCGGGCGTTTTTTTCGCTTGTCAGCCGTATGATCCACCGAACCGCCGGCAAGAGGCGTCCGTTTTTCCCGGATCGCGTCCCGCTTATTCTCCCCTCCGTTCCGCCGGTCACAGATACGGGCAAGGGAAAAATTCACTGGCGGAGTCAAGGCTTTACCATGAATGATGACTTCATAATCAAACGTCAATACAGGGGGTTTCCCATCCTGAATATGCTTGAGGTAATTGTTCCCCCGTTGATTTAAAACATCGAGATAGAGAACCGAGCGCTGACCGGCATCCACGATATAATCCATCAATGAACCCGGATAATTTACCGGTTTCATCGGACTTGAAATCTGACTTGAATTGTTCATAGACATCCTCCTTATTAGTACGGAAAGATCCATTCGACTTCTATTGCTATGCAACAATAATATTACCCAAAACCGACTCTGTCAACGAATTTCCCATTTCTGAATTTTAACTTATTGTTTTATAGCTAAAAATAATAATTCGCATCCAGCTCACCCCCAAATACCATCCTCATTAAAATGGTGCACTGCAATATTTTTGCTTGACACCAAATATTTGATCCCTATCTTCTCGGTAAGAACAAATGCAACAACCAAAAAAACAATGGAGGTACAACATGGAAAATATAGCCTTTGCTCAACAAATCGCAGATATCAACCGGGTAAATGCAAACAATGCATGGAGCGTTGTGACACTTCTCCAGAACCAGACGGAAAGAAATGTCCGGGCCTTGATCGAACAGGGAAATGGAATTGCCGAAGAAGGTCAACGCCTCATTGAAGAATGGACCAATGAATTTAAAAGGAGCCGGCAGGCCATCCAGGATGTTCTGGAAGAAAGCCGGGTCAGTCTGGAGCAGCTTTTTTCACCAAAGACCCAGCCGGCGGAAGCAGGCAAAACCAGAAAAACCAAATAAGTGAGACAGGACAGGCAAGTATTGACAAACAATCTTGATGAATCAGTTTACGGGAGGTATAGTCATGGAAAATCAAAAACTCATAAAACAGGCCGTCGATTTTCAGCGAAATGCTTTTAACAATGCATTCCAGGCTGTCGTACTGTTCCAGGACCAGGCGGAAAGAGCGACAAAAACAATTCTGGATCAGGCAAACCTGGTCCCGGAAGAGGGAAAAAACCTGATCGGAACCTGGACGGAAAACTATAAAAAGGGGCTGAACCAGTATAAGGAGGCCGTGGATGCCGGTTTTAATCGGATTGAGGAATTTCTCGGCGCAGCCCACTAAATGCAGATTCAATCACGAAAGAAATACAACGGCAGACACCGAATCGCTTCAGGAAACCCGCTGCAAGCATGAGGTTTCCTGAAGCGGCATAAAAAAAAGGAGACAGGAGATGGACCAGAAACAGATTTTCAAGCAGATGCTCAATTTCAACAAATCGTCATTCAACAATGCATTCAGCACCCTTGTCATGGCTCAGGAGCAGATGGAAACCATGGGAAACTCGTTGGTTGATCAGGCTGCATGGCTACCGGCAGAAGGGAAAAAAGCCATACAGGACTGGCTCGGTGCCTGTAAAAAAGGCCGTGAAGAATACAAAAAGCTCATTGATGACGCCTATAAAAAGGTCGAAGCGTTCTTATAATTTTCAGAACCTCCCTTTTTATTTTCCGTTGGAAATGATAACAGGGTGGCATGAAACCATGGCTTATCTATCCGCCCTTTGCCGATCCGACCCAGCCTTACCTTTCGCTGCCGTATCTGAAAGGGTATCTGCGATCCAGAGGACTGGATGCTGAGGTTGCGGACCTGAACCTTTCCGCCACCCATTATCTGCTTTCCCCCGGACAGGTGGCGGACAGTGCCGGAAAGCTGGCCGAACGTTTTGCAGACCTGAACCGGCAGGAACGGATAGGCGGCATGGACCAGCTGGCCTATCTGGCCATGGCAGAGGCCAGGCCGGCGGCCGTCCGGAGCCTGGCCTCGCCCGGTACGGCAATCAAAACCCTTCAGGATTCCAGGGATTTTTACCATTCCGCCCGGTACCGGCAGTCGCGGAACCAGATTGAGGATACCTTTTCCTATCTGAGCGCGCTGCATTACCCTTACCATTTTCATTTTAACCGGGCATCCCATGCCGCCGTACCCTGGGGGATCGATCTTCTGGAAAGCTATTTCCGGAAGCGGAAAAGTCCTCTGGATGCATTCTACCGGGATATTCTGGACAAACACCCTCTTTTGCCCGGACAGATCGTGGGCATTTCCCTGACATTCATCAGCCAGATTCCCGAAACTTTTTATCTGCTCCATCTGCTGCGTCAAAAATGCCCAAAGGCATTCCTTGTGCTGGGCGGCACATGTGTCCAATACATCCTGCGTCATGCAAACACGGCAGTTCAAAAACAACTGCTTGCTCTCGCGGACGCCGCCTGTCTGTCTGAAGGAGAGGAAACCGTGGTTCAGCTGATCCGGGCACTTGCAGCCCCTGGTTCCAATGAAGATGCCGGATCACGCTTCCATGCACTCCGGGAAATCCCCAACCTGCTGCTTCGTGAGCCTGACACCGGCGAACTGCACACCGGCCCGGTTCTAACTACCAATATCGCCCACAGCCCGCTGCCCGATTACGCGGACCTGGATCTTGACAGCTATCTGGCGCCGAGCCGCACCCTTTTGTTTGCACCCACCCGGGGATGCTACTGGAATCGATGCTCCTTCTGCGACTACGGGTTGAACCGTTCCGGAAACCACGGCTACCGGGAAATGGAAGCAGCGGAAGCTGCAGAGGCGATGGCCGGACTGGCCGCAACCTACAATGTCCGGAATTTCTACCTTTCCGTGGATGTGCTTTCCCCTAAATTCGCCATCGCCCTGGCCCGGGAACTGATTGCCCGGAAAACCGATATCAAATGGTCGGCTGATTTTCGCATTGAGCCGTATTATACTCCGGAGCGCTGCCGCCTGCTCTACCGGTCGGGCTTGCGGGCGGTTGCATTCGGCATTGAAAGCGGATCGGACGAACTGCTCAAACGCATGCACAAAGGCATCACCGCCGGACAGATCCGCATGGTAAACAACGCTTTCCACAATGCCGGCATTGCCACCGCCTGGATGGCCTTTACCGATCATCCCGGAGAAAAAAAATCACAGCTGCAAGCCACCCTGAGGCTGATCAAAAACCAATTGACTTCCGTTGACCTGTTTATCCTGGGACGCTTTGGCCTGACAGGAGGATCGGATATTGCCGCCTGTCCGGAGAAGTACGGCCTGAGTCGGATCTTTTTCTGCCGGGGAGACGACTTCCGGCTCTTTCCCCTGTATGAAACCAGGAATCAAAAAACCGGTGATTCTCAATATGCTGAAGATG
Source organism: Desulfobacteraceae bacterium (assembly GCA_003599865.1). Taxonomy (GTDB): domain Bacteria; phylum Desulfobacterota; class Desulfobacteria; order Desulfobacterales; family SURF-7; genus QZKS01. The sequence continues at coordinate 142,412 of QZKS01000020.1, forward strand.
AAATCGCCCGCCTGTCTTCCATGTACTACCTGGATCACTATCCATGGAACGGCGCCATCTCCACCCATCACTCTTTCCTGTATATCCTCCGATATGGTCAGGATGTTTTCCGGGACCTGCCGGCCCATGAGCTCCGCCCCCGCGGTGTCCAGAAGAATAGCCGCCTGCCCAGGGGATTGATTGTTCCTCCGGCATTTCCTCTGGGCCGCATGGCTCGGCAGCGCAGTCAATTCATGGAAGGCTTCCGGCAGTGCGCCCTGAAAATGCAGGACAATGGGCAGGCGCCTCTGGATGAGGCCTTTTTTAACGATTTTCTGGAAAAGGAAGTAAAGCCTTTCCGCAAAACAAAATAAACAATTCAAAAATACGGCTGAAGTCCGGCAGGAATAAACTCAAACGGGAAAAACGGCATATGGATAAGGGATTCGCCCCTCCCTGCTTCCGGCTCCCGGCAAATGACGCCTTTTTCGAAAGCCATTCGCTGTTCACGATTCAGACGCAGGTTGCCGGCATGGGTCCGCCTTTCGATCACGATTTTTTTTGCCGGATTGACGCGCACCTCCTTAAAGGCATGATGGTAGGAAACGCAGGGACTTAAAACCGCCTCGGCATATCCGAGCTGCAAATCACCCCCGGAAAAATCAATCAGAGGCCAGAGCTGTTCATGGAAATACAGGCAGGTCTTGTTTCCGGTTAAGCTCCACCTGCGGGAATCCACTCCTTGAGCCGCCAGTTGACCGGCCTTTTGCTGCATAACCGAAGCATCACCGACCATTGCCATGGTGCGGATAAAACCATTTTCGGTAATGGTCTCATAGTCTTTCCGGATAAAACACGCATTGCGCTTCCGGGCAGCAGCCCCCTGAAACCGATGCTTGTAAACATAGGAACAATAGTTGATGGGAAGTTTCACTCCCCATGCAATGGCAATCTCCATCAATTTCAACACCATCAGTTCGGATTCCAGCACCGTAACCTTGTCGCCGTGAAGAAAGGTGTAATTGCGGCCTGTCAGGTTTTCCGCATTATGAGGCGTCAGACGAAGCTGATGCAGGTTCAGGTGATTGACGCCCGTATTATGCAGGACGGAAAGCAGATTCGAGACGGTTTCCATGTCCTCGGGAATGGCCGGAATTTCAACCGTCACAACAGGAATGTGCCCCACAGCCATTTGCAGTCTCTCAAGCGAATAATCCTTTGCGCTGATATCAAACCGGATTTCATTAAGACCTTCGTCCTTCAACTGCCGTACAATCTCCCGGGTCAGGAGGGTGCCGTTGGTATACATCCAGAGATGCAGATCATCCCCCATTCTGCGACGAACGGCTTTCAGGTATTTCAGGGTCCGGTCAAGGGTCAAAAGGGGCTCTCCGCCGCTGATGCTGACACCCCTGAAATCAAAATAATGCACATAGTCGGCATAATCCAAAGGTTTGTCAAAGGGGATGCGGTTGGTGGTAGGGACACTGATCTCATCCTGAGCTGTCGGACAATAAAAACATCGGCAGTTGCACTTGCCGTTGATAAACAGGCAGGACCATCCTCCCTCACCGCAGATGACGCATCCGGGAGATAACGGCCCCAGCCTCGGCTTGGTCTGGTGAAAGGCCATTTCAACGGCATGGGAGATAGCCGCAAGACAGCGTATGCGATCTTCTTCGGCCTGCAAAACCTGCGGCTCGCTTATCCAGCACAACTCTCCGGATTGTGATTCATATTCGGCCAGATTGGCGGCAATCAGCTTGAGACGCCGGTCTTCCGGCATGGTTTTGTATAATGAAAATTCGTTCATGGTTTCCTGTTCTTCTTTCCAGCGTATCCGGGCCGAGTTGCCCGACCGTCCGGAACAGCCTTGTTTTTTCCAAAAGAGCGCAGCCTGCCGATAATCCTCGCCAGATGTCTTCCATGGGTATAATGCGGTGTTTTTAATGTTTTCAGGGCCTTCCTGTACGCCGGATGGCCATGGTCATGCAGGACATTGCCGTTCATCTGGCAGGACTTTCCCCTGGACGAACAGACAACCTGTGTGAATGGCAATATCCCATCCAGCGATCCGTCCGCCAGGCATTCCTCGGCAGCCGCCTGCAAAATGGGAGGTCCGGCCAATCCCATCACATGATCGCTGACCTTAATAAGGGGGGCGTTCCGGATCTCTATCTTCCGGTCCCTGCTTTCAAAACCCCGATATTCGCAATATGTTCTGTTGTTTTCAATATTTTGGATCGATTTTTCAGCAGCCCTCAGGAATATGGGATTTTTCGGCACACTGATGATCAGCCACTGGCAGATGTCATGGTTGACACCCAACTGGGTCACATATTCGGAATCCGGATTGATCCATGTGCGGAGAGGAAACAGGCATCTGCAATCCAGATCCGCATACACCCCTCCGAATTGATAGATTACCAGATACCTCCACAGATCCGCCCGGGATGCGCCGTATCTGATCTTTTGATATCCTTTCAGAAATTGCGGAAAATCACTCCGGATAAAATTGACAACCGCGTCATCATCATAAAACCGGTATTCATATTCCGGATTGTTTTCCATCCACGAATCGGAAAAATCTTTCATAATGGAAGGAACATGATTGGACTTCATGGTCTGCCGGATGACCTTCGGAATTTTCTGAAAATAATCCGGTTTTCCGGATGCCGGAACATGGCCGGGTATCATGGAATATTCGGACAAATTAAAAACCATTCACAATTTCCTCATGTTCATATATTGCATGCGACAATATCTATTACCAGCCATAGCGATTTGTGGAAATACAATTTACCGGTTTATGAAAAAAAAAATTCACTGACGGAAACATATGAATGCCATAACCGTTTTGCTGCGCGTGGAACCATAGCGCGAAACCGGTGAATGACAATCCGCATCCGTGATCCGCCTTTCGTTGACAAGAAAACGAAAACATGATTGAAGAAATGGAATGAAAGTCGTCACCACTCACCGCAATACCGATCTGGACGGGCTGGCCTCGGTGGTCGCCGGAACCTTGCTGTATCCGGACACGGTGCCGGTGCTTTCCAAACAGATCAATCCCAATGTAAACTTTTTTCTGACCGCGCACAAGCGCATGCTGGATATCAAAACAGCCGATGAAATCGACCTGGACGACGTTACGGAACTCATTGTGGTGGACACCAATCAGTGGAAACGGCTGGATGGATTAGGAAAGCTGCAGGAAAAACCGGATCTTGTGATCCATCTCTGGGATCACCATTCCGCCATCGGCAACATCAATGCCTCCCGGAAACGGCAGGAGGTCCTGGGAGCCAATATCACCGCCATGACGGAAGAGATCAAAAGCAGAAACATCAAGATTTCACCCATGATTGCCACCCTGTTTCTGGCCGGTATCTATGAAGACACCGGGAATCTGGCCTTCAGCTCGACAACCCCCCGGGATGTCTATGCCGCAGGTTATCTTCTGGAATGCAAGGCCGACCTTGATATTGTTTCCTCCCTGATGGGTTCCGCAATATTCAACCGGAATCAGAAAAAAATTCTGTTTGAGATGCTGCAGAATGTAAAAACCGTCAATATTAACGGTTATTCGATCAGTATCAACATTCAGCCCATTGAAGGCCATGTGGATACCCTGGCCCAGGTAGTCCAGAAATACACGGAAACCATCGGGGTCGATGCGGCTTTCGGGATCTTTCCCCAAAAAGAGGAACGCTGCATTGTTATCGGCCGAAGCAAAAGAGACGGGCCGAACATGGCGGTCATCATGGGTCATCTGGGGGGCGGCGGCCATCCATCCGCCGGATCGGCCCTGCTCAAATCCGTTCCGCCCCACAGCATTGAAAAGCTGATCCTGGATCTGATTGAAAATCACAATCAGTCATCCATACGGATCTCCGACCTGATGTCCTTCCCGGTACTGGCCGTATCTCCGGAGCTGAAAATGAAAACGCTCCGCAAACTGCTCCGGGAAAACAACTTCAAAGGCGCACCGGTGATCGATGACGGCAAACTGGTGGGCATGATCACCCGGACCCATTTTAAAAAGCTCAAACGGGAAGATCAGTGGGAAGCCCCGGTCAAGGCATTCATGGCCAGAGATATCGTCACCATCGAGCCGGGCATGAGCCCGATGCAGGCGGTGCGGAAGATTATCACCAAAAAAGTCGGGCATCTGCCGGTCATTGAAAACGGTCATGTAATCGGAATGGTCACCCGTTCGGATCTGATGGTATACTTCTATGACCAGCTGCCCAAATGATATTGTATATACGGGAAACAGCCGTAAAGGAGAATCAGCATGTTAAAAGATGGAGAAAAGGGTGTCATTCTTCAGCGGGACAAACAGACCTATGCAATCGCACCCCATGTACCCTGCGGTGTCATCACGCCGGACCTGCTCCGGAAAATTGCCGATGCTGCTGAAAAATATAACATTCAGGCCCTGAAAATCACCAGTGCCGCCAGAATTGCCATGATCGGCATCCAAGAGGAAGATGTGGATTCCATATGGCAGGATCTTGGCATGACACCCGGTCATGCTGTCGGCCTGTGCATCCGCAGCATCAAGTGCTGTCCGGGAAATCAGTTCTGCCGCCTGGGCCAGCAGGACAGCCTGGCCATGGGAATGCAACTGGATGAAATCTATCATGGCCTTGAACTGCCCAGCAAAACAAAAATGGGCGTAAGCGGCTGTCCGAACCAGTGCGCCGAGACATGGATCAAGGATATCGGGCTGGTGGGGAAAAAAAACGGCTGGGCCCTGATGGTGGGCGGCGCAGGTGCGAGCAAGCCAAGGCTGGCGGAAGTTCTTCTCGAAGATCTCCGTACTGAAGATGCCATCGCCGCTATCCGGAAGGTCGTGGCATTCTATCAGGAGAACGGTAAAAAACTGGAGCGGATCGGCAAGATGATTGATCGAATCGGATTGGAAGCACTGCGGACGGCTGTTCAGACGCCCTGAAAAGTCCCGGCTCCGTCATCCCATATACGTTGCAATGGTTTCCCGAAGTTTGTCACCGGTAAACGGCTTGTTTAAAAAACCATTCACACCGGCCTCTTTTGCCAGGTCGACCTGCGACATTTCCGATTCCGTGGAAATCATGACGATGGGTGTATTCCGGGTTCCGGAATGTTTTCTGGTCCGACGCGTAAACTCAATCCCGTCCATGACCGGCATGTTCATATCCGTCAGGATCAGATCAAAAGATTCTCCCCTGCTGATCAGATCCATCGCGGCCTTTCCGTTTTCCACGGTTACCACGGTAAGTCCGAGTCCGGAAAGCGTTGTCCGGAAAAACGCAAGCATTGCCTTGGAATCATCGGCAACCAGTACCCGTTTCCCGCCTTTGGATAGGGTTATTTCCGACAAGGCTGCGGCATCTTTTCGGGCCGCAGCCGAATCCATCATGGCAAGCTTTTCCCGGAATGCATCAATCGTGTCCTGGTCCTGAGAAGCTGCAATGGTCTCCATGAGAAGCGTTGCAAGATCATTCTCCGGATATAGGGTTTTAAAAATATTCATGGCCTTGGCGGTTACGATTGCCTGCACCAGCCGCCCGCTCTGTTGATCGTTCTTTCGAATGCATTCCATCAGCTTTTTGACCACACCGGGATTCAGGTGGGAATCCAGAGAGGTCATCACCGCGGTGAGCAGAAGCGGGTCCTGTTCGGAAAGCCCGTCCATCAGGAAAACCGTCCCCTTGATAAACTGCATGTTTCCCAGTGCCTCATACACGGCATATTTGATGTTCAGATCCCGGATATTCCCCTTATCCATGGCAGATATGAGAATCTCACCGCCTTTTTTATCGCCGATCAATCCCAGGACATTGGCTGCCATGATTTTTTGATCCGTATCCTCCCCTTCCAATATGGCGGCAAAATACGGAACAGCCTCATTTCCTTTCCGGACCAACGCCTGGTGCACCAATAAACGCCCGGTGGGATTTCGATAATGGATTTTGGAAACCAGAAACGATAACGCCTTTTTCGATGAAATCCGCCCCAGTGCTTCCATCGCGGCACCGGTAACCAGATCACATACCTTATAATTCTCATCCGTCTCGCCGTTCTCAACAATCCGACAAAGCCGGTCAAGAGAAGCTTCATCCTGATGCTTTCCGATCATATCAATGGCGACTGCGGCAAGATCCTCTTGCGGATGACTCATCATCTTTCGAAATATCTCCAGAAAATCCTTGGATTCCGATTTTGCGGCAGCCATCAGCAGCTCACGAAACATGGTGCTGTCTTGCTGGGTCTTCAGGAGATCCAGCAGAACCGGAGTCGCTGACGCAAAGCTCTGCCGGCCGCAGATCTGAAGACAAAGCTTTTGGATTTCCGGATTTTCATGGGTCAACCTGGAAACAGTCGCCTGTTCATTTTGAATCAGCAATTCACGAAGCGTCATGCCGACCATATAATCAATGGCATCATCCCCAAGCGGATGCGTATACAGTTCCAATAATGCGGAAATACAATCATCATTGTTTGTCTTCTTCATCGTTTCCAGCATCCGGAGCTGTTCCGGCATGTCCATCTGTTTAAACGTTTCCACTGTAATCATAATCCACCATTTCCGTTTTTGTTATCATTGAAAAAAAGCATCCGCCATGAATCAAAAAAAATGCCTTGCCGAATCGGGCCTGCGCTATTTCATGTGGTCAATAGCCGGTATCGACTGTAATCTGATGTGGACAGTGTAATGACTGTTTGGATTGGATAATAGTACCTTCGGGACAAAACGAAATTATATCTGTTTATACCATAAGTTCCGGCATAAAAAAATAGCAAAAATATGGAATTCGAATACAAAAGAACCTTGACAGGTTTCAACAGCTTTGACATCGTCCGGAAAGACAGGATTCGATCTTTTCACAACCCACACATGTCATTTGTAAACAGGAGCTTCCAATGATGATTATTGACAGCCATTGCCATCTTGACCATGAGAATTCTCCGGACAAAATGATACAGGCCATGGATGCCGGGGGGGTTGATCAAATTGTGCTTTTTGCCGCTGCCTGCGAAAACCTGCCGTCTGTTCCCAAAAGCCTGCTCTGGTTCGGCAGAACAGTCCTCCGGAGCCCGTTTCGGAATATAGCGGTTTCCATCTATGAAGACGCGGTCATGTCCCGTCCCGGAAAGATCAAAGTGAGCGGCCAATTTCATCAGATCCATGCCCGCCCGGACAACAAACCGGTTAGCGAAGCCATGAAACAATACCCGGACCGGTTTATCGGTTTTGTGTTCCTGAATCCAAAAGACAATCCCGATGTCATGGCGCAACTGGAGCAGGGAGTCCGGGAATACAACATGCGCGGTGTAAAGGTCCATCCCTGGTTTCACAATTATGATCCGGGCGCCCTGCTTCAGGATGTTGCGGCAAGATGCCGGGAATTGAAACTGCCTATATTGATGCATCTGGGAAGCCGTCCGGAAACTTCCAATATTCAGAATCTGGTCACCCGATTCCCCAAACTCAACTTCATCCTGGCGCACCTGGGGATCCCCTGGTTTCAGAAAACATGGGCTATGGCCCGGGATCTTCCCAATATATATCTCGATATTTCAGGCCCTTATCTTTCTAAAAACATCGTGGCAAAGGCTGTAAAAGAGATCGGTCCGGACAAGCTGCTCTATGGCACCGATGCGCCCTACGGCCTGCGGACAACCCGCCCCGGCGAACTGAGCTATGCGGACAGCCGGTCATGGGTGGACAGTCTCCCCCTATCCGAGGAAAAAAAGGAGAAGATCTTTTCCGGAAATATCCTGTCGCTGATCCGGTCCTGACAAAATCAAGACCCGTTCCGGGAAAATTTCCGGGGCCACAGTTGGGAGATCAGCATGCCGGAAAGCATCAGGGAGCATCCCATCAGGCCGCGAAAACTAAAGACTTCATTCAATATGATCCAGCCGCCGATGGCGGCAAAAACAGCTTCCAGGCTGAGCAGAATGGAGGCATGCGCAGGATGGGCATCCTTCTGGGCAACGACCTGAAGGGTATAGGCAACACCCACGGACATCAAGCCCCCATACAATATGGGGACCATTGCTTTCAGGATATTGTCCGGTACCATGGTTTCAAAAACAACCGCCGTGAAAAGGCTCAAAACAGAACAGACCGCAAATTGAAACGCGGCCAGTTGAATCGAATCGGTCTTAGGGGAGAGCCACCCGATGATCAGCACATGGGATGCCCAAAGGAAGGCACTGATCAAAACCAGAAAATCCCCTTTTCCCATGGTAAGATCCTGGGTTACGCTTAAAAAGTAAAGCCCGACAGCCGCGAGAATTGCACCGGCCCAGTTTCCGGCCCCTGCCCGCTGCTTCCAGAAAAGCCCCATCACCGGAACGATGACAACGTAAAGGCCGGTAATAAAACCGGCATTTCCCGCAGTTGTATATACAAGACCGACCTGCTGGAGAGATGAGCCTGCAAACAGAAAAACCCCCGCCAGCATGCTTCCGAAAAAAAATTTCCGGGCCGCCCCGGTACTTTTCCGTTTCTTGGCAAATGCCTCCTGTCTTTTCCGGTATACAATAAACGGTAAGAGGGAAAGCCCGCCAAGAGCAAACCGGATGCCATTGAATGTGAACGGACCAACATGATCCATGCCCACCCGCTGGGCCACAAATGCAAACCCCCAGATAACCGCCGTCAAAAGAAGAAGACCATCTGATTTTAGCACGTTCCGATTCATTCGTATCCGCTCTCTTTTCTCCAATCCGTTTTCAGCAAACTGGGACATAACCGATTGACCTGCAGGAATCAAGAAAACTTATCCATATATCATTTGAACGATATGGGAAAATGGGATATGGAAATTTCTTATATGATGAAAACACTACTGATCTATCCCTATTTTATTGAACAGCGTGTCCATGATGAGGATGTGGGAACAATTCCCATGGGTCTGTATTATATCGGGGCCATGCTCAGGGAGAACGGATACCCTGTCGAAATTCTGAATTTCTGCCATTACACAAAATCCTCCCCGGAAATCCCGGAAATCCTGAAGCGGGAAAATCCGGATATCATCGGCTTTTCCATCGTAAACGGGAACCGGTGGGGCGCCATTGAAACGGCTGCCATCGCCGGACAATTGAACCCTTCCGTAAAAATTGTCTTCGGCGGCGCAGGCGCGACATTTTTATGGCAGCACCTAATGACGCACTTTCCGGCTATCGATTATGTGGTGATCGGAGAGGGTGAGTACACCTTTCTCCATCTCCTGTCCTGCATCCGGGATCAAAAGCCGGATCACATTCCCCGGATACCGGGCCTTGTCTTCCGTGACGGGGATACGGTTCGATTCACAGGCAGGGCCCCGTTTATCCAGGATCTGGACGCCCTGCCCCTTCCGGCAAAGTACTTTGCCTATCAGCATCTTTCCCTGTCCAGGGGATGCCCGGGCAACTGTTCGTTCTGCGGTTCCCCCGGAATCTGGGAGAGAAAGGTCCGGTTTCACTCCGCCGCCTATTTCGTGGATCAGATCGAACTTCTTGTCCAAAAGGGAATCACCTTTTTTTATGTCTCGGATGATACCTTTACTTTGGACAAAAAACGGGTGATGGAAATCTGCCGCTTGATCCTGGAAAGAAACCTGGTCATCTCATGGGCGGCGATCTCCCATGTCCATTATGTGGATGCGGAAATGCTCTATTGGATGCGCCTTGCCGGATGCAGCCGGATCAGCTATGGGGTGGAAAGCGGTTCGGAAAAAATCAGAAATCGCCTGAACAAGAATATCCGGACAGCGCAAATTGAAAAAGCCTTTCATGAAACCCTTTCCTTCGGCATTCTGGCAAGGGCGTATATCATCTATGGCTGTCCGGGAGAAACCTGGGAAACGATTCAGGAAACCATTGACCTGATGAACCGGATCAAACCGCTGAGCGTCATTTTTTATATCCTTGCTCTGTTTCCCGGAACAGCGCTGTATTCCGAATTTCAAAAAAAATTTCACGTCCATGACGACATCTGGCTCAATTATCAGGAAGACATCCTCTATTTTGAGAATGACCCCCAACTGACCCGGGATCTGATTCTTGCGTTCGGACAAAAACTGAGAACGGAATTTCACGCAGGCCTCCATCGATATGCCGAAGCACTTGAACTCGTTGACCGGAAAGAACTATACGAAAAACATGCCGACTTTTATTCCCGACTGGGCATGACCTTCAGCCATGGAGATTATTCCAGGATCGAAGCTGTCGCAGACAAACAGGATATCGCTGAAAAAATGTTTAAAAGGGCATTGCGATATGCGCCCAATCATCATGCCCATCTGGGACTTGGTATTGTGCAGCAGCAGAAACATGAGATCCTGCAATCCATCAAAACGCTGGAAGAAGGGCTTGTCCGGTATCCGGGAAGCGAGCCGCTGTGTACCTGTTTAGGAATCTCTTATATGAATGACGGCCAGTATGAAAAAGCACTTTCCCTTTTTTTGAAATTCCCGGAATCGGAACAGGCAAAACAATGTGCATCCGAATGTTTCCAGGCTCTGGGAAAACCGAATCCGGCCGGTGAATAAAAAAACGATTCTCAAATTGACCCGATCAATGTTTTATGGGAAGATCATCCATACGCGGTGTCCTGAAATCGTCAAAAAATAACATACGGAAGATTCCGTCAAAAATGAAAACCATCTTTTACAAGCATTTAATCGTTTCCGTCATGCTGACGGCGTTTTTGCTTTTGTGGTTTTCCACGACGGTCTTCTCCGGAGAAGAAAAGACATTCATCTATTTTCACAGTTCCGAGACAAGCATCAACAATTTTAAATCGCTGAAAATGGAGTTTGACAGATACCTTTCCCGTTTCGGCCCCTATGAATTGCAGCCTGTCAAGGAAAGACCGGAATTTGAAAAACAGATCGTCCATTCCCGAAACTGTCTGATTCTGCTGTCCAGCTGGCATTATAAAAGAATAGCCGGCACATTTCAGGGAAAGCCGGTTCTGATCGGAATCCGAAACGGGAAAAATACGCAAAGACGACTGCTGGTCGCCGATAAGGATTTTTCGGATCTTGCCTCATCCGCTGTGAATATCGCCTCTGCCAGTAGTATTCAGCACACGCAGAGTGTCATGAAAGACCTGTTTGATAAAAAACAATTGAATGTGGATGCGCTGAGGATATTGACCGTTCCCAAAGATATTGATGCGATCATGGCTGTGGGTTTCGGCATGTCCGGAGCAGCGCTGATCACCGAATACAGCTACGACAGGCTCAAACTGCTGACACCGGTTCTCTATGAAAAGCTGAAAATCCTGGCGACCGGACCGGAATTCCACCTGATGATCCTTGCCGCGCGCTCAACCTGCATTGAAAGAAACAGGCCGCTGATCCGGATTATCAAAGAGATGCCGGACACCCCCCTTGGACAAAAACAGATTCACATGCTGGGACTGGACAGCTTTCAGGATGCGACCAGCAGCGATTTGAAGATATTGAATATTACCCAAAACCTGATCCGGCAGCAGGAGGAGAAATGAGAGTCATCCAAATCATTCTGCTGTCTTTTCTGATCCTCCTCGTCCCGGGCATTGCCGGTTCCGGCAGCGAGCCGGATATCCTCCTGCTCAATTCCGATGCTTCCATCGAAAAATACAGGGCCGCCCAAGAAGAGTATACAAAAACCATATCACACCCGGTGGCCGAATATACGATTGATGGTTTTTCCGGCGAAATATCGGAACTGTACCGGAAGATTTCCCGCGGACCGCATCGGCTGATCTATTGTATTGGAACCAATGCCTATCTGACGGCAATCGAGCATGCTCCGGAAAAGACCATACTGTTCTCATCCATTATCAACTGGCGGAGACTCCCCCGGAAAGAAACGGTTTTCGGGATTTCCAATGAACTGCATCCGGCCATGCATCTGATGCATTTTCAAAATATTTTTCCGAAAATCAAAAACATCGGTGTTCTGTATTCCAGAGAATTCAATGAACAGTGGATTGCGTTAGCCAAAGAAGCTGCCGAAAAGTCCGGCCTCCGTATCATCAGCGAAGCGGTTATGGACATCGACCAGACAGATGAAACCCTGAAAAAAATACTGCCTGAAATCGATGCTCTCTGGCTGATTCCGGACCCGATCATTATTTCCAGCAGAAAAAACCTGATCAACATAATCCGGATCTGTGATCCAAACAAAACGCCGGTTTTCTCATACAACACCGCATACGCAAAACTCGGGGCAACACTCATTGTTGCGGTGGATGATTCCACGGTTGGAAGGCAAGCCGCCGTCATGTCCGATAATCTCCTGGCCGGGCGTGTGCTTCCGGAAAACGTTCAACATCCGGCAGGATCACAGATTACCGTCAACCTGGACAAAGTAAAGGTTTTTGGAATTCCGTATCAGCAGGAAGCCCTGGATACGGTAAACACGATATTTGAATCCGCCGATGCGGACGATTGATTTTTTCCGGTAAAAGGATAAGCAGGATTGACCGCTAAAACCACCCGAAACGGCAAACCGGTTCAATGGAGTATCAAGCTCAAGGCCATGACCTTTCTGAGCATTCTGATGATCTGCCTGATCAGCATTCTGACAACCATCCATCTGACCGAACAGAAAAGAATGCTCGAAAGGGAGCTGGAGAAACGAATTTTCATCCTGAAGGAAAACCTTTTTGAGCGCGGAAAAAGCTTTATCGTCAATCTGGCGGGCCAGATCGAAAACGAGATTGCCGCCTATAATTTTTCCGGAGCGGTGGAAACCGTCAAAAATGCGGCCCGGACAAACCAGGACATTCAATATGCCTTGCTGGTGGATGCATCCGGCCAGATTTTTGTCCACACGCAAAAGCCCGAACTGATGCAAAAAAGGATGATGGAGAAAAACCGGTTAACCGCCATCCGGCAGATGGGCATTACCAGGACCGAATACAGGGAAGAAGGCGATTCGGTTATTCAGATTGCCGCCCCCTTGCAGATCAGTACATCTCCATGGGGAGAGATTCAACTGGTATATACGACGAAATATCTGGAACAGGAAATCGCCCTGTCCAAAATCCAGATACGGAAGCAGATTCGTCACCTGATCAAAAACACGATACTGACATCTGCAGGGCTGATGCTGGTGATCATCGTCATGTTTTATTTTCTGGTTTCCAAACTGCTGAGTCCCATCATCGACCTGACTCATTTTGCCCGCCGGCTCTCCCAGGGCGATTTTTCCTCCTCCGATGATTTTCGGATCCATTCGAAGGATGAAGTGGGTATCCTTGCTGCAGCATTCATGGAAATGAAAAAAGAGCTCCGTTTATCCTATGAAAAACTGACCGAAAGCAACCGAACCCTCGAGCAGAAAGTAAGGGAAAGAACCGCTGCGCTCCACAGAAAAAATCAGGAATTGAATAAGGCCAGCCAGACCAAAAGTCAGTTCATTGCCAATATCAGCCATGAAATAAAAACACCCATGACAGCCATTATGGGGATGACCGACCTTGTCCTGCAAAAAGAACTTCCGCCCAAAATACGGGAAAAGCTTATTACGGTCAGAAAATCAGCCAATACATTGATGGATATGATCAACGGCATCCTTGACTTCTCCAAAATCGAGGCCGGCAAGATCCGGCTGGAGAAGGTATTCTTCAGCCTCAACGATCTGGTCAACAGCCTGATCGATACATTTACGATCAAGATCGAGAACAAGGATGTCGAACTGATTGTCTATATGGAAAACGATGTCCCCCTATACCTGGTGGGGGATCCTCTTCGCCTTGGCCAGGTAATGTCCAACCTGATCGGAAATGCAATCAAATTTACAGATACCGGTGAAATTTTTGTCCACATCCGCAAAACCTTGCAATCCGATGAACAGATTGAACTGGACATCTCCGTCCGTGATACCGGGATCGGTATTCCTTCGGAACAGATACCGGTCCTGTTTGATTCATTTACCCAGGCAGATGGTTCCACCACCCGAAAATATGGTGGAACCGGACTTGGATTGACCATCAGCCGCCAGCTGGTTCAACTCATGTCCGGCGAACTCACAGTAGAAAGCTTGCCGGGAAAAGGCAGCGTTTTCCGGTTTAATGCATTCTTGGACCTGCCGGAACAGCCGGCTCAGCCGGATGATCCGGTGCTGTCTGGGGAAACTCCCCGTCGGAATATCCTTGTGGCTGAATTAAACGAGACCTACCGGAAATTATTTCGCCGGCACCTTTCACAAGCAGGCTATACGGTTGAAGTGGTGGACTCCGGCGAAAAAGCGTTCCATAGAATCAAACACAATACCCCTGAAAGAAATTTTCATATTATCCTGATTGACAGTAAAATTGCGGACAAGCTGGATCGTGACATGGTTCAATTATTCCTCACCCAAAAACTGTTTTCCGAGCTGATTTTTATGATCCTGATCAGAGCCGGACAGGAGGAGACCAATATCCGCTACGGGTATGAAGACGGATGGATCAGCAAACCGGTAAAATGGAATGAGCTGGATACCATCCTTCAGATGCGTGCAAGCAGAAAAGCATCCGGAAAGAATGGAAACCCCCGGGGGAGCCATACTACCGTTCAGATGATGGATACGGATTCAAAAAAGATCGACTATGATGCCGTATTTTCTTCTCTTGACAGACTTTCCGAACTGATTGCCGAAAACAACATCCAGGCCAAAAAACATCTGGAAGACATGAAACAAAGCATGGAAGGTCTGGGCGTTTCCGATTCATTGTATCACCTGACAGACCAGGTCGCCCGCTTTGACTTTAAAACTGCCCGTCAGACAGTTGACCGGCTGAGAGAAACCCTGCACATCATTCACAAGGAAAAGAATGCATGATCGATAAAATACCCCCCCCCAATATACTGATCGTTGATGATGAACCGGCCAATATCGAAATGCTTGGCGAAGTCCTCATGCCGGAGAATAAGATCCGTGTTGTGGTCAACGGGCCGGAGGCGATTGAAATCGCCTTGTCATCCAATCCGCCGGATCTGATCCTCCTGGATATCATGATGCCGGGTATGGACGGATATGAAGTTTGCAGACGATTGAAAGCGGATAAGCGCACCTCCAAAATACCGGTTATCTTTATTACGGCCAAAAGCGAAGAAAATGATGAAAAAAAGGGGTTTCAGATCGGCGCTGTGGATTACATCACCAAACCTTTTCGCCTGTCCGTCATTCAGGCAAGGGTTCGCACCCATCTTGCATTAAAAAGATACCAGGATCATATGGAAACCATTGTCAGAGAGCAGACCGAGGATATCAGAACGGCAAGCGAGTACTTGCGGCTTGAGGTTGAAGAACGGAAAAAAACACAGGTCACCCTTGAACAAACCAACCAGTCCCTGAAAGACTCCCTGTTGCGATTGCAGGAAACACAGGACCATCTGATCCGGTCGGAAAAAATGGCGGCACTGGGGGGTCTGGTTGCCGGCGTGGCCCATGAAATCAACACACCGGTCGGAATCGGTGTGACCGCATCCTCTTTTCTGGCCATGGAAACCAGAAAAATGGCAGAGCGTATGGCAAAAAAAGAAATCCAAATGGATGACATGCAGAAATACATTTCCATTGCATCCGAGGCTACGGCCATTATCGAAAACAACCTGAAAAGAGCTGGAGATCTGATTCAAAGCTTCAAGCAGGTCGGTGTGGATCAATCCAGCAAAGACAGAAGGTTTTTCCGATGCAGGGAATACCTTGACATGGTATTGCTCAGCCTCCGGCCCAAATTAAAAAAAGGAAGGCACCAGGTGATTGTGGACTGCCCGGAATTTCTCGAAATCGACAGTTATCCCGGAGTCTTTTCCCAGATTATTACCAATTTTGTCATCAACTCGTTGATCCATGGCTTTCATGGGGAATCCCAAAAGATCATTCATATCTCCCTGTCGCAGGAAGGAGAGCGGCTCCGGTTCACTTACAAGGACAATGGAAAGGGAATGAGCCGGGAGTGTGTTGAAAAGGTGTTTGAACCGTTTTTTACCACAAAACGCAACAGCGGCGGAACCGGGCTGGGACTTCATATTGTCTATAACCTGGTAACCCAGGTTTTACAGGGGACCATTCAATGTACCAGCCGTCCGGATGAAGGGGCTGAATTTACCATTACCGCACCGCTGAACCCTCAACCGGTATAACCGGAATAGGCTTTCCGGGAAACCATAGGAGTCATATTGCAATACCGTGAACTATTCCAAAAAACAGATAGAAACCGTCAAGAGACTGAATCGGCGCCTGCTTCAACAATATGGACCCCAGGGATGGTGGCCCACAACCCCGGAGCCTGGGAAACAGCCGGTATACTATCCCGGCAAAGAAGGACGGGTGGTTTCGGATGATGAAGCCTTTGAAATTATTGTCGGGTCCATCCTGACCCAGAACAATACCTGGACCAACACGGAAAAAGCCATTATCAACCTTTCCACACAAAACCTGCTGAATATCGGCAATATGGCCATGTCCCATCCGGAAACCCTTTCGCCTTTCATCATTTCAGCCCGGTATTACAATCAAAAATCCGTCCGCCTGATCAACATTGCAAGACACATCTTAACTGCAGGAGGAATCAAAGCACTTCAAAAAATACCCACGGAAGAATTACGAAAAATCCTTTTGTCGTGGACCGGTGTGGGAAAGGAAACCGCCGACTCCATTCTTTGCTATGCCTTTTCCCGGGAAATATTCGTGGTGGATACTTATACCTCCCGCCTGTTTCATCAACTGGGTCTGCCGTGCAAGTCATATGAAGAAATCCAGGACCTGGTACATGAGGCCATCAAACCCTCGGCAGCAGATTATGGTGATTTTCACGCCGGAATTGTAAAGCTGTACGCTACAGGAGATGTGAAAACCTTTTCATTATGAAACCGGACAATCGAACCGCATATGCAAAATACGATGGATCGGATCATTGCGATCCGGGAGGTAATACATCTTGCATGCCCTCCAAAAGTGGTCTATGAAAGGATTCGCACCAATACAGGAGGGTATTCACAATACCTATCTGCATGAATGTTTATCCATATGAAAAAGGAAACCATGAAACCCAAAAATCTCACATGGAAACAGGCTTTTGATGCCAGTCCCGGACCATCCACGCCCAAAGAGGCATTCTTTCTCGCTTTCAAGGGCCTCTGCATGGGATCTGCCGATATCATTCCCGGCGTTTCCGGTGGGACCATCGCCTTAATCACGGGCATTTATGCCGATCTCCTGAAGGCTATTCAATCCATCGGCCTTTCCATGGTCAACAAGCTGATGAAAATGGACATCAAAGGCGCCTTATCCGAGGTTCATATCCGTTTTCTGCTCTCGCTTTTAACCGGCATCGGCATTGCCATCATCAGCCTGGCCCGGCTCATGAACTACCTCCTGAACCATCATCCGGTTCCGACCTGGAGCATGTTTTTCGGTTTGATTGCCGCATCTATTTTTGTGGTCGGGAAAAAAGTGCGGGTCTGGAATGCTGTTTCAGCGATTTGCTTTGGCTCCGGAACCGTAGCAGCATATTTTATCGTGAGCATGATTCCGGTATCCACCCCGGAAGAGTTCTGGTTTATTTTCCTCTCCGGAATGATCGCGATCTGTGCCATGATCCTTCCCGGAATCAGCGGGGCCTTCATTCTTCTGATACTCGGCAAATATGAATTCGTCACCGGCGCCCTGAAAAATCCGTTTCTCCAGAGCAATATCCTGATCATCCTGGTCTTCTGTGCCGGCTGCGCAATCGGCATTCTCGGCTTTTCACGGGTTCTGAGCTACCTCCTGGAAAAACATTACAACATGACCCTGGCTTTCTTAACCGGCCTGATGGCCGGCTCCATGCAAAAAATCTGGCCATGGAAAGAGACCGTCCAGAGCATTATCATCCGGGGAAAAGAGCATGTTCTGGTTTCCCGCAATATCCTGCCCAGTGAACTGAGTGGAGAAGTCTATCTTGCCATCATCCTGACTGTGATCGGTTTTTTCATCGTCATGGGACTGGAGAGGCTTTCGGAAAAAGACAGATGAACATCAGGTGGGATTTCGGATGTCCTGCACCGGCATATCCGACTGTTTTTCAATCTCCACTTCAATAATCCGCCGGGCATCGGCTTTGGTCACTCGAATTATGGCATCTTCGGTTTTCAGCTCCTCTCCGACAGCCGGTATGAAACGCAATTTGGACAGGATAAATCCGGAAATCGTCTCATAGTCTTCCTTTTCGCTTAAATTCAATTGCAGCTCCCGGTTGACATCCTCGATTTCCGTCTCACCTTTGACAATACTCTTATGGTCATCGATTTTCCGGATCATGATCTCTTCATCGTCGGTTTCATCATAGATCTCTCCGACAATTTCCTCCAGAAGGTCTTCGATGGTTACCAGCCCGCAGATCCCGCCATGTTCATCCGTTACCAGTGCAATATGCACCTGCTCCTTCTGAAACTCTGTCAGGAGATCATCCAGAAGCATGGATTCGGGAATAAACATGGCAGGCCGGACAATCTCCTTGACCAGCTCCTGATGATGCCCTTTCAATATGGCTTCCAGAATATCCTTGGCATACAATATGCCGATAACATTATCCGATTTTTTTTTATATACCGGAATCCGGGAATATCCCTGAGCGACAACATCAGAAGCCGCCTTTTCAATGGGTGTTTCCGAGTCAATGGAAAACATGTGTGTCCGGTCGACCATGATCTCATCGGCTCGAAGATCGCTGAAACGAAAGATGTTGTGAATCATAATCCGCTCGTCTTCTTCCACTTCGCCGATCTCTTCCCCCAGGGTGACAACGCTCTTGATTTCCGCTTCCGTGATGATGGGATCCGCGTGTTCCCGGTCAAACGGCATGGACAGCAAAACAGTAAAAATTTCCAGGATTTTAATGACAGGATACAGGATATATTGAAGGGCCTGAAGAATCGGCGCTGAAAAAATGGCAAGGGGTTCATTTTTTGCCATGGCGATATTTTTGGGCACAATTTCGCCGAAAATAAGGATCAGTATGGTCATGATACCGACGGCAATGCCAATGGCATTGGATTCAAAAATCCGAATGGCAATGGATGTGGCAATGGATGAGGCCGAGATATTGACCAGATTGTTGCCGATTAGGATGGTGATCAGAAGCCGTTGATAGTTGTCTTTCAGCTTTTTGACACGATGGATACCGCGCCGGTTCTGCTCAATCAGATGCTGAATCCGAATATCGGATATGGAAATGAATGCCGTTTCAACGCTGGAGAAAAAGGCAGACAAACACAGAAAAATGAAAAGGATAATAGATTGGTCTGGGATTTCCATAAAAATTATAACAATATGGGTACAGGTTTAACCTCCGATTTTCCAAAGCCTGTACATCAGTTCCGGTCCTTTTGGTTGGTAACCGGGCCGCATGTGTTCACCTGTTCCTATATGTCTCATACTCACCCGCCTGTCAAGCATGAATGCCGGGGTTGTTTCAGAAAAAAAAAGGACCATCCAGGGATGGTCCTTTTCATAGCATTCAAATCTGATTTTAAATCCTTATGCTGAGACTTCCTCTTTTACGGAAACCGCGATCTTGAATAAAAGGGTTAAAATCAGAAAACCAAGTGCATAAATGCCAACCGTGATCATCAATTCCTTGATTGTCGGTATATACTCATTGACATGGTGAAGGGGGTTGGGAACAAATCCACCGGAGATCATCCCAAGCCCTTTGTCAATCCAGGTCCCGATAAAGACACAGAGGCAGGCGATCGGCAGGACCGTTTCATTGGATCGGGTAGCCGGATTCACCAGCAGGATAATGGCAATAACCATCAGGGTCATGGATGTCCACATCCAGGGTACCAGCACACCATGACCGTGAAGTCCGAAAAACAGATATTTCAGATGATCGATATGTTCCGGTATCCCGCTGTACAATGCGACAAAAACCTCACAGCCGAAGAAAAATACATTGGCGATCAGTCCGTAGGTAACGATCTTGGCTACGGTTTGAATGGCCTGTTTTCCCGGATCGAACTTTGTGGTTTTTTTAATGATGTAGCATAACAGGATTAAAAACGCCGGTCCTGCGGCAAAAGCGGAGGCCAGAAACCGGGGTGCAAGAATAGCGGTCAGCCAGAACCCTCTTCCCGGCAAACCGCAGTATAAAAATGCCGTAACCGTATGAATACCGAATGCCCATGGAACGGAAAGATAGATAAAGGGTTTTACCCATTTGGGAGGTGCCACGCCGTTTCGTTCCGATTCCAGAACAATCCATCCCACAAAAATATTCAGGAAAAGATAGCCATTCAATACAATCATATCCCAGAACAGCATGGATTGGGGTGTGGGATGCAGTATCACGTTAAACGCTCTCATGGGCTGCCCCAGATCAGCAATGATAAAGGTCAGACACATGACAAGAGCGGATACCGCCAGAAACTCTCCCAGAATGGTAATCTTTCCGAACACTTTGTAGTTATGGAGATAATACGGCAATACCAGCATAACCCCTCCGGCGGCAACACCAACCAGAAAAGTAAACTGGGCAATATAAAATCCCCAGGATACATCGCGGCTCATGCCGGTGATCCCCAGACCAAAGTCATACTGCTCCAGATAAACGATAAAGCCGATACCGATTAAACCGAGCAGCGCCATTACCCACAGATAGTATTTTTTGCTTCCTTTAACAGCCAGTTCAAGCATAATAACCTCACACTATGTAGTAAACCGCCGGGCCAGTCCCCAGGTTCTGTTTACGTCGGATGGTGTAATTTGATTGTAAGAGTTTTCGAACTTCCGACTCCGGATCTTCCAGATCTCCAAAAGTCAGAATGCCATTGGATACCTCTACACAGGCCGGTTGTTTGCCTACGGCAAGCCGTTCTGCGCAGAAATTGCATTTCTCGACAACACCCTTCATCCTGGTCGGGAATCCCGGGTCCACCTCTGCGATAAAAGGACGCGGATCCCTGAAATTGAAGTTTCTGGATCCATATGGGCATGCTGCCATGCAGAACCGACAGCCGATACATCGGTGAAAATCCATCAAAACAATACCATCATCCCGCTTAAAAGTGGCCTTGGTGGGGCATGCCTGCACACAGGGAGGATCTTCACAGTGATTGCAGAGAACCAGAAACGGCAGATGCTTGGTATGCTCATCCAGATACTTGTTTTCCTTTTCCGGAAAAGCGTGTTTATATTCTTCTTCCCAGATCCACTTGATTTCATGGTTCTGATTTTCAATTTTCGGAACATTGTGGATCTTATGACACGCCTCAATCATGGGTTCCAGGTCATCTGAAGAATGTATTTTCCGGGTATCGATCACCATGCCCCATTGTCCGGCGGTTAATGCATCCTTGTGTTTACGGGTTTCGACGACATGTTCCACGGAAGAGGCAAGCAGGGTGTTTACCGGGTTTGCACCCATTCCCAGCGCTGAAATTCCAGCTATCTTCAAGAAGCTCCTTCTGCTGTTTTTCATCACTTCTTCTCCTTCGGCTCATTATGGCAATCCCAGCAGTACGGCCTGACCGAAGCATAATTATGGCACCGGTCACAAAATTCAGCCTTGTTGGAATGGCATCCAGTGCAGGAATTTTCTCCGCTTGAAAGACTCATGGTAAAACTTTTCCCGCTGCTGTTCTTGTATATTCTGTTGCCGTCTCTAACGACGGTATCTCGCCACAAATCCAGTACCTGCATATGCCCCGCCTTCATTTCCTGTTTCGGCAGAACGCAGTATCCGGCAGCTTTCGCTTTTTCGGTTAATTCGGGTTCCGGTGCCTGTGCGGCCTTACCGATGTTGAAAACAAAAGGCAGAACGACAATCGCGCAAAAGACAACCAAACCGGCGATGATATACTTTTTATCACTCATCAGCTTCTTCCTCCATTCCTGGTAACGGCTCACCGCGCAGGTCGGTTTCCCTGTTTTCCGATTCACCCGGCATGATTAAAGCGTTACCAACCATTTCATGCAGACCGATCACCCCTACACCCGGCACCCAGTAATTCATGAGATCCGGGAAAGCTGCCCTGTCAACAGCACATATCGTTGCAAGCGTGTTGACTCCGTATTTTTCATGGACATACTTGACCGCATTGGCTCTCGGAAGTCCGCCTGCCATGCGCAGTTCCATATCCTCACCCGCGTTCAGTCCGGCGCCGCTGCCGCAGCAGAAAGTATTTTCCCGTATCGTGCCCGGAGGCATTTCATAAAACTTATTGCAGACATTCCGGATGACATATCGGGGTTCTTCCAGCATCCCCATGCCCCGTGATGGATTACAGGAGTCATGGAACGTAACGGACAGGTTGTCATTCCGGCTGGGATCCAGTCTCAATTTGTTATGCCGGATCAAGTCCGCCGTAAACTCTGCGATATGGACCATTTTGGTGGCTTTGGCATTTTCAAATTTGGTTCCGGTAATCGGTGAAACCGGCTCCTCCAGAAAATCGGCCGGTCCGTTCATGGTGTCCATATACTGGTTGATCACACGCCACATGTGGCCGCATTCTCCACCCAGAATCCACTTGACACCCAGTCGTTTTGCCTCTGCATACATTTTGGCGTTCAGTCTTTTCATCACCTCATGGGACGTAAAAAACCCGAAATTGCCGCCTTCGGAAGCATAGGTGGACCAGGTGACATCCAATCCGTATTCTTTTTTCAGATAATCGAAAAGAAGCAGATATCCCATGCAGGTGTAGGTTCCCGGATCGGCGAAAACATCACCGGATGGTGTAATGAACAGAATGTCCGCCCCTTTTTTATTGTAATTGGGCTCCACCCGGATTCCGGTTATCTCTTCGAGATCGTCAACAAAAAAGTCCAGCATATCTTTAAAGGCATGGGGTTGAATCCCCAGATGGTTGCCGGTTTTAAAGCAGTTGGAAACCGGTGTAGCAATCCAGTCAATATTCAGTCCCAGAAGATTCAACAGTTCTCTGCCAAGATAGGTGATCTCGGCCGTATCGATTCCATAGGGGCAGAACACCGAGCACCTTCGGCACTGGGTGCACTGAAACAGATAGTACCACCATTCCTTCAATACCTCGAGGGTCATGGGCCGTGCTCCGCCGATGCGGCCAAGAATCTTTCCGGCGGTTGTAAAATCGTTTCGGTAGACGGACCGGAGAAGCTCTGCACGCAGAACCGGCATGTTTTTCGGATCACCGGTGCCGATGAAAAAATGGCACTTGTCCGCACATGCCCCGCAACGGACACAGACATCCATAAAAATTTTCAAAGACCGATATTTGTCCAGTCGTTCCTTGAATCCTTCATGAATAATCTCTTTCCAGTTTTCCGGCAGTTTCCAGTCCTCATCAAGCGGATTCCATTCCCTTGCATTCGGCAGGGAAAGGGTTTCGACGCTTCTATAGTTTGCTGCATAGCAATAAATTCCCTTCCGGATCACCGTCGGGGTATCCATCCAACCCGTTTTGGGCGGGGTGTGATTGATCTGTATTAATTCATCTGATTTTGGAAGATCCGACATTACACTTGCTCCTTTTCCACTGGGAGTCCAGCTTCTATCATTTTTTCCCTGAAATGGTCTTCATACTCTTCATAGGTATGAGTCTTAACAGGGTAATTCCAAGGATTGACATGCCTTTTCGCACGGGTATCCGTCGTCATATTTCTGGTAGGGCTCAGGAATACGCCGCCCATGTGCATGAGCTTGCTGAACGGGAAATATGCGAAAAGAACGCTGACAAGAAAAATATGGATATAAAACAACCCTCCGATTCCTTCCGGAATCGCAGGATGAAGAGTGACAAGGCTCATGGTCAGCGCTTTCACGCTCACCACGTCGATTTTGGAAAAATACCGCATCAGGATACCGGTCAGTGCAATACCCATAATCAGGAACAAAGGAAAATAGTCTGCGGCAAGTGAAATATATTTCACTTTGGGTCCAAATACCCTTCGGAGAAACAGGAAGGTAACTGCGGCAAGAAGAACCAGGCCGGACAGAAAAACACCGGGGAGCCCCACTTCGATGACCGGGCTGAAAAACTCGATTCTAAAAAAGGAATCCAGTTGCTCCACAATCTGGATACAGAGGGGCACCGGTTCCAGGAAAAACCGTAAATGCCTTACCAGTACGGTAAGAAAAGAATAATGAAACGCCAGGGCCGCAACCCAGAGCCAGATTTCCCAGCGATAGGAAATTTTGATCCCGGTATCGGTTTTGTTAAAAGACATGCTGGTGTTTCTGAACAGCGATCTGAACAGAAAAACCTCAAGGATCATCCGGATCAAGACACCGAACTTGGACGTCGGGTTATCAATCCGGTTGGGTTCAATCCAGGATAGGGTTTTTTGCTGGCCGCATGTTGTCGGAATCGCAAACGGCACGGGTGACTTGGCCCAGTCCAGAATGCGAACCACAAAACCAGCAATAAAAATGATAATGGCCAGGTAGGGAATCCAGATCCCAAAAAGCCCCTGCAGGCCAATCATTTCAGCCCCTACATAGGAAAGCAGACAAAGAAACAAGACTGCCATGAGGGAAACCACATAATTTACATTCATATACCTGTACCTCACTATCCGGGTTCAAGCAGCGCCGGCGATCCGGCAAGCTGCCCAAACCTTCATCATTATAAAACAGTTGACTTATTAAGATCCGGCTGTTCCTCCGGAATCTCAGCAATCAATCCAGCACGCTTAAATGCCTTAAATACTTTATTTTTTTCTTCGTTTGCCTTCAGGCTGTAAATCCGCTCCCGACACTCCGAATAAATATCAAACGCCAGAAAGAGCAGTTGATCCACTTTTTCATCAAAAAGCCGGATCTCTTTCGCTTCACTGCCATTCTCAAGCTGTTTTGCTGTTTTTTCCCGCACAATGGTTTTCAGAGACAGGATAAAGGATGTTGACTGGGAAGGGGTAAAATTCTGGATGGCCCGAATTCGGATAATCGGGTCTAAAAAAAGCCTCACCTTCTTCCAATCCGGGTCGGAAACCAGTTCGTCAAATATGGACTGCAACCCCTCGGATATGGCATTTCCAACAGGATTGGCAAACGGATCAGGCTGGGATTTTAAAAACTGGGATGTATCAGGCAGATAAGTATGAAAAATAGCGTCAATCCATTTTTTCACAATGGACGACTTGTGTTTTTCCAGTAATTCTTTCAACCCCATGATTGCCCCTGATTCCCGATGACCGCACACTATTTCCCGGAAGATTCCAAAAGAAAAAATTCCTTTAGAATTTAAAAATTTATTATCTTATCCCCCAAAGAAAATGTTTTATAAACAACTCCCCATTTCATGTCAAGAATAAAGAAAAAATTTATGAGGGGGTTACGACTCATCAAACATCAGTTCAATGTCCGGATGCTTTCGAATAACACTCAGAAATTGCTCGGTCCTGTGGTCCAGTCTTTTTTTAACAACACGAATCAGGCGCTGATAAAACCGATATCCCATGAGAGGATTGTCATCAAACATCTTCCGTAATATATCTCCTTGAATCATCAGTACTTCGCAAGGCTCGGCACAGACGGCATCCAGAGAATACACCTCTTCTTCCCCAAGAATGGACGACCATCCGAATGAAAAACCTTCCGGCATCCCCCCCATGGAAAGCGTTACCTTATCGGAAATGCGCTTTTCCAATAATATTTTCCCTTTTTTTAACAGGCACAGCATGATCGCCGTCTGGCCGCCCCGGAAAACAATCTCTCTTTCCGAAAAATGGTGCAGCGTCAAGTGGGGCATAAGTTCATCCAGCATCTCATCAGACAGGTGTTTCAGAATTACAATATCCTTGACATCATCTTTTGTTACCATTCCACGATCTCCTCAAGCAAAGCATCCATAAGGATTTCATCCGGATGCCGATTATCAAACAGGCATATTAATGGCTTTTACAGATGCATGAATAAAAACAGCATGGTGAAAAACAGGGCGGCCGCAGCGGCGCTGATTCCAATCGGAACAGACAACGTGATCATGGCGCTTCGAATGCTTTCCGCTTTCCGATTTGCAGCAGCCAGATCCTCACGTTTCCTTCTGATGATCGGAGTGGCAATAAAAAGCACCAACAGTACCGGTGCCTGTGCAGCAAATTTTGCAGCGCCGGCCGCAAGTTTTTCTGCAAAAACATGATGAAACCATGCGTTCATGCCATTGAGCAAGCGGGATACTGTCTGATGGAAAAAACGCCCTCCTTTTCGGTAAAACCAATCCGTATCCAGATTGATTGCACGGATTTCGGAAAGATAATAACCGGACAGCACCATTAAACAAAAGGCCAGCGCACCGAACAGCAACAGCTGCAATTGCCCCATCACATGCGCTTCGGTATAGGGCAAATAATCTACCTCATAAGGCAGGATGGAATACAGAAGGTCATACCGGACCCCCAGAAAGATACAGAGAAATGCAGCAATCCCCATTGCGATCATCATGTGGACCGGAGGTTCCTTGACCCGAATCCCGGAATCATGGCCGAAAAACAGGAAAAAAGGGACCTTAATTCCGGCATGCTGTGTTACACCGGCTGAGGAAAACAGCAGCAGCAGCCAGACAATCGCCATCTTGTCATGGGCGGCTGCACTGAGAATCATCGACTTGCTGACAAAACCACTGAACAGGGGAAAAGCGGAAATCGAAGCCGCACCGATGATACAGAACATGCAGGTCAACGGCATGGTTTTGTATAGCCCCCCCAGATCCGTACACCGGGACTTTCCCGTCATATGTAATACCGCGCCTGCCGACATGAACAACAACGCCTTGTACAGAATATGGCAAAACGCATGCGACACCGTACCATTCAAGGCAAGCTGTGTACCGATTCCAATCCCGCACATCATGAATCCGACCTGGTTAATCAGGCTATAGGCGAGTACACGCCGGATATCGTTTTCCATCTCCGCGTAAAAAATCGGTATGATCGTCATCAGGGCACCGATCCAGATCAGCAGTTCGGTCCCCGGAAAGGTTCTTGCCATCACGTATACCGCACTTTTGGTTGTAAATGCGCTGAGGAATACCGCACCGGTTACGGTAGCTTCCGGATATGCATCGCTCAGCCAGGGATGAAGGGGAGGAATCGCAGCATTCACGGCTATTCCCAAAAAAATGAGCCAGGAATCGATTCCGGAAAGACCGATATAGGAAAATTCTGTTGTGCCATGGTTCTGCACATACAGAACAATCCCGGCCAGAAGGCTGAGCCCGCCGAAAATATGAACCATGATGTACCGGAACGCCGCAGACCGTGCCGCCTGTGTTCGTCCGGCAATTATTAGAAAGGTAGAAGCAATGGCCATGATTTCCCAGAAAATATACAGTGAAAAAAGATCTCCGGCAAATGTAACGCCGAGGGCGCCTCCGGCGTAAGCAAAACCTGCCGCGTATTGCAGATCATCTTCAATTTTGAGAGAAAAAATAACGGCAATGAAAGAAATCAGTAAAAAAATATAGCTAAATATCCTGCTCAAACGGTCAATCCGGCCCAGAATCAAATCGTGATCCAGAAAAGAAATTACCCATTGATTTCCTTCCGGAATTGTAAAAACCATATACAACGTCAACAGCGGCAGCAGCAGCATAAAAACAGATTTCCATCTGCCCTTGATCAACGGTATCAAAAATGCTCCGCCCATAAAAACAACGGAAGGAGGCAACCCAGTCTCTCCAAAGAGGCTAATCATAATAATCCTCTTTCCTTTTAACGATCAACCGAATCCCTTTGGCGATAAATATAAACGCCACACAGGAAATGAAACCGTACGCTGCAAAAAAGCCGGGCACTTCTTCCCAGGGAAAATCCGCATGTTTTTGGATAAAAAAATCAACCATCAGCAGCCCCAGCAAGGAACCATAAAACACCAACAGAAATCGGGTTACGGTTTCCGGTTTATCAAAAATTTTCAGCTCTTTTTTCATGATGATATCCCTGAAAAGTTATCGAAAAAAAATCCACGCCAGATAAATCAAGGCAACCGCGACAGCGATATGAAAAACCGTTCGGTAGCCTTTCACCGGCTCATGAACCAGCTCCATTTTTTCCTGCAATTTGCTATCCATGTCAGGGTCCTCCCAGAAAACTATCCACAGCCACTCGCGACAACTGCAAAAAAGGCTGCGGGTAGAAAAACAGAAGAATCGAAAACATCGCGGTTACCGATAAGGGAACAACGCACCATGCCGGGGCTTCCTGAATTCCACCCTGAAATGTATTGTTCCCGGGCTTGCAGAAGAAAGCGTTATAGACAATCGGCAGAAAATATGCCCCGCTCAGCAGAGAACTCGTCAAAAGGACCGCAAGCATGACATATTGTCCCGCCTGAACCGTTCCCATCAGCAACAGCCATTTGCTGATGAAGCCGCCACACGGCGGAAGCCCGATGACGCTCAGGGATCCGATGAAAAAAGCGGCCATGGTGATGGGCATTCTTTTTCCAATCCCCTTCATTTCACTGATATTTTTTACCCCTGTGGCAACAAATATTGCTCCCGCGCAAAAAAACAGTGTGATCTTTCCAAAGGCATGCATGGCAATGTGCAACATTCCGCCTTCCATTCCGGACCGGGAAAGCAAAGCAATGCCCAGAACAATATAGGACAATTGTCCAATCGTTGAAAATGCAAGGCGTCGTTTCAAGCCATCCTGGGACAAAGCAATCAGGGAAGAAGTGATCACGGTAATGGAAGCAATCCAGCAAATGACGGTGTTCAGTTCAAAAGAGGCCAGAAGTTTCGTTCCGAATACACCGGTCATGACTCGTGCCACGCAAAAGACACCCACTTTCACGACAGCAACTGCATGGAGCAATGCACTCACAGGTGTCGGCGCAACCATGGCCGCCGGAAGCCAGGAATGAAAAGGCATGATGCCCGCCTTGGCAAATCCGAATATAAAAAGCAGAAGCAATACAAGCAATCCGGTGTAATTGCCCTGATCGGGCAGAAAACCCTGAACGGCAAACTCAAGAGTTCCGGACATGTGATAGGAAATCAGCATGGCAGGCAATACAAAACCAATGGAAGGGCCAAGGATATAAACCAGATACATTCTACCGGAACTTCTGGCTTCACGGTCCTGATGATGCGTCACCAATGGATATGTTGAAAATGAAAGCATTTCATAAAACAGATACATTGTCAGAAGATTCCCGGAAAAGGCGACGCCGATGGTAGCCGAGAGCGACAACGCAAAAAAACAGAAGTACCGGGTCTGACTGTGCTCTTTTAATCCACGCATATACCCGATGGAATAGGCGGAAGTAATGATCCAGAGAAAGGATGCAACGATCGCAAACAGCAGGCCGAAAGCATCCACCCGGAATTGCAGTGCAAGTCCCGGCAGAACCTCATAAATGGTTATCGCCGGCTGTTTCCCGGCAAGCACTACCGGCAACATGGATACGATAATCAACAGCTTAATGAAACCGGCAATAAACGTCCATGTCTCACGTATATTCGAATTCCGGCATGATAGGAGAATCGGAATCACAAAAACAGAGGTCATTACAGCCAGAAGCGGTTTTGATGAATAAATGATTTCCATGTCAACGGATCACATGTCTCAAATGATGGAAGCCGGTATGGCAAATTGTATAGCCCGTGTAACAATATCCCCTGAAAATATCCCAAGAACAATCAGCATCGCTGCTGTAATCATCAACGGCATCAGCATGGAAACCGGCGCCTCATCCATCCGTACTTCCGGAACATGACCGCTGTTTGCGCCGTGATCCGAAAATGGTTCAAAATATCCGATTTCAATCACCCTGAAAAAAAGTACGGCGTTCACAAGGCTGCTGAACAGCAGGGCCGCAATAAAACCATAATGTCCTGCGGCAATACCGCCGGAAATAAGATACCATTTACTGAAAAAACCGCAGGTAGGGGGTACGCCGATGATGGAAAGAGCCGCAACGACAAAAGCAGTCATCGTCACCGGCATCTTCCGGAAAATCCCCCTGAAATCCGAAAAACGGTCTCCTTTGATCTTATATGATATAAGGGTTATGGACAGAAAAAGACAAAGCGTCATCATGGCATCGTTCACGATATGCAGAATCGCACCGGTCATTCCATCCCGGGTTCCCAGCCAGAATCCGCCAACCATATATCCGATTTCGGTGACGATGACATAGGTAATCATTCTTTTCAGTCGAGTCTGAAAAAGTGCGAGCATAGAGCCTGACAGAATGCCGATAACAGCTACCCAGACCATTGTGCTGTTCAATGCAGCAAAGGAAAAGGAAAAAGCCGGTGTAAATACGGTCAGCACCATCCGGATCATCACGTAAACCATGACCTTTGTCGTCAACGGAGCGATCAGTCCGCTTGAAATGGAAGGAGCATCGGAATAGGCATTGGGCAGCCAGCCATGAAGAGGGAAAAGCGCCATCTTGACAAACAGACCGCATAGAATCAACAGAAACGCAAACATCACTGTTCGAGAGTGATATATCGCCGGCAGAAGGTGAGCAATATCGGCCATATTCAACGATCCGGTCCCCATATAAAGATAGCCGACCCCGAGCAGATAAAAACTGGCACCGATCGTTCCCATCAATAAATAGTTCAATGCCGATAACGGCGCCCTGTTCACTCCGAAACCGATCAGGGCATATCCGGTCAGCGAGGTAATTTCCAGAAGAACGTACAGATTAAACGCATCCCCTGTTACCACCATTCCAAGAAGTCCTGTCGTAAACAGAATATACAGCGTATAAAAAGCGCCGATGCGATCGGAGAATTCTTTTTCTATCACTTTCCGCGCACCGGCAAGATTGAGAAAGGAGGTCAGGGAAATGACTACCAGTACGATACCATTCAGATAATCCACATGGTAGGCAATTCCCCAGGGAGGTGCCCATCCGCCGATCCGATACTGGACAGGCTCCCCATTTTGCATCACCGCCAGAAGCAGACTGATGGAAATAATGATGGACAGAAATAGACAGAGAATTGCAATTGCATAACATTTTTTTTGATCATACCATCCGAAAATCGATATCAGAAGTCCGGATAAAAAGGGCATAATGATGAGAAGTACCGAATAATGTTCCGTCATGATTTCACAGAAGCTTTTCTGATCTTGGCGTTGATTTCATCCTCCTCAAGTGTTCCATACTGATCATACACTTTCAGTGCCAGTGACAGGGCAACCCCCAACGTCGCGACGGAAACAACAATTGCGGTAAGCATCAGGACGTGAGGCAGGGGGTTGATATAATCAGCGGCATGATAAACATGTTCCTGCATGCCTGGATGATGCTCAAGAATGGGAATCGTTGCATCTTTTTTCATACCCATGGACACATAAAAGAGAATGATCGATGTCTGAAAAATATTCATGCCGATGATTTTTTTGATCAGATTGTTCTTCACAATCATCGCATATAAACCAATCATCATGAGGGTGATAACGGTCCAGTAATTATATTTTGACAGAATGATGGCAATCATATCGTCCATACTACAATCCTTCATGCTGTTTGCCTGCGGAAGACAGGTTGTAATAAATCCAGATCATCACCATGGTAACCGCCAGCCCGACACCCATTTCAACCATCATGATCCCATGAGACCTCGCTGTTACCGGGTCCACACCCAAAAGACCGCTCAGCGCACTGTAGTCCAGAAAATTTCCACCGGCAAGAAGGCAGCATACACCGGTTCCTGCATAAATCAGGACACCGATTGCGCATAAAACGGCGCTCCTCTTTTCGCTGACCCGATGGGTTGTCTTCCGTAAGGTATTGGAAACCGCAAACAGAATAATGGCTGCGCCAAAAATAACACCTCCCTGGAAACCGCCTCCCGGACTGTGATGTCCATGGGCAACAACATACAGGGCAAACAGTTGGATAAAGGGGACCAGTATTCTGCTGGTGACCTGTATGACCAGATCATAGGGAACCCACTGCGTATCGATCCGCTCAAACTCATCCGATTCTTTCGGCAGTCGTCCGCCTTTTTCAATCCTCAACGTGATACCGGTCTGGATATGACGGAAAACAACTGCTTCAGGGGCATCATATTTGGGCCTTCGCAACAGAAAGAAGCAGGCGATTCCTGCAGAAAAAATAACCGCTGTTTCAAACATGGTATCAAAGCCACGATAGTCCGCCAGGATTGCCGTAACGATATTGGGAACGGAAGTATCGGACATTGCGTGTTCAATATAATAATTTGAAACATGCAAATTGCATGGAGATTCAGGATCTCCCCATGCTGAAAAATCCGAAGTCCCATAAACGAGAACGATAAATAACCAGAAAATGCTGATCATCCCGATAAGCTTCAATCTTTCGTCCTCCGTGACGTTCGAAATACAGCCGCCACAAAAAAGATTGTGCTGACACCGGCTCCGACGGAGGCTTCAGTGAAAGCAACATCCACTGCTCCCATAACGGCCCACAGTATACACATCATAAAGCTGTAGGCACCGAACAAAATGGCAGCGCTCAGCAGGTCTTTTACCCAGAGAGCGGCGATTCCACAGATTATCACCAGAAAAAGGATGATAAACTCAACCTGCCATATCATACGCCTCCCCCTCCTTCTTTGGTCCATGGCTTCAAACCCGCTCTCACACCGGCATCGACAATAGCATGGGTTGCCGTCGGACTGGTGACAAAAACAATCACGACAATTAACAATATTTTTAAACCCGTTAGAAAGGAAGCAATGGAGAAATCCATCATCACATAAACGGCCATGGCCAGAAGAGATAGCAGCAGTCCCATGGTATCCAGTTTCCCTGCCGGATGAAGGCGGGAGTAAAAATCAGGAAAACGAAGGATTCCTATGGAGCCCCCGGTGAAAAACAACAACCCGCAAACCAGTAAAAAGCCGATAACAATATCCATACCAAACTCCCCCTATCGCCTGCCGGGCTCATCGTAAAGGCCTTTGATTTTCTGAAAATATCTGGATGCTCCCAGCACCGCGATAAAGTTTAACATCGCATAGGCAAGGGCGATATCGACAAACATATCGACCCGATGGTAAACCAGACCGATGAGAACAAGGAGCGCCGTTGTCTTACTACCGATTGCATTGACGCCGATCAGCCGGTCAAGGACCGTCGGGCCGAAAATGGCACGGTACAAAGACAGAACCATAACAGCACTCAGGTATATACTCGAATATAAAAAAAATGCGTCCATCATTCATCCAGAATACGCGAAATTTTCTCCTCCATATCACCGGGAAGAGCCTCGCCGGACAATGTATCAATCGCATGAACAGAGTAGTTTCCGAGCAGGGATACATGCACGGTGACGGTTCCGGGTGTCAGCGTTATGGAATTTGCAAAGATAAAATGTGACATCGGATGTTTGAGTCTGCTTTTGAACTGTATGATCCGCGGGTCAATCAGATCCATCATATGGGGATGAAATACAAGATACATCACATGGATATTGGCCACAAAAACCTGATAGATCAACCACGGAAAAAAATATAAAAACCGCAGCCAGGCTGATGGCAGTCTTCGAATATCCGTATTATAAAACAAAAGATTATGAGAAAAAAATGAAACAATCAGGCAGGACATCACGCCAAGAGTCATGTGAAACATGTCAAACTTGCCGGACAGGACAATCCAGGTAGCAATTGCAATGACAAACGTAAGGATAAAGGCCGGAGCCGTTTGTTTTATTCTCTGGAATTGTCGATTTCCGGTTTCATCAAACGCGTCGGACTGTTCAACATTATTTTCTCTGATTCGCAATCTATTCTGCCTCCGGTCAAGAGATCATACTGGTAAAACCCCCGCACGTAAGTATTGCGGGAGCGGCTGATAATCAAGACTTTGTGGCCGGCAAAGGGGCTCCGTAAAATCGAAACGGAAAGTGCCCGTCTGCTGAAATGACATCCATGCAAGTTCAGATGTAAAATGAAGAAAACTATTATTGTAAAATTGTGAAGATATTGTATAGACCTACAATAAAATAAAAGATCTGGCAACAGGTTTTTCAAGTGAAAAGGAGCTTCCATGAACAGCTATCTGTTTTATGACCTTGAAACAAGCGGTCTCAATAAAGCATTCGATCAAATTATGCAATTTGCCGCCATCCGGACAGATATGCAACTCAATGAGATTGAGAAGCACAACTTTCTGGTAAAGCTCAGACCCGATACGATCGTTTCTCCCAAAGCACTCATCACCCACAGGATTTCCATCTCCGATACCATGACCGGCGCCTGCGAATATGAAGCGGCAAAAACCATCCACAGACTGATGAATGAACCCGGAACCATCAGTATTGGATACAACACACTGGGATTTGATGACGAATTTCTCCGTTTTACTTTTCATCGCAACCTTCTGCCGCCATACACACATCAATACCATCATGGCTGCGGCAGGATGGATATTTTTCCGATTGCCATCATGTTTCATCTATACCGGGACAAGGTGTTATCCTGGCCCCAAAAAAATGGAAAAACTTCATTCAAACTGGAAGATCTAAATACTGAAAATAATTTAACAAATGGAGTATCCCACGATGCCCTTGCCGATGTCGAAGCAACGATTGCCCTAGCACGTCGTTTTATGAAAGAAGCCGATATGTGGAACTACCTTGCCGGCAATTTCGTAAAAGAAACGGATCGCAGGAGGGCAGATAGTCTGCCCGCTTTATTTCATGACGAACAACTGAAGTATTCACACGGAATTATGGTCGGCAGCGAATTCGGAAAAGACATGCGCTTTCAGGCACCTGTTTTATATATCGGGAACTCGATACCCTATGTCAACCAGACATTATGGCTTCGCATGGATCTTCCCGAACTGCGGGAAACGAACATGGAGACAATTCATGAAACAACGTGGGTTATCCGGAAACGATACGGAGAACCCGGAATCCTTCTGCCGCCCCTTGAGAGATATAAAGCCATGATCGGGGAGATTCGAATGGCCGAATGCAGGCAAAATACAAACTGGATAAAATCGCATATGGAGGTATTCCATGCCATTACAAGGTATCATCAAACATTTCGATATCCTGAGATCCCTGATCTGGATGCGGATGCGGCGCTATATCAAATGGGATTCCCGACAAAAAATACGGAAGCACTGTGTCGAAAATTTCACCTTGCCCCCTTTTCCGCCAAGGTAAATATGATTGGCCAAATCGAGTCCTCTGAAACCAGAACACTTGCGAAAAGACTACTTGCCAGAAATTTCCCGGAAGCACTTCCACAAAGCCTGAAACAGGAGTTTTTACAATATCTGTCAAAAATAAACCCCAAATCCGGCGAGAATGCGATTGTGGATTATAGAGGTGAAGCCCGGACAACGCCGGTCGGGGCGTTGACTGAAATAAAAGAAATGAAACAGGCTGAAGGGATGGAGAACCGGCAACGGAAACTGCTCGATGAGCTTGAGGAGTATCTTATTCAAACCTTTCAAGGTTCCTGAGCAACTGCCAGGGCGATGTTTTCCGGAGGCGGGCGGAAGGGAGGGGCGCCATGCCTGCACTCCTTACACTTCCATTTTTTTTCCCAGACAGAATGGACCTGCTGAACATTCACAAGCACCGCCATATCATACTTGAATCGGTCATCCCCTCCATCGGGTATTTTGATCAGAAATATCTTGTGGTTCATTGCCGATTGTCTTAACCAGTCCCGGTAAATATGATCCTCTCCTACAATCACCAGCAATTTATCACCATATTCGGTTGCTACCTGCCAAGTATGATAGGTTTTCATCTCGCCACCGCCGACGATCATCGTCTCCTTGTAATGCTCCTCAAAGAGTTCAACCAAATAATCTTTTGTGAATCCCTGCCCTGGAATACAGAAAATCATTAAAAAAAGGAATATTGCCGATCTCACAATCGTTTCCTCCGCCAATGGTTCTGTTTAAAAAGGATTTCCCTTATGATGACATCAAAAATGGTCTTATTACCATTCAATCGGCAGGAATTCGGTTTTTCTTTAGCCCGAACTACAAAAAGTCGATCTGATACCAAGCGAAGGTTAGATCAGATTCTGAATACCGAAAAAAAGCAGCGGAACGAATATCGCCGGAAGCATATTGCCGACGTTGATTTTTCGAATCTCAAGAAGATTAAAACCAATGGCCATAATCAGCAAGCCGCCTGTTGCAGACATCTGGGAAATCACTTCCGGGTTCAACAGCGGTTTAAGAAAACCGGCACTGAGCGTAATACCTCCCTGATAAATCAGCACAGGCAGCGATGACAGCATTACACCGATACCCAAAGTTGAGGCCATGACAATGGAAGTAACACCGTCTAATACCGATTTGGCAAAAAGTGTCTGGTGATTTCCGGAAAGGCCGCTTTCCAGAGATCCGACAATTGCCATCGCACCAATGCAATATATCAGGCTTGCTGCTACAAATCCCTGAGAAATATTTCCATAGGATGAAGCCAGCTTCTGATCAAACCACCGCCCTATAAAATTTAATCCTCTTTCGATTCCAAAAAATTCCCCGATTATACATCCAATAACTATACTCAGGATAACAATTAACAGATCATTGCTTCCCAGGGCATTTTTCAGCCCGATTAACACCACGGACAGACCGATAGCATCCATTAATATCCTGCTATAGCGGACCGGTAATCCCCCTTTTATCGCAATACCCAAAAGACTCCCTGCAATGATTGCTGCCACGTTGACAATTGTTCCCAACATCTTTACGATACCCGATCTGTTATAAATAAGGATAAAAAATGGATTTCCATCGAAAAATAATGTATATTCCCCTTGGACTTTTTACAAAAAAATGTCAATAGAAATGAAAATGGCCACACTTGAAAAAGCAATTTCCATCGCACTGGAAGCGCATGCGGGTATTCTTGATAAAACCTCCGCCCCCTATATCCTGCATCCTCTCAGAATCATGTTAAAAATGAAAACACAGGAGGAAATGATTGCAGCTGTTCTACATGATGTTATTGAGGACAGTGATTATACTCTTGCCAAGCTCAGAGAAATCGGATTCTCCGAGACGGTTCTCGAAGCCTTGGAAAGCGTTACCAAAAAACCGGAAGAATCTTATGAAGCGTATATTCTGAGAGCCGGGTCAAATGATTTGGGACGGAAAATCAAATATGCCGACCTGCTGGACAATCTTGATATCTCAAGAATTCAAAAGCTCACGGATCGTGATCTGTCGCGAATCCAAAAATACCACCATGCGCTGAAATTACTTGCGGGTGTCCGCCCCCCGGCAGCAACAAAGAAACAAGGTCCGTACACACTGTTTTTAGGAGAAATATGAAACGGCCATAAAATGCTACTAATCAATTGACATATAAATCAATTTTAACTATGTTATGATTATTCCACAGAAATGCAACCCTCTATGGATACCCGAATAAAAATAGTAAAATGTATTTAATTGTCATCAAAAACAAGGAGGCCTTCATGCATACATTCCCGATAAAACCGACAACCATTATCTTAGCCGTAATATTGATGCTGTTTTCGTCTGGATCCACTTCTTTTGCACTGGAGAACGATCCCAGTGCAGGGGCAATGGTCGCCGATACTGTTCTCGCCCGTCCGATGGGTATCGCAACCACTATCGTCGGCACTGTCTTGTTTGTTGTTTCCAGCCCGTTTTCAGCGCTTGGCGGCAATCTCAAAACCGCATATACCAAATTAATCAAAGAGCCATTTATTTTTTCGTTCAAAAGGCCGCTCGGAGAATTCTAATCTCCATTTTTGTCATTTTCATATGACTCGGGGAATCCTGATGAAAGGTAAACCTATCCATACTGCTGTTGCTGCCGGTTTCCAGATATCGCAACAACAGCAGCATGAATCCCCCCGAATCGGATTTGTTCTTAAATTTTCTTGAAGAGATATAACAGGTCAGACGACAAATCTTCCCATATGTACAATACAAAAGATATCTGCCTGATCCCCCATGCAAAACTGAGCCCGGAAGCCCTGCAAAACATGATTGAAGAATTTGTCAGCAGGGATGGTGTTGATTCCGGACATGTGGACATCTCTTTAGACAAAAAGGTCGCCATCATACGGTCCCAGTTGAACTGTGGTGCGGTTGTGATCGTATTTGACCGGCATACCCAGACATGTAATATAATACCAAAAGATCATATACCATCCGAAAAACCGATTTCAAGATAACAAGTCGAAAAATGGCCTGTAAAAACGATAAATCATAAAATGGAATATACCGAACAAGAACTAGCGGCAAAAATGAAAAAAAGGCTGACCAGCGAACGTGACCGCCAGCGCAGATGGCGGTTTCGCCAGAAAGAAAAAGGTTTGAAGCCGATTGCCGGCATGGTATCCAGTGAAGCCGTATCCATTTTAAATGCCCAAAAAAAGAAAACAGGAAAAACCGTATCGGAAATCCTTGAAAAAGCGATTCTGAATCTATCCGCTTCCGTCATGCCTCACGCAGCACAAGAAACATCTTCTGTTCCCGCACCTCTTAATGACTGCCCGCCACAAAAAAACGAACCCACGGAGTATCAAGAGGATATTTTGAATACCATCAAAAAAATGAGACGGGAAAACAATCTTCCGTTTAATGAAATTGCCAGAATTTTCAATGAAAAAGGCCTGAAGACGCTATCCGGCGAAGATATATGGGATGGAAAAAGCATTTATGCAATATACAAGAATATAGAAGAACGATGAAAAAACCCTGTTTCACGATAAATGAGATTACTCCTCCCATCCGTACTCGCCCACGAGTTTAACAAACCGGCAACCCCCGAGGTTGGTTTTTTGTATACCATCTTGTTGCCGAATTATTTTTACAAGCTCCTGAGAGTGCCGGTCCCCAACAGGTATCACCATTCGACCACCAATGGCGAGCTGATTTACCAGGATGGCAGGAATTTCAGGAGCACCGGCTGTTACAATGATTCCGTCAAACGGACTTTCTTCCTTCCATCCGGTTGTGCCGTCCGAATACCGGGTAACGATGTTGTGATATTTGAGTTTATCAAACAATTTTCTGGTCTTAATAAACAATGTATGTTTTCTTTCAATGGTATATACACGGTATACAATATCCGCCAATATCGCTGCCTGATAACCGGAGCCTGTTCCCAGTTCAAGAATCCGGTCATCTTTTTTGGGTTCCAAGGCCTGTGTCATCTCTGCGACAATATAAGGCTGCGAAATCGTTTGCTGTTCACCAATAGGAAGCGGGAAATCTCCATATGCCTGATCCATCAGCGCTTCGCTGACAAAGAGATGCCGCGGAATTTTTCTCATGGCTGCAAGAACATTCTGATCGGTAATACCGCGGGCTTCTATTTGCCGCTGAACCATATCTTCACGATAGCGGGTATATTTCAAGGCTTCTTTTTTCATTTTCTCCTTTGTATTTTATCATAAAAATCAGTGTAATACACTATCCGGCCCATTGCAATATCCATTATTGTTGCAAACATCTGAATCAGGCCGCTTTTTCTGGATGATCAGAAACAGATAACCGGATGGTTTCATTTTTTCCGGTATTATTGAACCGGGTTAGGATGTGAAGTATTTCCCATTGCCATCTCGTGCTTCGCTTCATACATTGAGCAATTAATTCGATTATGTATCAATTCAAGGTAGTTTCGTCAAGGTATTCGGATAAAAACATTTTCAGAAAAGCCGAACCGGTTTCCGGAAATGAATCCTTGAACCCTGATCCGCCGTCAATAGATAAAGCTTGATTTTCACAGAAAATACTCATAACTAAATCCAGAATACTCTTAATTGGAAAGCTTTTCACCTTGGAAACGACAAAATATTTCATTTCATCCATCATTCTTTCTCTTTTGATTCTCGCTTTTGGTACGGCAGGCTACATGTACATTGAAAACTGGGACTTCCTTGACGCCTTGTACATGACGGTAATTACCGTTACAACAGTCGGTTTCGGTGAAATCAATCAAATCGGAAAATATGGAAGAATTTTTACCATGCTATTAATATTTTCAGGAGCCGGCTTTTTTCTGTATGTCGGCGGCTTATTCATGCAATTCATTGTTGAAGGCAGGGTAAGAGCCATTTTAGGGAGGAGACGTTTGGATAAAAAAATTCATCGATTGAAAAATCATTATATTGTATGCGGATACGGCCGAATCGGCAGGGTTTTGTGCGAAAACCTGAAAACAAAACCGGTTGACCTGGTCGTCATTGAAAAGGATGAAGCACATATCCCGGCAATGGAAAGGGACGATGTCCTTTATATTTGCGGCGATGCCTCTGAAGAAGTATATCTTCAGCAGGCCGGAATTGAAAGAGCGAAAATGCTCGTTGCGGCGCTTGCTACCGATACAGACAATGTGTTCCTTGTACTTACCGCCAGACAGATGAACCCCAATATCTTCATCATGGCAAGAGCCAGCAGCAACAAGACAAAATCAAAACTGCTCGCTGCCGGGGCCAATAAAGTCGAATCTCCTTATGATATTGGTGCCGTCAGCATGGCCCAGAGAATTATACGGCCAACAGTTACCAATTTTCTTGATCTTGCTTTTGAGCATCAGCGGAAAGATATTAAAATGGAAGAAATTCCTGTCAGCGACTCCTCAAAACTGGCGAATGTTCTCTTAAAGGATTCCGGCATTCGGCAACAATTAAATCTCATCCTGATCGCAATCAAAAAACAGAACGGTGATATGATGTTCAATCCATCATTCGAGACCGTTATCCGGGCCGGTGATACGGTTATCGCTGTTGGCGAAGGCCATAACCTGTTACAGCTTGAAAAAATTCTCAACCCTCAATAACGATCTGCGGAAAAAAACAATAGAAGCAACACACATTCACCGCAGAAACAGCAACAGCGCGTCGGGATTATATCTTATAAATAACTCGTTTTTCTGTAATAATAATATCTACATATTTATCGTGTGATTCCATCGGAACCTGTTGAATCAGCTGATCTTCAAATGCCAGAGATACTTTTCTGGCAGTAATCGGCAGTTTTGGGATAAAGTGATCGAAATAGCCCTTTCCGGTTCCAATCCGACCGCCTTTTTCATCAAATGCAATCCCGGGAATGATAGCGATATCGATACTGTCAATGGGTACGACCTTGCATCTTTGCGGATCCGGTTCCATATTTCCCAAAGGTCCTTTAATCAACTCCCGATCCGGATCATCCAGTTTCAGTAATGTCATATCTTTTCTACCGATCTGAAATGACGGCAGCACAACAATTTTATTCAGCTTAATACTCTGCCTGATAATACCGGACAGATCCATTTCGTTCTCCCGGGAAGATGGCAGAAACGCAATTTTTGATTCCTGAAAATTGGCAAAAGAAAGCAACCTCTCTTTCAGGACCGCCATTTTATCTGCACGCTCTTTATCCCCATACTTGCCGATTTTTTCAATGATCTCATTCCGTATTTCACATTTCTTTTCCTTAATATCATCCATGGAACTCTCCAGTTTAAAATATCCGAATTGTTTCTATTGTGTGCAAACAACAGGTAACCATTTGGAAAATCCTGCTATTTATATTACAAATTGAAAATAATATTCCTTATCGAAATCGGCTTGGGTTGTCAACTCGCAACTTGCAATAATTATTGACTAAACAAACTCTGCATGATAGTTTTTAAATCTTGCATCTACATCTGTGCAGGACGGGCATTAGGTTAATTTTTTTTTCCGTATCCGTCAGCTCAAAAAAATATTCATACATCATAAAGAACTTCAAAAATAGGTACTGTTATGCTGGAAATCAAGTATGTAAGACAAAATATACAGGAAATTCAAACCGCCTTGGCCAATCGAGGGGACTCAGCAGAACTGGAAATCTTTATTCAAAGCGATGAAAAGCGGAGGCTGATTCTTCTTGAAACAGAAGAATTGAGGCACCGCAGAAATATGGTATCTGAACAGATCGCTCAAATGAAAAAAAAGGGGGAGAATGCAGATACGCTTGTGAATGAAATGCGCGAAGTTTCAAATAAAATAAAAGAAATCGAAAAGGATCTGATAATCAACCAGGAAACCGTCAATGACATCCTGATTCGTCTGCCCAATATACCCCATTCATCCGTTCCTGTCGGAAAGGATGAGACGGGAAACACCTTATTTAAAAAAATCGGAACCCCTCCGGAATTTGACTTTCAGCCAGACCCGCACTGGACAATCGGTGAAAAACTGAACATTTTCGACTTTAACCGTGCGGCCAGAATCACAGGCGCTCGTTTTCCACTTTATTTTGGTCTTGGTGCCAGGCTGGAAAGGGCGCTTATTAACTTCATGCTGGATATCCATATTTATGAACACGGGTATACGGAAATTCTTCCGCCGTTCATTGTTAACCGGAAAACTATGACCGGTACAGGACAACTGCCCAAATTCGAAGCAGATCTTTTTAAACTTGAAAATTACGATTATTTCCTGATCCCTACCGCGGAAGTTCCGGTCACCAACATTCACGCCACCGAAATAATCGAGGCGGATCTTCTCCCGATAAAATATGTTGCCTACACACCCTGTTTCCGTTCAGAGGCCGGGTCTTATGGGAAAGACACAAGAGGGCTTATTCGGCAGCACCAGTTTAACAAGGTCGAGCTGGTAAAATTCACAAAACCGGAAACATCCTACAATGAACTTGAATCCCTGCTGGATAACGCCGAAACCATTCTCAAAAGGTTGAAACTGTCCTATCAGGTCATCACACTCTGTACAGGTGACCTTGGTTTCTCATCCGCCAAAACATATGATATCGAAGTCTGGATGCCGGCACAGGGCGTGTATAGGGAAATATCCTCCTGCAGCAACTTTGAAAGCTTTCAAGCCCGCAGAAGCGATATCAGATACCGTGAAAAAAACAAAAAAGGAACCGAACTGGTTCATACCCTGAATGGATCCGGTTTGGCCGTAGGCAGAACTGTAGCTGCCATTCTTGAAAATTATCAACAGGCCGACGGATCGGTTATCATCCCGGAAGCCTTGAGGCCCTATATGGGAGGAGTTGAAAAAATAGAACCATGAACCTTGATAAATTCCCCTCGGAAATACGATCCAATATTATCCCCAAAGTTCAGGGATGCATGATATATCGGTGTCTCAATTGCAACAATGAATTCCCAATTGATGAGCTTCTCTATGTTTGCCCGGATTGCGGTCAGGTGTTATTGATTCATGATACTGATTTCGAAAAACTGAAAACAATTTCCGGGAAAACCTGGCAACTTATTTTTGACTATAGAAGAATGCTTAAAATACCTTCGCTTAAGGGCATCTATCTCTATCACGAGTTTATCGGCCCTGTCATTCCGTTGGATGATATTATCTATCTTGGTGAAGGCCATACGCCGATGATTGAGGCCAATGCAACACTGCAGGAGCTGGCGGGTATTCGATTTTACTATAAAAATGATGGCCAGAATCCCAGTGCATCATTCAAGGACAGGGGGATGGCCAGTGCACTGAGCTATATTAACTATCTTCTGAAAAAAGGATCCGTCGACAACATTCTGGCGATCTGTGCTTCCACGGGTGATACCTCTGCCGCAGCTGCATTGTATGCATCCTATATGAAACCCAAAGTCAAATCCGCCGTTCTTCTTCCGCATAAAAAAGTCACACCGCAACAGCTTTCTCAACCCTTGGGAAGCGGGGCAGATGTGTTCGAAATTCCAGGTGTATTTGATGACTGCATGAAAGTTGTGGAAGCCCTTTCCGAACAGTACAACGTAGCTCTCCTGAATTCTAAGAATGCCTGGAGAATACTGGGCCAGGAATCATACTCATTCGAAATCGCACAGGATTTTGATTACAAACTTCAAGATACGGTTATCGTGGTCCCCATTGGAAATGCCGGTAATATTACAGCTGTGATCAATGGATTCTTAAAATTCCATGAGGCAGGAATCATCAACACCCTTCCCAA
This sequence comes from Desulfobacteraceae bacterium, assembly GCA_003599865.1. Lineage (GTDB taxonomy): Bacteria > Desulfobacterota > Desulfobacteria > Desulfobacterales > SURF-7 > QZKS01. The sequence continues at coordinate 186,206 of QZKS01000020.1, forward strand.
AATTATCGGCGTTCAATCGCATCATGCCAATCCGGTCTATCGCTATTATCTTGAGCCGGATGAAACCAAACGAAAATTTGTTCCGGTAACGGTAAAACCAAGCGTTGCCCAGGCAGCCATGATCGGAAATCCGGTTTCCATGCCCCGCGTCATCAGCCTTGTCAAAAACTATAACCTGAGAAGCGGTTTTCAAAACGTCTTTTTCATTGAAGTAACGGAACAGGACATCATGGATTGGGAGCTGACAGCGAATCGAAACGGACATATTGCCTGTACCCATGGTGGTGAAACCCTTGCCGGACTGGTTACAGCTAAAAAACAAGGAATTGTCGGTTCAGATGAAATTGCAGTCATCGATTCAACTGCACATGCCTTAAAATTTTCCGGATTTCAGGATATGTATTTTGAGAACCGGTTCCCCCCTGAATTCGGTATTACACCTAAACCGGAGCTGATGAACGCGCCGACGCTTATCCATCCTGATGATCTTGATGAAGTGCCGGCACCAGGTAAACCACTGACCGGAGATTCCTTTAATCGTTTTGTATCAAGTATCTCCCAGGAAATCGCAAAAAAATTGAACCTTGAAAAAAAATAAACCACAACAATCGAATCATAACAAGATACTTGAAAATCTATCAAATCAAATAAGAGGCAAGATGAAAAAGATTACGATTGGCAATCTACTTTGTATCCTGATAATTATCATACTGATGGCCTGTGCGACATCAAAGGAGGATGTGCGGCGCAAGGAAAAAGCCGAAGCGCTGCGAAAACTGGGTGAGGCATATATGGCCGAAAACAAAACTGCCCCTGCCTTTCGAAAACTGAAAGAAGCAGAAGAACTTGATCCGGATGATCCATATACTCATTTTGCCTTGGGAATTTTTTATTTCAATAAAGGCAAATACGATCTGGCCATCAAACGTTACCAGCGGTGCATGGAAATAAAACCGGACTTTGCTTCGGTTCGAAATAATATCGGTCTGGCTTATCTTCAGAAAGGGGACTATGATAAAGCTATCGAAAATTTTAAAGAACTGACCGATAATTACGTATATGCAACCCCCCACTATCCACTTGCCAATATGGGGCAGGCCTACTACTATAAGAATGATTTCCCTCTTGCGGAAAAGTATTTAAAAGAAGCGCTTGATCTGGAACCCCGGTTTCTTATCGCCCTTCACTGGCTTGGACGCACACAACTTGCCATGGGTAAAACATCTGACTCCATCCAAACCCTTGAAAAGGCCGTTCAACTAAATGGTTCCGTTCCGGAAATCTATTTTGATTTGGGAAAAGCCTATCAGGCCATCGGGAATAAAAATAAATCAAAAAATGCTTATCAACGGGTTATTGATATAAATCCAGAGGGGATATTGGCTGATCAGGCCAAGATACAAATCAACAATTAGATATTCTATTGAATGGATGAAATTCATTCATCGTTAATCGCTATCTGGGGAATTTCCAGTGTTTGCATATTGGGACTTCTTTATATAACCGCAAAATAAAATCCGTTCTCGGTTTATTTACGGTTAAAACCATCACAAGGGGAGGAGTCATTAATAATAGACATGACATCCATGCACGCATTGTAAACAGGCAACATATCCATATTTCATATGTCCTTCTTGCATAAGGTTCTTTCGTAACAAACAACATAAAAAAACGTCCAGCCAATAATCAATATCATGACTATCGACTGAACGTTTTTTTAGTTTATCATCAAATTATAGCCTTGACTCCAAATGGACTATTTTCGGTGTTATGAAAATCAATAACTCATTTTTCTGGGTCGAGTTGTTTCTGCTTTTAAACAGCCAGCCCAATACCGGTATATCGGCAAGCATCGGGAAGCGTCTTTCTCCTTGCGCAATGTTTGTTTTCAGGATCCCACCAATAACGATTGTGTCACCATCATTTACGAGAAGCTCTGTTTTGGCCTCATTGGTTGAAAGAGACGGAACCCCACCAGTTATGGAATCAATATCATTCTTGGTAATATTGATATTCAGGTTTATCCGGTTATCCGGTGTAACATGCGGTTTTACTTTCAGTTCAAGATCAATGTCCTTGAATTTTGTCGTAGATAGACCGGAAGAATCCCTTTCCAGATATGGATACTCAATTCCCTGGGCAATCGTCGCTTCCTTGTTATCCAGGGTAACGATTTTGGGTGTGGAAATAATCTTTCCTTCACCTGCAGCCTCAACTGCCTGGAGTTCAGCATTCAATGAAAAATTAGTCCCGGCAAGCCTGGAGAATTGGTACCCGATTGAGCCGGAATTAGCGGCTGGCGGATGATTCATCGCCATCGTATAGGTCTGGCTGTCATTACCATTAATATCAGGGCCGGCCGTAATTCCCCACTGGGTGCCGATATCCCTTGAAAAATTCTCGCTCACTTCAACAATCCGTGCTTCTATCACAACCTGTGGGGTAACTTTGTCAATACTTCTTATAATTTCTTTTGCCTGAGCAATTTTTTCCACAGTATCGGTCATGATAATCTGATTATTTCTCGCATCAACACCGATTTGACCTCTTTTGGTTGTTTTAATCTGATCAAGACGCGGTTTGATATCTGCATTTGCATCCGCATAGTTAATGGGTATATATTCCGTAACAAGGGGCTCGAGTGCTTTTTGCTGCTCTTGAATGGATTGCGCTGCTTTTAACTCGTCAGAACGAATCTTTTCTTCTTTTCGAAGGGTACTGATGGTTACGATCCTGACAATATCACCTTCTGAAATCTGACCAAGTTGATTCATTTTCAAAATAAGATCGAGGACCTGATCCCACGGTATCGGTTTCACCAAGGTTAGTGTAACACTGCCGTTTACATCCTTGTCAATCGCGAAATTCTTGCCGCTCACGTCTCGGAGTATACGCAATACATTTTTTATATCGGTCTGATAAAAATCTAAAGCTATTTTTTCACCCGTATATCTTCTATGGGCGGCTTTCTTTTTCTTTTCCTCAACCGGTTCCGCATCTTCTTCTGCGAGCTCCGGCAAGATCTTTTCGTCTACCTTAAGATCTTCAGCATCTGCCATGCCAACAGGCATTTTTTCCGATACGATTTCAATAGGTGCAGGCATTGGTTCTACTGTTGCAATCACAGGTGCTTCCGGGGATTCTCCTTTATCGACTGCCTGTCTATCTTGAACAGCCATATCTTGTTCCGACAGAGATTCTGTCTCCGAAGATTCAATAGCTGCTGGTCCTGGAGGAGTTGAGGGTTCTGTTTTTGCGATCATTTTTTCCGCCTCTAATGCCGCTTCTTCCATTACTTTTTCCCAAGGCGGAAGACCAGCCTTCTCCAAAGACTGGGGAGGAATCGTCGAGGCTTCAAATTGAATTTCAATCTCGTTCTCTTTATTTTCAACTGTAAAAGGAACTGATTCCCGCAACTCAATTAATATTTTTGAATTATTTTTCATTCCTGCTGTTTGGATCGGAATGATCCGGTTTACAGCACTTTCAAAACGAGTTGTAATCAAAGGCCGTTGACGATAGCTTAGAATTTTTGTATTAAAAAGATCCAGCGATAATTTGACTCCTCCATTTTTATCGAGATTATATTTCACAGGTCGTGTTGTACCAATAATAATACTCGATTTTCCCTCATCTCCGCTAAGAAAATCTATTCGATTAACCAATGCCGTTTTTACTGATACTGATTCAGCAGGCTGGATTGACTCTGCCTCAATAACCGAAGAAGCATCAGGAGAACTCTCCGAAACGACGGGTTCAACAACCGATATTTTTTCCGACGTTTCAATAACAGTTGATTCGACTGCGACCTGTTTCTGAGCCTTCTCTTCTTCAACAATAATTGGTTCCGCCGGAATTTTTTCCGGTTCGGGGCCTGCAGTTTCCATCTTTGGTGATACTTTTTCAGGTTCGATGGAATCGGCTATCATTACAATCAAACCATTCTCCGATGGTTCTACGGTATAAGATGATAAATACGCTTTATCCGTATCCAAAACGACCCGGAGACGTTCCGGATAAGCAAAATGCCGAATCTTTTTTACCCATTTGCTGTCTACTGCTACTGTCTGCTGTTTTTTAAAATCACTTTTTACATTATTTAAATCGAGCACAATTCTCGGTGGATCTGCAAGGGCAAAGGCTTTATACTCATTGATCATATGATCGCTACGGATCAGAACACTTACACCGTCATCAGCATTTACCGCACTAATCTCTCGAAAATTATTAATACCATCATCGACAGCCACTGTTGCTTGCGGTAATGGAGCTTCCGGGGTTTCACCTGTGATTATAGTTGTTTCAGCGATTGGTGTGGATATGACTGGCACCTCCTCTGCAACCGGAGCTACAACAGATTCTTCAATGTTCGCGCTGGATTCAGCCGTTTCAGATGTAACGGCTTTTTCTTCAACAAACTGGGAATCCTGAATTGGTCGTTGCTGGTCTTCCGAATCGGACTGTCCCATTTCTTTTGTTTGTTCCTGTTGGTTCAGGCTAAAAGAAATGGTTAGGCCATTTCCATTTCTATTAATGATCGGTTCGGAATCTGTTTTCAATGAAATTGTAACCTTTGAAGGACCATTCTCGATCAGTTCGACAGCTTTAATAGAAGCGACTATATCGCTTTCAGCCTGGTACTCTCGTTTGGCAATCCCAAGAGATGTTTCAGGGAAATACAATACCAGACCTAATGGAAGTGGCTGTTTTACGGCGGTATAAGTTAACAGCTGATTCCCCTTAATGGATACGGTTACAGGATCTTTTCCATCCTCTATAACAATGTCAGTAATAAGCTTGTTTTCAGTTTCAACATTCTGCGTGCTTCCTTCAACAGTGTCTATTTTGGATGCCTTGTTGGTAGCACATGCTGAAAGGAAAAGAAAAACTGAAACAGCCACTCCGATGAAAATGATCTTCCGAAACTTTTTTCTCTCTTGATAAAACATTTTGCTATTCTCCAGCAGGTTTCTGAAGTTTAAGTTCTCTTTTACGAAGGGAAATTTTACCCAATATATTTTCTACTTCTTCCTCAACAATAATCCTGTCACTAAGTATCTCAACAACTCTTCCTGACGATATCCCCATATAGGTTCCAACGGTTACTACATATCCTTTTCCATTCATCTCTGAGACCATTGCCCGGTTACCGCTTGGGGCAAGGATTACGCCCAGCAATTTCAATTGACTCAAATCCACCTTCTCTAACGGTGTCAGATGTGCCCGCCGTTTTTTCTTTGTCTCCGTTTCCGTTGCACTCGTCACCTGTTCTTCTTTAAACAGCGGAATAAAAGGATCAATTCTTCCGACAGGGTTATACCGATCCACAGCGACCGCATTTTCACCTGCTTCAGCGTCAGAAACTTCCCCCGCTGCCGGCTTTTTATCGATCTTGTCGTCAGCAGGCTTCTTATTGTCCGGCAAAGCAATTTTTGAACTTGGAATCTTGTTTGCCTTTGGAATCACATTTTTTGCAACCAAATCTTGTTGTGGAGAATCTCCCTTGTTGTTGCATCCTGACCCAAATAAAGGAATGAGGCATATCAAGCAAACAAGAAACGGGAATTTTAGAAAATTATTTTTCATGGTTACCGTCTTCTTCCCTTTTTTGTCTTTTTCGTTTTCGTTGTTTCTGTTTCATCCACAAACCTGTAGGTAACCGCCTTACAGGAAATATTCAATTCCGACCCTTTGCCGCTTGATATCTTGATATCACGAATATTCACAATACGCGACAATGCTCCCACCTTGTCAAAAAACATCGCCAGATTATGATAGTTACCGATCACATTGATCGAAACCGGTATCTCTGCATAAAACCCCTTGCGGACTTCTGCGTTGGGTTTGAATAGCAGAAAATCCAGCCCTGCATCTCGACCTGCCTGAGAAATACTTGTTAATAAGGATGGAATATCCTCTTTTTCCGGTAGGGTTTTTTTAACAATTTGAAATTGCACCTTGGCTTCTTCCATTTTTTTCTTTAATCCCGGGAGAAGAAGGGCTTTTTTCCTTGTTGCCTGCAACTGCTGAGTAAGCTTTTCATACTGATCGCTCAACTCATTAATTTTTTCCTGCTTAGGAAGATACAAAGTATAGGCATAAACCGCCACTAAAACAAAAATAGATCCACAGTATATGAGATATCGCTGAACTTTCGTCAATTCTCCGATCTTATCGATCAGCGGTTCAATCTTTGCATGAAAAGATTCTTTTATATTATCCATTCTTTTTTACCTTGCCTTTTGTAGATTGACTAGGCTGCGCCCTGATACATGTAATGGTAAAACTTTTCACTCTTTGCTTTTGGGACATTTTATGAGTTATGGCATGAAGTTGGACCTTGGTGAAAAATTCCGAGCTTTCAAGCCTCTTCATAAAATCTGCAGTTGTCTTGTTATCAAGTGCTGTTCCCGTGAGTTTCACCGATGTATCTGTTACGGTCATATTGCTTAACCACATCCTGTTTGGAACAATCAGTTCGCTTATGGATTCAAGTAGCTTGACAGGTCCCCTTCTGTTTGTATCCAATCTTTTCATCACATCTGTTCGTTTCTCCAAATTGTCCAATGTTTTTTTAATTTGATCGACTTCCTGAGCCTGTTTCTTGTATTTGGAAAGCTCCAGTGATGTGTTACTGATTTTTTCATCCAATACGCTGATCTTGCTGATCAGGCTTATCTGAAGATATCCCATAACAAGAACAACAAAAACCAATGACAACAGGAACAAAGAAACCTGACGACGAATGTTTTCACTTTTTCTTGCTGCACGAAAAGGCAGTAGGTTAATTCGTATCATTTATCATTCACTCTTCTGATTGCAAGCCCCAAACAAATGGCAGCTTGTGGTGCCATCTTGTTTAAATAAGCCATATCCAGCTGGTTCTCGTTAATTTTCAACTTTTCAAAAGGATTGATGATGGATACATCTGTAGAGGTTTGTACAGAAAGAAGTTTCCGGAACTCTTTGATGTTGGCCCCTCCACCACTTAAAATGATTTTACCAATCTGATCCTCCGGATACGTGGAATAAAAGAAATCAAGTGCTCTTCGGATTTCAGTAGTCCATCCGGACACAACAGACGATACAATATCATTTAAGTCACCCGGGTCGATCCTGTCCTGATTTTCATTATGCTTCAGTTCCTCAGATTCTTCTATTGAGCAGTCAATCTGTGAAACAATTTTATGATTTATCTGACTGCATCCAAGGGACACATCCCTCATAAAAACAGAAGCGTTATTTTTCATGATGTTCAATGATGTTTTATTTGCCCCGATATCAATCAATGCAACACAGTTTTCAGTGGTATCATAATTCACCTCAAAAATATTTTGAAGCGCAAAGGCATCGACATCAACAATACAAGGGTTCAAACCTGCCAGCTCAATCACATGAAGATAATCACTTACCATCTCCTTTTTGGCAGCGACCAGAAGAACACTCATTTGACTGGGGTTGCTTTCACTCCCCCCAAGAATTTGAAAGTCAAGATTCACATCATTGATATCAAATGGGATATATTGTTCTGCTTCCAAATGAATTGTTTCCTGAAGCTGTTCTTCTGACATGCTTTGAACATTGATTTTCTTTACAATGACAGAATATCCGCCTACGGAAATTGCGACATTCTGCTCCTTCACATTATAAAGCTTAAAAAGCTGACGAATAGAGTCAGCTGCCCCCTCAGGATTTTTAATTCCGTCCTCTTCAATAATTCCAGGCGCAATATCCAGGGCACCAAATTTAAGTAACGTTTGCCCGGCTGAAGTAGACTCAACCTCTCCTACTTTTATCGTTCTGGATCCAATGTCCAGTCCAACGAGATGATCTTTTTTGCCAAATAGCATGGTTAATTCCTAATCGCCAAAAATTTTATTCTTGTCAGAAAGTTTAAACCCGAGAGCCAAAAGTATTTTCCTTTTGGTCTCCATTCGACATGGCTGGCCCTCTTCTATACGGGCGATCGTAATGGGAGAAACATTGGCTTTTCTGGCCAGTTCAGCCTTGCTCATCAGTAGAGATTCTCTAATTTTATGCAAAGAATTGTTCTTAGCCATAATTCTTCTACCTTGCTACAGTTGACGATTGATGTGACCTGAATTCTTTATTGATAGTAAAGTCACCTAAATTCATGTCGATTATTATCTTTAGGACATAAATTATCGTAGATTATCGTTAAGTCAAGTAATTTTTATATAATTTTTATATAATTATATATAATTCACATGATATTGTGTCTATTTAACGATAAATACAACATCTGGTAGTGTTATTTTTTAAAAAAATGCATAAAATCAGCTGTTTTTTTTAAAATCCGGATTTACATCCCTCCTTATTTTCTGTTTTTTTAATCGCAAATAACCAAAAAACACCCATTCGTATAAAACTCTATTTAAATTAAGGATGTTTTTTGAATTGATGATCAATTACCAATAAAGTTAGCAAATATCTTTTATAATGCTCTTTATTTATCGTGAATTCTGATCTTGAGAGGAAAAAATAATATTGAGTGCAACAAATCAGCAAGGGGCATCCGCTATTATGCACTATATTGATGATAAAATATCAGTCTCCATTACCCGTGTCAATGAATTAGTTCCTACAGGAGGATATATGCTGAAAATAAAACCTAACAATAATTCGGTATCCTTTTCATGGAAACATTCTTCCAACCGGTACAGCGGCGTTCTTCCCGCAAGCGTGCCCAAAACCATGACAACCCAACGGTCCGATCTCATTGCAAATTAAATTCATCCGGTACCACTGAAAAGGGGCGTCGAAAGTGTGTTCTATGACCAACAACCATTCATCATCTGTTTTCCTTACAATAGCCCTATTGGGAAAGATATTCTTTTGCTATATCCGCATAGAGGGGACTATTAAAATCGGATATGATTTTCTTATACGCATCCAGACGTTTGTCTTCTCTGTCCAGTTTTCCATAAATCCGGCCGGCATTAAAAAGCGCCTGGTCTTTCATTAAACCATCGGGATCCGCGACTACCTTTTCAAAGTATGCAATGGCTTTCTCATTCTCCCCTTTAGCCTCATGGCAAAGTCCGAGCCCTGTCTGAATCAGATTCAGAAACAATTTATGATGGCCAAAAGACTCTATGGATTTCTCATATAACGCGATGGCGTCATTATACCGATCTGCCGAATAATAAATATTTGCCAATTGAAGCATCGCAAACTTTCCCGCAACCGCCCCGGGATATTTACTGATAATCGCCTTGAAGTCCCCTTCAACCAAACCGCAGATTTCCACAGGTGTTTTTTCATTTTGCATTTCGTTATACTTATTCATTCCCTGATCCAGAAGATAAGACGCCTGGCTTTCCGATAAACGTGAAAAATACCGAGCCGTTGAAATTCCAATGATCAATAAAAAAAATACCCCAAGGCCAATGCTGATTCGCACCTTGTGTTTGATGGTATATGCAAATATTTTGCTCAAGTTTTCAATAACTTCATCCGGCTGTTCAAGTTCTTTTTTTCGGGAAAGTGACACTTCATTATATTTAGCCATTTTACTCTCTCTTTTTTAAACGATTTATATTGGTTATTAAATATCCCCTCATACGCTGTCCGGCCCCCCAAAGTCACTACTCCGGAATCAGCAAACGAATCCTTTTCCACCCTTCTTCCGGAATATTTGCACCTACCACCTGACACACCTCATAACCGCAGGCGGAGGCCAGCTGCCCGCACGCTTCAACCGTAAACCCATTCACCAGTCCATACAGGAACCCGGAGGCCCATAAATCACCTGCTCCAGTGGTGTCAATCGCCCTGCCTTTTCCAGACCCAATAGCTTCAACCCTCACAATATTTCCATGATCCGCTATATAGCTCCCCTTCTGACCAACCTTCAGCACTGCAATTTCGGTTTTTTCAGATAAGGCCGATATTGCACTTCTTTCATCTGAAAAGCCGGTAAACACCCGTGCTTCATCCTCATTGGCAATGAGGATATCCACATAGTCCTGAACAATACTCATCAGAAAATCCTTTGCCTGTTCAACAACTGTAAAACTGGCCAAGTCAAGGGATATGGCAGCGCCGGCTTTCTTCGCCGCTCGCAGTGCAGTTGTCATTAATTCCCGATTAAACAGCAAATATCCTTCAAGATGAACAATTGCAGAATCTGCAAAACAATCATCGGTTATCTCATGGGGGAATGTTTCGGAAGAGGCTCCTAAATAGGTGAGCATTGTTCTCTGAGCGTCCGGTGTGATAATCGACAACACACGCCCTGTAGGAGACATCGATTGAAATAAAATCGGTTCAACCTGATGTTTCTCAAGACCATTTGTGAACAAATCGCCAAAATCATCCTGGCCGCACTTGCCCACAAAACGTCCCTGCCCCCCCAGACACGACACGCCGATAATCGTATTACAGGCAGATCCGCCTGGAACAATTTTCTTTTCCGATCTGGTACCGGAAAGGATGGCATGAATGGTATCTTCTCCCACAAGCTCCATCCCGCCCTTGGCAGCGCCTGTTGCTTCAAGAAAAGAATCGCTTTCATGGATCAGAATATCCACAAGAGCCGACCCTAGACCGGCAATCCGTTTTTTTCCTTTTGGAACTACCTCCTGAATACTCATTTCAATCCTCTCTCATGAAATCATCTACCAGACCAAAGATTGATAAATCCATCCCTTGTCCCCGTCGGCATGCTGGACATAGATCCAACCTTCCTTTCTTTCCAAAACTTTAAACGGAATTCCTTTATCCGTTGTAAATATAACCGGCTTGTCCTCCCCCGGCTCTGACCGTACATTGCACTTGTCCTTTATCGTTATCACCGTATTGATTTCCCCCAATAACGATCTGTATATCCATCCTTCATCTCCTTCAAAATCACGAAAGCGGCACCACTTTTCTTTTGTTTCGAGGACAATCAACGGGTGATATTTTTCAACTTCCCACAATGTATCATAATTTGTGCCTGGGCCGGATCGAATGTTTGCCTTTGAAGATTTTACAGCCAACCGTTCAGATGAGACAGCTGACTCCGGTAAAAAAATCATGGCCGCTATAAATGAATAGAACATTATTTTGAAAGTATTGCCATAACATACTGAATATTTCATAAATACCTCATATCTGCATCCCATGCATTCGGCATATCCCGTTAGGATTATGCATGATAAAAAATAAGATCCGGCAGCTTCACACAAGTCAGGCTGTTACCGTAAACCGCACCGGTATCAATACCGATCTTGTTGGACTGAACAAGGGGAGAAGCCAGCGGTGTGTGGCCGAAAACAATTTGTTTCCCGAAATTATGCTTTGATTTAATAAATTTCTGACGGATCCAGAGCAGATCATCCTGGGACTGATCTGCAAGAGCCTTTTTTTCCTTGAGTCCGGCATGAACAAAAATGTAATGATCAGTCTCATAAAAAAGGTCAAGATTTTTAAAAAATTCCATATGTTCTTTTGGAATGAAATCTTTTCCAGGCTTATAGCCGTGTCTGGAATAACTATCGATTGTCTGGCGTCCACCGTTTGACAGATATGCAAACCGGTCAACACCGGCAAGATAGTTTTCAAACATCTCCTCATGATTTCCTTTGAGGAAAATTATGTTTTCCTGTTGTTTTTTGAGTTCGATCAAATAATCCACAACTTCATACGAACAGGGGCCGCGATCAATATAATCTCCAAGAAATATCAGCAGATCGGTTTTAAAATTAATATCCATCTTTCCGATTAACATTTTCAGTTTTTCAAAACAACCGTGGATATCCCCAATAGCAAATAGATTGTTCATGACACCGTTATGATTCATTTTTCATTTCGTCGTTTGGTTTCCTGTCGAGGATATCATCCTTTAAACGTCATTTGATAATCACTCATACACATTTCATCAAAATACCAAGAGGAGCGTCACCATCAACCGGATATGAAAAGCTTGAACCGGCTCCTCACCGATCATCCGGGCTTCAGAATAACTTGGCTCTCTATAACAAAACAAAACCATGCTGTCGAGAATACGTTTATGCAAAGTGGATGATTTTAAGGCCGCTGACTAAAAACCCGATTAAAAAAAACAGCCGGACGGAAAAATTGTTGCGTATCCCTCTTGGATTGAGATAATAAAATCAAAATTCAGTTCCGACGGAACAGAATCATTTTGTATCAAATTTAATAACGCGGGAGAAAAAATGCACTACGAAGGTAATGTTATCCGTCCGCCCAGTGAAGCTTATAGCATATTGTTGCAGGCAACTGTCGGATGTTCTCACAACAAATGCACTTTCTGCGGCGCATATAAAGGCGAACGGTTTAAAATCAAACATGATGACATCATCATGGAAGATATCGCTTTTGCCTCCCGGCATTGCAGAAACCAGAACCGCCTGTTTATCTGCGACGGAGATGCGCTGATCATCCCTCAAAAACGATTGTTACACATCCTGATGAGTATTGAAAAACAATTACCATGGGTGAACCGTGTCGGCGTATATGCCAACACAAAAAGTCTGAAAATGAAATCCATGGAAGAATTGATTGAACTGAGAAAACATGGACTTGGCATTGCCTACATGGGGCTTGAAAGCGGTGATGACGAAACCCTGAAGGCAATCAACAAGGGAGCCGATTCCGAACGAATGATCGAAATGGGAAAAAAAGCAAAACAGGCGGGCATCAAGCTCTCTGTTACCGTTCTTTTGGGAATTGCCGGAAGAAAAAATTCGGAAAAACACGCCATTGAAACCGGACGGGTTCTTTCCGCCATTGACCCGGATTATGTCGGAGCGCTCAGTCTGATGCTGATACCAGGCACTCCTTTGTTTGAAGAATATGAAGCCGGATCATTTCCCATTCTGGAACCCATAGAAACACTGCGTGAATTGCGATCCATGATCGCCAATACCAATCTTTCCAATGGCCTTTTCCATGCGAATCATGCATCCAATTATTTGCCGATCAGAGCCCATCTGCCTCATGACAAACACGCAACCCTTGCACTGATCGATGAAGCAATATCCGGAAAAGTTACCCTGAAACCGGAATATCTGAGAGCATTATAACCATATGAAATCAAGGCTCTTTTTTGCATGCACGATCGGTCAAAACCGAAAAATCAAAGAAACCATTTTAAATGAAAATGATGAAGGAGCAACCCGACATGAACAATAGCCAGTCTGACAGTCAGGTGAAATTAGACAATCTGTGCATCAATACAATCCGGACCCTGTCCATGGATGCGATTCAAAAAGCGAACTCGGGCCACCCGGGGGCGCCCATGGGTCTTGCCGCAGCAGCATATGTATTATGGACCCGGGTATTAAAACACAACCCGGCCAATCCGGACTGGCTCGATAGAGACCGGTTTGTTCTTTCAGGAGGTCATGCCTCCATGCTTTTATACAGCCTTCTGTATCTTACCGGATATCAGCTCAGTATTGATGATATTAAAAACTTCCGGCAATGGGGCAGCAAGACCCCGGGCCATCCGGAATTTGGTCATACACAAGGAGTGGAGACAACCACCGGCCCCCTGGGACAAGGTGTTGCAAACGCTGTTGGAATGGCCATGGCCGAACGCCACCTGGCCTCCCGTTTTAACCGTCCCGGGCATGAAATTGTGGATCACTTTACCTATGTCATGTGCGGTGACGGCGACATGATGGAGGGAATCGCATCCGAAGCATCATCCCTGGCCGGTCACCTGGGACTCGGCAGGCTGATCTGCCTTTACGATGACAACAACATATCCATTGAGGGGAATACCGACATTGCCTTTACAGAAGATGTTGCGGCCCGTTTCAGGGCCTATAACTGGCAGGTTCTGACGATTGAAGACGGAAATAATACGGATGCCATATTCGAAGGACTCATGGCCGCCAGATCGGAAACCGATAAGCCGTCTCTCATTATCCTGAAGACCCATATCGCATTTGGAAGCCCAAACAAACAGGATACGGCTGATGCACACGGATCCCCGCTGGGTGAAGAGGAAATCCGCCTGACCAAGGAATGCCTCCAATGGGAAAACAAGGAGCCCTTTTGTGTGCCGGAGGCTGCATTGAACCATTTCAGAAAGTGCCTTGAAACCGGAGCCCACGCAGAAGATGATTGGAAGAACCGATTCCAGACCTACAAAGCATCCCACCCGGAACTGACAGACCAATGGGTCAATGCCATGAGCGGATTTTTACCGGACGGCTGGGATGACAAGATTCCCTTGTTTTCTTCCAAAGACACGCCCGTTGCGACCCGTGCCGCATCCGGCAAGGTCCTCAACGCCATTGCCGAAAAACTGCCGACACTGATCGGTGGCTCTGCCGATCTCGCGCCGTCCAATAAAACCTATCTTTCATGCTCTCACGAATTTCAAAAAAACAGCTATGATGGGCGGAACATCCGGTTCGGGGTCAGAGAACATGCCATGGGCGGCATCATGAGCGGGATGTTTCTTCACAACGGTCTTCGCCCTTATGGCGGAACCTTCCTGGTATTTGCAGACTATATCAGACCATCCATACGGGTCGCCAGCCTGATGAAGCTTCCCCTGATCTATGTTTTTACACATGACAGTGTTGCGGTTGGAGAAGACGGTCCAACCCATCAGCCGATAGAACATCTGGCTTCCCTCCGCATCATCCCCAATCTGACCGTAATCAGACCGGCCGATGCCAATGAAACAGCCGATGCCTGGCGCCATGCCATCCGGACATCCGACGGTCCGGTTGCCTTGATCCTGAGTCGACAAAAGCTGCCGATACTGGATCGAATCGGAACGGAGAATATCAATCATGTATCCAATGGCGCCTATATCCTGAAAGACGGAAAGGGACACCCGGACATCATATTGATTGCAACCGGTTCGGAAGTTCATATCGCGATTGAAGCCGCAAACATCCTTTCGGGAAAAGGAATTACAGCAAGAGTCGTCAGTATGCCGAGCTGGGAGCTTTTTGAACAAAGATCGGCAAGCTATCGGCAAACCGTTCTGCCGCCGGAAATCACCAGAAGGATTGCCATCGAAGCAGGCCACACCATGGGATGGGAAAAATATGTGGGAAATCAGGGAGCGGTGATCGGTATCAACCATTTTGGCGCTTCGGCTCCGGGCAGCACCAATCTGAAAAAATTTGGATTCACGGCAGACAACATTGTTGAAAAAGCATTGACGCTTCTGGAAACACCCGAAAAGTAAGATACGGTTTTTTTGATTATCGCAGGCATACCGGCTACCGGATGCCTGCGATAATACCGGAATCATTCGGACCGGAGAACGGAAGCCGTTGGATATCCCGGAAACCCGCACTCTTCAGCATTCTCATCAGCTGTGCTTCCGAATAAGACCTGCCGTTTGGTGTGCCGAGAAGCATATTCAAGGAAAACAAGGCCGGAAACAAAGGGCCATCCATTGTATCGTTCAAGATAAATTCATGAATCAGAATCAGACCACCGGGCTCCAAGGCAGCCGCGGCTTTTTCCATAATCTGCCGGCAGCCCTCCGGTCCCTCTCCATGAAGAATATGGGAGAGCCATGCCGCATCAAATTTTCCGTCAATACCGTCGGAAAGAAAGTCCCCTCCCTGGAAAGCAATCCGGTCGGACAGACCAAATCTCGCAATCACGTTTTCCGCAAATGACCTTGAATCCGGCAAATCAAAAACAACCGCCTGCAATTTCGGATTGTGCAGGCAAAAATGAACGGCATAGGTACCGGGTCCGCCACCCAGATCCAGCAGCCGAACACGATTCGCCAAATCGATCTGTTTTACCAGATCCGGTGCAATCGCCATGGCAAGATTAAACATTCCCATCAAGAAACTTTCCCTGGCTTTTTCATCACCATGGGAAGATCGTTCGCGAACCGGTTGACCGGTCATCACCGACTCATCCAGCCTTGCCCAGGATTCCACCAGATGATGGTGATGACTGATAATATGACCGATATAGTGAGATGAAGACCTGGATAAATATTTCGTGGAAAAGGCTGTATTTTGATAGCCATTGTTTTGCATTTTCACGAGAAGTCCCATGGCAACGAGTGCATTCAACAATGTTTCCACGGCTCTCCGATCGCCGCCGATCCGGTGTGCGATCTCTTTGTCCGTCATGCCATCCCCGCTGATTACCGAAAAACAAGCCAGCTCAACGGCTGTATGCAATGCGCAAGCTCTCCAATAACTTCCGGATAGTTCCAGAAGCGATCCCGGTGTCCATTTTTGCTGATTCATCATGCACCCCTATCTTGGAATCAATATGAAAAAAAATTACTGGAAACATCAACGTTTATGAATGAAAAGCCCCTTGTACATACTTTTCCGGTTATGCCTTAAACAGCAACCTGATCTTTTCCATTCGATTGCGGGCGTGATGATAATTTCTCGTGTTGGAAAGGGCCATCAGGTGTTTGATGATTTCATCGGGAAATTCCCCACGTCCCCGCAAAAAAACCTGATACCATTTGGGCAGTGTGTTATGATAACAATCGATCAGATCGGATGAACGGCGGCGCAGATTCACCGCCTTATTGTTCACCACGCCATGAAAATTCTCGCCTTCATCCTCCTGATCAAAAGAATTCAGGTAATCCGCCAGATTTTGAATGACATCTTTTCGTATGGTTCGATATTTGAAAATTGGACGCACCCAGAATTGAACGATAACATAGCCAAAGGAACCCAGTATGAACGATACCATTACCGCAACTGCCATTGATGCCATATCAAAATCCTTGCTGCAATCAGAACACTCTTGTTGTCCATCAAATCCGTAACCATGGAAATGACTTTTTCAAAAAAACATCTATACGCTCTATCATTTTTTTCCAAACTATGCGAGAATCTTTCCATCAGGATCATCTTATCTCCGCATCGGTGATGTCCCCCTCGGAAACCGGCGGCAAGTTGGACCGGATCAGAACATTCTTTTCAACCGATTGAACCACGGCATCAATCCGTTTTACACCTTCCCGAATCTCCTGAATACCCAATTTGGCGGTTTGGGTGATCTGCGGTACGTCCTGACTTCCTGTCTTGACATTATCAATGATGATTTTCAATTCGCCGACAATCTCTTCCACCTCTGCCAGAATTCTTTTTGTATCCTCAATACGATCCACAACCCCATTCCCCGCCTGCCCGACGATCTGGAGGTTTTCATTGAATTGATCCATCACAGCCGGCGCTTTTTCCGCCGTCCGGTCAATATGCTCCAGAATCTCTCCTATTTTTTCCAGTCTCCGGATCACGGTCTCAATCAGTTCCCGTGATTTTACAACGCTTCCCAGCGTCCCTTTTCCGGCCTCTATTCCCTCCATGATTCTGTTAAAATGGTTCAATGAAGACAATAACGGGCCATTGGGATCATGAAGCTCCGTGATGATGTCGGAAAAATCCTGAAACGCTTTCATCATCATTTTGGATGTTTTTTCAATCTCAAACTCCGCCAGAACCTTTGTCAGCGATCGTTGTTCCATGGATCGTATTTCTTCCCCCTCCAGAATCACCCTTTTTCTTTTGCTTCCCGGAGTAATCGAAACATACTCATCGCCGATAAATGTCGGACTTTCAACCGAGGCAACCGAATCCACCCGAATCCTGCCGGCATATTCTTCCAGTATGCCAAGATCAACCCTTACCCGGTCCTCCATAAGGGTGACATTCTTCACTTTGCCGATGTCCGTCTTGTATAATTTGACCGAAGAATTGGGTTGCAGATTATAACTCTCATTAAATGTCGTATAGTATGTCACATATTTTTTGAACCAGTTCTGCCCCCGGCCGATCATGATAATGGTGGAAACCAGCAGAATAAAAACCGCGATAACAAAAAACCCCACCAGTTTTTCCCTTTTTTTGTATTCAAGCTGCATAACCACATCCATCTGTCATTTTGTTTTGAAATCAACGGCCGTAATATTTTTGTCTTTCACGATAATTTCTCTTGTTGTAAAACGATTGATGAAATTACCGTCATCTGAAAAAAAAACAACCGGAATGTTTGCCGCTACAATGGATTGAAAAGCATCCAGAAACAAATTGAAATTATGCTGTCCCACGAATAACTCAGGCCTTTCCAATATCAACAGGCCGGGAGGTTTTTTCAATTCACGGATCATCATGGCAATTTTTAAATCAATGGTATCCAATGCTGCCGGACGCAGATCAAGCTTGTCGACCAGACCGAATAACCGGCAAAGCGAAAAAACTTCATCATCCAGGGTAACCGAAAGGGAATCCTCGAAATAACTCCTCATCAAAAGAAGATTCTGCCGAATTGTCCGATTGCTCAACATGGCTGTTTCCTGCGCGATATAGCCAATCTGTTTTTTGATGGGCAGCAATTTCCGATAATCGGAAAAATCCAGCAACGCCCCCTGAAAACGATAACTCCCTTTTACAGGAACCGTCAGGGTTGCCAGCGCCCGTAAAAACAGATTGGCGTCATCTAAGGAATCGGTACGAACACAGCACACATCCCCTTGGGAAATCGTAATATGAAACAGGTTCAGATTTTGATTTCCATTGGGAGAAGCAATCGAATAATCGGTCAATTCACAGGTGTACATGTCGATTAAAAATAAAATAAAAAAGAAATCATCAAATTCGTGAAGAGACAAAGAACAAAACATTCCACAGCAGCCCTTGCGGTAACAGGCGGTATCCGGGTCATCTGGTACTTGTTTTCAAAACCATGGTAGAGGGACACCACGGTAATGATCACCCCGAAGCACAATGCCTTTACGATCCCCACGGCAATATCCGCTATGGTGAAGGCTTTCCCGATCTGGGACAGAAAGTTACCCATGGGAAGATAGGTGCCTGCCCAGACAATCAGATATCCGCCGATAATCGATACCAGATCGAAAACAATGAACAGACAAAAGAGGGAAGTCGTAATGCCGACAAGTCTCGGCAATGCGATCAGCCGCATCGGATCAATCCCTGCCATCTCAATGGTGTTGATCTCATTCAATATGTTCATATAGCTGACTTCGATGGTAACGGCGGAAGCAGATCGAAGGATCACCAGAAAGGCCGTTATCATCGGCGCCAGCTCTCTCACGATGATGATGAGGATCATTTTCCCAAGATTATATTCTTCCGAAACCCATGTTATCCGGCTGATCAGAATACTCCCGGTAATTAATGCCAGCGGGATCACAATGGAGAGCGCCTGGACCCCGGTAAAATAAATCTGCTCTACCATGGCCCATCGAACCGCTTTTCTTCCGGTTTTATGCCTTTCCATCAACAATTTCAGAAGTCTGCATGTAAACGTAGACAAGTTGAGGATATACTCCATCAGGCCTATTGTTCTTCTGCCAATATATCCGGTAAGGTGATTCATCATTCGATTTTTGAGGTATGGATTTGTATTTTCTGTCTTTTGGTTGACTTGCACGGGATCTTACAATATAAAATTCAGGCAGGTCAACAGAATATAAACATTCCCCATTGTTACAGAATATAACATATTGTATTTATTTTATGATAAAAACGATCCGACAGCCCGTCCTTGTTCTATCTCTTGTCCTCACCGGAATTTCCATGATCGCCTACATGAGAGGGATCTATTTTCTTGAAATCATAGAATTAAAGACCGTTGACTATCGTTTCATCGCCAGGGGGGAAAAAACACCGGGAAATGAAGTTGTTCTGGCGGTTGTGGATGAAAAAAGTCTGGATTTGGAAGGGCAGTGGGTTTGGCCCCGTTCCAAATTCGCCCGACTGGTCACCCGGCTCTCCGATGCCGGTGCCAGGGTTATCGGATTTGATGTCGGGTTTCATGAACCGGAAAACAAGAGTATACTGAACACCATATATCAGATTCAAAAAACCGCCGTTGACTCCAAAATTCAGAATCCGGACTTTCTCGATTATTTGCATCATCTGGAGCAGACATCGGATAATGACAAAGCCCTGGCAAAGGCAATTTCCGATTCCAAAGCCAAGGTTGTTCTGGGATGGTTTTTCCACAATGACCTGAGCAGCCTGAACCATCTGGACGGGAAACAGCTTGCGGAATATGAAAATCATATTCAAAAATCCCGATACCTGTTTACAAAATCAGTTGCGAGTGTGGATGCAGATCTCTCGTTTATATCTGAAATCGAACCGGAACCCAACATTCCGGTGCTATCCGATGCAGCGGATTATTCCGGTTTTTTCAACTTTCGCCCGGACATCGACGGCAGCTTCAGACAAACCTGGGCCGTACGCAAATACAATGACAAGCTGTATGCCCCCCTCTCACTGATGGTCCTGAGTGCCTATCTGGATCAGCCTTTGCACCTTGAAATCGGAGGAGAGGGTCAGGTGATCGAAGCCTGTATCGGAAACAACCTGTGTATTCCGACCGATGAAGACGGTTCCATCCTCATCAACTACCGGGGAGAAGACCGAACATTTCCGCATTTCTCCATTACCGATATTCTGTCCGGAAAAATTTCGGATTCAGAGCTGCGGGATAAAATCGTGCTGATCGGCGCAACTGCGGTCGGTGTTTATGACTTGCGGGTTACACCGCTTTCCGCCAACTTTCCGGGCCTTGAGATCCATGCCAATATCATTGATGCCGCATTATCGGAAGATTTTTTGGACCCTCCCTCGACGTATCGTCTTTTCAATCTTCTGTTCATTATCGTTTCCGGCATGACACTCGGCCACCTCCTGAACAGATCCGGTGTAATCGCCGGAAGCCTGATCGCTCTTTTCATGATCGGCGGATACGCTGTTTTCTCCTTCCTCCTCTTTGTTTATGCAGGAGGAATTCTGAATATGGTTTATCCCATCCTGATGATGATGTTCATCTATATCACGGTTACCGCATATAAATACTTTATCGAAGAAGGACAGAAACGATTTATCAGAAATGCCTTCTCCACCTATCTGGCTCCCTCTGTGGTCAAACAGCTCATCGAGTCTCCGGAGAAACTGGTGCTTGGGGGAGAACAACGAGACATTACGGCTTTTTTTTCCGATGTCCAGGGTTTTACCGGCATCTCGGAAAAACTTTCTCCCCAGGAACTGGTGGAACTTCTGAATATTTTCTTGACGGAAATGACCGATATCATATTAAAATATGAAGGCACTGTCGATAAATTCGAGGGAGATGCCATCATTGCTTTTTTTGGAGCACCCAATACTCTGAAAAACCATGCAGAAACAGCGACATCCGCATGCATTGACATGCAGAAACGGATGTCGGAATTGAGAAAAACATGGCGGGAACAAGGAAAACCGGAACTAAAAATGCGAATCGGCATGTATTCGGGCCCTGCCGTTGTCGGCAACATGGGATCAAAAAGCCGTATGGACTACACCATGATGGGTGATACGGTAAACACGGCAGCCAGGCTGGAAGGCGTCAATAAAATATATGGAACATATACCATGATCGGAGAAACAACCTATCAGGCAGCCCAAAACAGCGTCCTGGCAAGGGAAATCGATTCCATCAATGTTGTGGGAAAAGCGGAACCCATAACCGTTTATGAACCTGTCGGCTTTCGGAATCAGGTGGATGATACGGTGATCCGGGCCATTGACTGTTACACAAAAGGACTCGCCGCATACCGGTCCCGAAGCTGGAACGCGGCAATCGATTCTTTCACCCGGGCCCTTGAATGGACACCGGATGATGGTCCCAGCAAAGTCATGATCCAACGTTGCAAGGAATTCATGGAAAAACCTCCGGAAAAAGAGTGGAATGGTTCCTATACCATGAAAACAAAATGATGTTCCTGCATGGCGTAAAAGAGGAGGGCAATATTTCAGCAAAAATGGTTATGACTCAAATCAATTCCTTTCGTCGTATCTTCATGGTTTCCATCCTGATACTTTGTCTGTTGTCCGTCATCAGCGGACAGGCCTTCGGTTCCAAAACCGACAAACATCTTTTAAATGAAGGAGAACTCCTCCTGGCCCAGGGGAAATATCTGGAATCCATCGGGCTGTTGCATGAAATCGCATCCCATTCGGAAAACGATGAAATCAAATCAGCGGCATTGTTCCTCATTGCCAAGGCGGAGAACATCTACCTGGAAAACCAGGATGGCGCCCTGAAACGCTTTCTTCAAATCACCAGTCAATTCCCCGGAACCACTGCCGCATCAAAAGCGCTGTTTCAAATCGGAATCATCCTGTTTGACAAAAAGGAGTACCGGAATGCGATTCAGACCTTTTCAAAATACATCCGGGAATATCCAACCGGCATTCACAGGAAGGAGGCGGAGGTGTGGATTCAGATTGCAGAACCATTATGCATGAAGAAAAGAGAAGTCCCGCCCGTCATTTCTAAAGATCAAATCCCGCCCGGACCGACAAAAAAACCCCCCATGATTCGGGTTTTGATTCAACGGGAAATGGATCAGATTGCATTCAAAGCCAGCACACTGATTACGGTTACAGATCAAAAAACCCGGCAAATGATCTATTCCGGCTGGGGACCGGTTCGATTCATTGCCGAAAAAAACAGGCTGACACTCAATCACCAGCCGCTTCCCCACCGGACATATCAAGTCACGGCAGAATCTTCAATCCTGCATCTCAACAATGCGCCTTACCGCGGTTTTTTTATCATCACCGCTGAACATGGGGAGGGCCTCTGCGCCATCAACCATGTGGACATCGAAGACTATTTGTATGGAGTCGTCCCCAGGGAGATGCCGGACAGCTGGGAGGATCACGCCCTGATGGCACAGGCGGTCGCCGCCCGAACGTATGCCTTGTATATCAGAGAAAAAAATACCCATCCCATGTATGATCTGGAGGCGACAACCGCTTCCCAGGTATACGGGGGATGCAACTCCGAATCAAAACGATCCACAAAAGCCGTCCATGCGACCAGAAACCAGGTCATAACCCATGACGGAAGACTCATCATCGCGTATTTTCATTCCGACAGCGGAGGCCATACGGAAGATCCTTCCAATGTCTGGAATACGGAAAAAATCCCCTATCTCAGCGGTGTCCCGGATTCATTCGGCCGGGAACAGCCGGTCAAAACATGGGAATACTTTCTTTCCTGCAAGGATGCCGTAACAAGGCTGAATCAATACGGTCTGGATATTACCAGGCTGGATCGGATCACCGTATTCAACCGGTCCCGATCCGGACGTTTTGCAAAGATTCGGATTCATTCCGATAAAGGTGTCTTTGAATTATCCGGCAATCACTTCCGGGCCGCAATTGGAGAAACCAGGCTAAAAAGCACCCTGTTTCATATGGTTGCCGGAAAGGGCGGAATCCTGTTTAAAGGGAAAGGATATGGACATGGCGTCGGCATGAGCCAATGGGGTGCCAGAAGAATGGCACAATCCGGATCGACCTATCAAGATATCTTGAAATTTTATTATAAAGGCATTAAGATCAAAACCCTATGAAGTGCCTTCAGAAACAGGGGAAAAGAGAATGGATATCAAGACACTCATCAAGCAGATCCCGTTGTTTAACACGCTCAGCGAAGAAGATATCACAGACCTTTCCGCATCATTAAGACGCATGTCTCTCAAGCAGGGACAGACGCTTTTTCATAAAGGGGATGAAGGTACCGCTCTCTATATCGTTCAAAAAGGAACCATCAAAATTGTACTTCCTTCAAGAATTGGAGATGAAATCATTGTCACCATATTTTCATCCGGGGATTTTTTCGGAGAAATGGCTCTTCTGGATGGAGAACCGCGATCTGCAGATGCCATCGCCATAGAACCTTCTGAGGTCTTTGTATTGAAAAGAAATGACTTTCTCGCATTTCTCCAGTCCAATATCAATGCCATTGAGTCCATCCTCTCTCTTCTGTCAAAACGATTGCGGTCAACCGATGAATTGCTGGAAGACACCTGCTTTTTAAGTATTTCCGTTCGATTGGCCAAAAAACTGGTGGAGCTTGCTTCTTCCCACGGTGAAAAACAGGGAGACAGCATTCATATCACCCTCTCGCTCACCCAGAAAGAACTGGGTGACATGATCGGCGCCACACGGGAAAGCATTAACAAGGAATTAAAAATTCTGCGTGAAAAACAGATTATTAAAACAAACGGAAACAAAATTCAAATACTGGACCTTGACAAATTAAAACGAAAATATCGATAATCATGATCAACAACAGGGATGAAGCCCGTTTCTTCAAAATGGATCCTGTGTTGTATACTTAGAATCCGGATGGTCGATGGAATGAAGGAGGAAGAATGAAATTTTTCAGTCTACTGGTCTTTATCGCTGCTCTGATGATATCCGGAGCAGGTACAGGAATCTGCCAGGAAGAAAATGAGTTGATGGAACAGGTTGGAAATGGTGCGATCAATTGGACAAGCGGTTTGATACGGGCTGTCGGCGTAGGCGCACCGCCGGAACAATATTATGGCAAACCCGAAGCAAGACCCATGGCACTGCGGGCTGCCAAGATGGATGCATACCGGAATATTCTGGAAGTCATTCAGGGTGTTCGAATAGAGTCCAGCACAACCGTTAAAAATTTCATGATGGCAGATGACTCCATCAGCGCACAGGTCAGCGGCATGGTCAGGGGTGCTCAGGTTGCCAAACAGGAATACATGAGCGATGGAACCGTTGAAGTCACGCTGGAAATGAATTTAAAAGGCGGTTTTGCACAACTCGTCCTGCCTCAGGATATCAAACAGGTCGAGCCCATCAAAAGCAGTTCCGCCTCCTCTTCCGCCAAATCCAATCCAAAATCCGAACCAACCGCTTATACAGGACTGGTTGTGGATGCCAGGGGACTGGATGCCAAACCGGCGATGAGTCCCAGGGTTCTGGATGAAAATGGACAGGAAGTATACGGTGCCGCCTTTGTAAGCCGTGAATATGCCGTTCAGCAGGGGATGAGCGGATACTCGAAAAATGTGGACTCCGCAGCCAAAAATCAACGTGTAACTGCCAATCCGCTGATTGTAAAAGCCATTAAAACAGAAGGCCCCGGCAAGACGGATCTTGTCATCAATAATACGGAAGCTTCCAGCCTGCGGGGTGCCCATGAAAATCTCTCCTTTTTAAAACAATGCAAAGTCATTATTGTTGTGGATTAAATTATGAGCAAACCAATACAGGATCATAAGTCGATCCAGACAATCACACGGATATGTTTACTCCTGCTCACCTCTTTCTCCCTGCTGTCAACCCCGGAAATTGCGATTGCCGAAAAGGATGTTGAAGCAAATGCAAAGGTAACATTCCTGCAGGGAGATGCCCGACTGGTCGGAAAAGGAATACAAAAGATAACGCCCTTGAAAACCAACGATATTCTGATGGAGGGAGATGAGATAGAGACGGGAGACACCGCACGAATTGAAATCCGGCTCCCGGATGAAAGCTATATCCGTTTCGGAGAAAAAACCAGATTTATCCTCGACTCCTCTTCTCTGAATCGAAAACAAAAAATTCGGGACATCAGTGTCAGAATGATCCTCGGCAAAGTATGGGCCAAGGCGTCAAAACTGTTTTCAGGAAGAGGCCGGTTTGCCATATCCACCCGGACAGCTGTCGCCGGTGTCCGCGGAACTGTTTACCGGATGAGCGTAAATGAAGACAGCTCCGCCGTTGTCAAGGTATACTATGGCGAAGTCCTTGTCAGCAGCAAGGAACAATCGGAAAGGCAGGAAGGCCCCCAAAAAGTGGAAGGGCCGAAACCGATTGCCGGACCACACCCGATTCCGGGCCCCCATGCTGTATCGCGGGAAGAATGGACCCATATCGTCAGTTCCATGCAACAGATTGTAATCAAATCGGACGGTACCGCCTCCAAACCATTCCGTTTCTCACCAGAGGCGGATGAAGATGCGTGGGTTCAATGGAACAAGAAAAGAGATGAAAAAATTGATGCCGCAGCAGAATAAAAAATATGATGCGGAACAGGATGACATATCCCTATTCCGCATCATATGAACATGCTGAATCTTAATTCTATGCTATAGGCCCGCCTTATCTCTCAGGATCTCTACCTTATCTGTCTTCTCCCAGGTAAAACCCGGTTCGTTTCTTCCAAAATGACCGTATGCGGATGTTGCCCGATAGATCGGCCGCAATAAATCCAGGGTCTGGATAATGGCTGCCGGGCGAAGGTCAAAAACGTCATGGACAAGTGAAACGATTTTTGACTGCGGAATCTTATTCGTCCCCATCGTATTAACGAGTACGGAAACCGGCTGGGCAACCCCGATTGCATAGGCAATCTGGATCTCGCATTTATCCGCCAATCCCGCAGCAACGATATTTTTTGCAATATAGCGACCCATGTAAGAAGCACTGCGATCCACCTTGGACGGATCTTTTCCGGAAAAACATCCGCCGCCATGACTGCCCTGGCCGCCGTAGGTGTCTACGATGATTTTTCGACCGGTCAGACCGCAATCACCCATGGGACCGCCCACCACAAATTTGCCGGTCGGATTGATAAAATAGCGGGTATCACCATCCGTCATGTCTGCCGGGATCACCTTTTTAATCACTTCTTCAATGATCGCTTCCTTTAAATCTTCATAATTGATATCCGGTTTGTGCTGGGCGGAAATCACCACCGTATCGACACGCTTCGGGGTGCCATTGTGGTATTCGATGGTAACCTGCGATTTCCCGTCCGGACGCAGAAAGTCCAGAGAATTATTTTTCCGGACCTTTGCCAGCCGTTTTGTCAGCTTATGGGCAAACATGATCGGCATGGGCATCAGCTCTTCTGTTTCATTGGAGGCAAATCCAAACATCAGACCCTGATCACCGGCCCCCTGCTCTTTATAAAGCCCCTGCCCCTCATCCACACCCTGTGCGATGTCAGGAGATTGCCTGTCAATACTGGTAATCACGGAACATGTCTGCCAGTCAAATCCCATCTGGGATGAAGAATACCCGATTTCCTTAATGGTATCTCTGACAATCTGAGGCATATGGACATAACAGTCGGTTGTGATTTCACCGGCAATAAAAGCAATACCGGTCGTAACCAATGTTTCACAGGCAACCCGGCATTTTTTGTCCTGAGCCATGATGGCATCCAGGATGGCATCTGAAATCGCATCCGCGACTTTATCAGGATGCCCTTCGGTTACAGACTCTGATGTAAAAAAATATTTCTCTTCGCTCATGGTAACTCCTTTATCTGGTTCAAGTCTCCTTGCTTGTTAAACAACCTTTGTTAAGATGAATAGATACCCTATATATCGTTTCCGGATATCTGCATTTGATTCCGATGAAGACGCTATCATTACGGAGAAAGGATCATATTGTCAATAAGTCTTGTCTTTCCGACTTTTACAGCCAATGCCAATAAAACGGATTTTTGAATGCGGTCAACACTATCCAGGGTTTGGGGATCACAAATGGAGATGTAATCAATTTCCGTATCCGGATGGCTTTGAATAAAAAATGCCATGTCATTGATAATTTTAGCCGTATCCGTTTCTCCCTGTGCCACTGCCTTCCGGGCCTTCTGCAGTGCCTGAAACAGACAGAGGGCTGTTTTCCTCTGTTCGGCAGAAAGATATGCATTTCGGGAACTCATGGCCAGACCGTCTTTCTCCCGAACAATCGCTCCCCCTTCGATCTGAATGTCAAAATCAAGATCCCGCACCATCTGACGAATGATTGCCAATTGCTGATAATCTTTTTCACCGAATATGGCAACATGCGGTTTCACAATATGGAAAAGCTTGGTAACCACAAGTGCCACCCCTTGAAAATGGGATGGTCTTGAGAGGCCGCATAAATGATTCGGCAATTTTTCCAGTTCGATTCCGGTCTGAAAATTGCTGCCGTAGAGTTCCTCCCGGGAAGGAGTAAAAACCGCGTCAACGACTTCCCTTTCCGCCAGCTGCAGATCCTTTTCCATATCCCTCGGATATGCATCATAATCCTCACCCGGCCCAAACTGTGTCGGATTCACAAAAATACTGAGGACAAGGTCATCGCCCAAAACGCGCCCTTTTTTCAGCAAGGAGCAATGCCCCTCATGCAGGAATCCCATGGTCGGAACAAAAGCGATTCTTTTGCCCTGTTTCCTTATGGATTCGGATCTTGCCTGCATTTCCCTAACGGTTGCTATAATTTTAATGATCGTCTCCTCATTCTATTCATTACGCTTTGAATTGAATCCCATTGCGGATTGGAACCTGCTGAAAATGATCAATTCCCAGCGACAGTAAAGCAATCCAATAAAAAAGTCAACAAGCACGAAAAACCGAATTATTTTAAATTGATCCGAATGAGCCATCCGGCTCGCACCGTAAAGGGGAAGCCTGTTGATGCATCATGATTTTTTCCGAATTTTACCCGGATTTTACCTTGCCGTATCATTTGTCCTATGCTAATTTTAATCTCCTTTTTGTGCAAACACAACAAACAGCGCTTGCCATAAGGTTTATGCATGATACCGAACAGACGGAAAAATCAGCAGGATCCATAACGGTTCAAACCACCAGGAATAATTGCGGAGATCACATGAAAAAAAAGATTATCGTTGTTGATGATGAAAAAATGATCCGTAATATGCTGGAAACGGCGTTTACGAGGGAAGGATATGATGTGATGTGCGCGGAAAGCGCCGAAGAGGCGCTTGAGATTCTGCCGACATTCAAGGCCCAGGTAATGTTTCTTGACCTTAAACTTCCCGGTATGGATGGAATGGATCTATGTAAATCCATTCGTGAACTGTATCCGATGTCGATCGCATACGCCATAACCGGATATGCCTCGCTTTATGAATTGTCCGATTGTCGAAGAGTTGGTTTTGAAGATTATTTTACCAAGCCGGTTGATCTGAAAACCCTGTTTAAAGCGGCAACAGACTCTTTTGAAAAAATACAACGATGGGAAAAAAGCTGAAAACCTGACTTCCGATATTCATACATTTCAAGAGGGTAATACTTTTTCAAGGGTAAGCTTATTTCCCTTTTCATTAAACAGATATGTTGAGAAATAGTTTTGAATGATCATCAGTCCCCGGCCATGATCGGATTCAAACGCCGGTTTTCTTTTCCGGACACGCTTCCAGTCAAATCCGTCCCCCTCATCCTCAATCTCCATAATTAAGCGGTTTCCGGTTCGGGCCAGAGAATATTTTACGATCTTCGATGGATCATTTTTATGTCCGTGCCGGACCGCATTGGTAAGACCTTCACGCATGCATAAACAAACAGAAAAAATCTCGGATTGAAGGCCGTTATTCTTCAGAAAAATTCTGGATTCCTGATCCGCCCTGTCAATATTTTCCATGGTTGAATGAAATGATATCTTCAGAAGGCCCGCTTCACGGGTTATGCAAAAGTTATTACATGCGGCCACCATCATTTCCCATCCCTTATCGCCGGCTGAAAATAACATATCGCTTGGCGAGACAATTTTTTATCCGCCGAATCATACCTCGACACCAAGGACAACCACATCGTCTTCGATCGGTACATCCTTATCCGACAGCAACTGCACAATATGCCTTGGGGCTTCCTGAATCGACACGGATCCTGCATCTTCACAAGCGGCCAATAGTTTATTCGAACCGGAAGTCCACAATGTCTTATCTCTTGAGGATTCAATCAGCCCGTCAGAGTAAAGATAAAAACGATCCCCGGAATTGACATCCATGGTATGGGAACCAAAATATACCTCCTTAAAAATACCCAGAATATCCCCCTGCATATCCACACGGACCGGCTTTCCTTCCAAAGGGACAAAAATCACCGGCGGGTGTCCGGCATTCACAATGGTCATCTGTTTTGTTTTTTGATTCAACCTGGCATAACATGCCGTCAAATATTTACCTTCCGGCAGAATCTCCACAAGGACATCATTGATCATCTGCATGCTCTCATGCGCCTCGTAGACCGGTGCGGAATTCTGTTTCAGGAGTGCCTTTACGGATGCGGTAAGATAGCTGGTCTGAATGTCATGCCCCGAAAAATCCGCAACAAAATAGCCAAAAATTTCATCTGAAATCGGCGTCACCTCATAAAAATCGCCTCCGGCCTCCTGCAGCGCAGAATAATAAACGCCAAACCGGGCCCGGGGAACCATGTCCGGTGTTACCAGCATGGAAGTCTGTGCTTCCGTGATCTGTTTCAGTTTCTGTGCCTGGCCGGCAATCAGGGAGTTGGTCGCAATGGACAGTTTTAAATGAAGACGTACACGTGCCAGTACTTCTCTTGGATGAAACGGCTTGGTAATATAATCAACGGCTCCGAGTTCAAAGCCATGGAGTTTGGTACCGATATCGCTTACGCCTGTCAGAAAAATTACCGGTATCGTTGTCGTTGCCGGGTTCTCCTTCAATTTTTGAATCACCTGAAAACCATCCTCTTCCGGCATCTTGATATCCAGCAGGATGAGATGGGGTTTTTCAACCAGGGCAATTTCCCGGGCTGCGGGTCCATTCGTGGCGGAAAGTACATGATAACCATCTTTGGCAAGGGTTGTCTCCAGCAGCTTCAGGTTGAGCGGGTTATCATCCACGATCAGAATTTGAAAGGGTTGACCGGCAGTCATCATATCGAATTATATCCCCATATTGTTCCCAGAAATATTGTACAAAATCGATTTATCATCAATCAGGTTGACTCCATCAGACAGGATTCAATTTTCTCAATCTGCTGATGAATCGCGTCCAGGATTTCCTCAAAACCGGATAAATCCTCTTCTCCCCCCTTATCCTCCGCCTTCCTGGAAAGCACGGACAATTCGGAAAAGCCCAGATTTCCTGAGGAACCCTTCAGGGAGTGCGCAGATCCGGCCACTGTTTTGGAATCACCGGACTGATACGCTTCACGAAGTTTTTGAAGGTCTTTTTTTGCTGTGCTCAAAAACAATTCCACAAGCTCAATAAATTCAGACGCCTCCAGTCCAAGATTGGCACCCAGTTCTTTTAAATCCATGCATTGTTCTCCTTATCTGTATCTGTAAACCATCCTGTATCCATACGGCGGTTTCATTATGAATCGCTTTATTTCCATTTCCGGCAACAATTCACTTTCTAAAATGACGTTTCACAGAGGATTTCATCAATTGAAGCTTGAGGTGCTGTGATCGGACCTGCTGGTATAACTTGTTGAAAACAATAATTCAATCAGGATGTTGAGTCAATAATAAAAAACAGGTTGACTGAGATGATCATCCATATTATTATATCAAGAAATCTTGATATAATAATATGGATACATTACTTTACTTCAAAGCACTATCCGATGCCACCCGCATCAGACTGGTAAACACCCTGATTCACCATGAATTGAGCGTCAACGAAATTGTCGCCCTCATGAACATGGGGCAGTCCGGAATTTCCCGGCACCTGAAAATCCTGACCGACGCGGAAATCCTGAAATGCCGGAGGGATGGCGTATGGGCTTTTTATTCCGTATCCGACCGGCCCGGCACACGAAAACTGATTGAATCCATACAATATCTCTTTCATGAAGATCCATTTCTGGAAAAAGATCTTGAAAAGGCCTCCCGATTGATTGAAGACCGCAGCATCAGAACGATGCATTTTTTCAATACCATTGCAACTGACTGGGATCTATTAAAAAAAGAAATTCTTGGCCGTTTTGATCTCAACCGGGCCATCGCGGAAAAAATGGAACCCTGCACAACCGCGGTGGACCTTGGATGCGGAACCGGTGAACTGCTTCTGCATATCCGGCAAAAAGCAAAAAAAGTCATTGGCGTGGACAGCTCTGCACAAATGCTGGAACAAACCAGGAAACGGTTTCCCAAGGACAACGGGGTTCCCGACCTGAGACTCGGGGAGCTGGAACACCTCCCTCTCAGAGATGGAGAAGCGGAGCTTGCGATCATTTCCATGGTTCTTCACCATATGTCCGCTCCTGCCCTGGCCATTGCCGAAACCTGCCGGATTCTGAAACCAGGAGGCACCCTTATCATCGCGGATCTGAACAAGCACAATAATGAAACCATGCGGCAATCATACGGCGATCGATGGCTGGGATTTCATCCGGACGAAATACAAAATTTTTTAAACACCGCGGGTTTCCAATTACAATCCCGGGAATCACACCCGATTGGCCAACAACTGGAAATCAACATCTTTACATCCATAAAAACCCACTAATCATACACAAGGAGAACAACATGTCTGATGCAAAAAAATTTCAAGAACTGGATCTTTCCCTTCCCTATAAGGTGGCGGATATCTCCCTTGCCGATCTCGGCCTGAAAGAAATGCAGCTTTCCGAAAACGAAATGCCCGGTCTGATGGCCGTCCGGAAAAAATATGGAACCGAAAAACCATTACAGGGCCTGAAGGTAATGGGAAGTCTTCACATGACCATCCAGACGGCGATGCTGATTGAAACATTGAAAGCGCTGGGTGCGGATCTGCGATGGGCGACCTGCAACATTTTCTCAACCCAGGACCATGCCGCAGCTGCCATTGCCCTGAACGGATCTGCCGCAGTATTCGCCTGGAAAGGGGAAACGCTTGATGAATTCTGGTGGTGCACGGAACAGGCCCTGGTATGGCCTGATGGAACCGGGCCGGACCTGATCGTCGATGATGGCGGAGATGCCACCCTTTATGTTCATCAAGGTGTTGCCATTGAAAAAGACCCTTCATTGCTGGAAAAGAAATATAACAGCCCGGACATGAGATGCCTGATCGAACGTATGAAGGCAAGCTACCGGAGAGACCCCCGATTCTGGACCCGGATATCGGAAAGAATCAAGGGTGTATCCGAAGAAACAACGACCGGTGTTCACCGTCTCTATCATCTGGCGAAAAACAACCAGCTGCTGTTTCCGGCAATCAATGTCAATGATTCCGTAACCAAGTCAAAGTTCGATAACCTGTATGGGTGCCGGGAATCCCTTGCCGATGGAATCAAGCGGGCAACCGACATCATGATATCCGGCAAAATTGTGGTTGTCTGCGGATATGGCGATGTGGGGAAAGGCTGCGCCCAGTCCATGAGGGGATTCGGAGCGCGCGTTGTCATTACGGAGATCGATCCGATCTGTGCTTTGCAGGCATCCATGGAAGGCTATGAAGTATTGACCATGGAAGAAGCCGCCTCCATGGGAGATATTTTTGTTACCGCAACCGGATGCTATCATGTGATCACCGGTGCCCATATGGAAAAAATGAAAAATGAGGCCATTATCTGCAACATCGGTCATTTTGACAATGAAATCGAAATGTCCTATCTAGATCAAACACCGGGATGCACCAAACTGCAGATCAAGCCGCAGGTGGACAAATGGACCCTGAAATCCGGAAAATCCGTGGTCATTCTTGCCGAAGGAAGGCTCGTCAACCTGGGTTGCGCCACCGGTCACCCGAGTTTTGTGATGAGCAACAGCTTTACCAATCAGTGCCTGGCCCAGATGGAACTGGCTTCGAAAAAACTGGAAAAAAAGGTTTATACGCTTCCCAAGACCCTGGACGAAGAAGTCGCAAGGCTGCACCTTGGCCGCCTCGGTGTCAAGCTGACCAAGCTAACCCAGGAACAGGCCGATTATCTCGGGGTACCGGTTGAAGGCCCTTTTAAACCGGATCATTACCGATATTAAAAATCAAAGAAGCCCTTTCCATCGATTTCTCCTGTTCCGGCAGAATCCATGGAAAGGAACAACTTACAGGCAAGGCTACCATGATCATCGATTTTCATACCCATATTTTTCCGGAAGACATCTGCCAAAACAGGGAAAAATACTTTCATCAGGAACCGGCATTCAAGCTGCTGTATGACTCCCCCAAATCCAAACTGGTACCCGCGGAAACCATTCTAAATGCCATGGACAACCACCGGATCGATATATCCGTGGTATTCGGATTTCCATGGAAAAACAGGAAAACCAGTCAATTCTGCAACGACTATATTCTGGATGTTGTTTCCCGATATCCGAACCGGTTCAAAGGATTCTGCTGCTTTGATCCGGCCACGGAAAACGCCGGGAAAGAAACGGAACGCTGCATTCAGGCCGGTCTTTCCGGAGTCGGCGAACTGGCTTTTTACCAGTCCGGGATTGACCGGACAATGCTGGACCAACTCCAGCCGGTCATGGAGATATGCAGAGAAAAAAATCTGCCGGTTCTGATTCATACCAATGAACCGGTGGGACACCAGTATCCGGGAAAGACCCCCAATACCCTGTCCCAGATTTATGAGATCCCCCGAACCTTTCCGGACAATACAATCGTTCTGGCCCACTGGGGAGGCGGTATTTTCTTTTACCATCTTTTGAAAAAAGAGACCCGGGATGTGCTGCAAAACGTGTACTACGATACTGCCGCATCCCCGTTTCTGTACAATCCGGAAATCTACCCGTTGTCATGCAGACTGGCCGGTTCGGAAAAAATTCTGTTTGGCAGTGACTTTCCGCTGCTTTCCCCTGCCCGATATTTTACAGAGCTGGATATGGCCGGCATCGATCCGGAAACCAAAAACAACATCCTTGGGAATAACGCAGCCAGGCTGTTGAACATCAGATTGGATGGAGATAAAATTTAATTGGTAAACATATTCATATTCGGCCTTTCCACAAGCTCCGGAACGGTCTGAAAAACCGTTTCAATATGATTCCGGATTTCCGGCATGGTTTCCCCATGGCAAATCCTGGTGTAAATGGAATGACCAAACCGGAAATTGGCTGCAAAATAGATGGCGAACTTTTTGAACCGTTTAACGGCCCGTGACGGATTGTAATATTTTTCCAGCAACAACGTCATGTTCACGGCAACATCCCGGTAGATATTCCCGCCCGGCACAAAACCTTCCGTCCACATGGAAAATATCCATGGCCGTGCAATGGCCATCCGTCCGATGGCGATTCCATCGCAGTTTGTTTTCTTCAACATGGTCAGGCCGTCATTTTCATCAAAAATATTTCCATTGCCGAAAACCGGTATGGAAACACTGTCCTTGACAATGCCGATAACCTCCCACTTGGGGGGTCTTGACCGCCTGTCCGGGGCAACCCGGGGATGAAAGGTCAGTGCGTCTGCGCCGGCATCCTCAAACCTCCTGGCAAGATCTGCCGCATATCCCGGATCATCTTTCCACCCGGTCCGGAATTTCACAAACAGCGGAATGGAAACCTGCCGGCGAACCGCCGATACAATCTCTGCCGCAAGCTGCGGATCCCTCAGCAATGCCGCTCCGCAATTTTTTTTGCAGATGGCGGCAACCGAACAGCCGAAATTGATATCGATTCCCCAAAATCCTTCCTGCTCAATACGAACGGCTGCACGCGCCATCGTATCCGGGTCTGATCCGAAAATCTGGCAGACCAGCCGGTCAAGTTCCTGATCCCGCCAGCTGAAAACCGGCGAAACATACCGGTTTTCCTGCGGAACCGCCCTGGCACTGCACATCTCGGAGAACAAAAGACCATATCCGTCGAATTCCGATAACAACTCCCGAAAGGCAATATGCCCAAGGCCGGACATGGGGGCCAGGAATAACCGATTGCGGATCTCCTTTCCCCGGATGACCAGAGTTTTGTTCAGCTGTTCCGACAGTTCCTGGTTCAACAGGCTTTCCTCTTGCAATAACTTGATGGTTTTCAAAATGATGTAATCTACCGGATTCGTCTGAGCCTTTCAATAGCCGGAGCTCAAAAAACACACCTTCCGGAATTTGCCATAAACGCCATATCTCCATGGAACCCGCCATTACTCCGTATTGACAGGCTGAATTTTTTACGGTAGTTCTGTTTGAAAAACAATGTTTATTTCAGGCCGTTCAACCACAAGTCAAAACCCATGATTCTGAACGAATCGAATTGAGATGGAATGTGGGCACGATAAATATTTTTTTCGATGAACATCTTTGCCACCTTTTTTTCGATATCATAACCAGGAAAAGACAATGATTATTGGACTCGATGTGGGCGGTACACATACGGATGTTGTACTGCTTGACAAGCATGGACTTGTCAATGAGATCAAAGTTCACACAGATGCAACCAATCTTTTTAAAACGGTTCTGGATGGCCTTGAAAAAATAACCCTGGGGGTCAATCCAAAAGATATCAGAAGAATTGTTTTGAGCACGACGCTGACAACCAATTCCATCATACAGGGAAAATCGCCGGAAGTCGGAATGATTGTATCGAGTGGTCCGGGGATTGACCCCATGCTGTTCCGGACCAACCGACACTATTATCCGGTCGCAGGATCGATTGATCACAGAGGAAGACGAATTGAGGCGATTGACCATCATGAGATCAAAGCCGTCGGTGATATCCTGAAAAAAGAAGGTGTCCGTCACGTCGGAATCGTCGGCAAATTTTCCGCCCGGAACCCGAGCCACGAACTGGAGATCAGGCGGATATTACGGGGTCAGTTTGAAGAGTTTTTCCTCGGACATCGGGTATCCGGAAATCTGAATTTCCAACGCAGAGTGGCCACGACCTTTTTCAATGCTGCGGTATACCCGATCCATAAAAAATTCTTCCTGGCGGTCAGACGTTCACTCGATCAGCAGGGAATGAACATTCCAATACAAATATTAAAGGCAGACGGCGGAACCATGAATTTCCGCTCCTCCATCGGCTTCCCGGGTCAGACGATATTTTCCGGTCCTGCCGCCAGCATCATGGGAGCGACCGCCTTTGCACCAAAAGGAGAAGATGTCCTTGTATTTGATATCGGCGGAACAACAACCGATATGGCCATCCTCATCGATCAGGCTCCTCTGCTTGATCCACTCGGCATCGAACTGGGGGGATACAAAACCCTGATTCGCTCCTTAAAGAGCAAATCCATCGGGGTTGGCGGAGACAGCGTCATTCGCGTGATCAACGGGAAAATCACCGTCGGTCCGGACCGGGAAGGGTTTGCCATGGTCTACGGCGGCAGCACCCCCACACCGACAGATGCCCTGGCGGTCATGGGCAAACTGGAAGATGGCGACACGGAAAAGGCATTCAGCGGTTTTCAGGCGATTGCCTCCGCGCTTGGCGTTTCCGTTGAAAAAGCGGCAGAGATGGTCTTTGATCATGCCTGCAGACAGATACTGACGGAAGCGGAAGCCATGGTGGTGGAAATCAACAGCAAGCCCGTATATACTGTGCATGAACTTCAGGAAGGGTATCAGGTGAAGCCGAAAAAAATCATGGTTCTGGGCGGCCCCGCACCTTACTTTGCCGACTATCTTGAAAAAATATCCGCCTATCAGGTCAAGCCGGTTCCCCGATGGAAAGTAGCCAACGCAATCGGTGCGGCGCTGGCAAGAACCACCTGTGAAGTAACCCTTTTTGCCGACACCGAAAGAGGCATCCTGACCTCACCGGAAGAAAAGTTCAAAAAAAATATCAATGCGGACTTTTCCCGTGAAAAAGCCATTAAAATCGCATATGATCTGCTGAGAAACAAAGCCATGGAAACCGGAGCCGACGAAGAGGACCTGGAACTGGAACTTCTGGAAGATCAGCAATTCAATATGGTTCGGGGATTTCACACCACCGGCAAGAACATCCGTATCAAGGCACAGGTAAAACCCGGACTGATTCACCGATATCACTCTGTTGTTGAAAAACTGTCCGAATGAATCGGTTGGCAAAATAATATTTTTTACCGATAACGGAGCCGCAAATGTTACAGGCTAAACGAAAAACAGGTCTTGTCTTCTTTCCTGCCTTTGACTGGGCGATTGATCCGACACATCCGGAAAGAGAGGAACGCCTGCTGTATACCCAGGATCAGGTTCTGGAAGAAGGCATTTTCGATATTGAGGGGATTACGGAATTCAAGCCGGATCTTGTCACAATCAACGATGTCAACCGGGTCCATTTCTGTGTACCGGATGGCTGGCATGTAATGACCGAATCCCACTTTATCAGCGCCGGAGGAGCCAAAACCATCGGCATGGCGGTTCTGGAAAAAAAAGTGGAGTGCGGGTTCGCCCTGGTCCGCCCACCGGGTCATCACGCCATGCGTGTTGTTCACGGCGCAAGAGGATTCTGCAACGTAAACATCGAGGCCATCATGGTGGAGTTCCTCAGGGCCGCCTACGGCGTGGGAAAAGTAGCGATTGTGGATACAGACTGCCACCACGGAGACGGCACCCAGGACATTTACTGGCACGACCCCAACACGCTCTTCATCTCCCTCCACCAGGACGGAAGAACCCTGTATCCGGGCTCCGGATTCACCAATGAAATCGGCGGCCCCAATGCTGCCGGAACGACGTTGAACATTCCCCTGCCCCCCTACACCTCCGATGAAGGCTTCTTATATACCATTGAAAATGTCGTGCTGCCGATCCTGGATGACTTCAAGCCGGATCTGATCATCAATTCCGCAGGTCAGGACAACCATTATTCCGATCCCATTACCAACATGAACTTTTCCGCCAAAGGATATGCACAGCTGACCGAAATGCTCAAAGCCGACATTGCCGTACTGGAAGGAGGATATTCCATCGAAGGCGCCCTGCCCTACGTGAATACCGGAATCATTCTGGCCATGGCCGGCATCGATTACAGCAATATCCGCGAACCGGATTTTGATCCGGAAAAAATCCGGCAATCCTCTCAGGTAACAGAAGCAATCAAAGAGGTCGGGAAAGCCGTCCTGGAAAACTGGCGGAACCGGGAACAATTGAAAGACCGGATGCAGAAAGCGGCATCCGGCCGGTTTTCGGAAAGAATGCGAAGAATCTATTACGACACTGCCGGAATCACCGAATTCCAGAAAGAAAAAATCAGGATTTGCCGGGACTGCGGCGGTGCACTTAAAATCGATACCTCAGCAGATACCGGTTCCAAGGTTCTTGCCGTTCACATTCCGATCGATGCGTGCAGCGCCTGCATTGAACAGGGCCGGCAATGGTATGAAGAAGCCGGTTCCGACCGTTTCCAGAAAGCCTATCTCCAAAACCGGCCAAAAGACAAATACTATGTGAAAGAACTGTTTCAGCGATAGACGCATGCTTTATTCCAGACAGACCGCCATACGGCAGAACCTTGTATTGCGCTCCCAGATCGTTCAGGCGATCCGGTCCTTTTTTACCCATGCCGGATATCTGGAAGTCGAAACCCCGATCCGAATCCCCGCTCCGGCGCCGGAAGCCCACATCGATGCCCAGGAATCCGGTTCCTGGTTCCTGCAGACTTCACCGGAAATCTGCATGAAACGGCTGGTGGCATCCGGATTTGAAAAAATTTTCCAGATCTGCAAGTGTTTCCGCAAAAACGAGAGAGGAGAACTTCACATCCCCGAACTCACCATGCTGGAATGGTATCAGGCAAACGCCACCTATCTGGATCTGATGACGGAATGTGAAAATCTGGTGACGGAAGTGGTCCGGTCCATCCGGACAGGACCACTGCTCCGGCTGGAAAATCAAACCATCGATCTTTCTCCTCCCTGGGACCGGATTCGGGTTTCCGATGCCTTCAAACACTATGCCTCCATATCCATGGATACGGCTCTTTCAGAAAACCGGTTTGATGAGGTCATCGGCATCGAAATCCAGCCCCGGCTCGGAAAAAACAAACCGGTTTTTCTGTATGATTATCCATCTGCCTGTGCCGCACTCGCAAGGCGAAAACCGCTTCAACCGGAATATGCAGAACGCTTTGAACTCTTTATCAATGGGATTGAACTCTGTAACTGTTTTACCGAACTGACCGACCCGGACGAGCAGCGGGACCGGTTTGAAAAAGAACTGGCATACCGTAACACCATGAACAAAAAAATCTATCCCATGCCGGAACGGTTTCTCCAATCCCTGAAAGAAATGCCCCCGACAGCCGGAAACGCCCTTGGACTGGATCGTCTGGTAATGCTCCTGGCCCATGCCAAAAAAATTGACGACATTGTCACCTTTACGCCCGAAGAGCTTTGACGGATTCACAAAATATGATAAAGACGTATGAACGTATTCCGCTCCGGAATGCGCATTTACACCTGTTTTGAACGGTAAGGAAAATAATGACCCTGCATTATCCGAAAAATCTCGATCTGTCGATTGTGCCGACCCCCTGTTTTGTCGTGGACGAATCCGCCCTGAAACGGAATCTGGACCTGCTGTCAAAGGTTCAGAATGAAACCGGATGCAAAATTCTTCTTGCCGTGAAAGGATTTGCCATGTTCAGCACCTTTCCGCTGATCCGCAAAACCCTGAAAGGAATCTGCGCAAGTTCACTCCATGAGGCCATGCTGGGCCGCGAGGAATTTGACCGAGAAGTCCATGCGTGCGCCGCTGCGTTCAGCGATTCCGATATGGAGGCGCTGCTCAAGATCTGCGATCATATCGTTTTCAATTCCTTTTCTCAGTGGCACCGCTTTCGAAACCGTATCCTGCAGCAGGAGCGAAACATCCGCTGCGGCATCCGGGTCAATCCGCAGCATTCGGAAACCAGCGTCGCCATCTACGACCCATGCTGTTCCGGCTCCCGCCTGGGTGTGATCAGGAGTCAATTTCAGGAGGATTCCCTTTCCGGAATTTCCGGTCTTTTGTTCCATACCCTATGCGAACAAAACGCGGATGCCCTGCTGAGAACCGTTCAGGCGTTCGAAAGCCAATATCAAGACATCATCCCCAGAATGGACTGGATCAACTTCGGCGGAGGCCATCACATTACCCGGGACGGATATGACGTGGATCTCTTGTGTGAGCTGATAACCGGCTTTAAAAAACGATATGACGTGGATGTCTATCTGGAACCCGGTGAAGCCGTTGCCCTGAATGCCGGAATTCT
Source organism: Desulfobacteraceae bacterium (assembly GCA_003599865.1). Taxonomy (GTDB): domain Bacteria; phylum Desulfobacterota; class Desulfobacteria; order Desulfobacterales; family SURF-7; genus QZKS01. The sequence goes on from QZKS01000020.1 coordinate 226,852, forward strand.
CGTGGCCTCGGTACTGGACATCATTCATAACGATATGGATATCGCCATTCTCGACACCTCTGCATCCACCCATATGCCCGATGTCCTCGAAATGCCCTATCGCCCGGAAATTGTCGGAGCCGGATTGCCGGGAGAACAGGCTCACACCTATCGCCTTGGCGGCCCTTCCTGCCTGGCCGGAGATATCATCGGCGACTACTCTTTTTCCTCTCCGCTGACCATCGGATCCAAACTTGTTTTTCTGGACATGGCGCATTATTCCATGGTCAAGACAACAACCTTCAATGGCATCCAGCTGCCTTCCATTGCCATCTATAAACCGAATCGGAATGAATTTTCCATCATACGCGAATTCGGATATCCGGACTATAAGAACCGTTTGTCCTGAAAACTCGTTATTATACTTGATATCAGGGATGTCGGCCCACCCCTCCTGACCGGATCTCTCTGATCACCGTTTATTCCCTCTTCTGCCCAAATAAAGGATTGTGTTTTTTTATCCTGTTATATATTTCAGGGTTGACGAAATTATCCGGAAACTCGTATAGTACCGTTTCTAATAAAACGCTGAAAAGCGTTTTTCAAAACCATGGGGAGCTCTTTTCATGCCGCCAATTCCAGAACTTCAAAAAATCAGAACATCCCATATTATTGAAACCGCATTGACAACCATTTCCACTCATGGCTGTGCCAATGTCACCATGGCCGATATCTGCCGTGCTGCCGGTATGTCAAAGGGCGGGCTGGCTCACTATTATCAATCCAAAAAATCCCTGTTCATGGCTGTTTTCAAGGAATTTTTTCAGCGAATATTCCAACGTGGCAAAGAAACCATGGCGGGTTACAGCAATCCGCTGGACCAGCTCCTGTCCTTTGGGTGGCTGTATGATGCAAGTGATCCGGAAGCGACACTGGGATATCCGATATTATTCGATTTCATGTCCATCGCCGTTCATGACGACGAATACCGTGAAATCTTCAGCAACTGGATCAACAACTGGATCAATCTCCTGAAACAGCCGATTGTGGAAGGTCAAAAGCAGAAACTATTCAGCCGTGACATGGACCCGGACGCAACCGCCAGATCCATTTCAGCGGTTTACCAGGGCATTGCAACCCGCTGGTATCTATCCCCGGAACATCATTCCACCGAATGGGCTCTCGATACTTTAAAACGCGGGGTTACGGGCATCCTGACATCATACGATCACAGACAGTAAAAAAACCCATTGGAGTCAGTCCTGGAACTGATCCAGGCCATCAAAACACGCAAAAACATCCGCCCCCCGCATTCACCACCCAGAAAATATCCAAAAACCTGCTTGCCGAGATTCTGAATGAAAACCTATTTTACGCCTTCTCTCGATTCCGAGGGAGCACCGTTCATTCCAGGAACTGCCGCTCCATTCGTCTGATTCGCCGTCAGCGGCAACAGCGGCTTGAACAGGATAATGGATAAAATTCCGGCCACATACATCACCAGTCCGAACAGGCCGGAAGTGACCAGCATGGAGCTGTAAAAATCACCCATGGCGTCCTGAATCAGAATCGCAATGGTCATGGCAAGTGCCGCATTCCGGAGTCCGGTTTCAAGAGAAATCGCTCTGGTTTGATAGTTGTTGATCCCAACCGCTTTTGAAAAAATGATTCCGGACATCATTCCAAAAAAGGTCAGCATGAAAACGGTTGAATAAAACCGCAACCCATATCGGGCCGTATCGGAAAACACACTGATGTTGCCGAATACGCCGGCCACGATCAGTACCAGCAGGGCGACAAGCCCCAGTGCCGAGAAAAAGGGAGTCGCTTTTTTGGAAAATTCGGGCGCCTTGCTCCGCACACTCATGCCGATGATCAATGGAATAATGACCAGGATAAGAATCGTCTGCATCACAAGCCCTACCGGAATGGAAACCGAAGGCATATTGGCGCAGTAAAATTTCAGCAAAAAAGGTGTGAAAAAGAGGGATAAAATCGTTGAAAAAGAAGTCAGCGCAATCGAAAGCGCCAGATCCCCCTTGGCATAATAGGTCATCAGATTGGACGTCACTCCGCCCGGAATCGCCGTGATCAATATCATTCCCACAAAAATAAACGGATAATCCGTATAAAAACCAAACCAGTGTCCAAACGCAAATGCCAAAAGCGGCATGGCACCGAACTGCAGGATCTGCCCGACGATCATCCCGCGCGGTTTCGTAAACACAATGGAAAAATCCTTGAATGTGAGGGTAAGCCCCATTCCGACCATGACAAAAAACAGCATGAGGACAATGGAAATTTTGAAAATCTTATCCAGCATTACCTGCTGGGGTTTATCCCGGAAACGGGCAAAAATATAATTCTGTCCGTCAACCGTCGCTGCCGTGGAATCGATACTGAACTCCATCTTGGACTTGTACATCTCATCCAGTCCGGCATAATAGGAACCCGCACCTTCTTCGATCAGCTTCTTATCCTGCGGTACGGAAAGAACATAAATTTCTCCGGTCATGGCCCGCAACAGATAGATCCCTGAAAGATCACTCCCCTCCACCTTGTTGCGCAGGCGGATAATCCGCAAAAATCCCGTAAAATCTTTTGGAGAGGCCTGATCCCAGTCCAGGGATTGGGCGACACGATCCAGTCGTATAAGATCCTGAATATCCCCATTTCCATTGGCCGTGCTTGACAATTTATTAAACAACTGTTCGTCATTCAGGACATCCGCCTGGCCCAGCGATGGTGACAGAAATAGAAGAGAACAGCAGAGACTTGCCAATAGAACCGTCATTGACACAAAACCAGGCAGTTGGATCTTTGTCATGGATATGCCCCCTTTTAAATAATGAAAAGTGTAAGGAATCGAACGAAAAACATACCGGTCAGTATGTTTTTCCCCATGAATTTTCATGAATTACATTAAAAGTCAATGGATATTTTTCCGCTAAAAAGTGAAATCCTCCATTGACTCCTATACAAAATAAACATAATGATGGCGTGAATTATTTTTCGAGAAATCCAGGATCCGAAACGGAACGTAACAATGAATCCATTTTATAACTTTTTCAGAAAAAATGAGGCTTTGCCTGTTAACATCTGCTGTTCTGAAGAAGCCTTTCATCAAAAACTGAAAATTGAGTGCAAACGATCCGCCTATAATGAACAGGAGTTCTCCCTCATATTGTTAAAGTTGAATGCCGCCCGGTCCGGTCAAGAGAAAAGAATCCGGAAATTGATCCGGAAAATACATCATTGGATTCGTGATATTGATATTGTCGGCAGATATGACACGGAGAGTATCGGGGTGATCATGCCGTACACTTCGGAGGAGGGAGCCAAAGGGTTTTTGCACAAGATACTGGGCGCCATTTCAGAACTGAAAAACGATGTGGAGTTCACTTTATTCAAATATTATCCGGATGCGGAAACCCCGGAAAAAATTCAATCAACACCCCTGTAACGGAAATACCGGATGCAGACATATATGGCAGATGCACCCCGGGCAACCCCCATATCCTGAAAAAAAACTGTAACATATTTAATCTCCAAGCGTTATAGATATAACGTGGAAACATACAAAACTTTTTATATCCAATATAAAGATAAGCTATTTGCCTATCTGATGCGCCTGACAGGGGACTATCAGCTTTCCGGCGATACCATGCAGGAAAGCTTTACCCGGCTGCTGTCGCACTATGGTCCGAATGAGCAAAGCGCTGCATTGCTGTTCAAAATTGCCCGAAATGCCGTCATGGACAATGCACGGAAAACACATCATAGCTGCAGTACGGAAGACTGCCGGGAGGATGAAAATCATAATCCGGAAGCCATGGTCCTGGTCCGGGAAACCTATCGAGCGGTTCTGGCAGCCATGCAGCAGCTGGATAAGACCGAACGGGATATCCTGTCCCTTGCCGCCGGCGGTGAATTCTCCTATCGGGATATCGCGGATATTGTCGGGATCAGTGAGGCCAATGTAAGGGTCCGGATTCACAGGGCAAGGATGAATCTGAGAAAAAAACTTCAGTCAGGAAAGGATGACCGATGAACCCCATGATCAGTCTTTTTTTGGACAATGAATTGAACCTTGAGGAAAAGTGTCTTTTTGTTGAAAACATCCGGAATGACAAGCTGTTTTACCAGAACAGCCTCCAATTGCTGCATCAGGAAATGCTGATCCGTTCGGATGTGGTTGAACAGGTGCCGAGGGTGGATATTCCCATGCCGGGCCGCTGGATGCTTACCCTCAAAAACCTGATCCGTCCGGCAGTTCTCATTCCCGCGGCAATGGCATGCATCATCCTGTTCCTGATATTTCTCCCTTCCGTGACGACCACCCCGCCCGGACCAAGCCTGAACCGTTTCGTGATCTATCGACCGGAAGCCGGTCGGGTGGAAATTACCGGCAGTTTTACCGGCTGGAAGCGTGTCCCGTTGCAAAAAGTCGGCGACAGCGGATATTGGGAAGGCACATTCGGGCTTACCGCAGGGGAGCACCGATATACCTATATCATCGAAGGGAATGAACCCATTGCGGACCCCACGGTTTTGGCCATGGAAAAAGACGATTTCGGCGGCGTGAACTCCATTATTCATGTGGCGGATCAGGCATGAAAAATTACCGGTCTGTTTTCATTCTCCTGATTTTCCTTGCGACCGGATGCAAAAGCCATTTTGCTGAAATCCGGGAAAACCGGCTTTTCCTTTATCTGCATCATTCAGAAGCCCGCAGTGTCGAGCTCAGATGTTCGCTGGACGGATTCAAGGCACATGCCGCGACAAAAATCGATGATGACCTGTGGGAAGTCTCCGTACCGTTCACTGCGGAAACAACCTATTTCTATATCATTGACGGTGAGGTCTTCCTGCCGTCCTGTCCGTTCAGGGAAAAAGATGATTTTGGCACTGAAAACTGTATTTTCATTCCGGATATGTAACATTTCTCCTGCCGGCGCGTTATGGATATACAAACCACAAGGAAGGAGGACGTTATGAAGAACATGATAACAAAAATGACATTGATCCTGTTCGGTATTTTCCTTTGCGTTTCCGCCTCGCAGGCGGACGATACCGGACAGGAAAGAGAAAGATTGCAGAATCGTGAAATGATCCAAGCCGGGATACCGGATCATGATGCGGAAAACATGGACCGGATGATGATCAAAAATCATTTTACCCATCAAAACAGGATCAAAGCCCGGCAGATTGTGATGGATGCCGCAAAACAGGGACTGCCCTTTCAAGCGGTCATGAACAAGGCATATGAGGGAGTCGCAAAGAATGCACCGGATGAAGCGATTGTCAATGCCATGGAAAAAATCCGTCATCGATATGCCTATGCCTATAAAAAGGCGCAGCAGATAACCGATGACCGGCAGCAGATCAAACGCATCGGGCAATCCATCGTTGACAGCCTCAAAGCCGGGTTGAGCAACGAAGATGGCGACAGGATCATGCTTGCCCTGCAGCAGCACACAAGGCAGATGAATCGCTCACAAGCGGAAGATCTTGCCGGAGAGTCCTTCCAGGCCGCAGGAACCATGGCGCGGCTCGGTGTTGATTCTGCTTTGATCACGGACATTGCCTGTCAGGCGATCCAGGACAATTACAGTGCCGAAAAAATGCGTCAATTGAAAAATCGTTTCCGGGCAGAAGCCATGAATACACCGCCGGCAATTGTCGCCGGTCAGTTTCGCTATTCCATTCAGGAAGGAATGATGGCCGGACAGCTGGAAGCAGGCCATCAGTATGGCGGTTCGGGAAGCAATAAGGGCCGGGATGGTCATTCCGCCGGCGATTCCGGTGGATCCGGCAATACCGGCGCCATCGGTTCCGGAGGCTCCGGTGGACCAGGGGCCGGCGGCGCCATTGGTTCCGGAAGTTCGGGTAGTTCCGGCGGAGCTGGTTCAATCGGTACAGGGAGCAGTGGAGGCGCTGCCGGATCAGGAGGTTCCGGTGCAGGCGGCTCCGGAGGTGCAGGCGGTTCAGGCGGAACCGGCGGATCAAAAGGTCCGGGCAGTTCCAAATCAAAGGGCTGATACCCTTCTGATGAAAAGCAGCATGTTCATGGATCGATGTTTTTTTCAAGGTAACCTTGGAAAGGAGATGTACGATGAAAAAGATAATGGTAATCCTTACAGCAATCTTTATTTTCACATCCACATTTGCGTTTGCCGGTGGCGATCAGAATCAAAACAGACATGACGGAACAAAGGGCCAGGGCTCGACACACCAGAAAAGGGTAAATAAATAAAATCAGCAGGGCGGCGGAGATATCCGCCGCCCTGCAACTCTCCGCTGCACCAGAGGATATGTGCAAACATTGCTTTACCGCCATAAAAACGTCCTGCCGTTCCTATCCATGAATCATCGGAAAACAACGCTGTTTTTGTATTTTCCGATCATCTGGATTGTCTTGATCTTACTGAGTTCAACCTCCTGTGCTTTGGAGACGGTCATTGGAGTCAATGCCGGGTATGACAGCAATGTGAATGCCGCACCGGAGGAATCCGGATCATCATTCACCGCCGGCCATATCCATCTGAATCATCCGATATCCCATGAAAAAGCGTTTGGAAAAACCACCCTGTATCTGAACTCCTTTTATCAACATTATTCCCGGTTTGAAGACAACATGTCCGTGAATGCCGGAGCCTATTACTCCTGTTTTCCCGGTTCGGACCGCCTCATGGCGCTTGCCCTTGTCGAAGCCGGAATATACCGGGACAAGGAAGATGCGGCAGATGAATTGAACCAGTTGAAAACCGGCGGTCAGTTGAAATTCTTTTATAATGGGAAAACCACCTTTCAACTCGCCCAGTTTTTCCACTGGAACCATTACCTTGAACCCGCAGAATATGCTGTTCCAACCGGTTCCGGAAACGGAAACACGGACACGGGTTTTCTCATCCAATCCGAAACGCGGAATGACTGCTACATGTCATCGGACATGGGTGTGGCAATCCAGCTGCACCCCCTGTTCAACATGACCGTTGCCGGTTTGTACAACAGGCTGTATTCCAGCATTCAAACAGAAGCCTATGACGGGTTCGGCGGTTCGGTGTATTGCCGGTTCTCCCCGGATTCGTCCTGGGGTATCGCAACAGAAGCATTATTATGGAAAAACGATTTTGACGACAGTCAGGACCGCACCGATATTTTCCGGTCTGTCAACATCCTGATCAATCTGTTTATCGATCGATACGAGCTGTTCATCCGATCAGATTTCATGGACAATGATTCTTCGCTTGACAATGAAACCTACAAACGGCTTGTCACCAGGTGCGGAGTTTCCGTCTTTTTTTAATTTCGCCCAGCCCTATTTAAAACATAACCACTTGACTTTCTATTGAAAATCCATACAAACAACCGGTTTAACCGGCCCCTGAAAAGGGCTTGTATAAAAACCGGGATTGGTGTAAGACTTTCCCACAATTTTTCGACTTGACTCTTTCCCAACCGCCCCCGTAGCTCAGTGGATAGAGCAATGGATTCCTAATCCATGTGCCGCAAGTTCGATTCTTGCCGGGGGCACCATAAAAATCAAATAGTTAAAAGAGTTCAATATTGCCGAATAGTAAAAATAACCCCATAGTAACCCGCAGGTAATAAAAACCGGAGCTTTGAAAAAAATCACGGGGTTGAATTAACCATGGATGAGATTCAAAAACAAATCGCACGGGGTGAAGACAGTCAAAACCAGTTTAAGGCGGATATCCGTAATGCGGATTCTCTGGCAGCGGAAATGCGGCCTTTGCCAATTGTGAAGGCGGGACGATCTATATTGGCGTGTCGGATGATGGGTCTATTAAGGGTTTAAACAAAAAAGACGTGGTGCGTATCAACCAGCTTGTGAGCAATGCCGCCAGTCAGCATGTGAGAAGTCCAATTACGGTGCAGACAAAAAATGTGACGATGGGAGATCAGAGAATCGTGATCATCCTGACGGTGCCAAAGGGAATCGACAAACCTTATTTTGACCGGAATGGGGTGATCTGGCTGAAAACCGGTTCGGATAAACGCCGGGTGAACTCCAAAGAGGAACTCAGACGGCTGTTTCAAAGTGTGGATCTGCTGCATGCGGACGAGACCCCCACAAAGGCCGGCATTGATAAACTGGATCGGCTGCGGTTCAGAGATTTCTTAAAAGATATTTACAAAATCGAATTGCCGGAACACCCGGAAGAACTGTTAAGACTGCTTCAAAATATGAATTTGGCATGTGAAGGCGGGACGTTGAATCTCGCGGGGGCGCTTCTTTTTGCTGAAAAACCGGAATGGATCAAGCCGGAATTTATCGTGAAAGCGGTTTCATATCCGGGCCGCGACATCGCCGTATCCGAGTACCTGGACAGTGAAGACTTCTGTGGCCCCATGAAAAATATTTTTGAAGGTTCACTGGCATTTATTATGCGAAACCTGAAAAAAATTCAGGCCGGTCAAAATGTGAATGCGCCGGGTGTGTCTGAAATTCCGCAAATTGTTTTTGAAGAGCTGCTGGTGAATGCACTGATTCACAGAGACTATTTTATCAGTGCCGCGATCCGCATATTCATTTTTGATGACAGAATCGAAATTATCAGTCCCGGACACCTGCCCAATAATTTGACCATTGAAAAAATAAGAACCGGTAATTCCAATATCAGAAATCCGATTCTGGCATCATTCGTGGCTAAAAAACTGCTCCCTTACCGGGGGCTGGGTTCCGGAATTCAAAGGTCTCTGGAAGAGTGGCCTCATATCGAATTTATTGATGACCGGGATGGATGCACCTTTAAAGTGATTGTTCATAGAACCTTGAAACAAGATGAACCTTTAAGTCTGGACAAATACGGAAAGGAAGCAGATTTAAAGGTTCATTCAAAAGACAAGGATGAACCTTTAAATGAACCTTTAACAGATTTGCAGGTTCGGATCATGGATTATGTCAGAATTCATCCAAAGGCCTCTTATGACGATCTGGCCGGAGCTTTACATAGAGCGCGCTCAACAATCATGAGAAATATTCAGAAATTAAAAGATGCGGGTCTTCTATCACGCACCGGTTCCAAAAAAACCGGGTATTGGACAGTGTAAACGAAAGTGAATTAAAATGAGTAAGATTCAACAGGCCTTGGACAAACATATTTTACCAGATCAGAAACCTGATGGATTTTATGGAAACCATTGTAAAAACGAAACAGGATGAAGATGAAGTCACTGTGCATCTAATTACAACGGAAGATGGGTTCAAAAAAAGTCAGCAACAGGAATATTTTGAAAAAATAAAAAAATCCTGTTCAGCAGCCGGGATATTCTTTACATATGAATTTGTGGATAACAGCTCAATACACGCCCGTCATCTGATAACGGATAATGGCTGGAAAATCCTTCTGGACCGTGGCCTGGACATTTTCCAGCATTATGAAATGAATGATGCGTTTACATTTTCCAACCGTCTCCAGCAGTTTCGTCCATGCAACGCCTTTGAAGTCACTTTTTTAAAAAATGATGAATTGAAATAAAGCGAAAAGAATGCCCTTTTTAATTTCGACAAGCTCTTTTTCGGGCCTTTGTCGCTGTTAGTAAAAATTATGAAACCAACCACAGAAAAAGCATTTGAAAGCTATGTCGAGGATAACCTGAGTCAAACCTCCGGCTGGGGAGTGGGAACGAACAGCGAGTGGGACAAAACGGAAATATTGACAGAAAGCCGTATCTTGCATATAAAAAAGAAACTGGACATTCATAAAAATCGGCGGTCATGAAAAAAAGGAACGATCATGAAGAATTCAACCGGCATCCCAATGCAGAAGATGAAGAACGGGCTTCTGTTTTTGCGCGAAAAATAATAGAGGAGGCGTCATGATTGCAGTCATTGCAAAGGTTCCCATACAACCGGGAAAAAAAGAGGAAGCCCTGGAAGCGGTTAAAAAGCTGATGACCCAGGTGGCAAAAGAAGAAGGCACACTTTCCTATACATTAAACATTGAAAAAACCAGTCCGGATACCCTTGTTTTTATCGAGCGATATCTGGACATGAATGCCCTTACGGTTCACAGCTCTTCCCTGCATTTTAAGGAGTTCATGGAAAAAGCCATGTCCTTTGCCGCAGGGCAGCCGGAAATAACCGTATTAAAAGAGATTGATTCCATATAAAAAAATGGGGAGTGATCAGACCGCCGTATCGATGACCGAGCCATTCAGAGAATAAATCTTTTCGTCTATCTGTTTCAATGTCTGTTCAATGGTGGAATAGCTGATTTCCGGCAGACGGCCGCCCCAGAAATCTTCCGCCTCTTTCAGGCCGCGAAGCACTCCTTCGCGTCCGGCTTTGAGTTTTTCAATATCATCCCCTGCCCCGCTCAATACAAAATCGGCGATTCTTCCGGAAGTCTGTTCGACCCCGAAATATCCGTTCTCGCCGACCAGTTCCTGAGCTTTGGAAACAGTTGAATCCCTGTTTCCGGATATCGCAAAGGTAAACTCTTGTGTGGTCTGTAACTCGGCGGTCTCTGTCTGTGTATAAATCTCTTTGCCGGACCGGTATTGTGTCTCCATTCGAAAATCCGCGTATGTGGATTGCCGGATGTTTAGCAGCAAGGTCTCATTCCCTGTGGCATTGTCATATTTCCGAGCGGTCTGAAATGAAAACGTGCTGAATTCCTGAAGACGTGCGTAAGCGGACGATTGGATGGATTGTTCAATCATGATATTCACCCTTTATTTAATTTGTTAACCCTGTATTTGATATCGACAGATCCAGACAGAAGTTTAGGTATTTTTTTTCCGATATCGGAACAAAAGCAGGAACGGTTTGCTCCGCGGGATCGGCATTCTGGAAAAATCGATGCCTCCATCAGCATCCGGCAGTGTACGAGCTCTCAGGAATGGCTGGAGAATCCAATTTCGGTTGTGATGTTTCCTTGGGAATTGATTTCTGTAGACAAAAAAAATTCATCTGATTACACTGGGATGCAGCTATAAGAACCGAAAAGCATCCCTTTGATAATTTCGGATGGAACAGGAGCGCAGCATGAGCAGGAACGAACTGATCAAGGAAATCAACCACACTGTCGGAACATTGAAATTCAACCGGCCGGAAAAGGGCAATTCGCTCTCACCGGCCCTCCTCATAGAACTCCATTTGACCCTGCAACAATGGGAAGCGGAAAACACCGTCCGTGCCGTGGTGATTACCGGAAATTCCGACAAGGCCTTTTCTTCCGGGTATGATATCACGGCGATTCCCACAGAAATGACGCCGGAGGCAGCGAAAATTCTCAAAACAGAAAACCCCCTTGAACTGGGCCTGAACAGCGTGAAAAACTTTCCCTATCCGGTAATCGCCATGATCAATGGATACTGTTTCGGAGCCGGTTTGAATCTGGCCATGTGCTGCGATATCCGGATCGGCGCGGATCATATCAAGGCCGGAATGCCGCCGGCAAAACTGGGTCTGGTCTATCATCCCGAAGGCCTGATGCAGTTCATCGAGGTGATCGGAATCGCCGGAACCCGTGAACTGTTTTTTACAGGACACACCTATCAGGGAAAGCAGGTCAGGGAGATGGGACTGGTGGATCATCTGGTTCCACTTTCAGCGCTTTCGGAAACCGCCTATCGGATGGCAAATGAAATCGCCGAAAACGCGCCCCTTTCCGTCCGGGGCATAAAAAAAATCATCAATATGATCGGTAAGCATTCATCCTTGCCCCCCGAAGACCGCATCACGGCAGATGCTTTGCTGGCCCAGGCATTTAACAGCCATGACCTCAAGGAAGGACAGACCGCATTTATGGAAAAAAGAAAACCGGTCTTTACCGGAAATTAATTACACCAAGATTTGTCATTCAGGGGAACACCGGACAAGCAGTGCTGTTTTTCAAGCCGTTAGGCGCAGCCGTAGCGCTATCCTGTAATTTCAAAAGCTTCTGGATGCCGGATCCGGTCCGGCATCCAGAAGATGAGACTTCTGCGTTCATATCGCCGACGGAACGGATTCGGTGCTCCGGGAATCCTCCTTCCCGCGATGAAGCAGATTCAGACAATCTTCCAGAATGAAATACAGGCACGGAATCAGCACCAGGGTGATGCCGGTGGCAAACATGACACCGAACCCGAGGCTGATGGCCATGGGAATCAGAAATTTTGCCTGTACGCTGGTCTCCAGAATCATGGGTGTAAGGCCGAAAAAAGTGGTCAGCGAGGTAAGCAGAATCGGCCGGAACCGTCTTTGTCCGGCCTGGATAACTGAATCAAAAACCCCTATCCCTTCCCTTCGGAACTTATTGATCGTATCAATCAGCAGAAGGGAATCGTTCACCACCACACCGGAAAGGGCGATCAGTCCAAACAGGCTGAGAATGCTCATCTGATATCCCATGAGCAGGTGTCCGATCACGGCGCCCACAATTCCGAACGGGATGGCCGCCATGATCAGGATCGGCTGTGCATAGCTTCGAAACGGTATGGCCAGAAGTGCATATATCAGAAGAAGCGCCAGCAGAAATCCTTCCCTCAGGCTGGAAATGGAATCCTGCTGCTCTTTCTGCTCACCGGCCATATTGAAAATCAGACCGGGATAATCATTTTTCAGTCCGGGAAAAACCTCTGCCCGAAGGACACTCAGGATTTCACCGGTATTGGCCATGGTACTGTCCACACTGGCCGTGACATTGATGACGCGCTTCCGGTCGGTCCTTGAAATCTCGGAATACCCCTGGCTTTCTTCTATCACCGCTGCCTGTGAAAGGGGAAGCTCGCCTCCGCCGGGCGTACGGATTCGCATGGCATTCAGATCCCACAGATTCCTGCGGTCCGATTCCGGATACCGGACCATGATTTTGACCTCATTCCGGCCGATCTGCAGCCGGAGCGCCTCCGCACCATAAAAAGCGCCTCTGACCTGACGGGCCAGATCCGTCTCCGTAATGCCCAGGGTCCGGGCATCGGCACGCAGCTTCAGCTTCAATTCCTGCTTGCCCCGGTTATAGGAATCCTCGATATCATGAATGCCGGGATACTCGGCAAGGGCGCTTTTGATTTTGTCGGAAACCTCCGCAAGGACGCTGAAATCCGTATGCGCAATCTCGATATCAATATTTGCCCCCATACGAAACATGTTGAAATCAAATGTCAGTGCTTCAACGCCGGGCAATTCCCCTGCTTTTTCCCGCCATAGTCTATTGATTGCCGAGGACGGCATCTTCCGGATTTCACTTTTGGTCAGAAAAAGCGCGACACTGGCCACATTCCCTCCGGATGCCGTCTGTCCGCCGCCTCCCGGACCGCCGCCGGTTCGCATCTGACTTCCGGCAAGAGCATAGATATGACGAAAAACCGATGGTTGATCCGGATTTTCGGAATCGATCTGTTTCACCGTCTCCATGGCTTTTTCAATCAGGTAATCCACGACCGACTGGGTCTGGTCCACCGGCGTGCCGGGAGGCATCCGAAGGTTCACGGTAATCACATCCCCATCCACCACAGGCATGAATGTGAATTTCAGGATGCCGCCTCCCAGGAGTCCGGCGGTCAGCATCAGCAATGCAAGGCTTAACGCAAGGGTTGTATACCGATTTTGCAGACCCAGATTCAATAACCGTGTATAGGGCCCGTTGATCAGTTTTTGCAGAAATCCCCCGACTTTTCGCCGGATCTGTTCCAGCATCAAAAAAAACCCTTTCTCCTGCTTTGGCCGGCTTCCTTTGGACAGGTGGGATGGTAAAATCAGAAGAGATTCCACCAAAGAGACCAGCAGAAGGGTGATCACCACCATGGGAATGACGACCATGACCTTACCCATCATCCCGGTGACAAAAGCCAGCGGGATAAAGGCTGCAACCGTTGTCAGAACCGAAAAGATTACCGGAATGCCGACTTCCAGCGCGCCATCGATGGCTGCCTGGCCGAAACTCTTGCCTCTCTGGCGCTGCTCGAAAATATTTTCACCAATGACGATGGCGTCATCCACCAGGATGCCCAGCGCCAGGATAAAAGCAAAAAGGGAAATCATGTTGATGGAGCCGCCCATTGCCGGCAGCACCAGCATGGACCCGAAAAACGATATGGGGATACCGAGCATGACCCAGAAAGCAAGACGGATCTCCAGAAAAAGGCCGAGCGTGATAAAAACCAGAATCAGGCCGAAAAAGGCATTTTTCAATAACAGATTGATGCGGCTCTCCAGGATCTCCGAGGAATCATTCCAGATAGCGGCATGAAGGGTATCCGGGTAGGACCTGTTTTTCTCCTCCACATACTGTTGGATAATATCGGATATTTCCGTAGGCTTCTGATCTCCGACACGATAGACCTTTACCATGGCTGCCGGCTGACCGTCAAAGGTGGCTCTCACGTCGGTCTCCTCAAAGGTTTCCCGCACATGGGCAATATCTTTCAGGCGCAACTGGGTTCCATCGGCCAATGCCCGTATCACGATATTTTCATATTCCAGGCCTCTGTACCGTTTTTCCTTGGTTCGCAGGAGAATCTCCCCGCCCCGGGTTTTGATGTTTCCGCCCGGAAGGTCAAGCGACGCCTGACGCAGGATGCCGGCCACCTGATCCAGCGTCAGATTATACTGCCGAAGATTTTTCTCCGGAACCTCGACGGCAATTTCATAGGGGCGAACCCCTGTGAGTTCGACCTGGGTTATCCGGGGGTCTGCCAGCAGTTCATCCCGGATGGTTTCCGCCTGCTCCCGCAAAGCCCTTTCGCTTGCCTTGCCATAAACCACAACGGACGCGACTTCCCGGATATTCAGTATCTTGCTGACAACCGGTTTTTCGGAATCTTCCGGAAATGTGTCGATTCGGTCGATTTCACTTTTAATATCCTGCAGGATGAGATCGACATTTTCTCCGGTCCTGGTTTCCGCTATAACCGTACCGTTTCCTTCCCTTGCCGTTGAGGTGATTTCCTTGATGCCGTCGATCCCGGTCAGGCTGTCTTCGATCTTAAGCAGTATTCCTTCCTCGACTTCTTCCGGTCCGGCGCCGGGATAGGAGACGCTGATCATAATCCGATCAAGGGAAAACTCTGGAAATACTTCCTGTTTTATTCCGATTCCCTTGATCAGGCCGCCTGCCACCAGCAGAAACATCAGAAGATTCGACGCCACATGATTATTGGCCATCCATTTGATGATGCCGTTCATGATCGTTCCTCCCCGGCAATTCTCAAGCGCATGCCCTGTGCCGCGCCGCTGATATTGGTGCTGATGATCCGGTATGTTCCCTGAATTTCGGAACGAATCAGGATAACATCCTTCTCGCGCCTTACCACCTGAACCGGAAAAATCTCCAGGACGTTCTCCGTCCCCACTCCCCAGATTGTTTCCCGGTTCCTGAGGGTGTAACTCGGAATGACCAGCACATTGTCAATGGTCCTGCCTTGAATGATGACATCCGTAAAAAGGCCTTCCGCAAGCTGAAAATCATGCGGGTTTGTCTTCTTCAGATTATAGGGATCTTCTACGGTAACGATCAGTCGAATCATCCGGCCGGCAGCGTCCACCTCCCCCATGCTCCGGGCAAGGACCCCCTTCCATTTGTATATACTGCCGCCGACCGAAAGCCGGACTTCCGCGGATGATCCGATGTCCCCCTTCTCTCTCGGGATGTTCAGCCATTGAAGCTCCTCCATGGGTACAGGCACAACCACTTCCGCCTGATCGGTCCCGACCACGGTCGCTGCATGCTGACCGGCAGCAATGAATTGCCCTTTGTCCACCTTTTTGGTTCTCACGCGGCAGTTAAACGGAGCATAAATTTTTGTCCGTTCCCGGTCCAGCATTCGCTGTTGCAGATCCGCCTGTGCAGCGGCAAGTGCTGCCTGCGCATTTTTCAACTGGGGTTTATACAGCACCAGGGGATTGGGTTCGGTTTGATCCTCCCTGTGAATCCGATCCCATTCTTTTTGGGCGATCCTTGCCTGACTTTCCACATTGGCAAGGTCAACCTCGGTTTTGGCGATACTTGCCCGGCTTTTTTCCTCGGAAAATCGGTAATCGGTATCCTCAATCCGGAACAGAAGTTCTCCTTTCCGGACAAAACCGCCTTCTTCAAAATTCCGGTTCAGGTCGACCACCTTACCGCTTACCTGAGGGAGGATATTCACGGAAACGGCCGACTGAACCGTTCCGGTGGCATGCGTGCTCACCGGGTAATCAACCGCCTTGACCTCTATGGTTTTCACCAGAATACCAGCCGGTCCGGCAGGCTGCTTTTCCGGCGGGACTTTTGAAAGAACCAGGGCTCTCATACCCAGAAAACCTATGATTATAATCAATATCGGCAAGCCATATGTGATGAACTTACGTTTCATGTCTGATTCCTCTTTATCCATTATCGATTTTCTTTCCGGTATGAGTGATTGCTTCCATCCATTTGCCGCCGATAGCGCGGGCCAGGCTGATACGTGCGCTGATTAATTTCCGCCGCGCGGAAAGCAATCGAATTTCACTGTCAAAATAATTGTTCTGTGCCGTCAATACCGGCAGATAGTCTGACAAGCCATCCGTATAACGCTCCATGGAAAGGCGAAGCGTATGTTCCGATTCCGTAACTTCCGCATGGACTCTTTCAATGGAAGCCATGGCAGAGCGATTCGCCGTAAGGGCATCCTCCACTTCCTGAAATGCTATCAGCATTGTCTGCCGATAGCCGGCCAGACGTTCGGAAAAAACCGCTTCATTTCGTTCCACCTCTGATTTTCGTTTTTGCCAGTCTATCAGGGGCATGGCCAGATTGCCCGCCAGATTCCATACGGTTCCGGAAATGCTGGTTCCAAAATCCGATCCTGCATAGCCATAGCTTGCCAGCAGGTTGACGGAAGGAAAACGGGCGGCAACCGACGCAGCAGTCTGTTGGTCTGCTGCCTGCAGTTTCAGCATGGAGGACTGGATGTCCGGACGGTATTTCAGCAGATCGGAAGGCAGGCCCAGCGGGAAGGCCTCCGGCATGTCCGGCAGCTGACGGATATTGCCGCCAATCGATTGATCCGGATATTCTCCGACAAGAACCGACAGGGCATGGGCTGTTTTTGCCAGTATTTCTTCTACTCCCGGGCGTTGGGATCGGGCATATGCCAGATTCTGTCTGGCCTGATACAGATCAACGGCGGATACCATCCCCTCATTGTAGCGATCTTCCACCAGGATCAGATTCTCCCTGCGGGCTTCAATGATCCGGTCAATCAGGGAAAGCTTTGCCCGCTGTTCCGCCATGATAAAGTAATTCTCCGCCACCTGTGCGGACAGGGAAAGAATGAGTGCGTACCGGTCCTGCTCCGTGGCTTCCGCCTCCAGCCTCTGGGCCTCCGACAGCGACTCCAGCCGGTTCCAGAAATCAATCTCATATTTTGCCGCAAGGGATACCGAATAGCTGGTCCCGGTGGTGTCTCCGGCCATGCCGATCTGCCTGGATTTCCCTCCACCGGCTTCCAGATTCAGGCTGGGCATCCTGTCGGCATTGCGCTGACGGCTGATGGCCAGCGCCTGCTGAAGCCTTGCCATTGACTGTGCCAGACTCGGATTCCGGGAAAAACACCTGTCCATCAGATCATTCAGGGTATGATCCTGAAACGCGATCCACCAGTTGACTTCCGGCACGGCAGACATCTTGTTTTCACCGGCAGACGCATAGGACAACGGCGGTTCCACAACCGGATTGACCGGAGCAGGGCGATGCACGCTGCATCCGGTCAGGCTGAGTATCAACATGATCCCCCAGAATACAAATGTTTTTCGGATCTTCATGATATCTCCAATCCACGGACGTTAAACTGAATCAATTCCTCCATGAGTCCTTCCGGGTCAGACATCATCGGCACTTTCAGCTGGGAAGATATGGTAGTGATTTTTTCATTCACCAGAATATTGGCGGCATGCGCCATGGAGCCGATGCAAAAAAATATTCGTGCCGCCAGTTTATCCGGAGACAGGGTCGGCAGGGCCTCCTGAAACGCCGTAAAAAATGCCATAAATACCGGAATCATATGCCTGAGAAAGTGCTTTCGGATGGTATCATCGGAGTCGGAGTGGATCTGACTGAATATTTTGATAAAATTTCCACCGCCCTCACTGGATCGAAAAAACCGCAGAATCGGTTCGAAGAGTGCGCGAAGCAGCATTTCAATATCCGGGCGTCTCCCTTCCAGCCGGGCTTTTTCCATTTCCGCTTCCAGAAGCTCCATTCTTTTCCGGTTCAGCGGCTCCAGCCGCCGGTCCAGCATGGCAGCCACCATTCCCTCTTTGGAACCGAAATGATAATTCACTGCCGCCAGATTGGCCTTGGCTTTCCCGGTGATCTGCCGCATGGAGGTGTTGGCATAGCCTCTCCTTGCCATCAGCTCTTCCGCAGCATCCAGAATACTGTCCCGCGTGTTTTCCTGTGCCATTTTATCTCCTGCGCCATTAATTTAATTCAAACGTTTGTTTTACATAAATCAAACGTTTGTTTAAATCAAGTCTTTTTTTTCCTCTTTTTCATTATTCCCCCTATCCGGATCACTCCCGAACCGGCATTTCTCCTTTCAGAAGAGCCAGTTTCAGCTGGCGTTTATCATCATTGGCCATATACAGGGTCTGGCTGGGGAAGGCAAAATCGATATTCTCCTTCTCAAAACCCCGCATGATCGACAGACAGGTTTCCTGCACCCAGGTTTGAAAATCCCAGTAGTTGGCCGGGTGATACCATGCCAGGACCAGGATATTGAGGGACCAGTCGTTAAACCCGTTAAAATACACCCGGGGTGGGAAATCAGGGTGCATGCCTTCATGATTTTCCAGAATGTCCCGAATCATCCGGACGGCGGTTTCCACTTTTTCCGGCGGTGTGTCATACGTTATCGTCAGATTGTTCAACCAGCGGATATGGGGACGCTTTCCGATATTCTCCACGGTGTTGCTGATGATTTTTTCATTGGGTATGGTCACCAGATGACCGGTCAGGGTCCGAATGCGGGTACTCCGGAACCCGACCGACTCTACCACACCATCATAATCGCTGATGACAATCCGCTCTCCGACCTGAAACGGTTTGTCAAAAAATATCGTAATCGTTCCGAAAAGGTTTGCCACGGAATCCTTGGCAGCCAATGCAAAGGCGAGACCGCCAAGACCCAGGGATGCGAGCAGCGGCCCGATCTCGATTCCGGTCAGATTCTGAAGCAGAATGACGCCGCCGATCATCACGATAAAAATTCGCAGGGTTTTTCCCACCAATGGCGCGAGCATGTCATCAATGGTGCTCTCTGTTTGCAATGTCCATTTTTTCAGGCGGACATCCATCAGTTCCACCATACGGAAAAAAAACCAGATAATGGCGATGGTTCCGCCGATATCCGCTCCTTTTCGAGCCACGGTATATATCAGGTTATCCTCCTGAAGATCGCCAAAATTTTTCAGTATCGGCGACAAGGACAGATACATTCCATACACCCAGACAAACAGCGTCAACGGTTTTGACAGGGCACGCAGAAACAGTTTCCGCCAGGGAATCAGTCCTTCATCTGCCGGCAGATTTTTCAGTTTGGACTGGATGAGGGCCTGTAAAACCCTCTCCAGAATCAGGACCAGAAACATGAGCAGCAGCGTAATCATCAGCTGCAGCCAGGTGACTCCGGCAATCGCCTCCGTGCCGGTCCATTCACCCATATGTCTGGATGCCGCCTCTTCCAGCATCCGGACCCCACTGCCGATCTTTTTTCCGGCAATCTCCAACTTCTGGGTATGCAGGCTGACCCTGTCCATAGATTTCCGGTCGGATATTTTTTCCTGACTGTTCGGTGCACCAGCCGCCGTTTCCGTTTCCGCCCATAGGTCTCCCGGTACGAAACCAAACCAGCAGATGATCAGCGCCGCCAAAACAACCCATAAACAATTTTCGTGAAACTGTTTCATTTCTCTACCCCCTTTTCAGCAGGGAACCCGTGATCTGCTATCCATTCTTCCGTTTCTTCGCACATTCATCCCGCTGATTCAGATATTGCAGAACCGGATCAAACAACGCCAGATCCCCCTTGTCCTGATAGGCTGCAATCCGCAGCAGCTCCTCATGAATCAGGCTTCGCCGGTCGGCCTTCAGCTTTCCCTGGGAATGCGTCACCTCCGCCTGCCATGACAATGCCGAACCGGGGAAGCTGTAAATCCGCAACTCCGGAAACTCTTCCAGTGCCAGGGTCACGGCGGTCATGAATGCCCGAAGCTGATGAAACGGCGGCGCAACCACATACAATGATCGGCAGCCTCTTTTTTTGGCAAAACGAATCAGCGCCTGGGATTCAATTCTGGTATGCAGACCGGAAGTTTCCGGATCGGTTACCCCGACAATCCGGTTCCGGTCCAATCCCATATCCAACAATTGCCGTTGCCAGTCGGAAAACCCCGGATAGCCGCCCTTTTCCGTTGTGTTCAGTATCCAGATTTCCTGCGCAAATGAATGACGGAGAAGAACCCGGGCCGCCTGAAAAACGGATTCCTGGTTTTCTCTTGTCTGGCAATACAGATAAGCGGCGTCAACCGGTCTTTCCGGCCTGATATCACAAAGGATGCGGGTGAGCAGTTCAATCTTTTTCATTGACCAGGCCATCGATCACTTCTCCAAAAAAATCATCCTGAAATTTGATATTGTTTTAAATCATCCGGATATCATGTCAGGATTTTCCGGGCAAGCGCATATTGAATGTTTTTTGGAACAGACGGTTAGTCGCCTGAATATGCGATAAGATTCATGGTTGCATGACCCTGAAATCGCTCTTTACCAGGCCCCGCCCGTATGATAACAAACAATCAGCAGTTAACCCGGTTAAAAAGAACTCATTATGAATCCCCATGGCAAAACATTTTCGCTGCCGCTCATTCTCATTGCCCTCCTTCTTCTGGCTGCAGGAAGGCCTGTCTGTTCCCGGGAGTTGTTACCCGAAGATTTTCCGTCTGCCAAAAACATGCTTCGACAACATGATCCGGTAGTTGTTTCCGGCGATCTGTTGAGCGATTTTCATGGTTTTGACATTATTGATTTCCGGTTATATGCCTACAGCGATAATCAGTTTCACATCATCCCCTTTCAGATTGACGAACGTGATCCGGAAGGGGAATTTGTATTTACCGGCGGAGATGCTGCCGGTATGGATATTGATGGCGGACAATTTGACTATAATGATGAAATCGTCTTCATGATCAAAGACGCCGGGGGGGAAGCACCGCAAAACCAATGGCCGCCGGCCGGCAGTCTGGGTGCGGAAATTGTCATCATCGACCCCAAAGATGCCGTTCAAAAGGCCTGGGTCTACCTCATTTTTTCCCCCGGCACCTCTTCGCCGCTTTCCGGAAAAGACTATATAACCTATATTCCGAAACAGGAAAAAGTGACCAGCGCCTATTATGGAATGCGGTATATGAAAGGCGCGCCCTTTTACATGGACCTCAGTTATCCCCCATCAGCCGGGGGAAGTGGGGAGGATTTTTTTGACCGGATCAAAGTGCGGCTTTCCGTTAATGCATTCTTCGATCTGCTGCATATCCAAAAAACCGAGGAAGACTTTCGATCCGTCGTGGTCGGATGGAAGGACGGCCCTGTGAGAGCCATGCGCAAAGTGGAAAATTACTTCCGCATCCTGTTCAACCTCTCATCTCCCTCGATCTTCTCCGTAAACGAATATTATGAACGCATGACATACACTCCGGTTCAGCTGACCATACCCTTTAAGCTGAAATGGGTCTTTAATTCCTTTGGCGTGAATGACTGGACATGGACAATCTATGGCGATTTTCCGGGTTTAAAGGGAGGTTTGGCTTACACGGACCGGAATGTTAAGGGTTTCCAGTTTACCGGAAACCATTCTCCGGAATACCTGAATGAGCATATCGACTTATCCCGCTTCTCCTGGGGGTACAACACAAAACCCGGCGTGGGGACCTGGTTTCCCAACCTGCTGCTTCCGGAAATGCTGTATGGAATCGTTACCCTGCATATCGTGGATGATGAAACACTCCCGGACCCTCCGGAAGATACGCCCGGCCTGATCGCTGCCGGAATGGAAGGCCGCTGGAAATATTTCCATCCGGATCTGGTGGATCTGCTGGAACCGGGAACATATGAACTCTCAATGGACACCTACTTTCCCCACCCTTCCATCCGGATCGAGGAGGTGGAAGAGTGGCTTCAGATCCGGCAGTTCCCTCTCTGGGTTGAGATTTCGGACGTCCGGGTGAACCAATTTGTTCCTCCATCTTCCGCTGTCCAAAAACACAGGAATGAAATCGGAAAACCCCGGCCGGTTGATGAAGATACCGGATTCCGCGGAATGATCACCGACACCCGCGGCCGGGAATTTGTTCTGACCGATATATTCTTCTATGCCGGTTCCTATCGGGTAACCCCGAGAACGAATATTCTGGGCAGACTGTTTTCTGAAAACACCTATACGCTTATGAAATTTGATGATATCCGGCAGATCACCCATCGGTATGAGGAAATGGACCCTGTATCCCATATGCAAAACCCCATGGTTCAGGAACTGTTGTTGCGGAAGGGCGAAACCGTACAAATGCTGGGATGCAAGCCTTGCGGATTCACCGGCCGGCTTCCAGATGGAAAAAAAATATTCCTGTGGGATACCCAGATCCGGTCCGTCCGGTTTGATGAATAAACACCAACCTTGACAGAAAACCGATTTTTCAATATGATGACGGGCAAGGAAAGTTAATTTCGATCTAATTTTATATGGTTATCGTAAAGATCCCGCAGATGGAAAGGGCATGGAACATGGGATACGTACAGGAAAGAACAAATCGGAATCTCTCCAAAAAAACCGCCAGATCCGCCTATGACAGACGGGCAGGAAACGATCGAAGGTCCTGTTCCTGCCAGGGGTATGATGGGATTGAAAAACGCAGCACGCCGGAACGCCGTGTGATTATAAAAGAAAAAAGGTTGGGATGGGTTCGTGACACCAAATGGAGCAGTATCAATCTGGACCTTCTGCGATAGGGCTGCTGATCGTTCCCTCTTCCAACACTATTTTTTTTAAAAACCGGGTCAATTCCGGATTCGACTGTTCAATCTCAAAGAGCCGTTCCCGGTCAAATATGGTATCCAGCGAAGGCAACGGAAACACCATGTCCGCCTCGCGGCTGATACTCTCATAAACAACGGACATGGCATAGCACAAGATCGATTCATAAATCTCCGGCTCCGGAATCTCGATCTTGCTGGATCTGATAATCACTCCTTTCTGATAATACAGAATCTCCATCACCGAACTCAGCATCAGGTTTGAATACAGGTCGTTGAAATCATATTCTTTATTTTCATTTCCCTCGGCAGACTCGGCAGCGGCCCGGATAAAAAGCTTTGATGCCGCGTACATCATATCCAGCCATTGATCATCCAGATTCTGCGGCAGGACCGCCTCCGGACCATTTGCCACAACCTCATCCATGAATTGATTCAGCATATTGACCACCCCTGTCCCCAAAAAAAATATTTTTTGCCGATTGTTTTTTACCGGTATATAACATATTGATGTACTCGTAAAAAGTCGAAAATAACCTTTTTTGTCATTCTGACGAAAGTCAGAATCCAGTTTTTTCAATGGTTTCTGGACTCCGGTTTTCACCGGAGTGACGGAATTGGGACTTTGTACGGTTTCATCACATATTAATGTTCAAATTAAAACAGCGCGATAAACGGTGAAACCACCGGACAACTGACCAATTGAATTATAAAAATGAAACCAACAGGTTATATTCTTCTACTACTCCTGTTCTGTTCCTGCACATCATGGATGCCGCCACTCACTGAGACCAGGACCGAAATGCCGGGTGAATCCCCTGCCGATTCCATCCGAACCGGTCTCCACGGCGCCTGGCTGATGACCGCGGATGATGAATATCCGGACCATACCTTTCCGGATGAAAAACTGTACTTTCACAAGGACGGACAGCTTCTGGTGGACGGACCGGATTTCCTGTGCGGACGATATGACATAACCGGCGATCAGCTTCAGATCATTGCACCGCTGAAAGGTCATGAAATTGTATACCTGCGAAAATTCATCCTGGACCAAAACGGGCTCCGCCTGAAAAACATCCGCAAGGGATTTGCCTATTATAAACCCATGAAGGGAATGATGGAGCTTTGCATGCTGGATGAAAAATGGAAACTCCATGCCATTGGATATATCTCGATCAAGTCTCCCCGGGACTGGGCGATTTTAGGAGACCCCCCGAACAAATCCGGCATCCAGGAGCTTCGCATCATGAATCCGGATGCCTCCAAACTGCTCCTGGTGGTCAGGCTGCCGGTTGACGCGGGTTATCCCCATCAGGAGGTACTGAAGATAACCAGAGATATTGCATCAAAACTGCTTGCCGATACCCCCATGGCCGGATTTCAAATCCTGCCGGCCGGTGTGGCCGGCTATTTTGGAATCACGGGTGCCGCATACCTTGCCGAAACCAAAAATCCGCCCCTGACCCTGAAGGTCGTCATCAAAAGGTTTCCATCATCTGCCGCCCTCATTTTTGCACTCTACTCAAGAGATCTTCTGATGGAGCTGAAACGTGCGGCGCAACTGATTTATATTGACGGCATACCCGTATCGTCCGAATAAAACAGCCGTTGTCAGAGGCTCATCCGCTTGAAAACCATCTCCGGAATCCCCTTGATCACGGCCATAATCCATCTCCAGAACCATTTGGTATACAGGATATCCTTCTTTTTCCGAAATGCCCGGTAGATATCTTCGGCAACCTCCTCCGGTTTTGCAGTCAGGAGTCCGGGAAGGTCCAGCCCTTCGGTCATCTTGGTATGAATAAAACCCGGAAGCACCGTCATGACGTGGACCCCGCGTCTGCACAAGCGGTTGCGCATTCCGCTCAGATAGGCATTAAAGGCGGCTTTGGATGATCCGTAAATATAATTGCTCTGCCGGCCGCGTTCTCCGGCAACGGAACTGATGCCGATAATGGTGCCGTGCCCCCGCCTTTCAAAATCCGCCGCAATCACTTCCAGCATGGCAGCGGCTCCGGAAAAATTGACCGCCAGTATCTTCAGGGCTTCCTTGTAGTTTTTCTGTGCCTCCTCCTGTGTCGCCGGCATATACCCGGCGGAATACACGACCACATCCGGTTTGGTTGCCAGGGACGCATAAAAGGATGCATGGGATTCGAAATCCGTCACATCAAAACGGCAGCAGGAAACCTCCACGCCATAGCGAATGGTCAGATCCTGCACTTTTTTTTCCAGAAGCTCCATGTTGCGGGATGCCAGCAGGATCGACGCCTTTTCATGCCCGGCAAAAGCCCCTGCAACGGCATATGCCACATCGGAATTGGCACCAAGTATTAGAAGATTCATGATCAAACCTCCAATCTTCGGGACTGAAGAGAAGTAAACTTTTCCTTCATTCCCATGGTTTCTCTTAATTCGGCAAATGTTTCCCACTGTGGATATCCCTTTCGGAAAACTGCCTTGCTCATCCGGACATCCTTTGTCAGATACAGCCGCCCCCCGTAATCGATCACCATACGATCCAGTTCATCCAGAAAGGGAAACAGTTTTTTCTCTATTTTCAAATCCAGTGCCAGGGAATATCCTTCCATGGGAAACGAAAGATCATTGCCGTTTTCCGGACCGCACAACTTCAATACAGCCAGAAAGGAACCCAGGCCCTGTTTTGCGATACGGTTTAAAATCAGTTTCAGGCCCTCATAGCTCGCTGATTTTGGCAGCACGAGCTGGTACTGGGTAAAACCGCCTTTCCCGTAAATACGATTCCAGTGCCCGATGCTGTCCAGCGGATAAAAAAACGGGTCCAGCGGCACGAGCCTTTTTTCAACAGATGCGGGTCGGGTATGGTAGTAGAACCGGTTGAACAGCTTCACCGAATACCGGTTCAGGCAGAACCCCGGAAAATCAAAGGGGACCGAAACCGGCTGGTGCAAATCGATATCCAGAGAACCGGTATCGGCATGGTCGCCGGCCATTAAAACCGATCTCCCCACCTGATCGCCGGATTCCAGGCAGTCGATCCAGGCAACCGAATAGGGCAGTTTTTGATATTGTTCAAAGCAGTGAAAAATCTCTTCCAGATTCCGGCACCGTTTCACGGTCTCGCGGATATAGGCACTCTTCACCTTCTGAAGCCGGATCACCGCTGTCAGAATCACCCCGGTCAACCCCATGCCGCCGCATGTGGCCCGGAACAGCCGGCTGTTTTCCTCCCGGCTGCATAAAACGATTTCACCGCCCGGCAGCATCAGCTCAAAAGAATCCACACAGGAACTGAAACATCCGGCCACATGATGGTTTTTCCCGTGAACATCGCTGGCAATGGCGCCGCCGACGGAAATCAACCGGGTTCCGGGCGTTACGGACAGAAACCATCCCCGGGGCAGGAAAACGGAAATCAGCTCCTGCAGGGAAACACCGCATTCACAGGCCACCAGACCGTTTTCCGGATCAAAATGCAGAATTTTATTAAACCGCCGGGAAAAGACAACCCGTTCATTCAGTGCGCTGTCCCCATAGCTTCTGCCCATGCCGTATGCAATCAGGTTTCCGTCCCGAACCACCTGGCGTCTCAACTGCTCCGTGGTTTCAAAATGCGACCCTTCTGCTTCGATTCGGGGATATCTTCCCCAGCTTGTCAGTTTCATTCAGCCTCACTTCATGATCCGTCAAACCGATTTTTCATTTTTTCCATTATCAACAAATGATCAAGTCGTAAAAAATCGAAAATCATCTTTCTTGTCATTCTGACGAAAGTCAGAATCCAGTAATTTCAGAAGCTCCTGGATGCCGGATCAGGTCCGGCATGACGGGGATGAAACTTTTTACGGTTTCATTAATAAATAAGTATATAAACACTGACCAGCCAGCACAGCACAACAATTTTCAGAAACAGATCCTGGATCATGACAACGGTAGGCGATCCGCTCTTCTCCTCCACAAATGTGATCTGCATATACCGCAGCAGGCCGGCAATGACCCAGAATGAGGTCAGGTAGAAATTGCGGGTGCCGTGCTTGGCGGTAACCTCGGGTGATATCGTATACAGAAGGTAGGAAACGATAATTACCGATGCCATGACGACCATGGCGGCAGACACAAATTCCCGGTTATAGCCGTCCAGGGATTTCCGCATGGGATGTCCGTCATCCGACAGCAGAAGATCATCGCGTCTTTTGGCCAGGGCCAGAAACAGGGCGATCAGGAATGTCATAATGATGATCCAGGGGCTGTTCTCAATATGGGCGGCGGTACTTCCGGCAAAAATCCGGAGAACAAACCCCAGGGCGATACAGATGATATCAATCACGGCAATGTGTTTGAGAAAGGCGGAATACAGAAGATTCAGTACGATGTAGCCCCCGACAATCCACCAGAAGGAAACCGGCAGCAGGAAAACGGAAATCAGAACCAGTGCCAGAAAAAAAAGAAGGGAAACCGATATCGCTTCGGCCCGGGTCAGTTCGTTTGCCGCCAGCGGCCGGAATCGTTTCACCGGATGAAGGCGATCCGACTCGGCATCTTTGAGGTCATTGATGATATACACAAAGCTGGCCGCACAGCAGAACCCGAAAAATGCATACAGGGTATGAATGACCGAATCCATGTTTCCCAGTCCATACCCGAAAAAAAGAGGCAGCCAGATAAAACCGTTTTTCAGGTATTGATGGGGACGGGCAAGCTTGACGGCTGCCTTACTTTTCATTATCCATTTATCCAAGAATCAATCTCTTTATACAGGTCTGACGAACGATCAAAATCCTGATTCCGCTTCAACAAAAGAAAAGACATGCCGGCATGCCTGGCGCATGCACCATCCTTTTCATCCCGGTCACCGATGAACAGGCAACTGCCGGCAGGTACTCCCAGTTTTTCAGCTGTCACCAGCAATCCTTTTGGGTCCGGTTTCAGCCGGTCCACATCCGGATCAAGCGCACAGACAACCGCATCCGACGGCAAATCCAGCGCATCCAGCTTATCGTTCGCCGGGTAATCGGAAAATATTCCGATCCGGATATGCCTTTCCGATAAATCATGGAACAGCCGTTTCACACCCTTCGTCCGGCAGGCAGGCAAATACCGGAGCGGCCGTTCAAACATCCACCGGTTGACGATTCCCCGAACCTGCTGCACGGAAACATGGGAATGGGCGGCTCCCCACGCATACTGCTTTTCCTCGATTCCGGATTCCCGGGAAAACCGATTCCGTTCCCTTGCCCTTCTGAAATCCCAAATGATTTTAAAGTCATAAATCATGCCCGGATGCCGTATTGCCGCTGCGACCATATCAAATAATATGTGCAAACGCAATTTACTTTGATCATATAATGTTCCGTCCACATCAAAAATAACTGCCTTCACGATTTCATCCCTGTCGCTGTTTAACAATTTTGCGAAATTGTTAAATTTAGTCAATATTTTCAAATGGTAATACTGCTTTTTCGGCAAGTTTGGCTTGCGGAAACGTTCCAAATGATATATTCCCTTTCAGAAACATTCAAGGGGAACAATCTGTTTCCGAACCGGCTGCCAAAATCGAAAGAGACATTGAAAAGCATGAAAACAGATCCTGCGTCTGCAAAAAGCTTTTTAGAACAGCTTGTCAACAGCGAAAACAAATATCGCCTGCTGGCAGATTCCGTAACCGACGTGATCTGGGTGCTCGATATGGAAAACCTCGTCATTATCTATGTGAGTCCCTCTGTTGAAAGGCTTATCGGTTACCCTCCGGAAAAAGTTGTCAAGATGGGGCTGCAGCAGTTTTTATCTCCGGAATCCATGGGAAGGATTTATGACGTTCTGGAGGAAAGTCTTGCCGAAAAGGATGAACCCGACAGACGGCATATTCGACTGGAGCTGCCGGTCCTGCATCAAAACGGCTCCATTGTCCGGATCGAAGTAACGCCTCGTTTTTTGCGGGATGAGAGAAGAGAGCCTGTCGGGATTCTGGGTGTTGCCAGAGATTGTACGGAAAGACTCAATGCCGAAGAGAAGCTTCGCCGGAGCGAGGAACGGTATCGAACCATTCTGGATAATATCGAAGAAGGATTTTGCGAAATTGACCTGAACGGGAATATCCTTTTTGCCAATGACGCGGCCTGTTCCATTTCCGGGTTCTCCCATGCGGAACTGTTCCGGATGAATTACCGGGACATCCTGGATGAAGAAAATGCAGCCAGAATGTCCGAATCACTTGCACTGATTCTGCAGACCCGAAAACCCGTCAAAGGGTTTGACTATGAGCTGATCAAAAAAGATGGAACCCGAAGGCAGGTTGAGACCTCCATCATGCTCATGACCGATAAACACAATACCCCTATTGGATTCCGGGGAGTCGGCAGGGATATCACCCAGCGAAAAAAAGAGGAGCGGAAACGCAAACAGGCATATGAAGAACTGGACAGGCGTATTGCGGAAAGAACCCTTGAGCTGGCGGAAACCAATCATAGCTTGCAAGAAAAAACACTGCGTCTGGAAGAGGCCAATATTGCGCTGCGGGTGTTATTGAAAAAAAAGGATGAAAATAAAAAAAGCCTGGAAAATCAGATGATGACCAATATCATCGAGCTCATTCTGCCGACCCTGGAAAAGATTCAAAAAATCGGCCTGAATGACCGGCAGCAGGAATATGCGGAGATGATCCGAACCAACCTGAACCATATCACATCTCCTTTTCTGCATACCCTGTCCCAGAATTTCTCAGACCTGACCCCTACGGAAATCCAGATCGCCGGCCATATCCGGCATGGCAAAACAACCAAGGAGATCGCCGATCTCTTGAACCTGGCATTGAGCACCATTGACTTTCACCGCAAAAATATCCGGAAGAAGCTCTTGATTCACAACCGGAAAATCAATCTGCGCACCCATCTTTTATCCCTGGAATAAAAATACCCCGGCTCCCAAACGGACAGGCGCTGCCTTACGGATGACGGGCAATCGTATTCTCCAGATTTCCCAGCAGCCCGCTTTCGAATCGTATGGTATCTCCCGGATACAGCAGATCCGCTTTCGCAGCCCCGCGTATTTCCAGACCGCAGCAGCCGGAAAGCGTTCCGGTGGCAATCACCTGGCCATGAACCAGTCCGCCGTCCCGCCGGGCAATGGAATCCAGAACCTCTTCCGGAGAAAAAAGGGCATCCGTGGTCTGTCCCGTGCACAGGGCTTCCACCTCACCGTTTGCCCGAATGACCGAAGCCGATGCTGAAATTTTCGAAAAATCGACATCGTCCGCCAGCACAAATTTCCAGCCCGCGGCATTCAGGTGTTTGCTCACGGAAAACCCGTGTCTGACCTTGTCGATTTCAATCCCTTGTGTTTTTCGATGGGTCAGGTCGTTGAACAGAAAATACCCCCCGACCCTGGGAACATCTCCTGCCATGACAACCAGCAACCCGATCTCGATCTCAAAATCAACGCTGTCCCAATCTTCCGGCAGCCGGATATCGGCTTTGTGGGAGAACCAGCCCAGGTGGTTTCCCTGATAATAGGTAACGTCCTGATAATGCTCCGCCGGCGGAGAGAACGGACCGCCTCCGATCATTTTGGCCAGCGCCCACTGAACCGGCACCAGCTCCCTGGCCCAGGCCTCGCGGGATCGGGTCGCGTGTCCCTCGAAAATTGAACCTGCGATCAGCTTTTTCGGTTCCAGGGGCGTCAGCAATCGTACATTGCCGGCCTTCAGCAACGGAAAACCTCCCTTCTCCGCCTGGACAGCCAGCAGGTTCACCAGCGCTTTTCCCGCAGCTCCGCCTCCGGCAAAAAACCCTTCCAGAGATTCCAGCAGCGCGCTGGTTCCGCCATTGTTCAGGTGGGAATACAGGGCCTGCAAAGGAAGAATCCGATCATCTCCCATAACCGCGCCAAGAGACGGCTGACCCGAGACCGGGTCTATAAACCGGCAAAGGGTTGTCACCTCCTTTGCTGCGGCAGTATGCGTCCACAGGAAAAATACCCCCCACAAAATACAGAGAAAACTCTTTTGAATCATGCGCGTTCTCCTCAAGTCATGTTAGACGGAAACCGGTTTGGTCATGTATAGCCAAACACCACCTGCGTGTCAAGGAAGGGGTTCCACCATGAAAAACACCACATGAAGTGTTCAGCTTGACTTATAAGCACAATTTCTATATGGAAGATGCAAGGTGAATCGTTTGACCATATCGCCCGACCCTGACAATGGGTTCGTCATGAAATTGCGTAGTCTCTCCTGTTACATTTACGGAACCGCCTGTCATCGTCATGGATCCATAACCGTGGCCATCAAGAAGGAGATCGGCATGATCGGAAAAAAAATCAGGACAAAAATCATCACCATCTGCACCACCGGCGTACTCGCCATGGCGATATTGATCGTATCTGTCCTTGTTTTTCAGGAAAAATTCATTGAAACGGAAAGCAGCCGGTCTCAAAAACAAATCAGCGCGCAACTGCTGGACCTCACCAAGGGTGAAACCTCCAAGGTGGCCCGGGGGATTTATCTCATGTGCCGTGCACTGCAGGAAGCCACCAAAATGAAGATGCTTTACGATCTGAATGTCGCGCGGGAAGTCCTCCGTCAGACCGGTCAAATTACCTTTCAGAAGGAAACCGTTGAATGGGAAGCGGTAAACCAGTTTTCCCAGAAAAAAGAAAAGATCACCCTGCCCAAAATGGCGGTCGGCGGAACATGGCTGGGAAAAAACCAGGACCTTTCGGTTCCCTCCCCGGTGGTGGATAAAATCAAGTCTCTGGTGGGCGGAACCTGCACGATCTTTCAACGGATGAATGAAGCGGGCGACATGCTCCGCGTGTGTACCAATGTTGAAAAAAAGGACGGGACCCGGGCCATCGGCACCTTTATCCCGGCTGTCGGCACCAGTGAGGACCTGAAAAAAACCAATCCGGTGATTGAAACCGTCCTCAAGGGAAAAACCTTCAATGGAAGGGCTTTTGTGGTCAATGCCTGGTACATTACCGCGTATGAACCGATTGTGGACAGCGACGGAAAGGTGATTGGCGTTCTGTATGTCGGCGTCAAGCAGGAAAATGTGGAAAGTCTGCGAAAAGGCATTCTTGACACGGTTGTCGGCAAAACAGGCTATGTCTATGTGCTGGGTGCCACAGGGGACCAGAAGGGCCGATACATCATCTCCAAGGACGGGAAACGGGATGGAGAAAACCTCCTGAACGCCCAGGATTCGGATGGCACACCCTTTATCAGGGAAATCATCGACAAGGCATTAACCCTGAAAACCGACGGAGATGAAATTCCGGTCAGCTTCCAGCGCTACCCCTGGATCAACGAGGCTGCCGGCGAAACCAAACCCAGAATGAAAATCGCCGCCATAACGTACTTTGAACCCTGGGACTGGGTCATCGGTGCGGGGGCGTATGAAGATGATTACCAGGATATGCACACGCGTGCCAAAGAATCCCTGGACAATATCAATTCCGCTGTCCAGCGAATGATCTGGTATACCATTCTTTGTGCCGTTATCCTGACCATTGTATTTATCGGGGTTTCCGTCATTGTTGCCAACTCCATCACCTCCCCGTTGATCCTGACAACCCGGCTGCTGAAAGACATTGCCCAGGGGGAAGGCGACTTGCGGGCGCGCCTGGAAGTGAAGGGCAATGATGAAGTGGGAGTTTTATCTCGTCATTTCAATATCTTTGTCGAAAAAATCGCCGGCATTATTGCCGATGTCGCCGGCAATTCGCAAAAATTGAATCAGGCTTCGGACCGGTTCTCCGACATTTCCCGGATCATTTCCACAGCGGCTGAAGCAACCTATCAGAAATCCAATTCCGTTGCCGCATCATCCGGAGAGATGAGTACCAATATCAACGCCATCGCCTCTTCCATGGAGCAGATCTCCACCAACGCCGGGATCGTGGCTGCTGCTGTGGAAGAAATGACCACCACGATCAATGAAATTTCCAAAAACTCCGAAAAGGCCCGGGCCATCAGTGAAAACGCCGTATCCCAGGCCGGCACGGCCTCCAGCCGGGTAAGGGATCTGGGGCAGGCTGCCGTTGAGATCGGAAAAGTGACGGAAACCATTACCGAGATTTCCGAGCAGACAAACCTTCTGGCCCTGAATGCCACCATCGAGGCGGCCCGGGCCGGAGATGCGGGTAAAGGATTTGCCGTGGTTGCCAACGAAATCAAGGAACTGGCCAAGCAGACCGCAGATGCCACCCATGAAATCAAGGAAAAAATCAACAGCATCCAGAATTCCACTTCCGGCACCATGGCGGATATTGATAAAATTTCATCGGTCATCCATCAGATCAATGAAATCGTATCCATGATTGCCGCATCCATCGAGGAGCAGTCGGCCACTACCCGGGAAATCGCCGGCAATATAGCCCAGAGTTCCAATGGGGTTCAGGATGTAAACAAGACCATTTCCCAGATATCCACCGTATCCAAAAATATCGCGGATGAAATTTCCGAAGCCAGCCATACCGCAGGGGAAATGACCGGCAGCAGCCGGCAGTTGAATCAGAACGCCGAAGACCTCAAAGGACTGTCGAAACAGCTGAAGGAATTGGTCGCCCGATTCAAGGTTTGATGCCTTTGTAAAAAGCCCAATATCTGCGTTGCGCTGCATCCCTCGTCACTGCGACGTACTATCAGTACGTCTCATTCCTCGGGATTTGCGGCGCCTTGATCTTGAACTTTTTACAAAGGCATCATGAATGTCCTTATAAAAGTTTGTAAATCTGTGATTGACAAACCGTGGATGGCTTATTATATGTACATATAAACATATGATAATTCAAAAGGGGTAAAACAATCATGTCTCCGTCAGCATCCAAAACAGACCATTCCGCAGTGGAAATCTGCGAGACTATTGGAATACATCCGGAAATCATCTCAAAAGTATCCACGGAAATGCCGGACCGGAACGACCTGCTGGACCTGGCAGATTTGTTTAAACTGTTCGGTGACAGCACCCGGATTCGCATCCTGTGGGCATTGAGCGAATCTGAAATGTGCGTGTGCGACCTTTGCTCCCTGTTGGAAATGAAACAGCCTGCCGTTTCTCATCAGCTGAAAAACCTGAAGCAAGGCCGGATCGTCAAAACCAGACGGGACGGAAAGGTCATTTATTATTCGCTGGACGATGCCCATATTCGCATGCTCCTGAACATGGGCATGGAACATATCCGGGAAGCCTGATGGACGGAAGGGAAAAACAGTATGATCGATGAAACATTCCGAGTAAAGAATATCGACTGTGCGTCATGTGCCGCCAAAATTGAACACGGGCTGAAATCCGTGGAAGGGATCGAAGATGCCGTACTGGATTTTGCAACCCTGACCCTCCATGTCAAAGCCATGGATCTTCAGCGGGTTGTGGACAAGATTCAATCCATGAATCCGGAAGTTGAACTGGTTCCCAAGACCCGTTCTGCGGAACAGGATACCGGCAGCCATGTGTCCCGGAATGAAGTGGTTGTGCTGTGCCTGTCGATCCTTCTTTTTACGGCGCAGCTTTTTTCGGAAGACTGGATCCACCGGCAGCCGTTTGCCCATCTGGAAATCGTGATCGTCCTTGTCGCTTATGTTCTGGCCGGATGGAAGGTCATTGTGAACGCCGTCAAAACCATCCTGCGCCTGGATTTTTTTGATGAAAACGTACTCATGGTCATTGCCACGATCGGTGCCATTGCCATTCATGCCTATTCCGAAGCCATTGGCGTCATGATCTTTTTCAAGATCGGGGAACTTCTCCAGGAGGCTGCCGTATCCAGATCCCGGAGGTCCATCCGGGGCCTGCTCAATGCCCGGCCGGACAAGGCCATGGTCCGGACCCCGGACGGTTATCGGGAGGTCCATCCGGAATCTGTCGCTGTCGGTGAGATCGTCCTGGTAAAGCCCGGAGAAAAAATACCCCTTGACGGCACGATCCTTTCCGGAAGCTCGCAGATCGACACCTCGGCGCTCACCGGTGAATTTATTCCGGTAATCAAAAATGCAGGCGATCCGGTCATGGCCGGCCAGATCAACAAAACCGGCGCATTGACCGTCTCCATCACAAAACCCTTTGCCGAGTCCTCAATTTCCAAAATCATGGATCTGGTGGAAAACGCCACTGCCAAAAAAGCAAAAACAGAAAAATTCATCACGACCTTTGCGCGCTACTATACGCCGATGGTGGTCATCATCGCTGCATGCATCGCCCTGATTCCGCCGCTGCTCATGGCAGACGCCTCTTTTGAAACCTGGCTGTACCGGGCACTGGTAATCCTGGTCATCTCCTGCCCCTGCGCGCTGGTCATCAGCATCCCGCTGGGGTATTTCGGCGGCATCGGCAAGGCCTCCCGAAACGGTATCCTGGTGAAGGGGTCCAATTTCATCGATGCCCTCTCCTCCATCAAAACCGTTGTTTTTGACAAAACCGGAACCCTGACCCGAGGTGTTTTTGTCGTCAACGATGTGATCACCCTGAACGGCTATTCCAGAACTGAAGTCCTTGAATTCGCGGCAGCAGCCGAATACCAGTCCACCCATCCCATTGCCACGTCCATTCTGTCGGCCTATACCCTTGCCGGTGGAGAACTGAAAACCGACCGGATATCCGACCACAAAAGCATCGACGGAAAAGGCGTCAGTGCGATTTATAAAGAGCATTCGGTTCTGGTCGGAAATGACAGTCTTCTCCATCAGGAGGCAGTCAACCACGACCAGTGCGTCTTTGAAACAACCGTTGCCCAGGTTGTTGTGGACGGAAAACTTGCCGGCATCCTTTCCATTGGCGATAAAATCCGGTCGGATGCGCAGATCACAATTAACAGTCTTCGGGATAACGGTGTCGAGCAGATCGTCATGCTGACCGGAGACAACCACTGCTCGGCCCAGGCGGTTTCCATTGAACTCGGCCTTGACCGATATTATTCCGATCTTCTGCCGGAACAGAAAGTTGCCGTGTTTGAAGGAATCGCGCAGCAGGCGCCAAAGGGCAGCACCATTGCTTTTGTGGGGGACGGCTTGAACGATGCCCCTGTCCTTGCCCGGGCCGATGTGGGCATTGCCATGGGTGCGATGGGTTCCGATGCCGCCATTGAAACCGCCGATGTGGTGCTCATGACCGACTCCCCGTTTAAGGTAGCCGAAGCCGTGACCATCGCCAGACAGACCCGAAAGATCGTATGGCAGAACATCTTCCTTGCGCTGGCCATAAAAGGCATCTTCATTTCTTTCGGCGCCTTTGGCCTTGCATCCATGTGGGAAGCGGTTTTTGCCGATGTGGGAACGGCCCTTCTGGCCATCGTGAATTCATCCCGCATCCTGCGGATGTAAGGGCGGCTTTTTGCCATCGCTCTTAATGCAGTTGGGCAGCATACTCCGACCAGGGTTAATCATGACTGCGAAAAGAGTGACTAATAGAAGAAACTGCGGTCTTATCGACTTGCTCTTCAATGACCAAGTAGAGCAGACGAGTGCAACAATACCTAATGGCCCAAAGACGTTGACACCGAATATTGCCCGGCTTTCACAATCCAAGCCCATGAACCTCCCAGAGCAAAAATCCAAAAACGGCCATATGGCCAGCGCAAGCAGAACCATCGATGCTATGAGCTCAAGCCATACCAGGATCCTCAGCATTCCACCCCCGCCTGCCACATATAACGTGGAGTTCTGTGGAAGCCGCACTGTTTGCGGTTTCCGCTGGAACAATTCGTTAATCTATAATTTATCCTCTATTTCTTTGGTGTATCTGCATTTGGGAAAATTTGAGCAACCAAGGAAATAACTACCAGCAGATTTACCATGCTTAGCTTGCCTTCGTTTTAATGCCCCACCACATTTTGGACAACTTGAATCTCTTGAATGCCTGGATTTGAGGCTTGCGACGTGTTCCCTTGTTGAGATATTCAATCCTTTTAGCCCTGAGATTTTCTGTTTCAGCAGATTGATCTCAGAAGTTGACAATACATTGTTCTGGAAGCTTTTGATATATGCGCATAGGCCATGAGTCATAACATTATTGGGCAATTCTGTTTTTAGTTTGGTGTTATCCCCAATAAAAAAAACAACAGAGTGAATATTTTCATGGTCAATGTCTAAATAGCTCGCCAATGCCTTTGTGTGACGATAGTTCTGGTGTAATGGATTTTGAAATTTGTACTTTTTTCCATAGAGACTTTGTATCCATTGTTTTGATTTTTCATTACCAAATATCCATCCGTTAATATTTTTCGTTTCAATGACAAAGATTCCATAGCGAGACAGCAAAATATGATCGATTTGTGTTGTACCATTTTGTGCAGGAACAATCACATCGTGAAATCGAATGTATTCATTTCCCAGCTTTAACCACATGCCAAACTGAGTCTGTTTCTCTCCGAACCAACCTTTAAATATTGTGAGCATGATAATTTTTGTATGAAGGTTAACGTTGCGGGGAACTTACCGGGCGCGTCGTTTTGCCCGATCAGGTTCACCCGCTTGTTCTACGGTTTTTATTTTTTTCCATTTGTACCGGTTCTATAAAGCCAATAGCTGGCCTCTTCCCTTTAGGGTTAGGGCTATCGATAAGCTTCTTTATTTCCCGGATCAATTCAATTAAGATCTCATCGTGGTCGCTTACGCGTTTTTCTAATTCAATAAATTTCCGCGACAGTTTCTCATTCGTCAACGCCATTTCACGGAGTTTAACGAAAGTCCTGACAATGAAAACACTCATTTTATTTGCCTGGGGTGAGTTGAGGACATTTGCCGCCTGTAATGCTCCATGTTCGGTAAAAACGAGTGGGAGTTTCCGACGACCGCCCCAGGTTGCACTTGATGTCGCAAATTGCGATTTCAAGTTTTCGAATTCCTCTTTGGTCAATTGAAACATAAAATCATCTGGAAACTTATCGATATTTCGACGAACCTGTTCATTCAGACGTCTCGTTTCCACTCCGTATAATATGGCCAAGTCGGAATCCAAAATTACCTTTTCCCCTCTTACAAGTATAATAATTTTCAAGATCTTTTTCTCAGGAACAAGGTCTCCGGATTTTGTTGACATGATTTATGTCCTTTATTTTGAAGTAGAACGCTGCGCCTTACCGGCGCGCGGCGCTTTTTCGCGCGTCCGAGTAGAGGCGCTTGTTCGAGTAGAGGCGCTTGTTGAACGAAGCCGCTACCGCGGCAGAAAAACAGAAAATCGTGTATAACTCCTTGACGTGTTCAGTGGGAACACATTCGTTTTCAACAATTAACAAAGGAGTTAACAATGTATCAATCAAAATTGAACCGATTTGACAAGCTTTATCAGCACCAGCAAAAAACCTTGAAGCTTCAGGGAAAGGCCCAAAAAACCATCGACGCTTATTCACGGGCCATCCGGCGGGTCAGGGACTATTTTGACTGCTGCCCGGACCAGTTAAAGCCCAAGGATCTTGAGTCCTATTTCGCCGACCTTGTAGAGTCTCACTCCTGGAGCACCGTTAAAATTGATCGTCTGGGCCTTCAGCATTTCTGGAAATTCGTCTTGAAACGCGATTGGAAATGGGTGGATATCGTCAAACCTCCCAAGGTCAAGACCATTCCGGACATCCTTACGACTGCCGAGATTGAACATCTGATCGGCGCAACCCGGAAGCTGCGTTACCGGGTCTTTCTGCTGACGACCTATTCCATGGGGCTTCGTCTGGGAGAAGCCCTGTCCCTTCAGGTGGGTGACATTGATGCTGCCCGCAAACTCGTTCATATCCGAAGGGGTAAAGGCCATAAGGACCGGCTCGTGCCCCTGCCGGATCTCACGTTGACCGGACTTCGGGAACTCTGGAAAAAACACCGTCATCCTACGTTGCTGTTCCCCAATGCCAACGGATCACTGGAGACGATCCGGCAGGCCCATGGCCCTATGGACCGGGGCGGTGTACAGAAAGCCATGCAGATTGTGGTCGCCGAATGCGGCATTAAAAAAAAGTCTCCATCCACTCCTTGCGCCACAGTTTTGCCACCCATCTCCTTGAGCAGGGCTTAAGCCTCCGCCATATCCAGGCCCTTCTCGGCCATGCCAGCCCCACCACCACGGCCCGTTACGCCCACATCACCAATATCACGGAAAAAGACAGCATGACGGCCATCAACCATCTGGTCAACTCCATCCAGGTGAATTTCCGGAAGGTGGGACCATGAAAATCGCTTCCATCATCAACGAACACTACGATGCCTTTGTCTCCCGGTACAAGGGCAAGGTTCTGCCCGGACATCT
The DNA here is from genome assembly GCA_003599865.1 of Desulfobacteraceae bacterium. Taxonomy (GTDB): domain Bacteria; phylum Desulfobacterota; class Desulfobacteria; order Desulfobacterales; family SURF-7; genus QZKS01. The sequence goes on from QZKS01000020.1 coordinate 266,039, forward strand.
GAAGGCATTGAACGCCATGCGTCATTGCCGCACACCCGAAGCCGGAGAGCTTTATGTGCGGTGCCCCGATTGCGATCATGCAAAGTGGCAGCCCTTATCCTGCGGGCACCGAAACTGCCCCCAGTGCCAGAACCATGAAACCAGCCACTGGATCGACCGGCAGCGGAATAAGCTTTTGCCCGTTCATTATTTCATGGTGACCTTCACGTTGCCCCGTGAGTTCAGAAGTCTGGCTTACCGGAACCAGCGGATCATTTATTCCCTGATGTTTTCCTGCGTGTCAAGCACGCTGAAAGACTTCGGCAGAAACCCCAAACACCTGGGGGCCGACATGGGCATGACCATGGTTCTTCACACCCACAGCCGGAAACTGGATTTTCACCCGCATATCCACGCGGTCGTTCCGGCAGGCGGCATCGATAAGCAAAGACGCCAGTTTAAAAAGAAAAAAGGCAAGTATCTGTTCCATCAAAAAGCGCTGGCCAAGGTCTTCCGCGCCCGTATCCTCGATGGGCTGAACAGGCTGGGGCTTGCTGTTCCCAAGGGAATCCGTCCGGAATGGATCGTGGACTGCGCCCGTGTGGGAACGGGCATCACCGCCTTGACATATTTATCCCGGTATCTGTATCGGGGGGTGATTACCGAACGTAATATCGTCGCCCATCAGAACGGCCAGGTGACTTTCAGATACACGGAAAGCAAAACAGGAAAATCGTGCCTTCGGACTCTCAAAGGCGAAGAGTTCCTCCGGCTTATCCTGCGTCATGTTCTTCCCCGTGGGTTCCGGAGGATCAGGGATTACGGTTTCCTTCACAGCAATGCCAAAAAGATACTGGCCCTGGTTCAACTTGTCCTGCACATCAGGATACATCTCCCGGAACTTCGGCCAAGACCCGCATTCATGTGTCCCTGCTGTAAATCATCGATGCTGGTCATCGGTTTTCGCCCGCCGGGAAACAAACCAGGTTAATGCACCCTTTGGCAGAAGCCCGGCAGCAATCGCGGACAGGAGGATTTTAACACTATGATATAATGTGATTTTTTAAAAAGCCCCAAAAGGGCTCCGCCCTATCTGCGCCCTCAGGAAGGCTCGCTTCAAAAACCGGGCCTTCCTGGCCTCCACTCAAAAAAAGATATTTTCTTATATTCGATCTCCGACTCAACTTCACCGGGCTTGTTCAACCACCGGATAAGATCGTGGTTCGTTCCTCACACGATCTATCCTTATTCGTTGGGAGTTATATCGTAAAATACTTTATGTAAAATAAAAATTGTTCCTTCTCCTGTAAGAGATGTGCTTCGATATAGTAACCATTGTTAAAAGCTCCCTTCGATACGATTACATTTTTTGGATTGGATGGCCACCACTTACATCTGTCATTGGCGAAGTTTTTTGGAAAAGGATCATAATCAGGAAGCGATTTGATCCTTTTTTCCATTAACTTTCCTGTTTTACTTGGTACTTGGATTTTTGCAAAAACAATAGGGTCAATCGGCGGTATATGATGAAACTTCAATCCTTTTGCTTCATCAGGAATATCAACACCTGATTCCTTCTCAATCTTCAAAATGGTATCCGCTCCAAATGAATTTTCGTCTAGTTCATACTCAGTAAGGTCCCTGTGATCTGGATTGCATCCAAAAAATGCCAGACAAAGGATAAACATGCAAATGTATGCTCTCATTCTATTTCCCGACTCCCAACAATGGAGATGTGCTGCCTGAAGGAAATGCGCATTGGCTACATCTTCCATAATCTATTCAATCTCAATCGTTAATAACCGCTCCAGACGTCATTCCTTCAGGTCTGCACTATCGACTGGTTACTGGCGGTTGTATCAGGATCACTTTTTAACGGCCTGTGAAATCAAATAAAACTTCTTTTAAAAAACTTCTTCTTTAAATCAAACAATAACACTATTACTTTATAATGACGGGAGGAGAATTCATTGGTTCCATAGACTCAGTGCCGTGCTGCGTCACGCCGACATCAACTCCGTTATGCGGCGTGACGCAGCACGGCACTGATAGCACAGATCCGATTAATTGTCCACCCTCCATATCTCAAATTTTCATTAAAATTAAAGGCCTTATTATTAAACCCGCGAAGCCAGTAACCATTTATTCACAAGTCAAACTGTTTGCCCTGATATTGACTGCTTTTCAGGCACTTTTGCCCTGATAATAGCCAAATCAGGGGATTTTCGGGCACTTTTGCCCTGATATTAATGACTCATTTTTCGCGACATATCGCTTACACATTTTTTATATCACGCTGGAAATGCCCGAAGAAATCCGACCCTATAACTATAAAGATTCACAACAGAATCATTTTATCAAGGGGTTGTCAACACAAAATG
>QZKS01000050.1 GCA_003599865.1 Desulfobacteraceae bacterium
AATAGTGAGCTTCTCGCCATCAAACCAGATCTTAGTTTGTCCACTTGCCGGTTTGCTATAAGTTTTCGTCTCGATGACATAGATACCCTTCCTGGAAATAATCACGTGATCCAGGTTGAAGTTGCCGTCACCAATTATATCATGAAATATTCTATGCCCTTTTTCCCTCAAGTCATCCAGGTACTGACCGACAGCTCTTTCACCATCTCTGCCGAGTCTGATTGACCTTACCTCTTTTTTGACTTTGTAAAATTTGTAAGCAGCATAGATGACAAAGATAAGTGCAATAATTGTCATCGGTATTGGGGAAGGTGGAGAATTAAGATAATAACGCAACCATTCATTTCCAGCGATTACAACCATGATAAGGCCAGCGATCATATAAGGAGCAGCATCTTCATTAAGAAGCTTGTGGATTCTTTCGTCGAGAGATTGCCCTACATATCTGAGGGGCTTGTCTTTGAGTGGGGATTTTTTGTTCATTTTTCCTTAATGTTTTTATAGCTCTGCTTGCAAATGAAAAAAATATCTCAAGCGCTATGCTTTTAAGTAAATACGAAAGCGAAATTGTATTACCAATATAGTGATAATAATAGAAACTATGTCTAAAACCACGATCGAATCAATTCTTACAAAAATCTGTCTATCAATAATATACGCCATTACCATTGATATCAATTGGACACCAATGAAAATACCACCAGCAGATAGCATTGTGGCACGAAAGCCATATTTTGATGCGATTTCACCATTTTTAGTATTATACAGAAAACTTTCCCATCCTAAGAAACAAAGTTTATCCTCAATATTATTTTTAATATAATTCCCTATTTCTCCCACCCTGCAATCATTGTGTGCCCATCCACATGCGAGAAATAGAACCAGAATAGGGTATAGTAATAGAGTAGTTCCATTTAAAGTTTTGAATGCCAAAATTGCACCCAGGAGGATAACAGAGAAAGAAACTATTTGATGTCGTATGCTCATGCGATGGATTATCTCAGCCCTTAACGCATTGTATTCAGCCAAAATCTGTTCTTGGCAGTTCTTATTACAATAAATGTCTTGGTATTTTGAAGAAATCGCTTCTTTTTTATCACACATATCGATCTTATCCTATTATAGAAAATCCCGTATTATAACAACCGATAATCAAGTAAATTGAAAACTATTAATAACAAAGACGATAGCTGGCCAAACAAGTAATTAAGGTTTGCACACCTTACAAGGCCTGTAACCTTCGGCAATCGCCTCTTCTCTGGTTGTGAACTCAACTGTACACTTTTTACAATTGTAATATCGACAGCTGGGTTGATGAAATATTCGACTTTGAGTGTTCCCATGATAGGTTACTGTTTGTCCGATGACCATACCAGTGGAAATTGATACTGCTAAGGCAATAGTAATCAAAATCAGTAAGAGTTTCTTTTCTAACCTGCTATTGTGAATCATAGCGCTCCCCCTTAAAAGCCTGTTCAAATGTATTACTTTGGAATCTTTTGGGATATCATATAAATCACATCTCCCTATTTCGCAAGCAAAATAATCCATATTTTCTTTGTGTTAGATTGAATCGTAACCATTTTTAACACCCAACCATTAAACGACGCCAATTAGCGTGATCATACCTGTAATCATAACCATTAACTTTTTACTCATCGAAAGGACCTGTACACCATGCCAAACAAAAGACCACTCCACGAAAAGATCCAAGAAAACGAACAAGAACAATGCCAAGTCAAAGGATGCTTCAAAAGCCGTCACCGTATTGAGGCCTTCTGTAAAAATCATGCATACCAGAGACGCTATTGGGGACACCCTGAAGCTCACAGGATCAGGAAAAGTGATTATTCCGTTGAGTCAGAACAGGTCCGTGAGATTATCATGCGAAACATCGACCATCCAGGAATCAATCTCGGAATAGAGTTCTTTGAAAGATGGATGAAGCGTGCATCCCAGCGATCACCACATGTTCCCTGTCCAGAACTCATCAGCAGACTCCATGATGCCGGTGTGAGTTCCGTTGACCTCTTGATTGAGATGGCTGCCATATGGGTCTTGGGTTATCAGGATAGAGGCCTCGTGAAATCTGATTTGCATCTGACATATCTGCTTGGAAGTAAGCTGATCCGCTTCGTCCCCTATCCTGTTAACTTAAAGGGTACTGTCCATCTGAAATGTGGACAATATATCAGAGATAACATTGGTGTACTTTTGATGAACATTTTGAAGGCTTCAGAGAGAAAGGAGGTTAACAAAACTGATGTCCGGATTGTTATGAACAGAACGCTGGATTGACCAGATAAGTCAGCACTATTCACCCTGTCGACCTAAGAGGGTCCCAATGGACTGTCATGTGCTCACAGGATGGCTGATGATGAATAGAATGCAAGCCAGCAAAAAAAACTGGACCTGCTGCCGTGACAGGTAGTGTCCTCATCAAACAAAAATCAACTTTAAAAAAGGAAAACAAAATGTACGAACTGAATTTTATTGAGACTATTGGAATGAGCATTAGTTTAACCGGTATTACTTTTACAGGTATCTGGATAGGAGGGTTGGCCTGGAAACAAATATGCAAGCTTCAACGCAAACAGGGAAAAAACATGTCTCCCAAATCAATAAAAATGGTCGAAATGGGTGGTCGTATTGTACCATCAGGAAACATCGGCATGAATACATTGTTCTCAGTTGATGGTGAACGCCACAGAGTCTGTGAATTGGCTGAAAGATTCGGTATTCATCCGAATACATACTGTTCTCGTGTCAATGAGAGTGGGATGTCTCCATTGGACGCTTTGGCTTACAGGGAGGTAGCTTGAGGAAATGGGCTCTCTCTCAGGAGACTTACGGGTCTTCTGGGAGGGTACCTTCTCACAAGGATCGGTGAGCTATCCAGTGTGGTCGTTCATAGCAATACAAAGGCCACTTAATCTGAACAATTAACGAATATGAAATAAAGATCGTAGTCGTGGTGATTACAGAATCTTATACAGAAATTGTAGTTTAAGTAATTTCGAACACTAAAGTGTATCGTATTGTTTGAAGTTATAAAGAACACAATTCAGTGAAATGTGGGATAGATTAGCTTTACCGAGAATTCAATTATGCTCCTTAAATTTAACTAAATTCTTCTTTAAAATCTGAAAGATATATTTTGTTGGTATAATTACTGTCAGTCCGGAGTTGGTTCCTATACTTAAACCTGTAGACCTAATAGCTGTCTTTGTGACCTTGTGTGCCACGCAGATCCCTATCACCGAGCAATCACTTGTAAGGTATACTGGGCCGCCACTGTTGCCTGGATTTACTTGAATATCTGCCAAATAAACATCAAACGACCTTGTATTTGGTTTAGACGAATTCTCATATGACGCCCATGGAGTAGCAATAAACCCGGAAGTCGTAACAAGAGATGATTCTTGGAGTGGATATCCAGATATGGCAATTGAAGTGCCATCTTTTGGTCTCTGGGTATTAAGAAGAAGAGGATTTCCTGAATATTTTACTTCTCTACCCTTGGTAATGATTAGATTTTTTGACCAATCAATAAACTCCTTTGTGAAAGGGTTTGTTTTAAGCTTCAACAAGGCTATGTCATGTTCGGCATCACTATCAATAACATCAAATTCTATCGATATGAATGTTCCAGACACTATGTTGTGGCGGGCATCTTCGAACGGTTGAATCGGAATATTAATATACTCGACTTTCTTTTTTCCACTTATAGTATTGAGAACTTGATGCATCCCTTCTATTACGTGTAGTGCTGTAACAACGTGTCCATCATCGCTGACTAAAAATCCAGTTCCAGCAATATGTTTTATCTGATTTCCCCCCATTTTATTTTTCGTGTTTTTATCAAGGTAAGAAACCTTCACCATTAATTGGACAACTCCCTTTTTCACAATCTCAATTGATTCAGGCAGATCGGTACATTTGGCTTCTCCTCCTATGAGAATAGCACTTATTACCACTGTTATATATAAGAACAAATGCTTCATCTTATTCCTCCTACCAAATATTAATAATAAATAGGCGTGTTGTAATCATTCTATTTTCCATACAAAATAAAAAATGTTTGAATATATAAGATTTTTTGTATTTCATAAAAACAGATTGTTAACAAGAAAAATATAGTCATTAACATGTTATCTTTTCATGCAATATACTGGACTTAAATAGGAATTTTATTGAAGTGATATCAAAAATAAGCATGGAAGGTCAATAATGCCAGTGCTTACATAACCTATTGGATTGAAGACATCAATTATTGCTATAAGAGCGTGACATAACCTACAAGCCAGAATATCGATTCTTTGTAGCTTCAGGGCTTCAGAAAACTTGATAAGTCAACTTCAAATCACCCCTTAACATGAGCCTTCGCAGAGAACCAGTTTTCTTTCTTCACAGCAAACTTTCCCACTCTTCTCAGCAGATAGTCGAGAGATCCGGTCCATCGTTACATTACCTATCTGCTTGGGAGTAAGCTGATCCGATTCATTCCCTATCCTGTTAACTTAAAGGGCACTGTCCATCACAAATGTGGCCAGTATATTCGAGATAACATTGGTGTGCTTTTGATGAACATTCTGAGGTCTGTCGAGAAAAAGGAGGTTGTCAGGGATGAAGCCTCAAGGGTTATGGGGAGTGAGCTGGGGTGATCTGAATACTGGGGAGTTTTTTATTTGAACTCATCAGTGCTTCCCACATATTTTCTCCTTGCGATAGGATTAAAAATTTAGTAGTTGAAATTGTTGTCTTCACAATATGTTATCATTATTGTCGTCCAAAAAGGATTTTAAGATGATAAAGGAACAACCAAAACATCCTAAGACCTTAGAATATTCAAATGCTGGCCTCTTTAAAGGTTTGAGTAGATTTGAAGAATTGGAAAAACGGATAGCGGCTTTACAGACAAAAAAGGCTCGTGGAGATGCTTTTGAGGTGTTTGCTGAAGCTTACCTTGCCACTCAACCTCTTGTTAATGCTCAAACTGTATGGCCATTCGAAGAGATTCCTCTTAAATTAAGGAAAGAATTGGCTCTTGATACCGGTATTGATATGGGAGTCGATGGCATTTTTCAGAATGTTTTGGGAGAGTATGAGGCGTACCAAGTAAAATTTCGTACTGGCAGAAAATCTCTTACTTGGAACGAACTGTCAACATTTATAGGCCTTACTGATAAATTAAAGCGGAGGGTATTATTCACAAATAGTGAGAGGCTTCCATCGGTATTGGAAGATCGGACTGGGTTTTATGTCGTTCGTTCGAGTGACCTTGAAAGGCTTACTCAAGAAGATTTTACAGTAATTGAATCTTGGCTGGGTGGTAAGTCCATCAGCAAAAAGAAGAAAAATCCGAAGCCCCATCAGAAAGAGGCAATAGCTGATATACTTAATGCATTTAAAAGTGAGGGTAGAGCCACTACATTGATGGCATGTGGAACAGGTAAGACTCTTGTGGCGCTATGGGTTGCCGAGCGTCTTGGTTATAAGAGTATTCTTGTATTGCTTCCATCCTTGGCTTTATTGAGGCAGACACTACATGAATGGTTTGAATCAACAACTTGGGAAAGAGTTTCCTATGTATGTGTCTGCTCTGATCCAACTGTTACAAGAAATCATGATGACATTATTATTCGACAGCTTGATTTGAACTTTCCGGTTACTACAGACAGCAAAGATGTAAAAACGTTTTTGGAACATGGCTTTGATGGAGTCAAAGTTATTTTCTCAACCTACCAGTCCTCGCAGGTCGTTGCCGCAGGGATGAACAAAGGTTTGCCATTCGAATTAGGGATCTTCGACGAAGCTCACAAAACAGCAGGAAGAGATGGTACTAAGCTTAGCTTTGCACTTAAAAATCATAATTTACCGATTAAAAAACGTTTATTTATGACAGCAACCCCTCGACACTATAATATAAACAAGAAGGATAAAGAAGGTAACGCAAAACTCGTCTTTTCGATGGATGTACCCGAGTCTTATGGGAAAGTGGTACATAAATTATCTTTTGTTAAGGCTGCTCAGTTGGGGATCATATGTGATTATAAAATAATAATCTCTATTGTGGATTCTGATATGGTCACATCAGAGTTGTTAAAAAATGGAGAAGTGATAGTTGATGGTGACGTTATTAGAGCCAAATATGTCGCCAATCAAATTGCACTACAGAAGGCTGTTGAAAAATACGGGATTAAGAAAGTGTTTACGTTTCACAATACTGTCAAGTCGGCGGAACTTTTCACAAACCCTGGGGGGGAAAGTATTATTAATCATCTCCCTGATTTTGAGGCGTTTCATGTTAGTGGAAAGATGAATACTGCAGTGCGTGAAAAATATATGAAAGGCTTCCGTTCCGCAAATAAGGGAATAATGTCGAATGCTCGGTGTTTGATAGAGGGCGTTGATGTCCCTACAGTAGATATGGTCGGGTTTCTTTCGCCCAAAAAAAGCAAAGTTGATATCGTTCAGGCGACTGGACGTGCTATGCGATTGAGCGCAGATCAAAATAAAACCATGGGTTACATACTCGTTCCTTTGTTTGTTCAGCAGAGATCGGGTGAATCAATTGACGAAGCATTAGATAGGACGGATTTTGGCGATATCTGGAATGTGCTACAAGCAATGAAAGAACAAGATGAAATTTTGGCTGAAACCATTCATAAAATGCGTGAAAAGCAAGGAAGTCTCGGGGGGTACGATGATGGTAAATTTAAGGAAAAAGTTGAATTTATTGGGCCTGAGTTAACGCTTAATGCCCTTCGTGAGAGTATAACCGCAAGATGCGTTAGGCAATTATCTTCAAGTTGGGATGAGATGTATGGTCGGTTGGTAAGATATAAAGAAATCCATGGGCATACTATTATAGGCGGGAAAGATTTTGAAGATAAAAAATTCGCGAAATGGGCAAGAACACAAAGGACGAATGCTGTTAGGGGGCTATTATCGCAGAAGAGATGGGAGCTGCTAAAAGCTATTAATTATGATTTCCAATATTATGATGCAAAATGGGAGTCGAGATTCAATATGCTAACCGAATACAAACAAACATTTGGTCACACAATGGTTCCCCGTAATCATCCGGAATTAGGTATTTGGGTGAAAACGCAAAGAGAAAGAATGCGTAAATTGAAAACCTCTATAAAATCAACCCAAAGTATTTTAAGAGAAGAACAGGTTGCGCGGCTAAATAATATGGGCTTTGTATGGGAAGCATACAAAGATCAGTGGTGGGAAGGCTATAATGCAATAAAAAGATTCTATGACGACATGGGCGGACCTTTTCCAGTGGATAAGAAAAAATTCTATGAGGGGGTTAATATTTGGATGTTTTCACATATACAAAGACAACGGCGCTTTTACACAAAAGTAATGCCAGATGAAGAGATTCGACTCTTAGATGGAATAGGGTTTATCTGGGAACCACTCAAAGACGATTTGTGTAAAAATATTAGATATTTTAAATCTTTTGTGAAGCAATATGGTCATTGTAAGGTAAAACCCAATTCATTAATCGGTAAATTCTTAAAGGATCAAAGGCGGCTGATGGATATGGGAGAGTTGACTGAAGGAAGAGTTGAATTTTATTCAGAAATTTGTCCTGATTGGTACCAACCAAATTGATTAATCAATTAATGATTTTTCTATGCTACTTCACCAGGAAAAGTCCACTTTGATTTGAGCAGATGACTGAAATCACAACCGCTCATGAAAATCCAACCGCATGACAACATCATCAAGAATCTTTTGTTCCCCGGTTTTGTCGCCATATGTACCGTACGTAATACCAGAAAGTTTATGACCATCAAATGTAGATACAAGATTAAGTAAAAAAAAGGTTCTTCGATTATGAACCTTAGCGATCTGTACTGCCGAATTTAGGATCACAAAGTTTTAACAATGTGAAGATGATCCCCTGGAACTTATAGCGAACCAACTATCCTATCCATGATTATTGATAGAATGCGTTCGCGTGGCCAGCGAGAGCCATCTGGTTGGAATGTCTCTATCCTAAATTCGGTGTATTCGGAGCGGGCGTACGTCTCAAAAGAGAGTCTGTTCTTTTTTTTATAGCGGTCTATATCAATTAAATTAAACCTTTTGCGATTCATTTTGGAGCGGATTTTACGAGCCTCTATACAACATTTTTCTGATCCCCAAAGCACAACCGTTGAAATCCCAACGTGAGAGGCTGCTTCGAGTTGTTTATGACTGAACACGTGTATAGTTGGAAACGAGAGAACGGCACCACGTTGCTCTTTGGTGAGGCGTTCACGAACGGTGGAGGAAAGATAAGCAAAGTTGACCCTGCAGATGTCGTCATGCCATTCGGCAGGAAAGCCGTTCTTTTTGAAACCATTAGTATTGTCTATGTCAAAGTGCCGAAATAAATATTCTTCAGATAGCCCCTGAGAAATATACGATTTCCCAACCCCAGACGGGCCGAGGATAATGATAATTGGCTTCACGAACGTTATGCCACTCTTCCCTGGTCAGACGAAACTTTAGCCTTGCGTGCAAGCTCCGCCTTGCTCAGCATGATTTCTTCCCTGAATCTTTTCAGATTATTTAAGCCCATTTCTATCTCCACAAAAACCGATTGAAATATAACTATCCAATATTTCTTGACAAAACGCAAACTATAAAATAGTCTCCGCCTAAAATCACATGAATAAACAAATCTTTACCAAAAACCAATAAAGGGACTCAAATATGAATAAACTGGAACTTATTGATGCAGTAAAGAAAGAAACCGGAATATCAAAACCAGCAGCAGCGAAAATTGTCGAACTGTTTTTTAAAGAGATGACTGCGGCACTCGCTAAAGGTGACAGGGTTGAAATCCGGGGATTGTGTTCTTTCTTTGTAAAACAATATGGTTCATATACTGGTCGAAATCCTAAAACCGGTGAGAAAGTAACCATTGCTCCAAAAATGTTGCCGTTTTTCAAATGTGGGAAAGAATTGAAAGAGCGGGTGGATAAGGGGTAAAAGTTATGCATGGTTTTATAATTCGATGGTTGATTCTGACCGTTTCAATAATGATAACCGCCTATTTGCTTGACGGGATATATGTGGCTGACTTTCCCTCCGCTTTCTGGGCAGCTGCTCTTCTTGGAATACTGAATGCTTTCTTTCGTCCCATTTTGTTTGTCCTGACGCTGCCCATAACGATTTTAACCTTGGGTCTTTTTACCTTCATCGTTAATGCCATAATGCTAATGATGGTTTCCAGTATGGTGTCCGGTTTTCAGGTTGATGGATTATGGTCTGCTGTCTGGGGATCTCTTTTTATCAGCATCGTTAGCTGGTTGCTGACGTCCTTCATTAGCGAAAAAGGGCGTGTTGAATATATTGATTTGAAGCGAGTCGGCAAGGATAGGTGAGAATGAGCCAGGAAAATATTATTGGCCAACAAATCAAAATACAAACTGACACCAATCTTGATTTTCAAGACGCCAAAGATATCGCTAAACAAAAAATGAAAGAATTCTCTGCTGATTCGATGTTGCTTTCTTGGTGTAATAATAAAACCGGAGAATATTACCCGACAATTAAATGTGGCAGCAGTGACAAACCAGCTTGGATTATCTGGGCGGAATCAAGGGGTGGTGATTATACAATTGATATTAACGATGGAGAGTGGCTTTTCGTTTTTTTGTCGTTAGGTTGATCGATTCATTCCTTGTGTTTATTGCTTTTCCTCCAATCCTTCGGTGATATCTGCATGGCTTTACAGAGTGACCAGATTCCTTTCATTGCATTCTTTGCCTCGATTTGAGCTTTTTCATAAGGTTCAATCTCAAGACCTCTGGGGTGTTTTCCCCGGTAAACTTCAGCCAGTCCTGCTTTCAAGAGTTCAAGGTTTACATTTTTACCGTCAACAAAAACAACTGCCAGTTGCCTATTGTATTGATCCGTTCCGTAGCCTTTTATCTCAACGGTTTTATTTAAGACCATATCGGTAAGAAATTTCTTGGATTGCTGGCTGAATGGTTGTCCTGATTCTCGTTTTCCTTTCTTGGTTTCCGGTGCATCAATCCCGACAAGACGAACTTTAATTTCAATGTTATGGTCGGTAGCTTTGAACGTATCTCCATCATAAACACGAGTGACCTTAAATTCACCGGCAAATGCAATCAGCGGGATAATTAGGAAAAGCAGGATGTATGACAGGGTCTTATTAAGCATGATTACTCATCCAAGTAACCCTGATACAACCTGTGAACAGTCTGGGCATGCCATCGTCCACGACCTCTAAATGTTGGGATATTATTCTTCTCAAGGTACTCAGCAATTTCCTGATAGGTTGCATCCTTTGCGCGCATTCTCAGAATAATCTTTTTGACCTGTTTGTGGTGTTCATTATTGGATTTCTTATGCTTTTTGATTTGATACCCGGAATATTGCTCGTCCAATCCCGGAATTTGTACCTTGAGGTTACTGAGGTTATCGACAAACTTTGACATGGCTTCTGCGGTTTTTAACTCAGTGTCAACTTTCTTTTCTAAATTTTCAGATGCGATTTCCAGATATTTCATGAATGCCAGTGCAAGCGGTTGGAGTGCATTGGATGTATCGTTTTTTCTCCGGTCCTGGTTAGATCGTCTATCTTTACCTTTGGGGTACGATGGGGCTCTATATTGTTTCATGTTCCTCTTGATTTATGATTATCTGCGAAATTGAATTTTAAAAGGACATAACATATCAATTTTCTTGACACAATGTTTAAATTTATGTTTATTAAATCGTCATTGAAACCCATTACCATCGGAGCTACAGTATGACAGTTACAAAAGCCACAATTGCAAGTGAAATACAAGATCAACTGGATATACAGAACAAACAATCATTCGATATTGTTGAAACCCTGCTTGAAATCATCAAGAAAACCTTATCATCAGGTGACGATGTCATGGTGTCAGGTTTCGGGAAATTCTCAGTCAAAGACAAGAAACAAAGAAAAGGCATTAGCTACTGAAGTTCATCTTTTATCAATCCCCATTGATTTTGACCAACTGATAAAGGATGGCCTTGTTAAGAAAATCGTAAATTATTATTAGCACATGCAAGACTAAAAAATATGGGATAACTGATGAAAAGGGTAAAGATGATACCAACAGTGAAGATGAGGCAAACGATATGAAGATTATATGTATAGCAATTGGCGTATTAGCCTTCAATTTTTCAGTAATATGTCAAGCGGACAATTCTAAACAAACAGGTGGATCTTCACCAAACACCACATATGAAGTTGATCATATCCGTAATGTCAACACGAGTGGAGGATCTATACGTGTTGTAGGCCATATAGTCATTCCATTGGGTCGCACAGAGCAAGAAGTTCATGCAACATTAAAGAAAGCAGCAATAGAAATTGGAACACGCGAGCATGCTAAGGCCACACAAATTAGAGGCTATCGGCCACAGGATAAAGAAAGAACCGGCGTATTTACTGTTGGCCAAGCTCATTATGCTCCCAATGGGAGATGGGAAGATGCTGATACCAACGCTCCAATGATTGTGAAAGTCGAATTGAGCAAAGACTCTATATATTTTCAAAAAACGGAGCCCGCCAAAACTGGGAAAGGTTTTCTTTTAAAAGACCCGAAAGGTCGGCCAATCGATATTTCAAGATATCGTGACAGATGGGGGGATAATGACATAATCGCTAAACTCCCTTCGGGCACGCCGGTTTTTGTTATAGAGCGTCATGAGACAACTATTGCACCTGCGATGCTACTGATTCGAGTTCGTGTACGGGATGAAAAGAAAAATTTAGAGGGGTGGGTTTTTGGAGAAGACGTTGTCCCTAAAAAGGTGACAAAATAAATACTCGTAAAAAAGATATAACGTTGCAAATGCAGTCGAAGCGAAAAACGCGGCTGATTTGAATCAATAACAAACTTCTTATGGGAAAAATCTATTCGTGCCTTGAATCTCTGCTTTCAGTGCCATAGAGGTGTTTCCGAATGCCCTGATTACACCTTTCGGAGCTACTTTTAATATAGAAATATGATAAGATAGGGCGCGGAAAGCAGATGTAAATATATGTATTTTAATAGTATTTACTGATTAGGGTATATCGACCACAACTTGCTGATGAACGGTCCTCCCGGCTCCGGCAAAACCATGCTTGCCAGGAGACTGCCGACCATCTTTCCGCCGATGCACTTTGACGAGGCTATTGAAACCACCACGATCTATTCGGTCACCGGAGCCCTGGGGCCGGATCAATCGCTGATCACCGAAAGGCCGTTCCGGTCTCCCCATCATACCATATCCGATGCCGGACTGATCGGCGGCGGACATACTCCCAAACCAGGAGAGGTCAGCCTGGCCCATAATGGCGTTCTGTTTCTGGACGAGCTTCCCGAATTCAAAAAACATGTTCTGGAAGTCTTGCGGCAGCCGCTGGAGGACCGGCAGGTAACCATCTCAAGGTCACTGACAACCATAACCTATCCTTCCAGCTTCGTGTTGATCGCGGCCATGAATCCCTGTCCCTGCGGATTTTTTTCCGATACACGGCATGCCTGCACCTGCACCCATCAGCAGATTGCAAACTATCGCTCCAGAATTTCCGGGCCGCTGCTGGACCGAATCGATATCCAGATTGAGGTTCCGGCGGTTCCCTATAAAAACCTTCTCTACCAGAAACCGGCCGAATCCTCCGAACGTATCCGGGAGCGCGTGATCAAAGCAAGAGACATTCAAAAGACCCGGTACCAGCCATCCAAAATTTACAGCAACAGCCGGATGACCGGCAAATTGATCCGGGAACATTGCCGGATTCAATCAGATTCGGAAAGGTTGCTCATGAAAGCAATTGACAAGCTGAAACTGTCTGCCCGGGCATACTACCGCATCCTGAAAATCTCCCGGACCATTGCCGACCTTGATGATCAGGCCGATATCTTGACCAATCATATTGCGGAAGCCATTCAGTATCGGAGTCTGGATCGAGGCGGCTGATCAATTATGATAATCGTGGAAACCACAATTTTATATTGACTTTCATCCTCTTCATGGCTTATTAAAAAATCCATTCAGGTGTGCTTAACAGGAGCACAATAGGGAATCCGGTTGAAAGCCGGAACGGGCCCGCCGCTGTGATCGGGGACCAACGCCGCAATCAAGTCACTGTTATCTAATGGGAAGACGCGGTTAGTAGGATGATCCGAAAGTCAGAAGACCTGCCTGGATAAAATATGGCATACTCCGTGGACAAGAGGGTGCCGGCAAAGATTCATCGGAAAAAAAGGGATACCCTGGATCGTTTTGATATCGATCCGGGGTTTTTTTATTTTGACAGGACATTATCACATGATGAAGCGGAACATTTTATTGCGCAACGTAATCGTATTTTTCACCATGATTCCGGTCTTCTGTTCTGCCGGAACCGCATTATCGAAAGATCGGAAACAGGCCGTACAACTGGATACGGTTGTTGTTACGGCTGAAAAAATCGATGAGGACTATCAAACCGGGGATGTGGATACCAGCCAGTCCACCGCTCAGCACAGTATTATCAAACGGGAATATTTTGACGGAAAAATGCAGACCCTGCCTGACGTGATTGAAAAGGAAGCCGGTGTCCAGATTCGCCAGACCGGCGGACTGGGCAGCCTGTCTACGGTCTCGCTCCGGGGGTCCGGCAGCGATCAGGTCATGATCTATCTGGATGGGACCCTGTTGAATGACGCCTCCGGAGGCGGTGTGGATTTGAGCAACATCTCCTTATCCGATGTGGAATCCATTGAGATCTATCGGGGAACCACGCCGATCCACTTTAACAATGCCTCCATCGGCGGCGCCATCAACATCAAAACCCTGAAATCCGGCGACGGTCTTCACGGTCATCTGAAAGCAGGATACGGCTCCTTCCAGACACGAGAACTTTCAGGTCTGGCGACCTATAAACCGGAAGAATGGGACACCCTGTTACTGGTCAACCATCTGGCCGGAAAAAATAACTATACCATTGAAAACAAAAATGGAACCCCTCTCAATCCGAATGATGACCGAAAAGAGAAAAGAAACAACGCCGAATTCAGCCAGTACAATGTTCTGGCAAAATTCGGATACGATCTGACCACAGACAACCGGATCGACATTGTCAACCAGGGGTTCTTAAAAGATCAAAATCTTCCGGCCTGGAATAACAGCGCCACCGCAGATGCCTCGCTCGACACCAGACGAAATATCACTTCGGCAAAACTGACGCTCAATGATATCGGCGCCCTTCACCTGAACACCGCCACGGAATTTTCCTATCTGTATAAAGATGAGGACTATCAGGATCGACATGGCAGTATCGGCCTCGGCAATCAGCATTTTGAGTATATCACAAGGCGCTATGGCGGCCAGTCCTATATAGAGTGGCCGACGGATCATCACACCGCCATTCTGACCTTTGATCTGTACCAGGAAGCATATGACCCGGAAGACCTGCTCTCCGAAACCAACCTGAACAGCAGCACCCGAAACAGTTTTGGAATCGGCTTTCAGGACAACCTGATGCTGTTGACGGACAGGCTGATCATCAGCCCGGCCATCCGATATGTCTATATTGATGATGAACTGCAAAGCGGAACAGACCTGTATGGAGACCCCATGGAAGGTATTTCCCGGCAGGAAGGATACTGGAGCCCGCAAATCGGATTCAAATTCCAGCCGTCAGACTGGATTGCCCTGAAAAGCAACCTCAACAAATACTATCGGACACCATCCTTTTTCGAACTTTTTGGGGATCGGGGTTTTTTTATGGGCAATTCCGAACTAAAACCGGAAACTGGGGTCAACTTTGACGCCGGTGTCGAGGCCGGCAAAACAATACAGAACCGTCTGCTCAATGGTTTTTCAACGGAAATCGTTTATTTTCAGAGCCATGTCGATGATCTGATCACACGGGTATACGATGCAAGAGGCATTGGAAAATCCGTAAATATATCCGGTGCCGCCATTCAGGGCATGGAGGTTACCGGAAAAATAAAGCTGTTTGAATATTTCCAATTGATCGGAAACGCCACGATACAGGATGCGGAAAATCAAAGCCGGATCAAGGGATTTGACGGCAAAAAACTTCCCGGAATCTTTTCAAAACAATATCTGGGAAGGATGGAAACCAGCTACCGGAACGCGAAGCTTTTTGTGGAATACGTCGCCAATAAGGACATGTACTATGATGCGGCCAATCTCCTCAAGGCAAAAGACCAGGCATACGTGAATACCGGGATTTCCTGGCTGATTCAGGATTTTCTCATCAGCGTCGAAGCAAAAAACATCACGGATAACCAGTATGAAGATTACAACGGCTACCCCATGCCCGGCGTGTCCTATTTCGGAAGTGTGAAATATACGTTTTAAATAAGCCAAAAGGAAGAAAAAATCTTCCCTTTTTTTAACTTCAGTATCACAAGGAGAGTTCAATGAAAGCAAATTGGTGGAAAGCAACAAGGATGTTTTTTGGTTCTGTAGTTTTTGTAACGATTGCAGCACCATCACTGATTATATCGGCCTTCCCCGGACAGGCGGCTGCCGCCCAAACCGCCGTGGTGGTATCGGCAGCCGGTGATTATTCCAGCGGCGCCCATTCCATTGTTTCTGTGGAACCAGTCGGCGGACCAAGAACCATTACGCAGGATCTGGTTCCTTCCGGTTCCGACATGACGGTTGTCGCCTACGGGGATCACTTTTACCGGATGGAAAGAAGCAATGCCAACAATATTACCAAATTCCATATTGACCAGCCGGATACGCCGGTATGGCAATATTCCACCGAAGGCAGTGAAACCGGAAGCAATCCGCATGATTTGGTTTTTGCCGGTGAATCAAAAGCATACCTCCTTCGATTCGGATCATCAACCATATGGATTGTCAATCCCGGGGCAGCCAATGAAGCAGACTTCAAAATCGGTGAAATCGATTTGGGCATTTATGCGGACGGAGACGGAAAGCCGGAAATGCACAGCGGTGTGATCCTCAACGGATTTTTGTATGTTTCCCTGCAGCGGGTTGATTTTTCCGGAGGCTGGGGAAACTATGTCTACAATACCCCATGGATTGCGGTCTTCCGGACAGCGGACGATACGGAAGTGGAAACCGGACAAGGGGATGGAACACGAAAGGGCATTCCGCTGCCCATGGAAAATCCCGGAGCGATCCAGTATCTGGCTTCCAACAACACCATTTATGTTCAGGGCATCGGACAATATACAAACCAATACACCAGCGGCATTGCAACCATCAACCCAACTACTTATGAACCAACCCTGATCCTGGATGACGGCGACGAGAACAACCACCCATACGGCGCCATTACGGGAATGGCGATCGTTTCTCCCACCAAAGGATATTTTGTCGGCTATGCCGCATGGGGCGACAACACGCTTTACGCATTTGATCCTTCCGATCCGAATCCGGCAGGAACGCCCGTACCCGGCCTTGCGAATCTGGGCATCGGCGGCATGGAAACCGGGACCTACACGGACGAAAACAATATGCTGTGGATTTGCACATCCACATATGATTCCGCCACATGGTCGCTGATCGACCCGAAAATCATTATCCTGAACACGGAAACCGATACGGTAGATGAGACCATCGAAACCAACCTGACGCCATTGCGGGTGGTGTTCACCGGTCAAAACCAAGCAGTACCCACCGCATCCGAATCAAACGATGACGACGACAGCACCTGTTTTATCCAATCGGCCTTCAAAGGATTCACCAAATGAAAAAAAACCGCACTGCCGGAATATTCTTCATCCTCCTGATTCTCCGGTTCTGCTTCTCCAATGACGCCTGCGCCCTTCCGGTGCAGGTTTCGGATGCGAATGGGCAAATCATCACCATCCAAAAGCCACCGGCCCGGGTGGTCTGCCTGGTTCCTTCGGTTACGGAAATTCTTTTTCACATCGGTGCCGGTAACGCAGTTTCCGGCATAACCTACCATGACAAAATTCCTCCGCGAACCTTGTCCAAACCGATTGTCGGTGGCTATTTTAATCCTTCCGTCCGTGCCATTGAAACTCTCCGGCCGGATATGATTATTCTTTCCGATATCCACACAAACGTAAGAGAACGGTTTTCCGGTTCAACCTGTGTACTGATCGAAATGAAAACCACCTCCCTGTCCGACAGCCTTGCGGATATCATGCTGCTGGGGAGGCTGTTTGACCGGGAAACCCGGGCAGAGGAACTCGTCACGGAGATCCGGCAGGAGCTGGAACAGATCTCCCTGAAAGTCGCCAAAATTCCGCAAGAAAACAGAAAGCGGGTGATCCGTTTGATGGGACGAAATGAGGTGATGACGCCGGGAACCGACTCCTTTCAGAACGAGATGATTCGGGCTGCCGGTGGAATCACCCATGATTTCCATAAAAATGGAGAGGTCATTTCCGTTACAAAAGACGAATGGATGCGGTTCAATCCCCAGGTGATCTATGGGTGCGGCGGAGACAGGAAAACAGCCGAATTGTTTTTCACCCGGCCCGGCTGGAAGGATGTGGATGCTGTTAAAAATAATCGGATTTATTATTTCCCGTGCGACCTGACATGCCGGGCGGCAACCTATACCGGCTATTTTGTCTCATGGCTGGCTGCCAACATTTACGGGGATTTCTTTTCCCGAAAAGACAATCTTGTCCAAAAAGAGGAAACAATTGTCTCCCGATGGATTCAAATTGACCTGGACTACCTTAACAATGTCCGCATTCTCCAGAGCCGCATTTATGATTTTTTCCATAAAACCCTGGTCATTGATTTTAAAAAGCCCCTTTCCATCGTGTCTACGCTGGAAGGGGAAAGGGCCGGTATCCGGACCGTGGGAAACCACTTCTCCCCGCCTCAGTACTGGGCGGCCACAGGACATATGGATGGACTGGAAGGACACCGGAAACGAATCTACAGTGCACTCGGCCGGGATGAAAAAAACACCAGCTTCCTCTTTACCGGCGCGGATATGGACAATCTTTCCCTACAACAGGAAACATTTAAAGAGATGACGGTTCACGCGCTGGTCACGGCAGGCGTGGAAGGTAATGCCATGCGTATGGCCAGGGATGAGGGGCTCTTTTATGAACCCGGAACCATCAACATCATCATCATGACCAATATGCGCCTGACAGCCCGCGCCATGACCCGGGCGATCATCACGGCCACCGAAGCCAAAACCGCTGCTCTGCTGGACATGGATATCCGGAGCAGCTATGCTTCCGGAGCTTACCGGGCAACCGGCACCGGAACGGACAACGTCATGGTTGTGGAAGGAACCGGTATTCAAATTGACAATGCCGGCGGCCACACAAAACTGGGGGAGCTGATCGCCCGGGCGGTGTATGCCGGTGTTCAGGAAGCTGTTGATAAACAAAACCGGATGAGCGCCAAACGGAACATCTTTCAACGGCTCAAGGAACGTGATATAAGCGTGTACGGTCTGATCGGAACGGAAACATGCGACTGCGGCCGCGACCGGAACGATTTTTCCGGTGCGGTTGAGGAACTGCTTCTCGACCCGCAATATGCCGGTTTTATGGAATCCGCACTGGCATTGAGCGATGACCATGACAAAGGACTGATCACGGATTTGACGTTATTCCGACAATGGGGACAGCTCATTGCAGAACAAATCGCAGGCCGGGAGATTCAGGAAGTCAAAAACTTGACCATGCAGGAGAACCTGTCACCTGTAATGAAAATCGCATTCGATTCGCTGCTGACCGGCATTTATTATCGGGAACAGGAAGTACAAGCGGAATGAAACAGGTCACGCAAACCCTCATACTCTTATGCAGCCTGCTGCCGGCTGTTGTCCTGGGGAAACCCCTTTCCCCTCCGCAACGGATTGTCTCTTTGGGTCCCATCATCACGGAAATGATTTATCTGATTGGGGCGGATCAGCAGCTGATTGCCAATACCAGCTACTGCATCAAGCCGGATGACGCAGCGAACAAGGAAAAAATCGGGTCCATGATCCAGATGAATGTTGAAAAAATCATCAGCCTGAAACCGGATCTTGTACTGGCAAGCCCGCTTTCCAAAGAAAAGCAGCTTGAAATGCTGAAAAATTTAGGGGTGCACGTACAGCGCATTGACAATCCCAAAACCTTTTCCGACATGTGCCGCATGACCATGACCATGGGTGAGCTTCTGGGTAAGGTGGAAAATGCCCGGATGGTTGTTGAACGTGCCCAAAAAGAGGTGGATGCGGTTTTGGCCGTAACCCGGAACCTGCCGAAAAAAAGGGTGTTCATGCAGATCGGCGTCAAACCGCTGCACTCGGCAACCCAAGACACCTTTCTCAATGAATATATCGAGTATGCAGGGGGGATCAATATCACCTCCCGGGAAAAGACCGGCGTATACAGCCGGGAAAAAGTATTGCAGGAAAACCCGGATGTGATTCTCATTACCACCATGGGATCATCCGAGTCCGCCGGAGAGCACGAAAAGGAAATATGGATGCGGTATCCAACCCTGAAAGCCGCAAGAAATCAGGAAATTCACATCCTGGACTCCTATCTGGTCTGCAGTCCTACTGCCGGAACATTTGCAAAAGGTCTTCAGGAAATTGCCAAAATACTGCATCCTGAAATCGACGGTTTACCATGAAAAACGGAAAACGGAAAAACTGGTTTTCAATGCTGCTGATCCTGGTCATCCTTTTGCTCCTTTCGTGTATTTTCGCTCTTTGTACCGGCAGTGCCGGAATCCCCATCCGGAATATACCGGAAATCCTGATCAACGGAAGCGGCACCGTGGAGCACAGTATTCTTTTCCATATCCGGCTTCCGAGACTGATGCTGGCCCTTTCCATCGGAGGGGCATTGAGTCTTGCCGGCGTCATTCTCCAGGGAATGTTCCGGAACCCTCTTGTAGAGCCATATACACTCGGTATTTCCGGCGGTGCGTCCCTGGGAGTATGCCTGAACATCCTGTTCAAATGGTATGCACTGATCGGTGTTATCGCCTACCCGCTTTCCGGTTTTCTGGGAGCCATTCTGGTGATCGTGATTGTCTACAGCATCAGCATGAAAAAGGGAGATCTGAAAACCAACAGTATGCTTCTCATCGGTGTCATGATCAGTTTTGTTTCCTCTTCGCTGGTCATGCTTCTCATGGCAATCTCCCATAGCGAGGATCTTCAAAGCATTATTTTCTGGATCATGGGTTCTCTGGACGAACCCAACATGATACTGGTCAAAATGGCCGTCGCAGGCTCCATTACCGGGCTCCTTCTCTCCTACTGTTTCTGCCTGGACCTGAATGCCCTTGCTCTGGGGGAGGAGGAAGCGATTCATCTCGGCGTGCAAACGGAACGGTCCAAGCGGTATCTGTTTATCATCGCATCCATCCTGACCGGTCTGAGCGTATCCGTGGCCGGCATCATCATGTTTGTGGGATTGATTGTTCCTCATTTCATGCGGATGACCGTGGGGTCGGACCACCGGATACTCCTGATCGGTTCCTTTCTGGCCGGGGCATCCTTCCTGACGGTCTGTGATGTCATCTCCCGCACCATTGTCGCCCCTTTGGAGCTGCCTGTGGGGGTCATCACCGGTATCATCGGCGGTGTTGTATTCATTTATGTTCTCAGCCGCAGGCAGGTTTCATTATGACGGAAACCATCCTTGAAATACAAAACCTGTCCTGCGGATATGGTGAAAAAACCATTCTCCGTGATATCAGCCTGAACGTCATTACCGGTGAAATTCTCAGCATTATCGGTCCCAACGGATCCGGCAAGACCACCCTGCTTAAATCCGTTACCCATATTATCCAACCGGCAAAAGGAAAAATCCTGTTTCAGGGAAAAGAAATTCAATCCATTCCCCGGAATGAATTTGCCAGGAAAGTGGCGGTTGTCGGGCAGGCTGTTGAGCCGGCCAGGATGACCGTAAAAGAATATGTTCTGCTCGGCAGGCTGCCCTATTTCCGGAGATACCAGTTTATGGAAACCGGAAATGACAGGCGCCTGGCACAACACTATATGGAACTGACCCATACCGATTCATTACAAAATCAATTGATGACGGAGATCAGCGGCGGTGAAAGACAACTGGCCTCCATTGCCCGTGCCCTTGTCCAGGAGCCGACGCTTCTGCTCCTGGATGAGCCGACGTCACACCTGGATATCACCCATCAGGCCCAGATCCTCAGTCTGATTCGCCGCTTGAATCAGGATTTGCGGCTTACGGTGCTGATGGTCGTTCATGATCTCAATCTGGCCAGTGAGTATTCCGACAGGCTGATTCTCCTGAATAAACAAAACGGCCGGATCTACCGGACCGGAACACCCGAAGAAGTACTCACGGAACCGGCGATCCGGGAGATCTATAACACACCGGTACTGATTGAAAAAAATCCCCTGTCGGGAAAACCCTGTATCTTTCTTTCACCGGAAAATTGCCATAAAAGGGAGTTGATATGATTGAATTTTTTAACAACGGCGGCCCCGTGATGTATCCGCTTCTTGCCTGTTCCATCATCACCTTGACCGTGATAATTGAACGGACCATTTTCTGGATCAAGGTCGGCATGCATTATCATCAGGGTATCATTGATGAAATTTTGACCCTGAGCCAGACAGCTGACTGGGGGGCCATTCGGGAAAAAACCGCCGGATCGAAAAACTATATTGTCCGGACACTGATCAGCGGCATCCTCCACCGGGATTACTCGATGATTAAAGCCATGGAATCCGCCGCTTCGGATGAAATCCGTAAAATGAAAACGTATATGGGGATACTGGATACCATGATCACCGTAGCGCCTTTGCTGGGAATTTTTGGAACGGTGATCGGCATCATCGCGTCTTTTGATATGCTCGGAGCAGGCATTGATCACCCGGAAGCGGTAACCGGGGGTATTGCCCAGGCGCTGATTACGACAGCCGCCGGTCTCGGGATTGCAATTCTCACGGTATTTCCTTATAATTACTTTACATTAAAAACAGAACAGGCGGCCCTTCTGATTGAAAAATATGCAACCAGCCTTGAGATTGTATACGAAAAACTGGGCCGTGAATCGGAAAAACAGAGGGGCGCAAACAGATGAAACTCAACCTGCAAACCGGCAAAAAAGTTCGCATTGAGATGCTTCCCCTGATCGATATTGTTTTTCTCCTGCTGGTGTTTTTCATCTATGCCATGCTTTCCATGGCCGTGCACCGCGGCCTTTCCATCAACCTTCCCTCATCTTCGGCCGCTGAAATTGAAAAAAAACTGGTATTGTCCGTAACCGTAACCGCAGACGGTTCCGTCTGGATTGACAAAACCAGGATTCCCCTGGAAAACCTGGCACAACAGTTACGAAAACAGGCAAAGGGACATATCGACCCCGGTGTTCTTCTTTTTGCGGACCGCTCCCTTTCCTACCAGAAACTGTTTCAGGTGCTCGACAGAATTCAGCAGGCAGGGTTTGAAAAGATCTCTCTCCAGGCAGAGGCAGAGAGCCGATGAGCCGGCTTATCTTTGCCGCCGTCTTGTCTTTTCTGCTGCATGGTCTGCTGTTCACCATTTCTGTTGACCGGCTCCAGGAAAAGCAGAGGATCAGACCCGGAACCCGAACCGTTGCTGTGGCGCTGTCTTATAAAAAGCCGGACAACACGCCTGTCGCACCAAAAACCCATCCGATTCAACAACCGCCCCCGGCAAAACCAAAGCAGAAAACCCCGAAACCGCGAG
This sequence comes from Desulfobacteraceae bacterium, assembly GCA_003599865.1. GTDB lineage: Bacteria > Desulfobacterota > Desulfobacteria > Desulfobacterales > SURF-7 > QZKS01. Next base: position 22,695 of record QZKS01000050.1, read on the forward strand.
CGGTGGAAAAAACCGTATTGACGCCCATTCCACCGGAGCCGGAAGCCGAACCGGAAGAATCCTTGTCCCAAGAAGATGAACAGCCGGTCCGGGAAGCTCTATCGGACGATTCACCGGGCAAGGATGTCTCGACAGCCCATATGCGGAAAGAAGCAACCCCGCTCTATAAAGACAACCCCCCGCCGGCCTATCCCAGGGTTGCGCGTCGAAGAGGTCATCAGGGGATTGTCATTCTGGAGGTCCTGGTCAGCCGGGAAGGAAAAGTAAAGGATCTGGCAGTGTATCAATCCAGCGGTTATGCGTCATTGGATGATGCGGCAAAATCGTCCGTATGGCACTGGCTCTTTGTGCCCGGCATGCAGGGAGATCAGCCGGTGGAAATGTGGGTCAAACTTCCGGTACGGTTTCAGCTGAAATAATGTCTTATCCGATGATATAGGTTCCGGTACCGGCCGCAATCAGGCAATCCTTGTCGTTATGAAACTGCATTCTCACCACCGACACCTTATTCCCGGTCCGCATGACACTTCCGGTAGCCAGGAAATACTCCCCCTCACCGGGACGCAGATAATCAATCCGCAGATCAATGGTCCCGATCTTGAGAAGCCGCCTGCTGATCTCATCCGTTGTCCGGCCCTCCATCTGCTTGATGACTCCGGCCATGGCGACAATACCGCCGGTAACATCCAGCACAGATGAGATTACGCCCCCGTGAAGAATTCTTTTTACCGGATTTCCGATCAGCGTTTCTTTCATGTCAATCCGGACACAGATATTCTCCAGGTCCAATGATGCGACCTGCAAACCGATCACCTTGTTGAACGGGATGTTTTCTTCAAAGAAAATACGCAGCGAATGCAGCATTTCCGCTGCTTTTTCATCGGAAATGTCCATGAAAAAGTTCCTGTTTCCTTCAAAAAAAAGTTGAAATTTTATACAATATATTGCATGAAAGACAGACGATCAATACTATATATATCCATATGGCTTTATGCAAATCAAAATATCCCGAATGTTCATAAAGGATTGATTATGTCGGAAGAACAGATATTGAAAGACATTGAAGAAATGATGCAGGTGGTTCAAAAGGAAAAAGAAGAAATGATCAAAATGCTGGCCATGCTGGAAGCGGAAAATCAGGAAAATCCGTTTCCGGATCAGATATCCAAATCCGTCAGCAAGTAATGCTTTTAATGATTTGCCCCAGGATTGCGATACCCTCTTCCACCGGTTCCAGAAAAGGATATCCGCAATTGATCCTGAGGTAGCTCTTATACCGATCCGATGCGGAGCAGGCAATACCCGGAAGAACGGCAATATTGTTTTCCATGGCTTTTTCAAAAACCGTCAAGCCGTCAATTCCTCCGGGAAGGCCGACCCATAAAAATGCACCGCCCTCCGGGATAGCGAGTCGGGTGTTATGCGGAAAATGTTTCTGGATCGAACTCGCCATACTGAGGACCTGCCGATTCAGTGCCTTCCGGAGTGACCGCAGATGGCGATCATACCCGCCGCTTTCCAAAAATTTTGACATCACATACTGATCCAGATTGGATGAAGATATGGAAATAACGGATTTGAGTTTTTGAACCCGCTCTCGAAGTGGTTCATCCGCCAGAATCCAGCCGATCCGCAATCCAGGTGCAAGGGTTTTGGAAAATGAAGAACAGCTCATCACAAGTCCCTTGGCATCATATTTTTTCATGGTGCCGGGTCTTTTTTTCCCAAAATAGAGCTCGGCATAAATATCGTCTTCAATGATGGGGATGTTTTCCCGGTTCAGCATTTCGACAATCCTTTTTTTCGAGGAATCCGGCATCAGCGCGCCCAATGGATTCTGAAAATTGGGCATAAAAAGACAGGCTTTGATATCATTTTTCGCAATCACCTTATCAAGCTCATCCGGATCAACGCCGTATCGTGGATCTGTCGGGACCTCAAGAACGTAAACCCCCAGCTCTTCCAGCAGGCGAAGTATGGTAAAAAAAGTGGGTGTTTCAATGGCAATCGTATCCCCGGGCCGGACAACCGCCTGGAGTGAAAGCGCCAGGGCTTCCATGCATCCGTTGGTAATAACGACATCATCTGCATCAATTTTTCCAAAAATCCCGACGGTCCGCATGGCGATTTGACGCCTGAGTTCAAATATTCCCCTGCCGGGCGCATAGGCCATCAGGGTTTTCATTTCATTGGCCGAAATTCCTTTGACAATTCTTGAGAAATGCTTGTAGGGAAACAGTTCCGGGGAGATAATCGCTCCTCCCAGCGGTAAAATTTCAGGATTGCCGATCGCGTTATGAATCGATTGCGCCACAGAGGACAAATCCACTTTTCTGGGTTCGGCGTCCCTCCGGATAAACACCGGTTTTCTCAATACCGGTTGCGGCGGGCTCACATAATATCCGGACTTGGGCCTGGCCTCAATCAACCCGACAGCCTCCAGCTCAATAAACGCTTTATATACCGTACTGATACTTAAATTCAGATGATGATGAAATTCTCTTATGGAAGGAAGCTTGTCTCCCGATCGATACGTTCCGTTTTTAATCTTTGTCTCCAGTTCTTTGGCAAGGGATTCATACCGAAACAACTGCTTTTGGTTTTCCATTGATCCTCCTCTCTATAATTTCCCTTTGCAATAGCAATCATTCATGATAAATTACGGTAATTCTCTGAATCAATATAAAAATCATCTGAAAAACAATCCCGCTGAAAACGAGGCTGCCTATTTATGGATATCATACCTTTAAATGATCGGGAACAAACGATTCGAGTCAAACGCCAGCTCATGGCAGACCTTTTTTTCGGCATCTGCCTGGTGGTTGTCTGGGTGGCCATGAACGCCAACCTGGTCTTCATGACAAAGATGCAGTTTGCCTTCTGGGTGATTATGCTGGGAGGCGGACAACTTGTTTTTTATATCATCATCCGGCTGGGGTGGAACAAAGGATTCAAGGATCCCAGCCTGACCATGCCCCAGATCTCAATCGCCCTGATCTGGATGACCTATTTTATTTATTTTGTACATGAGATTCGAGGCGCCTGTCTCATTTTTTATCTGCTGGTGGTTCTTTTTGGAGCATTTCAGTTTAATCGAAGGGAATTCATCATCGTATCCCTGATCGCTGCAGGAGGCTATGGTCTGGTTATCCTGATGGAGACACTGTATCCGCCGCCCGAATTCAATATACATATGAATCTGGTCCAACTGGTAATCCTGATTGCCGCATTGTCATGGCTTTCTTTCATCGGATCGTATCTCAATGATATGCGTGAAAAAATCAAAAGTCGGGGATCGGAATTAAAAAAAAGCAAGAACCGGCTGGAAGACGCGATTCTGGAAATCCGTAAAAATGCTGAAATCCTGAACAACTCCTCTGTCAGCCTTTCCGGTATTTCAAACCTGATGTCCACGGGAGCGCATGACATGTCATCCAAATCCGGGAAAGTACTTGCCGCTTTCGAATCCTTCAATGACAATGCCGCAGCGGTGGCATCCTCCATGGAACAGTTAACGACCAATGCAAATACGGTTGCCGCAGCGGTTGAAGAGATGACGGGTACCATTAATGAAATTGCGGAAAACACCAATGAAGCACATAAGATTGCACTGCAGGCCGTATCCTATTCAGACAAAACATTAACAAAGGTGGATAAACTGGGGCAGGATGCAAAGAAAATTGGAAAGGTCACGGAAGCAATCAAGGACATCTCGGAACAGACCAACCTGCTCGCGCTGAATGCCACGATCGAAGCTGCCAGGGCAGGTGAAGCGGGAAAGGGTTTTTCCGTTGTTGCGAATGAAATCAAAGAACTGGCAAAGCAGACCGCAGAAGCAACCCATGAAATCAAAAAGCAGATTGAAGATATTCAGGCAGCCACCGCCGAAACCGTTACGGATATCCGTCAGATTTCAAGTATTGTGAATGAAATAAATGATTTTGTTTCCACCATCGCATCGGCGATAGAAGAGCAGTCGACCACCACCAAAGAGATCGCAGGCAACATCGCGCAGTCATCGTTTGGTATTTCCGAGATCAATAAAACCATTGCACAAAGTTCTGAAACCGCCGGGGAGATGTCCAAAGAACTCTCCGCGGTCAACCAGGCAGCCGGAGAGATTGCAAACAGCAGTTCCCAGACCAATCATAACGCAGATGAATTGATGAAACTTTCCAATCAGCTGAAAGAACTGGTTTTAAAATTCACCTCTTCATCATGATACGGTGTCATATTCAAGCCGCCATATGGGCTGGAGTCAGGAAACAGATTCATCCGGCAGTATGCTATCAATCGACAGCAGATGTTTCTTTCAGCCGAGTGATGTCCGGATATTCCTTCTGGATCTTTTGCAATATCTTCTTTTGCAGGGCAAGTTTTTTCATGAGCGCATCTTTTTCCGAAATCAGATGATGCAGGTCCAGGGCTCTTTCCACTGTGTTGCGGAAATCTGCGATATTCCATGGTTTGACAATAAATTTATAGATCCCGGCTTCATTCACGGCCCGCATTGCCGTTTCTGTTTCCGCAAAACCGGTCAGCATGATGGTTATGATGTTTGGGTACTCTTTCTTGACAATTTTTAAAAACTCGATTCCGGAAATGCCTCCCATACGCTGGTCACTGATGATCAGATCAACCGGATGCCGGATCAGCATATCCAGGCCCTCTTCCCCGCTGCCCGCTGTAATCACTTGATAATCATATTTTTCTAGCGTGTTGGCGGCAAGATCGAGAATCGCCTGTTCATCATCAACCACAAGAATACAGCGTCTGCTCATCACAACCTCCCTTCCGGTTCTTCACGCCTGGAAACCGGACAAAACAAATTCACTGTCATCAGGCATTTTCCTCGGCAATCTGATGAATGATCCTTTCAACACCTGGAAATTTCTTGGTAATTCTTCGGATAACCGCATCATTTTCCCTGATTTCTTCCAACAAACGCCTCTTTTCCAAAACCATTCTTTTGAATTCAATCCCTCGGGAAACATTGATTCTCAGTTCAAAAGAATTCCATGGTTTCAGGATAAACCGATAAACACCGGCTTCATTGATCGCTCTTATGGTTGTATCCAGGTCAATCTGTTCCGCCAGCATGATCGTAACCACATCAGGGAACTCTCTTTTGACCGTTGTTAAAAATTCAAGACAGTCCATATCCGGCATGGCCTGATCTGCCAGCACAATATCAACCGGGCCGTTTTGCAATTGGGCAAACCCCTCTTGCCCGTTTTTCATTACGATAATGTCATAGCTGATCGTCCCCAGTGCATTTTCAATGACCTTCAGCACATTCTCCTGGTTATCGACAACCAGAACAGTTGCTTTTTCCATCTTCCACAACTCCTGAACAACCTGTTTGTTTTATTGAGAAACCAACATTTCATACCACATCGGAACCGGACCGGAACCAAATGGTATGCTTTCTTTTGACTTCCTGAATATCAGAACGCTTTCTGCAGATTTTCGGTTGAAAAACCCTCGTTTTTTAGGATGGCAGAGAATTATAAAAAATTAATCTCTGAAACTCAAGCAAAGAATTTTGCCATGCAAATTTCCATGAAATCAATACCAGGGATTGACAGAATCCCTGGCATCAAGTAAAAATGCCGGTAACAAATTTACGCTGACATTCTGATTCTTAGTCGTATGAAAAATCGTTTCATCTCAATCTGTTTTCTTTCTTTTATCGCGGTTTCCTCTGTCTTCTTTTTTCTCATTGCCTTGACAATATGGCTTCTCACCGTAAAATTCGACCCGCGCCTCACCCTGCTGCACCAGCTTACCTGCTTCTGGGGTGCATTATATCTCTGGATCATGCCGGCATGGTCTGTCACCATATCCGGGCAGGAGAATTACCGAAAAGGCACAACATATATGATTGTCTCAAACCACCAGTCCCAGTTGGATATCCTGGTTGCCTTCAGCCTGTTTTTCCATTTTAAATGGGTATCCAAAGCCGAGGTGTTTAATATCCCCCTGATCGGATGGAACATGTATCTGAACAACTATATCAAGCTGAAACGAGGTGATAAGGAAAGCACCGCCGGAATGATGGCGGATTGTGAAAAAATGATCGACCAGGGCAACTCGATTTATTTCTTCCCGGAAGGTACCAGATCCAAAGACGGAACCGTAAAAACTTTTAAAAAGGGCGCCTTTGTTCTGGCAAAAAAAAAGAAATTACCTATTCTTCCCATTGCGATCATCGGCACTACCAATGCCCTTCCAAAGCATAGTCTGAATTTTCACGGCTTTCATAAAATTCAAATTCATGTCATGGAAGAAATAGCGAATGAACACTTTTCAACGCTGCCGGAAGATGAAATCGCACAAGTGGTCCGCGAAAAAATTGCCGGATATGTCATGACACATCAATAGAAATCAGGTACCTTCCGAATCCTGATTTTACACTAAAGGTCCGGCGGAAGAACCACGCTATCCCAACCGCCGAACCTTTTCCGTTCCTGAAGATCAGGCTTTTTTGTAGATCCCTTTGCTGACACTCTTGATCAGATTTCGATTTTTTGCCTTATAGATAATATTCGCAATTTTTTTATCATCGAATCCGGTTTTTTCTTTTATCTGCGATGTATTCACACCTTGTCTGCTTCCGGCTATAATCTGAACAACCATATCAAAGGCCGTTTCCTGATTTGCCGCTTTTTTTTCAGCTCCCGCCTTTTTGGTGGTTTTTTTCTCCGAACTCCCCCGGGATGTAGAATTTTCAACTGCCTTGATTGCCTTATCCAGCCTGCTGTTGATTGCCTTGATACCCTTCACGACAAGTTGTAGATCGATTTTCAATCTTTTCATAACCTCAGTCCCCTCCTTTTTCAGTTGGCTACCATGATCCGGAAATATCTCGTTCACTTCCTATATGTAAAGCGCTAAGCATCCCACTTGTACTCCGACTATGTTGAAAACGAGGACTTCATCAATTCAGGACTTCTGTTGTCAATATAAGGTATTTTCAGACTGATCATACATCATTTCGTAAAAATAAAAAAGGATTAATAATCAAGAAAATCGAATATTGTAAACCGCTTAAAAACATCCATTCCGTCTTTGAAAAAGATCAGGAAATATCACCGGATCGGATCAGAAGCAAAGGCCTGTCGACGGCATGAAGTACTCCGATTGCCACACTACCGTAAAATACGCGGGAAAGACCGCTCCGCCCATGGCTCGCCATCGCGATCAGGTCAATATTTTCATTCCGTGAAATATCAATAATCGTACTGACAACCGATCCGATCATGGATTGTTTATCCGTTTTGATGCCGGCCTCCCGGAACCCGCCTTCTATACCGGAAAGATACACCAATGCATCTTCCACCTTCCGATTGCTCTCCTCCTGGCTCTCTGTAATCAGAATTCCTTTATAGCCGTCACTGATAATCACCGGCGGAACAACCTGAAGAAAAATGACCTCCGCGTCATTCAGACTGGCCAGATTTTTTACATGAGGAAGAATTTTCTCTGCGCGGACAGATCCATCCAAAGGCACGAGTATTTTTTGATACATCCTTCACCTCCTTCCTGGGCGGCAGAAGAGTTCTTGTCCAACCGCCCCATAACAACAGGATCATTCATCCTGTCAGGTCCTGAAATCAGCGACACCGCAACGGGTGAGGGCTTCCGGAAGAGATCATCCTGTTCTCCATCCGGCAGGTATGGTTTACTATTCTTTGTCATATCAACGGCAAAATAATTTACAGTTTATCGGCAACTCACCATTGTGTCAAGAATTTAAAGATGTTATAAGGAAACAATTTCATACTGTTCTTGCCGATAAAAATCATTGCTTCCAACAGGATCTTTACTGTGCGGAAGTTTTACAAAAGCTCTTTCCAGTGAAAGGGGGTGGAAAAGACACGCTTCAATCGTTTGACCGATAATTTTATAAAATGTTTAAAAATCAATAACTTTAAATCACAGACAGGAGGGAAAAAATGAATAAAATTCTGGTTCTGATTTGTTGTATGGGACTTCTTTCGGTATACAGCTGCGGCGGCGACAGTGCCACACCCGAAGATTTTGGCAAGAATCACGTCAAAAAAGTATTCAGCGGTATTTCGTGCAATTTGGATAATCTGAATTTCACCGTTACGGAAGAGGGAGACGACAAGGCCACTGTAGTGATTGAAGGAGATATCAAATACAAAGAATCCCTTGCTCTTGTCAAAAAAGACAATCAGTGGATGCCGGCCGCAGATGCCGCCAAATTATCTGCAAAAGAAAAAGCGGCTCCGAAAAAAGCCGACCCTGAAAAAAAAGCCGCGCATTAGCCGACAGGAAATAACCGATACCGATTCGGACACGATGATCATCATAAAGCCGATTTGCCGATACAGAACCGCAAATCGGCTTTAATGTCCGTGCCGATGTCTCTGCCCATTGAAAAACAATTCAAACTCGTTATTGATCGAATGACAACAAATGATATATGGTACATTTTTACCTTCATCCGTATCGGCATTCATGGATGAATATCGATTCCCAAGAAGGGTCTCGGCGGATGTATTACTGGAAAAATTTTTATACGGATCATGAAACCTCGGAACCATCATATCGAATTACTGGCACCTGCCGGCAATTTTGAAAAACTTGAAATTGCAATACACTATGGGGCGGATGCCGTATATCTTGCCGGTAAGGAATTTTCATTACGCAATTTTTCAGGAAACTTTACCCTGGATGAAATGGAAAAAGCGATTGCCTTCTCCCGCAAGGCCAATGTCAAGGTGTATGTGGCCTGTAATATTTATGCCCGAAACCAGGATCAAAAAGGGATTGACCAATATCTGAAAAATCTCGGCAGACTCAATCCGGACGCCTTGATTTTCGCTGATCCGGGCGTATACCTGTCCGCCGGGAGGTTGATTCCCGATATTCCGCTTCATTTGAGCACCCAGGCAAATACAACAAATTATCAAGCGGTTAAATTCTGGGAAGCACTCGGTGTAAAGCGGGTCAATGTTGCCAGAGAGCTGTCTCTTGCGGAGATTGAAGAGATCTCCCGGCAAACATCCGCAGAAATCGAAGCCTTTGTCCACGGAGCCATGTGCATCTCCTATTCCGGCAGGTGTCTTCTCAGTTCCTTTCTGACCAAGAGGGACAGCAATCAGGGAATGTGCAGCCATCCCTGCCGCTGGAGCTATTCGGTAGTGGAGGAATTGAGGCCCGGAGAATATATGCCCATTGCGGAAGATGACAGGGGTTCCTATATTTTCAACTCAAAAGATCTCTGCATGATCGAACATATCCCTTCGATGATACAGGCCGGAATCACTTCCCTTAAAATTGAAGGCCGCATGAAAACCATCAATTACCTTGCGTCTGCCGTCAAGGTATATCGGGAAGCCATCGACAGCTATTGTTCCGACCCGGAGAACTACCATGTGAAGCCGGAATGGATGGAACAGCTTGTTGCCGTGAGCCATCGGGATTATTGTACCGGTTTTTATTTTCATGATCCGGATCAGGTGATTCCCGGTTACAACGATTCCAATCCGATCCCGGGCCACCTGTTTATGGGAAAAATTCTGGAAGATACCACACAAGGCCTTACATTGACCCAGGTACGAAATAAAATCTTTTTAAAAGACTCCGTTGAAATTCTGACCGGTCAAGGTCCGCTTCAATGGGATGAAATTCAGGAAATTATCGATCTCTCCGGGGAAACAGTCGGTTTTTCTCAGCCGGGGTCCATCGTGAAGATACGACTTACAAATAGCTATCAAAAAAATGACCTGATCAGAAAAACGGGAAAAGAATCATGAAGGGATACATTCAGGTTTATACCGGGAATGGAAAGGGAAAAACAACCTGCGCCATCGGGCTTTCCGTCCGGGCAGCAGGTGCAGGCCTTAGGGTTTTCATCGCCCAGTTCATCAAGTCCGGCGATTACAGTGAAGTCAAAGCCCTGAAAAGATTTTCCGACCTCATCACACTGAAACAGTTCGGCACCGGACGGTTTATCAAAGGAAAACCTTCTGCCGAAGATATCCGGTCTGCACAGGAAGGACTCAGAATGATCCGTCAGGAGATATCATCCGGCCAATATGATATGATTGTTCTGGAAGAAGCAAATGTCGCCGTAACCTGTGGTATCATCCGGTTGGAAGATCTTCTGGATATCATGGCACACAAACCGGATAACCTGGAACTGGTAATCACCGGCCGCAATGCAGATCCGAAAATTATTGAAAAAGCCGATCTGGTCACCGAAATGAAAGAAATCAAGCATTACTATAACAACGGGGTTCAAGCCAGAATTGGAATCGAAAAATAACAACCGCGCCAAAACGCTTGCCGTATTCGGGACCGGATCGGATGTGGGAAAAAGTATTATCACGGCCGCTCTCTGCCGTTTCCTTTGGGAACAGAAAATAAAGGTCGCTCCCTTTAAAGCACAGAACATGTCCAACAACTCGGGCGTGACGCCGGAAGGCCTGGAAATGGGCCGGGCCCAGATCGTTCAGGCCGAAGCCTCCGGGATTCCGCCGCATGTGGACATGAATCCGATTCTGCTGAAACCCACAAGCGAAGTCGGCTCCCAGGTGATCCTCCTGGGAAAACCCCTGGAAAACCATACGGCTGCCGAATATCACCGAAAAAAGAACCACCTGTTTGCATCTGCCTGCGCAGCCCTTGACCGGCTGCGGTCCACCCATGAGGTGATTGTCCTGGAAGGAGCCGGATCATGCGCAGAAATCAACCTGATGGAGAACGATATCGTAAACTTTAACATGGCTGAATATTCGGACGCTCCTGTGATCCTGGTTGCCGATATTCATCGGGGCGGTGTTTTTGCCCAGATCGTCGGCACCCTTGCATGCCTTCCCCAAAAGGAAAAAGATCGGATTGCCGGGGTGATCATCAACCGGTTTCGGGGCGATATCTCTCTTTTTGGCGACGGCATACAATGGCTGGAAAATAAAACCGGAAAACCCATTCTAGGCGTTCTGCCTTGGTATGATCATATCCGGATTGAAGAAGAAGATTCGGTTGTTCTCGAGAAGCTGACTGCGTCACCTGACCGATCCCAAGGCACTTTGATGATCGCGGTTATCCGGCTTCCGCACATTTCCAATTTTACGGACTTCCATCCCCTGACCGACCTGAAAGGCGCCTCACTTCAATTTATGGATAAACCAGCAGACCTGTCATTGTTCGGGGCGGTGATCCTGCCCGGCTCCAAAAACACCCGATCCGATCTGCACTGGCTGCAACAGACAGGATGGGCGGATCAGATCATCCGATATGCCGATAGGGGCGGTCATCTCCTTGGAATTTGCGGCGGATATCAGATGCTGGGACAGATGGTTCATGATCCGGACGGACTGGAAGGATCTTCCGGGTCCGGCAGAGGGCTTGGCCTGCTGCCGGTTGAAACCACGCTGTCCGCCCCGAAAATAACGACACTGACATCATTTTCCTGGGACGGTCAGACCGGGAACGGTTATGAAATCCACATGGGAAAAACCATCCGGCACGGCGCCGAAGCGTTGTTTCAGGTGCACTCCCGGAACCGGGTACCGTGCAATCATGATGAAGGATGTGTCGGGAAAAATGCACGGATTATGGGAACCTATATCCATGGCCTTTTTGAACCACCGGAAATCACCCGAAAGTGGCTGGAAACAATCGGATATGGCCACATCCCTGTAGACCGTGAGGGCGGTCTTGCTGCAAGAGAAAAGGAATATAAACTGTTGTCAAAACATTTTCAGACCCATATTAATACGCAGTTGATTATGGATCTTATTTGAATACGGGATCTGCAAAAAAGGATTGACCGGTATGACGGAAAAAATTTTGGTGATCGGGGGATGCCGCAGCGGAAAAAGCAGCCATGCACTCTCGCTGGCGGAACAGATTCCGGGAGAGAAACGATTTATTGCCACCTGTATCCCGTTTGATGAGGAAATGAAAGAAAGGGTTTCCCATCACCAACAAGATAGAAGCCCTGACTGGATAACGATTGAGGCGCCCATAGACCTGCCCGGAGCGATTTTGAAACATTCGGCATTATCCGGGGTGGTCCTGGCAGATTGCCTGACGCTCTGGATCAGCAACCTTCTCATGAACAACATCAGCGGGCAGGAACTGGTTCCGGAGATCAACCGGCTTACCCATGCGATTCATCATGCGGCAAGTACCGTCATCCTGGTTTCCAATGAAGTAGGCACGGGAATTGTTCCGGAAAACGCGCTGGCGCGCCTGTTCAGAGACGCCGCCGGACTGACCAATCAACGGGTGGCTTCGGCTGTGAACAAGGTAGTCTGGATGGTTGCCGGCATACCGGTTGTCATCAAAGGATAGAACAGATCCATGAAGCCATTGATTTCCGCAATCCAGTTTTTAACGATTCTTCCCATCGGGAAAAAAGGAACCTTTGTCCCGGACAGGATGCTGCCCTTTTTTCCGATTGTCGGCCTCCTGATCGGTCTGCTCCTGTGCATGTTTGATCTGTTTGCCAAACAGTTCTGGCCGCTCCCCGCTGTTGCGGTGCTGGATACGGTCTTTCTGATTATCATTACCGGAGCTCTTCATCTGGACGGCATTTGCGATACGGCAGATGGTTTATATGGAGGTGCGGGCGATCCTAATAGATCTCTTCACATTATGAAGGACAGCAGTGCAGGGGCCATCGGAGTGGTTGCCGTGATTTGCGTATTTGCCGTAAAATCAGCTGGCATTTTCAGCATGGATGACCATCGCATGCTTCTGCTGCTGATCGTTCCGGCATATGCCCGGGGAGCGACCCTGTTTGGATTTGCATGGCTGCCCTACGGAAGACCCGAAGGCGGAACCGGCCATGATTTTTTTCATAAAAAAATCACCGTTTCCACATTCGGGGGGCTGTTGATTCCTTTTTTTCTTTCTTTTTTTCTGGGGTGGGGATGGCTTGTTTTCAACATCTGTTTTCTTGCGGGTGTTGCCGCCATCTTGTTTTTTTATCAAAAACGCCTGGGATGCATCACCGGAGACATGCTTGGCGCAATGACCGAAGCCATAGAGGCATTCCTGTTTTTAATCGGTGCCATACACCTGTAATGCGCGGAGAAATGATATGATCACCGGTCACGGTGGAAACATCTATAAACTGGCAAAACAAAACGGCTGCCGGCCGGAAGATATCATCGACATGAGCAGCAACCTCAATCCCCTCGGTCCGCCCCCGGGTTTGCTGGAATTTCTGCAACAAAACATATCCGTGATCCGGGCATTGCCGGATGCCGGAGCCGATTGTCTGATTGAAAAATTTGCCGCCATCCATGAGATTGACAAAGGTCAGGTTCTGGCCGGACACGGAACCACCGAATTCATCTATTCCATGACAACATCATTGCAGATCAAAAACGCCCTGATTCTGGGACCGACCTATTCCGACTATCAGGATTCCTGCCTCCGGAATGAAACCCGTTATGCGTTTCTCATGGCAGAGGAATCAACCGGTTTCTCCCATGATCCGGACCGGATCGCGGAACAGGTGAAAAACAAGGACATGGTGTTTATCTGCAACCCCAACAATCCGACCGGAACCTCTATCCCGACCCGGTCAATACACCGGATCTGCGCAGCCAACCCGGATACGATCTTTGTGATTGATGAATCCTATTACCCCTTTATAGATGATGAAAAAATTTCAGGCATGCTCCGGACAAACCTGAAAAACGTAATCGTGCTGACCTCCATGTCCAAGATTTTCAGCATCCCCGGACTGCGAACCGGTTTTTTAAAGGCTTCTCCGGAGATTGCAAGCCGATGCCGGCAATACCAGGTTCCCTGGAATGTGAACAGTCTTGCCCAGACAGCCGTCGACTATATCCTTTCCCATTTCCGGGAAATGAATGCATTTGTTCAAAAAACAAGGGATTTCATCCAAACAGAGCAGGATCATTTTATCGGCCGGTTTCAACATGTCTCCGCCCTCTCCTTTTTCCCCAGCCGGGTTCCCTATATCCTGATCCGGCTGAACAACGGATTGAAGGCCGATGCCGTCTGCGAAACCCTGGCAAAGGACAATATCCTCATTCGGAACTGCGCCAATTTTGACGGTCTCACAGATCAATATATCCGTGTGGCATTGAAGAGCAGGCCTGCCAACCGGATGCTGGCAGATAAACTGATCCAACTGGTGAACCGTATATGACTGATTTTCTATGTATTTGGATTCTTCCGGCGGCATTTGCCCTGGACCTGATTCTGGGGGACCCGGCATTTCTTCCCCATCCCATAAGGTGGATGGGAAGTGCAATTGCCTATTGGGAGCCGCGGTTCCGGACCCTGCCGGTGAATGCAGGAGTATCGGGGTCGCTCTTTTCAATTTTTCTCATTCTCTCCACGTTCTTTATCTGTTTCCTTCTGGTTGCCTTGTTCCGTTGGATGGATCCGGTTCTCGGATTTCTGGTGGAAACCATTCTGGTTTACTATTGTATCTCAGCCGGATCCCTGAAAGACGCCGCCATGGAAGTATATCAGGCGCTTCACAGGAGGGATCTTGAAACGGCAAGATCCAAACTTTCCATGATTGTCGGAAGGGACGTCACCAACCTGGATCAACAGGGAATTACCCGGGCGGCAGTGGAAACCGTTGCGGAAAACCTGGTGGACGGGGTACTCTCCCCTTTATTCTTTGCGGCAATCGGAGGAGCACCCCTGGCCATGGCCTATAAAATGGTCAACACCCTGGATTCCATGATCGGATATAAAAATGAGAAATACATCGATTTCGGAAAAACGTCCGCCCGAATCGATGATGTCGGTAACTTTATTCCTGCCCGTGCATCCGTACCCCTCATTGCCGCTTCCTCACAAATGCTATGGAAACAAGGCAGATCCGCCTTCCGGACGGCTGTACGGGAAGGACGAAACCACACCAGCCCCAATGCCGGATATCCCGAGGCGGCTTTTGCCGGCTCTTTTCAGATCAAACTGGGCGGGCCCAACATCTACCATGGAAAGTTGGTTTCAAAACCTTACATTGGAACAAATTTCGGGCAGACAAACCCTGATCATATCCAAAAGGCATGCCGGCTGATGATGGTTTCATCCTGTGTCGGTCTTCTGATCTTCTGGCTGATCGGCATTTCCATACGATATTGCGGTTCAATATGATCCCGTCGTTTCCCCGATCCTATAAAAATCGCTTCCCTTTTCGAATGGGAACAACCTCTTTTATCTATCCGGATCACTATGCCCGGAATGTACAATTACTCGGACCTTTTTTTGATGAAATCGAATTGCTTTTTTTTGAAAGCCGATTTGAAGACAGCCTGCCTTCCCGAAACGCTGTACAGGAACTGAAAGATCTGTCGCAACAGCATGGCGTCTCTTACAATATCCATCTTCCGGTGGATGTTACCCTGGGTGATGACAGCATGACCAAACGAATGCATGCGGTAGACACCATCAACCGGTTTATCGATCGCACGCAACCGCTTTCTCCGTCCACCAGTACGCTTCACCTGGTCAAACCCGAATCCATACAAAACAAAACCGATATCCGGAACTGGCAGGATGCGTTATACTGGAGCCTTGGAAAAGTGGCCGGCAAGGAATTCAACGGAAAAAACCTCTCCATTGAGAACCTTTTATATCCCATGGACCTGATTGATCCAATCATCCGTGAATTTCATCTGTCGGTCTGCCTGGATATCGGGCACCTGATCCTTTCGGGTCAGGACATGGAAAAGCCCTTTGAAACATGGAAAGATGCCATCTCCATTGTTCATCTCCATGGTGCGGCCGGAGGAAAGGACCACTTATGCCTTGATCAGCCGGCATCCGGGCAGATGAAACAGGTCATCTCCAAACTTCGTGACTTTACCGGGACCGTATCTCTTGAAGTCTTTTCTTTTTCAAAGCTGCACAGCTCAATGGCAATATTGGAAAGGATGTGGGACAACCGCAGCACCGACTGCGTCAGCAGGTAAATGCAGGAGAATCAAAGGAATCATGCGATGAAGCTTGTTGCAGACAATCTGAACATCATCAACCCGGTCATCCGGAATGCATTGGAAACACTGGATCCGGAACCCATCCGGGAAATGGTAACTCGGTGTGAAATCGCCGGTGCTGATGCAATTGATATCAATACCGGACCGCTTTCCCGGGCGCCGATAGAGAAAATGACCTTTCTGGTGGAGACCGTCCAATCGGTTTCGACACTCCCGATTCTGATTGACACAACCAATCCAAAAGCCATGGAAGCCGGATTACAGGCAAACAAAAACATCTCTATTATCAATGGCTTTTCTCTTGAGCCGCAAAAACTGAAAACCATTCTCCCTCTTGCAAAAAAATACAAGAGCGATATAATAGGGTATCTTTTGTACCCGGACAGCAGTGTCCCCCAAGATGCTTCCGAACGTTTTGATCTTGCCATTCAGATTCACAAAGCCATTCATGATCATGGTATTGAAGACCATCAATTGATCATCGACCCCATTATTGTTCCGTTATCCTGGCAGGATGGAATCAGGCAAGCACCTGAAATTGTAAATTTTATTCGCATTCTTCCCGATCTTCTCGGATTTCCGGTCAAAACGATCGCCGGCTTATCCAATTTAACCTCAGGATACGGGAACATGAAAAAAAAATTACGGATGGAAAGCGCCTATCTCCCGATGCTTGCCGCAGCAGGACTCGATATGGCGTTGTTAAATATGTTTCACAGGGAAACGATAGAAGTTGCCAAAGCCTGCGTCCCCCTGATCCGCCCCGGAGTTTTTTCATGGGAGGAATTGTGATCAATACCAAAAGCGGATCGATGCAAAGAAAGATATTTTCCGATATTCCGACCATCCGAGAACGTTTGACTTGCTTTAATTTATTCGATATGTTTTTACCAAATTCAGCCAGCATATTCTTAATGTAATCAATTGCTTCAATTTTCCGGTACCCACACCTGATCGAGCGGGAGGATAGACATGATTTTCGAAGATGATGAAACCCTGCAGATGTATATTGAAGAATCGCTGGATCATCTATCCAATATTGAAAACGATCTGCTTTTAATTGAAGAGGCGGGCGCCGATATTAATGAAGAACTTGTGAATAATGTTTTTCGTGCCGCCCACTCCATCAAGGGCGGAGCCGGTTTTATGGGGCTTTCCAACATCAAGGAACTATCCCATAAAATTGAAAATGTACTGGGCCTGATCCGCAGCCGGGAAATTGTCCCCACACCGGAAACAATCAATACCCTGCTGAAGGCATTTGATACCCTGAAAGATATGATCCATGATGTTGAACACAGCAACGGCATGGACACCTCGGAACATATTGTCGCCCTGGTCGGTCTCACGGCTGCATCCTTGCCGGATGATGAAAAAGAAAGTGTCGCCGGAATCCTGAATATATCCATTGAAGGAAAAGCAAATTTATTAACCGCCCCGCAATTTGATATCGATCAGGCAAAAAAGGAAGGGATGACCATCTATCTGGTGGAATATGACCTGATCCACGATATTCACCGAAAAAAGAAAACACCGCTGGATGTGATTTCATCACTGATCAACAGCGGGAAAATGATCCAATCCAAAATCGATATCGATGCGGTCGGAACACTTAACCAGGAAATCCCGACACGAATTCCGTTTTACATTCTTTTTGCTTCCATTATTGAACCGGAAATCATCACCGCCCTTTTTGATGTCGAAGAAAAATACGTTCATGTCGTCACCGAGTCCATGTGCTCCCCTGCCCATGAAGGTGCTTTACCGGAACCGGACCTTTTCGATATCCTTTCCGAAGAGTCCCCGGAAACTCCGGATATCCCCGAACCGGAATCGATTCCCTTTGATGAACCCATCGAATCCGCGCAGACAATTGAGCCGGTCTCCATACCGGACCCGGTCAAGGAAGATACGGCCGAAACCATATCGACGCTGTCCAAACCCGCTACCTCACAAACATCCCTGCGGGTAAATGTTGATCTTCTGGACGACCTGATGACCCTTGCCGGAGAATTGGTATTGAGCCGGAATCAACTGCTTCAGGGTATTAGCTTAAAGGACAAGCGGACCCTTGAAATCGCCGGTCAGAGAATCGATATGGTGACATCAGAGCTTCAGGAAGCAATCATGAAGACCAGGATGCAGTCGATTTCCAATGTCTTTAACAAATTTCCACGGGTTGTCCGGGATCTGGCGCGGGATCTGGGGAAAGAGATCGCGCTTTCCATTGAAGGCAAAGATGTTGAATTGGATAAAACCATTATCGAAGCGATCAGTGATCCCCTGACACACCTTGTCCGGAACGCTGTTGATCATGGGATTGAATCACCGGAAGTACGCCGCAGCCTCGGCAAAGATCCCACCGGAATCATCAAATTGAAGGCATTCCATGAAGCCGGGCAGGTCAACATTGAAATTACGGATGATGGAAAAGGCATTGACGGAAACCAGCTGGTCACCTCCGCCCTGAAAAAGAATCTGATCAACGATCAGGAGGCCAATCTCCTGTCGGACAAAGAAAAGATTGCATTGATATTTCTACCGGGGTTTTCCACCGCACACCAGGTCACCGATATCTCCGGCAGAGGTGTTGGAATGGATGTGGTCAAAACCAACCTGGATAAGCTGGGAGGAATCGTTGATATTGAATCCGCCGTCCACAAGGGAACGGTCATCCGCATCAAGCTGCCCCTGACCCTGGCAATTATTCCCAGCCAGATCATCTCTGTCGGGAATGAACGGTATGCCATTCCCCAGGTCAACCTGAATGAACTCCTTCGGATCCCTGCCGTACAGGTTAAAGACCGGATCGAAAAAGTCGGTAACGCAGAGGTGGTCCGTTTGAGAGGCAGCCTGCTTCCTCTTCTGAATCTTTCCAAGGTTCTGGAAATCGACAATTTTTACGTTCATCCTTCAGACGGCTCCAAATCTTCCGATCGACGGGAAAACATTGCAGATCGAAGGTCAAAATACAGCCCGCCCATAGATCCGCCCGAATCCGAACTGCCGGAAACACAACCGGATACTCCGGATGAAACAGGCTATACCCCCCGACAGATAGCGGAAAGAAGAAGAAGTATCAACAGCGCCATCAATATCGCCGTTGTTTCCGCCGGGCCCTTTAAGTATGGGCTGGTAGTCAACTATCTTCGCGATTCCGAAGAGATCGTTGTAAAACCCCTGGGACGTCACCTGAAAGGATGCCAGGGTTATGCGGGCGCAACCATTATGGGTGATGGGAAGGTCGCATTGATTCTCGATGTTGCCGGCCTTGCGCAGATGGCAAAACTGGCTTCCATTGAAAAACTCGACAGCGCAGGCAGAATGCCGGAAGATCCGACCCAGGCACAGCAGGACAAAGGAGATGCAACCTCTCTCCTTCTCTTCAGAAACGGAATTGATGAGCAATGTGCCGTACCGCTGGCGATGGTGGAACGAATTGAAAGAATAAAAGTAGCCAATATTGAAACCGTCGGAGGCAAAAAGGTGATTCAGTACCGCGGCGGCAGTCTGCCCCTCTTCTCCCTGGATCAGGTGGCGGACATGAAATCGCTCCCGGAATCCAGCCAGCTGGAAGTGATCGTTTTTACGCTTGCGGGAAGAGAGGTCGGCCTCATGGTAACCCCGCCTGTCGACGCAGTCGATGTCGTTGTTGAGCTGGACAAAACCACCCTGAGGCAAACCGGTATCATGGGTTCCGCCATCATCGGGAACCACACCACACTGATGGTGGACATGTATGAACTGGTTCGGGCCATCAATCCCGGATGGTTTGAAGGCAAAGCAAACAGACTGAAGCCATCCAATCAACACCCTTTGGTTCTTTTTGCCGAAGATTCCGATTTTTTTCGCAATCAGGTAAAAGGATTTCTGGAAGATGCCGGGTATCGTGTTCTGGAAGCAAAAGATGGGCTGGCTGCATGGGATCTTCTGGAACAGAATGCGGATTCGGTCAGCATTATTTTAACGGATCTGGAAATGCCGGGTATGGACGGCTTTGAACTGGCTGCAAAAATTAAAGGGGATGAGCGTTTTTCCCATTTAAAAATTATTGCACTTACATCTCTGGCAGATGATGAGGATATTGAAAAGGGTACCCGTATTGGAATTGATGACTACCAGATTAAACTGGATCGTGAAAAACTGATTGAAGCCGTAAAACTCCGTCTGGGGAAATGAACACATGCAAGGAGCAGATAATGCAGGGAAAAACAGGTGAAGGAAAAAAGAATACGGTTCTGGAACTTGCGACCTTTTTCATTGGTGACGCACTTTGTGGAATTGACATATTGAATATTCAAGAAATCAATCGACACATGGAATCCACATGGGTCCCGCAAGCTCCGGACTATGTCATCGGCGTATTGAACCTGAGAGGAAGAATCGTAACCGTGATTGATCTTGGTAAAAAACTGGGTCTTTCCCCCATTCAAAAAAGCAAAGACAGCCGGAATATTATCATCGACTCCAAAGATGAACACATCGGTTTCATGGTGGATCGAATCAGTGATGTGCTGCCGGCCGAATCCAATAAGATTGAACCGGCGCCTGCCAATATCGGCGGTGTTCAAGGCGGTTTTTTTAAAGGTGTTTTCAAAACAGAAACCAGTCTGATCGGGGTACTGGATATTGAAGAAGTACTGAAAGACAAATGACCATGTTCGATGACCTGGTTATCAACAAGATAAGATGGAACCCTTTATGATTCCATTGATATCCGGAAATGACCACGTTCTCGATTCCCTGAATTTCCGTCACCCGTGGAAACAGGCGGATTGAGTATCTCATACATTCAAAACATTTACGCCCTGTTTTTTCAACATTTTTCATAACTGCAAAAAGAATCGTATATAATGGACCATAGAGAAGTATGCATAACCATAAAACATAAAACCGCTGAAACCATATTCCATTCCCGGAATCGTTCCGTATATGGAATCATTCAAGGATCGAATCACACAGGATCTGAAATAAAATGAACGAATCGAACGTATTAAGAATTATGGTGGTAGATGATACCATTGTATATCGAAAAATTGTTACAGATATCCTGTCCGAATTTTCTGAGGTTGAGGTTGTCGGCACGGCAAGCAACGGCAAGCTCGCACTCAACAAAATTCCGATGCTGAAACCGGACCTGATCACCCTTGATATTGAAATGCCGGAAATGAATGGTCTTGATGTGCTGGCGCACGTACAAAAAAAGTGGCCGGAAATCGGTGTTGTCATGTTAAGCACATCGACACGGGAAGGCGGAGAACTGACCATCCAGGCTCTGGAGCTTGGCGCCTTTGATTTTATCCCAAAGCCTTTATCCGGGACCATGGCGGATAACAGGGAAAAAATCAAAACGCTTCTTGCGCCCATTCTCAAAGCGTTTAAGAGGCATCGGGAAATTAAAAATATTCTCAGCGGAAAAGCAACTCCGGCAGCAGTCAAAACAAAAATCTCTTCTCAAGCCTCGGTAAAAGCGGCCCCCGATGATACGATCGCCGGACGGATGAACAGAATCACCCGGCAAATCAGTCCGAAATCTGAAATCGTTGCCATCGGCATTTCCACCGGAGGCCCCAATGCCCTGTCAAAAATGATGCCGTTACTGCCTCCGGATATTGGTGTGCCGATCCTCATTGTTCAGCATATGCCTCCCATCTTCACCGAATCACTTGCCAAAAGCCTGGACGCAAAATGTGCATTAACTGTCGCGGAAGCCCGTGATGGACAGGTTGTGGCAAAGAATACGGCACTCATTGCCCCTGGCGGCAAACACATGAAAATTGCCGCCAGTGCCGATGGAATGAACCGGATTATACGAATCACGGATGATCCGCCGGAGAACAGCTGTAAACCATCTGTTGACTATCTGTTTCGATCGGTTGCGGAACATTATGTCGGAAGAGCCACCGGTGTCATTATGACCGGTATGGGATCAGATGGAAGTAAAGGAGCCAGATTCCTGAAAAACAGCGGCTCATTGATTATAGCACAGGATGAAGACTCCTGTACTGTTTTTGGAATGCCCAAAGAAGTCATTGAAGCGGATCTTGCCGATGTGGTTGTTTCATTGGATTCAATGGCACAGGAAATTGTCAACTCCGTCATCAAAAGGACCCGATAGGCAATCAACGGATGTATAAAATAACGCCTGAAGAATATAAAGTATTCGCAAAATATATCCTGGATATTTCCGGAATCATGCTTGGCGCCGGTAAAGAATATCTTATTGAAACCAGGCTGAATCCGATTCTCATGGAGTTGGGATGCCGATCCTTTGCAGAACTTTATCATCGGGTACGGACCGATCAGACCCAGGCCATTGAAAAAAAAATAATTGATGCCATCTCGACCAATGAAACCTATTTTTTTCGGGACAAAACCCCATTTGAGCTGATTCAGCATAAAATCATTCCCGATCTGATCGACAGCCGGAGCAAATCCGCCAGACCGGGAACGCCCATCAAAATCCGAATCTGGAGTGCGGCCAGTTCAACCGGCCAGGAAATCTACAGCATTGCCATTGTATTGAAAGAATTGTATCTGGATCCGTCGAAATATGACATCAAGCTGATCGGCACCGATATCTCCAATGCCGCTATCACGCAGGCCAGTTACGGGAAATATAATAAATTCGAAATGGCAAGAGGGCTGCCCCCGGAAAAAATCCGTAAATACTTTAAACAGGAAGGAGATGGCTGGCGAATACAGGATGAGCTGCGTGCAATGGCCGTTTTTAAAAAAATCAATCTGATGCAGCCGTTGATCGGAATGGGTAAATTTGATATCATTTTCTGCCGCAATGTGGCAATCTATTTCAACCCTCCGGAACGTACCAGATTGTATGAAAAACTAGCCGGGGTTCTGGAGCGGGACGGATATCTGCTGATTGGTGCAACCGAGTCGCTTACCAATGATACCAAATTGTTTGAACCCAAAAAATATTTGCGTACTGTTTTTTATCAGTTGAGGTAACATGACCACTACCAAAGAAAAAGATTTTATCAAAGAAATCATTTTTTGTATTCGGCAGTCTGATATTGTCAAAGCCAAAGCGCTTGTGCAATTTTTCGCCGAGGTGAATCCGAAAACACAAAACCGGGTACTCTATGAACTCAGCAAATCCCCGGATGAGATTGCATTTCCTGTCCTGGATTATCTATGTGAAATCAAAAGCAACCAAAACCATATCAACGAAAAGATATATGACCTTCTGCTGGAAATATCCTATGGAAATCCCAAACTGATTGCCCAATACATTCATCGTGAACACCCCGGTCAGGAAACCTATATTAAAATTGCCGGTGACCTGAAAATGAGGGAAGCCATACCGGTCCTGTCTGAAGTACTGAACACCAGCCGCTCTGAAAAAATACGGGAAGAAGCGATTCGATCACTGGGAGCCATTGGAGCGGAAGAATGTGTATCTGCTGTGAGCGCACTTCTTCATTCCGATGATGTGGTTTTTAAGGTGGCGGCAATTTCAGCTCTGTCTGAAATCGGAACGCCGTCTGCCATCGAACAGTTATCAGGAGCTGTCTCCGGAGACAAAAGGACGGATGCATTCATTATCAACGCCCTTGCCGATATCCAGAGCAAATTATCCATGGAAAAGCTTTGTGAAATGCTGACGTCAAAATTTTCCAGTATCAGAAGCATGTCCATCGAAAGTCTGACAAAAATCGGCCCCAAATCCGTGCCCAGCCTTATTGAAAATCTGACGGCAAGTGATACGGATGCACAGGTGCATACGCTGACCGTTCTTGGTAAAATCGGCGACAAAACCGCCGCACCGGCAATACAGAAATTGCTGTTCGATCATCCGGACAACTCCAATGTCCGATTCGGGGCTTATGAGGCGCTTGGGCAGATCCGGTCGTTAAAAACCGCTATCAGCCTGGCAAACGGATTGAATGATCCTGATGAACAGGTGAGACTGGCAGCAGCCAAGGCCATTGACAATAATCTGACCCATGTTCTGACAGCCGGGCTGAAAAATTTGATCAAAACAGGAGATCAGGATGCCAAAAAGATTGTTGCCATCTTTATCGACGCTGAAGCGGATTGTGTGTTTCAGGAACTCGTCGACTGGGATGTGTTTCCGGAATTGGCATCCGACTATCTGGCAGCAAAAGCCAATCCGGCAACGCGTGATCATTACCTGAAAATCTTAACAGCCGCCGGAAAAACGGAAATGGCCGACAAAATAAATGCATCGGTTTCCACGGACAACAAAAAGAAACGAAAACAAATCACGGCTATTGACGACTCCATCATGATGCTCAAATTGTATTCCAAAAAACTTCACGAAATGGGATACGCGCCATCTGTTTTCCAATTGCCGGTCAAGGCGCTCCAGGAGATCAACAAACAAAAGCCGGATCTTGTTCTGACCGATCTGAACATGCCTGAACTGGACGGTCTTCAACTGACAAAAGAGATCCGGCGAAAATACAGTCAAACGGAATTACCGATTATCATGATCACGACCCAAAGTGATTTTGTGGGAGGCACGGAAAAAACAACCGGCAAACCGATTAATGACAGGATGATCAAACAACTGGGTGTCAACCGGATTTTACACAAGCCGTTTACGGAAAAAGATCTTGCCGCCGCTATTGCAAAAGCCCTTGCCCGGGAAGGATAACACATCCGGAAAACGCATCCGCTATCAAAAAAAGTCTATGTGATCATCCGGACGATGAAATTTCACGAAGCGCCTGTTCCAGTTTTTCGTTAAGCGCCGTCATGGCCAAGGCAGCTTCCTCCAATATTTCAGATACCTTGACCAGATCTTCCTGCGCGGCCTTTCCTTTCCAGTCCCGATAGGTTTTGGCATGATCGACATTGTGTTTGATCCAATGCTGCAGGAGTTTTTCCATTTTTTCCGTAAACGGCATTTCTTCTTCGTGATGATGATGGTGGTGGTGATGGTTCATGTTATCCTCCATAGGATAAAAAGAATGACCCGGAGGGCCTTTTATTGATAATATCCTTCCGGCATGGTTTTGTTTCTGTCACAATGCCTTGATTTAAAAAGCGATGCCGACTCCGCCCCCGGAGAATAGGTCCGATCGATTTACTGCTCCAATGAATTCCGGAAATATAGCGCTGGTTCTGCCGTTCGTCAAGAAACGAAAATCTTCATATAAAACAAATTACTTGGACATGTCCGCAACGAAATTTTCCAACCAGAGCAACTGTCCTTAATGTAAGGAAAAAATGTCTCATGAAACAGGACTTGTGCATGACGGCATGTTGCCCCCTGCATGAAAACCTGCGGGTCTGTTACACAACCTTTTGTATTTATTTTTCAAAAAAAGAATGAATGCTTCCTGTTCATCATTGGCGCACAAATTGCTTTTCATAGCAGGCTAAATCTGTTGTCGTTTTTCTGAAAATTCCACTTCGACCGATATCCTCTGTTCTCACGCTGTATCGATATTTCATTTGTTGTTCCGGCAAACTACAACATTGAACATAAGGTAAATACCATATGAAGATTCGCTTTCTCATGCTTCTTTTTTCCATTGTCATCAGCCTGCTCACCATATGGAAACCGGCTGCGGCAATCTCCGGGACAACTCCCAACGACAGTCTTTTTTCACAGCAGTGGGGTCTGAACAACATCAATACGGTTGGTGCGGATATCAATATACTGGAGGCCTGGGATATTGAGCCGGGTGATCCGAATGTCATTGTTGCGATTATCGATATGGGATTTGATCTCACCCACACTGATTTGCAAAACAACATCTGGAAAAACCCCGGGGAAATCCCGGAGAATGGAATCGATGATGACCAGAATGGATATATTGACGATATTATCGGCTGGGATTTTGTGAATCAGTCGGAAGGCTATGAGGATGATGGCAACGATTACAAGGATGAAGACAATGATCCGACCCTTTCCCAATCCTCTCACGGAAATGAGGTTTTTGGCGTGATTGGCGCCACAATGAACAATGCCATCGGCATCGCCGGGGTCACCGGGAGGTGTAAAATGATGCTGATCCGGGCCGGCTACATCAATACCCAGGGCAAAGCGGTTCTCAGCGGTGCAGCCATTATAAAAGGGATTATCTACGCAACGGATAACGGAGCCAGTGTGATCAACATCAGTTCGGGAAGCAATAAATACAGCAATAGTTACCATGATGTGCTGAAATACGCCATCGATCATGGCGTGGTGATTACCTGCAGCGCCGGCAACGAAGGATCAAACACACCGGTTTATCCGGCAGCCTATAATCTTGATGGATTGATTTCCGTCGGCGCCTCCACCGATGAAGACCAGCCGGCACGATTTTCAAACCGGGGAGACTGGGTGGATGTATCTGCGCCCGGCCAGCATATTGTTTCAACAATGAACAATGATCGATACGGCCAAATCCATGGCACATCATTTTCCGCACCAATAGTGGCCGGTATCGCCGCACTGCTGGTTTCACACTATCCGGACTGGACGCCCGCACAGATTCATGACCGGATCATGGCAACGGTCGACGTTCTTGAATCCCTGAAGGATGCCAATGCAACATCCGGCCGTGTGAATGCATACCGTGCTCTTCTCAATACGGATATCAATGATGCCGGAAATACCGGGGGCGGCAATAATGCAACGAATGACGCAGAACAACCGGCGCCTGGCGTTTCCGCAAATGATGACGGTGGTGGTGGTGGTGGTGGATGCTTTCTATCCATAACCCGTGAATCAGCAATTGATCGTATTTTGCCAAAAGGAGTTTTTGAATGAAGATCTCTGTTTTTTGTAAAATGTTGATACTGACCGGCCTGTTTCAATATGCCCTGCTCCCACAGACCGGGTACGCAACTGTAATTACGAATGATCTGAAGCTCTGGGCAAAAAATGCTTCTTACAAACAAACGGATTCCGGAAGTCGCGAAACCTTAAGCCATATCGGCATCCTGTATTTTGATAACCAGACCAGGCAGCCGAATATGAATATCCTCCAAAAGGGCATTCCTCTTCTTTTGACCCATGATTTGAAAAAAATTGGGGCCATTAAGGTTGTGTCCAGAGAAAAAACGGAAGCCCTCATGAAAGAAACCCGGTCAAACCCATCCGATCTCAACAAGGTTGATACGATGATTTATCTGGGAGGTCTGCTGCAGACAGAGTATATCATTACCGGACAGATTCAGGAACAGGCTGCGGAAACATATGCATTGATCGCCGGTATTTTCCATGTTCCTTCCAAAACTATGATAGACCGGGTCACCTCTCAGGGAAAACTGTTTTCAGAGCTTCGACTTATGGAAAAAGAGTTGCTGTTCAAGATCGTCCATTCCCTGAAATTATCCGTGAACCCTCAGGAAAAAGAAAGGATAGACCGGTCCATAACCAAGAATGTCCGAGCATTACAGTATTACCTTGAAGCTGTGGAGAAAAGTGATCAGGAACAATATGCTGCGGCAAATGAGTTGTATGGCAAAGCCCTGAACGAAGACCCGGGGTGCATCCTTGCCTTTTCCGCTGCTCAGGAGCTGTTCAATCTCGGGCTTTTGCAGGCCGGTGCCGACCGGATAACCGGGGAGGTGGAGGCCTATTCTGAAGAAGAATCCCTTTCCGGAAAACCGGTTGTTGAAAATGGTGGTGCCAGGCATGATACGCGGAATCCGGAAGACACCGAACCGGAAACAGACCTGTTTTTCAGCAAGGTCGTGGATGAACCGACTGTCGAAATTGACGAAGATGCGGATATCCCCCTGTCCATCCTGCATATACGAACCGATGCCACATGGGATATGGCGGTTGACCCGGATAGCCTGCAAACGGCACTCGATCATACATCACAGGATCCTGTTCTTCGCGGGCAGACCGACCAAAAAAATACCATCCCGGGATGGTTCCGTCCGGAAGGAACAAGCTTTGGTTTTCCAGGACACTGGAGTGGCGAACCCTACGGTATCGAATCGATTTATGGCAATGAAAATGTCAATATGGGGCTTCAGACCATGGGGCAGGATGGGTATGCCGGTACCCCGAGACTTTTCTTGAACCAGACAACAATGGAAAAAATCAACAACAATGGATTCCTGGCGTACGCGATCCAGGTTGAAGAAGATCGCTTGAACCGAAAAATCATTGAAATGCATGATAACCGGATGATCCAGAGTGCATTGTATATTGCCGAAAAATACAAGGGCATCCGGGACCGTGATGCCTGGCTGATGCAGAAGGCTGATGCCCAGGCAGGAAGGGTTCTCAAGGATATCAACGGCAACTGGGTAAGGGTCCAGCAATATGTTCTGCGGCCGGATGCTGAAACCGTTCAGCTGCTGAACGTGTCATTAAGAAACGGAAACCATAACCTGTCCGGCCTGTCCACGATCAACTGGACAACAAGCTTTTCAGAACCTTATACCGGGGATCTGAGGAATCTTCCCTGGAGCAACTGGCTGAAGGCACAGGAGATGATTGCAGACGGGCAATCCATCCGATATGTTGCCGGTTCGTCGGAAAACAGACCACCTCTTCTGGAAGGCATGTCGGTGACATTCACCAACCCTGGTAATGAATCCCTGAGCAATCAGAGAACATTTGCCGAAGGCTATATGGATCATTTATCCGACGGCTACAAACAAAAGATCACAGGAGAATCGCTTCAAATTAAAACCGCCGCAACAAACACTATTTATCAAATGGCTGTAAACGGTTCTCCCGGTACCGGTGAATTTGCCGTCACTGCCGATTCTTCGGCAACAAGCGGTTTCAGCTATCTGCTGGGCGGCACTGCAAGCAGAATGGATGTCGGCTTCTCTGTCCTGGGTGATGGAGATAGCATTGACAACAGGGGTGAGATGCCGGGATACAGAAACACAATTGCATTCACCGATATCTGGGATTCCCTTCGGGTCAATGAATCCGGAGCAACCTATATCGGGAACAATAACCTTGAGATTCAAATCGATTCTCAAATGCGTTTTTATGAAAAACCCATCGACAGCATCTATATTCCCTTGTCCAGAATGGTATGGAAAGCCGAGCCGACTCCCATTAATACACCCTGAAAAGCAAACCGACATCTTCATGACGGTTAACCGTGGGGATGTCGGTAAAAAGTTCGGTTACGATTTGATTTCCGTTCCAAAATATACTATACTTGCCGTCACATATCAAAACGTTGATGCACGCTTTCTCATTTTAATATAAACCGTTCCTCAAAAATTTCCTTTTGGACAATCCTTCCGATACCACCTGCAACAGAGGTTGTGCCGGATAATTGTCTCTATCTGTTTTCTGCAACATTAAGGATGTTTCCATGATCGGATTCACATGGCGGCAAACCGGATGGTTGATCGCAATGGTATTTGCCCTCTTTTTAGGTCGGCTGGATACTGCCTGGCCGGAAATGAATTCACAAGCAGGGTTCCCGGGTCAATCCGGCGAACGGCTCAAGTTAATTACCGATATCGAGGCTTCGTATGCCTACTCGGATATAAAAGATTCCGATTCATTATCCGGAGGAGTCATGGATGTCCTGATTGCCGGAAGCTGGAAAATGAAAGAAAACCGGTTTTTGATCCTGAAATATGATGGCGGGTATGAAAAAAAACTGGATTTCTATTCGGATGATTATGGGCAGCGGCAACGGACCGAATTCCAGGAGCATACGCTGACGCCCATGCTGCGACTGGGAGTCGGGCATGCCACCGGTATATCCGTGATTCCGTCTTTGTTTTACACGGCAACGCTGAACAAAGACAACTCGTCAACCGGATGGAACGATGGACTGTACAATTATTACGATGCGGGCGCCGGAATTGATTTTGAATTTGGAAAAACCGGATTCGGCAGCGGCAATGGGCTGCTGACCTTCGGGTTTCAGTACTACAAAAGACATTATCCGAATTTCGTGTCCCTTCTTGACCTGGCGACGGAGAACGAGGACCTTGGTCGGATTTCCGCTCTGGATACGGAGAAGGACGAAAAAGACTATGCCGGCATTCTGGCTATGGTGGAATACCTCTGGGTATCCGGCAGCGGCTTTTCCTGGAATGCGGAATATACCGTCTTGTACAAAAAACTGGATGACAAAAAAGTAGTGGATCTGAACGGCAGCTTGACCGATACGGAGCAGATGGACCACGTCCATACCCTGAAATTTCAAGGAACCGTCCAATTACGGAATAACCTGCAGGCCGGATTGACCTTGGGCGCCAATCTCAACAAAAGCAATCAAAATTTCTGGGATGGCATGGAAAGCTTTACATACGTGGATGATGTTGCCACCAAAAACTATTTTGACCATTATGCGTATGGATTGCAGCCGGAAATCTCTTATGACTTTTACCCAGCTCCGTTGATGTGCACAACATACTACCTGTTTCACAAAACGAATTACCTTCATCGAAAAGCGAAAACAGCAGCAGGAGATTATCAAAATCAAAAACAGAGGGATACGGAAAAAACATTTTTTATGGAACTTGCCTATATCGTTTCCGATCAATGGCGGATTCATGCGAACTGGACCAATACAAGAAGCAAATCCAATAACCATGATGAACGATATTATTTATACGACTATACCCTGAATGTATATTCCATCGGTCTTTCATTTCACTACTAAGGAATGTTTATGCAAATAAAATTTCTGTTATATATGGTCCTCCCGATAGCGGCGCTGATACTCGGCAGCTGTTCCGACGACGCTCCGAATCAAAAAATAATATCCAGAATCAACAATTATGAACTCACCCTGGATGAATTTCAGAACCAGCTTGCACAGGAGCTGGAACTGGACGAAGATTTTAAACTCACCAATGAAACCAGAATGCAGTTTCTGGAAGAATTGATCCGAAAAGAACTTCTCATTCAGGAAGCCAAAAGACAAAAACTGGATCAGCAAAAGCAATTTGTTGAGACCATTGAGCGCTATTGGGAATCTACCCTAATCCGGAATCTGATTGACCTGAAAAGTGAGGAGATTCATAACAAGGTGGTTGTTTCTGAAGAAGAAATTCAATTCCGTTATGAAACAATGAAAAAGAAAAACCCCTCCCTTCCGACTTATGATCTGATGCGCAAAGAGCTTGAAACAAAAATAAAAGAAGAGAAAAAAAGCGGGCTATTACAAGAATGGCTTACCGGTCTGCGGGAAAGGGCCGATATTAAAATTGATTCTTCGCTGTTATAGCCTCATTGATATGCGCTGGTGCTGAAAAGCAAAAACGACTGCGGCCAATTGGGTCCGGACAATGGGATTGCTCTATGAAATGATTTGACATTCAGATGAATAACAAGGAGAAACATCCACTCATGGAAACTGCACCATATCAAAGGAAAAAATATCTTATCAAGAAAGATTTTCAAATTCAATTTATCATCAAGTTCTGCCTGATTGTTCTCGCCGGTGTGATCTTATCCACAGCACTCCTTTTTTTCTTCTCTCAGGGAACACTCACATCCTCCTTTGATCATTCCAGGCTGGTGATCCGGAAAACCGGCATCGCCATACTCCCGGCCGTTATCTACACAAACCTGATCACACTGGGCGTCGTCAGCGTAATCATGATTTTTGTGACGCTCTATATTTCACACAAGATTGCAGGACCGATGTTCCGTTTTGAAAAAGAAATACAAATCATCGCACAAGGTGATTTATCCAGCGTAATTGCATTGCGGAAAAAAGACCAGGTGAAAGAAATGGCCGACAGCTTGAATCAAATGACCGGAAGCCTTAACCATAAAATTTCAGATATCCGTCTTGAAATCATCAATCTGGAATCCATCATCCAGGAACATCCGGTTCCGAATCCGGTTTCTGCCGGGATACGGGCACTCAAGCAGAAAATCGAAACCAATTTCAAGCTGTAATGGGTCCTTTTCCTATGCCGGCAAGGATAATGCATCATAAAAAATCCTTTTTTTTCTCTCTCCTTGTTTACCTCTATTCTTCCGGAATTGCATTCCCGGAAACCGTTCAACAGCCTCCATGGATCATACTGGAAACCAAACACACCATCCTTCGATTCCTGAAAGCAGAAGATCTTGACACCCTCAACAACAGCATCGATTATCAAAAAACATCCTGGGGATTCAGACAACTTTTTTCCGTCAAAACATCAGAATCGATCCATGGAGAGATCTCCCTAAAATTAGACAGCCTGTATGAGCAGGTTCAGAAAATTCTGGATATGAGAAAAAAATCTCCAAAGGTCTTCATCCATCTTTATCCCAACCGGGAAGAACTCGACCAGGCGTATTACAGATTACATCAATCAAAAAACAATATTCGTGCATGGTATGTTTTTGATCATAACACGATATATATCAATGCCGATGATGTTCATGAAGGAATACTTGCCCATGAGATGGCGCACGCCATCATTGACCACTTTCTCCTGGTTCGTCCTCCTGCCGCCAGTGCGGAGATCCTTGCACGATATGTGGATGCGCACCTCCATAAATGATCCTTTCCATGACCATGTCGGAACGGTGCGACTTGAATTAAATTCGTTAATAAAGACAAACCATTAGTAAATTTCCGATATTTTTTATTGACACCGCATCTGTTTTATGGATTATATTTCGAGCTTATAGCAATAAAAGGGTGTTGAAACAAACAGTTCCTGCAGAGGATTCCAACCATTCAGGAGACTCGGCATACAGACTCCAAGCACCTGAAAATCAAATTGAAGCTTATCCATAAGGGAGGTTCAGTTGAACGGTTTTGAAGCGATAAATCAAGCTAACGGATGGTCCATCGCCTTTCTCGGAGCGGGGATTGTTTTTTCCGGTCTAGTGGTACTTTCTACCGCCATCTCCCAATTAAAAAAAATCATTGCTTTCCTGGAAAGCAAGCTGATGAACGGAAACGTCATCCCCCCTTCAACCCGGCCAAAATTATCTAAAAAAATCATCCGACTTCCTGCAGTCTGGCCCAACGATATCAGGGAAGCGGCAAAATTATACACACCTCTTTTCGAACAGCTGGGAAGCTCCTTTCAGCTTGCCGACCTTTACAGGCTTTCAGGTGAACACAACTACCCGCATCCGCACCTGACGATCAAACATATGAGGGAGGCTGAGATCATTATACCGACAGGCGACGGCAGCTTTTCCGTTACACAATAACGAAACTCAACCAACAAGGATTATCATATGCTGGATCTTTTAACGAATTTCTTGGTC
Organism: Desulfobacteraceae bacterium; assembly: GCA_003599865.1. Taxonomy (GTDB): domain Bacteria; phylum Desulfobacterota; class Desulfobacteria; order Desulfobacterales; family SURF-7; genus QZKS01. Next base: position 55,821 of record QZKS01000050.1, read on the forward strand.
AATACCGGATACTATCTGATGACATACGGAAATTTACTGATGATCATCATCGGATGTATCTTTCTTTATCTCGCTGTTGTGAAAGAGTTTGAACCGCTCCTGCTGGTGCCGATCGGTTTTGGGATTGTCATCGGGAATATCCCTTTTTTCAAAGGGTTTGGGATAGGGATATATGAGGATAACAGTGTCTTTCACTATCTGTATTTCGGAGTAACCACCGGTGTCTACCCGTCACTGGTATTTCTGGGCCTTGGAGCCATGACTGATTTTTCCTCTCTGATAGCCTATCCGAAACTGATGCTTCTGGGGGCTGCCGCCCAGATGGGTATTTTTTTCACACTGCTGGGCGCATTGTTCATAGGCTTCCTTCCCAAGGAGGCCGCATCCATTGCAATCATCGGCGGTGCCGATGGCCCGACATCCATATTCCTGACCGCCAAGCTTGCACCGCACCTTATCGGACCGATCGCCATTGCCGCATACTCTTATATGGCACTGATCCCGGTAATCCAGCCACCCATCATGCGGCTTCTGACAACCCGGAAAGAGCGGTTGATTCACATGCCGGAACAGCGGGAAGTATCCAGAACCGAACTGCTGGTATTTCCCGTTGTGGCATCCATCATCTGTTGCCTTCTCGCGCCGACAGCCCTGTCGCTCCTGGGCTTGCTGTTCCTCGGCAATTTTCTGAAAGTATGCGGCGTTACCGAACGTCTTGCCCAGACTGCCAGAAACGCAATTATCGACACCGCGACAATCCTCCTTGGGTTCACTGTCGGTATGAGCACCCAGGCGGATGTATTCCTGAACAGCAAATCCCTCGGAATTTTCTTTCTGGGGTCCGTCGCCTTCAGCATTGCCACCGGTTCCGGTATTATTTTCGCCAAGATATTGAATCTTTTCATGAAAGAAAAAATTAATCCGCTTCTTGGGGCGGCCGGCGTATCCGCTGTTCCGGGATCGGCCCGTGAAGTTCAACTGATGGGGCAGCGCGAAGATCCGAAAAATTTCCTCCTGATGCCGGCCATGGCGTGCAACGCATCCGGGGTAATCGGATCCGCAATAGCCGCCGGTGTATTGTGGAGTTTTATGAATTAGGGGCCTCGATATATCCGATTTCGAGCATACGATCCGATTCTATTCCAGAGAAGGTGTTTTCAGCTCATAGGCCTCATATAATGTGGAACCTTCCTGATGAATCTCCATCATGGCTTCAAAGGTCTTCCGCGCCGAGCTGTCCTTCCATTCCTGCCACTCTTCCAGGCTCTGCCAGGTACTGATCACCAGTAGTGTTTGAGGATTGGAAACCGACACAAGGGTATGACCCGAGACATACCCTTTTCGATTCATGGCACCGGCCCGGAATTCATTCAGCAGAGCATTCACTTCTTTTGCTCTGCCTTTCTTGAACTTTCTTTTAATCAATACTTTGACGAGCATACCATCCTCCTTATTCTGTCATTACTCACCGATGATTGCAACGATGGAAGAGGCTTTCACAAACTGTACTTTTGCTTTAATCTCAGGAAGTTCCTCTTTGAGAACGCGATAGGTTGTTGTATGAGGATGGCCGATTCCGATGGCTTCCCCCTGTCTTTGTGCAAGAATAACCAGTCTCCGGATCTGCTTTCGAATGGCATCCGGATCAGCAGAATGGTCCAGAAAGACATCCCGTTCACCGAACGGGATTTTCAATAAACGGGCTGAAGGTTTGCACAATGAATCTCTGCCGGTCCTGCTGTCGATAAAAAAAAGATCCCGTTTTTTTAATATCGAAAAAATTTGATACATCTTGGTTGAAAGGGTTGTCATTCTTGAGCCCATATGGTTGTTAACGCCCATGATATAGGGAACGGAATCCAGATCTTTTTTCAGTTGATCAATGAGTGCATCCGGCGACATGGATGCAAGGAGAACGCCTGGACCGGGATCCACCCTGGGATATTCAAACGGTTCCAGAGGAAGATGAAGCATGATTTCATATTTTTTTTCTCTGGCGATTTTTGCAATTTTTTCTCTCTGCGGACTGAATGGCAGGATCGAATATGTAATCTCAATGCCCAGTTCACTAAATTTTCGGGCAATAATGCTGTCATACCCAAAATCATCAATAATAATGGCAACTCTGGGCAAACCGCCCGGGGGAGGTTTCCGGACAATCCGATCGGGAGGAATCGTCCTGTCATGTTCCGTGTAGACCTCATATGTGGGAACCGCTGCTTTTTGTTTCGGCTTTTTTAATTCTGTCGATTCCAGATGGTCTGCTTGGCGGAACGCTGATAATGGAAAATACTTCCGTATAAAATAACCGGCCGCCACAACCAGGAGAAGCAGCAGAAAGATTCCTGCCACGGACTTCAACAGGTTAATAGTGATATTGATTTCGGTTTTTTTGGTTTTGGGCAGCTTCGGTCTGTCTTTTTTTTTCCCAACCGCTCTTTTTTTCGTCATGTAATCGCAAACTGCTATTTATAACTCATTAATTTTATAAAGCATTATTTTCCGATTTGATTTATTTTTGCATGCCGCTAAAAATATGGTAACTGATTAATACATCCAGCGCACGAACCACCTGATTGTCGGACATCAATCTTTTCAGATTCAAAGAAGCATATTCCGTATCTTCAAGCGTGGAATCCATGTCGGAATCTTTTTCATCATCCGGCTCATCCTGTTTCTTCACTCTTCCGTCAGGCTCCGCCTTGAGATGGTTTTTTAAATCTTTTTCTTTTAAGTAGGGGATGGCTTCCTCTTCTTTTATTTTCAGCGTCTCATATTCCAGAATAATGTCGGGTTCTATTCCTTTGGCTTGAATGGAACGGCCGGATGGAGTGTAGTATCTTGCAATGGTGAATTTTAAGCCTGACCCATCGCGAAGAGAACGAACTGTTTGAACAGAGCCCTTACCAAACGAGGTCGTCCCGATCACCAGCGAACGTTTATGATCCTGAAGGGCGCCTGCCACAATCTCCGCAGCACTGGCACTTCCGCCGTTGATCAACACAACAATCGGATACGTTCTTTTTGTTTCGTTCTCATGAGCGCTATAAACCTGATTGTGTTTTTCAAGCCTTCCTTTGATGGATAAAATGACGCCATCCTCAAGAAAAAGATCCGTCACACCGATCGCTTCCGGCAAAAGACCACCAGGATTGTCACGAAGATCGATTATAAGCCCCTTTACATTCGGTTCCTCGGATTCCATGCGCTTCAATGTATCTTCCAGATCACCTGTTGTTTTTTCCGTGAAATTATAAATACGAATATATCCATAACCGGGCTTCAGCAAAATATACCGGACACTTTCAATCGGAATGACATTTCTGGTCACGTCAAAATCGATTGGCTTCAGTTCATTCTTCCTGACAATCGTCAGTTTGACGCTGCTACCGATCGGTCCTTTGATCGCCTTAACCGCCTCGCTGACGGTCATATCTTTCGTGGGTTTGTCATCAACCTTGAAAATAATATCGCCGGCCTTTATTCCTGCCTTATGAGCAGGGGTTCCCTCGATCGGTGACACGACCGTCAAAAGCCCTTTATCCATATTGATGACAATGCCGACTCCGCTGAATTCGCCCTTGGTATCATCCTGCAAAAGTTCATAGTCTTCCGGAAGAAGATATGTCGAGTGAGGATCCAGGCCATGAACCATGCCCTGGATCGCCTTCTGTACCAGATCTTTTGTATCCACCGGTTCGACATAATTTTTTTCAAGCTGTTCGATTACGTCGGAAAAAATTTTCAGGCTTTTATACGTATCATCGGTATTGGCAAATACGCTATCATCCTTCCCGGCACCCAGGATAATAAGGATAACGATGACGGCAATCCACAGGGCGGGATGAAAATGTTGTCTACTGTTTATGGTCATTCAAAACTCCTTTAACTGTCACGTAACCAATTAAGCGGGTTCATCGGTTCGCCACGATGACGGACCTCAAAATATAAATTTGATCCGGTCATGGATGCGGTATCACCGACAGTTGCGATAACTTCCTCTGATTCCACATAATCGCCTTTTGATTTAAAAAGCTCCTCTGCATGGGCATACAATGTATAATAATGGTCTCCATGATCAATGATAATCATATTCCCATAGTTTTTAAACCATCCGGAATATAAAACGATTCCGCTATGGACAGCCTGGATCGGTTCACCGCGGTCCGCCTTAATTTCAATTCCGCTGCGATAGTTAACAACCTTATATTTTCCTTTTTTATATGGTCCAAAAAAGGATATAATCTTACCCCTGACCGGCATTTTGAGCAAGCCCTTAAATGAATTAAAGTGATCCTTTGGTTTATCAGCGGTAACGCCGGGCTCCACATGAAGAGATAAAATAGTTTGATCAAGGGCAATTGCCGCCTGCTTTAAAGAGTCTACTGCCGCCAACTCAAGCGTTTTTTTGTTTTGAATATCTTGCAGCAGATTCTTTTTTATAGCTCCTTTCTTGGACATCATCTGCGTTTCTTTCCGGAGATCCGATTCCAGCGATACTTTTTCATTTTTCTGATGATCCAGTTCTCTTAAAACAGCAACCAGTTTTTCCTTATTTGCTTTGTGACGGGCAAGCACCTCATCATCATATTCCAGGATACGCTCCATAGCAAATTTGCGATAAATCAAATCATAAACCGACTCGGCGGATGCCAGGATATGTAACGGTCCAATAAGATTAAGTTTATATAATGCCGCAATCCGTTTTGCAATATACTCTTCCGTTTCGCGGATCTGCTGTTGTAATATCAAGGATTCCCGGGTGATTTTCGTGGTTTTCTCATCCAGCCTGGCAATGTCGGACCGTATCTTTCGAATTTGACTGTTTAAGCGATTCAAGGCCAATTCCAGGTCATCCAGTCCGTTGATAATCGATTTCTCTTCCTCGCTGAAATTCTGAATCCGGACTTCATGCTGCTGTATCTCAATGTCGATATCTTTTGATTTTTCCTTTACTTCTTCGATTATGTTCTCGCTATCTTGCGACAATGCCGGAGGTTGAACAATTCGAATATATATTTCTCGATTCCGAATATATCCCACTTTTTCCTGAACGGAAATCTTCACCCATTCATCATGGTATGACAGAACCTGAACTTCATCACCCTTATGCAGGATTTGAATCACACGCTGATTGCGGTCCGGCCCCTGTCTGACATTCAAGCTGGATGATACAACGACACCCTTTCCCGGTGAAGGATTCTCCGCATATGCTGCCGACAGATCAAACAGCGTCCAAAAGCAGTATGCAACGATCAGTATTTTAAAAATTGCTTGAGTGAAAGATAACATCCCAGCCATCCGGAAAACATACTGCCGCATAAAATTCCTATCGATGTGGATACCGGAAGAAATCTCATCGTAAAAAATCCTGATGAAATCCCAGGATCGACATTGGATGTGATAACAAAATAAATAATAAAAAGGATCAGAATTCCGGCCAACCCGCCAATAGCCCCTTGTATCATTCCCTCGATATAAAAGGGTGCTTTGATAAATCCATCGGTGGCACCGACAAGACGCATGATTTCAAACTCCTCACGTCTTGAAAAAAAAAGCAGCCGGATGGTATTGGCCACAATAAACACGGATGCCATAAAAAACACAATACACATGGCGGTACCGGCAAATTTAAAAAGATTGAAAATTCCGGACACCCGGCTCAGCCATCTTTGCCCGTATTCAACTCCTGCAACCTGAGGAAACAGTTCGATCTGGGCAGCCAGAATTTCAACCTTGCCCCAATTTTGAGTGGATGGAATCATCCGGACCTCAAATACATCGGGCAGCGGATTTTCTTTTAAATTTTCAAAAAGAGACACCTGACGTTTCATCTGCTGTTTCAATTTTTCCAGCGCTTCTTCTTTGGGAATAAAGAGAACCGATGAAACCCCGTACAGGGATAAAATTTTTTGCTTGAGTTCCGGGAGCTGTATTTTCTCAACATCCTTGTTCAAATAAGCCATTATTTTGACGCCTTTTTTCCATGACATCATAATTTCGTTGATATTGGTATAAAAAAGGCCGAATGCGCTGACAATCAGAATAGACAGAGCAATGGTAACGATAGTAACGATATGGAGAAACCGATTGCTGATCATATCCTGAAAAGCTCGTTTTATAAAAAAAAGAGACAAACCTGTTTTCATAATGTGATGGTCTTTTTCTTATCCGTCTGTGGTTCAGGCATTGGAGGCTCCATCAGGCAACCATCTTTCAGATAAATCACCCTGCCGCCGGTGTTATGTATGATCTCTTTATCATGTGTCGCAATTATGACGGTAGCCCCACGATCATGAACCCCCTTGAGCAGGCTCATGATTACATCTGCGGATTCGGAGTCAAGGCTTCCGGTTGGTTCATCTGCCAGAATAATTTTGGGATCACCGACAACCGCTCTGGCAACAGCAATTCTTTGCTGCTCCCCCCCGGAAAGACTTGGCGGAAAAGCATTGATCCTTTCTTCCATCCCGACAGTACGTAAAACACTGCCCACTTTTTTCTGAATGAAACGAGTCTTCTCTCCCTTGACTTCCAGTACCAGTGCAATATTTTCATACACGGTTTTTGTCGGTATCAGCTTGTAATCCTGAAAAATGATGCCGAATTGTCTTCTGACCAGCGGAATCCGGTTTTTTGAGATTCTCGACAAGTTCATTCCATCAATCAAAATCTGTCCTTCCGTCAAGGCCTCCCCAAAGTACAGAAGTCTGAGCAGGGTGGATTTTCCGGCACCGCTGGGGCCGGTCACCAGAAGTAACTCATTTTGTTCAACATCCAAAGTGATATCGGCCAGTGCGTTCTTTTTACCATACCGCTTATGTACATGAAACATTCGTATGATGGCGTTTTCTGCTTTATTCTCCGTCATTCAATCAATACCTGTCTCACTGCATTGTTTTGATTTACCCGGGATGGGTTGACATAATTGAAGAGTGTTATCAACTCAACATCTGCAATTTTCAGGCCGAAAAAACCCTGAACCTTTTTATCTCGCGGCCGACCATAAAAACATGACTGATGGAAATGAGCAATTGTGGGAAACGCTTGAACCATCAGCCTCCGATACAGACAGGGCTCCTGTGTATCAACATTATTAGTTGTAATTCTATAATGTTGTAAGAAAGAATTCAATAGTTTTTCTTGCCTCAGCGGGTTTTGAATTGACCTGTCCACGATAAACTGATACTGCACTCCTGGATGTAAGGAGTGCTGCCAACAGTTTTCCTTATCCATTGCCTCCACTGGGTCCCTGACAAAGGCTTCTTCCAATTCAGTGGGGGCTTTTTATCGAATCATTGCATGAATTGCAACATTTTCTTTCAAATATAAGGTATTATAAAAGATTATCGCTTATCAAGTGCTTCCGGAGACAATTGGGAATGAAAAATGAACTGATTGAAATGTTATGTAAAAAATCATTTAAATACAGCCGGACCCCTGTTTTCAAACTGGTTTCCGGTGAAATGAGTTGTTTTTATGTCAATTGTAAACCGACGATTTTACATCCCAGAGGAATGTTTCTGACAGGACACCTGGTTTTCGAGGAGATAAAAGAATTGGGATTAGCCGGTATCGGCGGACTGACATTTGGTGCAGATCCCATAGCGATTGCCACCGCTTTTGTATCGGAAATCAAAAACAAACCGGTCAATGCTTTTTCCATTCGAAAGGAACAGAAAGATCACGGCATTATCAAATGGGTGGAAGGAGATTTACAACCGGGAGACAAAATCGCGATATTGGAGGACGTCGTCACTACCGGCGGTTCTACCATTAAAGCGATTGAACGGGCCCGATCGGAAGGGCTTGATGTGGTCAAGGTCGTTACCCTGATCGATCGACAGGAAGGCGGTATTGACAAAATCAGCGAGCATGTCAAGGATATCTCATCCATCATTACAAGAGATGAACTGATTGACGCATTTACAAAGCAATCCATGTAAACGAGGCACTTCCGGACATTTTTTGAAATGTCAAAAAAGACCATGATTATGCATTATTCCGGCATATAAGTCGCACACGCATTTTCCGATTCCCATACCGCAACCCGAGATACATATATTGCTTCCCCTTTTAAGCAATCCTGAAGTTTTGTCGCAATATAATAGGCAATATTTTCCGATGAAGGGTTCCCGCCTGCTAAAAAATCAAGTTCGTTCAAATATTTATGATCAAGAGTGTTCATGATTTCCGATAAATGGTTTTTCAGTTGCCCGAAATCAACCAGGACACCGGCCTTATTTAACTGCTTTCCGGCAAAATAGGCTTCAACCTTCCAGTTATGACCATGAAGATTTTCACATTTTTCAGCTACCATGCGCAGCTGATGTGCTGCCGCAAAATGATCCGTCACTTTTAATTCAAACATTGAATCGTTCTCCTGGTTTTTTGTATTTTCCGATATCTTTTTGTTCAACCAAGCATGCCCTTCATACCTTACAAAAACAGAAAACAGTAAGCATGAAATCCCACAAAATCAATTGGCGGCATGCCCTTTTAGAATATTCTTGAGCTTATTCGTCAATTTGTCGGATTCCAGTTTTGAAAAATCTTTTAAGAGTGTCGCCTGTTTCTTGTTCAGGTTGGTCGGTGTGAGTATCTGTACCTGGATAATTTGATCCCCTCGTCCATAGCCCCTTAAGGACGGGATTCCTTTCCCCTCCAGACGAAAGGTCTCACCATATTGGGTTCCCTTGGGTATCCGAAGCGTCTCTTCCCCCTCAAGCGTCTGGACCTTGATTTCATCACCAAGAGCTGCCTGGATAAAAGAAATCTGTATGCTGCTGATAACATCCGTGTTGTTCCGTGCAAACACCTTATGGGGCTTGACGCCAATAAATACATAAAGGTCACCGGGCGGTCCTCCCATTCCGGTTTCTCCCTCACCGGTCAGTCGCAATCTCGAACCGGAGTCAACCCCTGCCGGGATTTTGACAGCCACTGTTTTATTGATCAGGACTTGTCCGGCCCCCTTACACTCCGAACATGGACTGGTTATCTTTTTCCCCCTGCCATTGCAGGAAGGACAGGTTGTACTGACGGTAAAAAACCCCTGGGTTCTGGTCGCCTGTCCGGACCCCCCGCAATACTGGCAGACTTCCGGTTGTGTTCCGGGTTCACATCCATTACCATTACAGGTTGGACAGGTTTCCGCTTTTTCAAGTTCGATTTTTTTTTCCGTCCCAAAAGCAGCTTCCATAAATTCAAGATTTAAATCATACCTCAGATCCGCCCCTCTTCTCACCCGGCTCCCCGAATGTCTTCGCCCCGAGCTGAATCCAAAAAAATCTTCAAAAATATCCCCAAAGCTTGAAAAAATGTCTTCGAAGCCTCGTGCCCCGGAAAAACCGGCACCCTCAAGCCCCTGATGACCATATTGATCATAAATTTGACGTTTCTTCTGGTCACTCAAAACCTCATAGGCTTCGGCAGCTTCCTTAAATTTTTCTTCGGCTTCTTTATCTCCCGGATTTTTATCCGGATGAAATTGAATGGCAAGTTTTCGATAGTTTTTTTTCAACTCACTTGATGATGCGTCCCGATGAACACCAAGCACCTCATAATAATCCCGTTTCGTACTCATAGAGAAACCCAATTCATTTTATATTCTGTTTTCAAAAAAACCAAATCTTTGTTCCACCGGAAAGCAAAAAAGCGCTTCCTTTTACAATCTCGACTACCGGCGTTGCTTCCGGTATAGTGTTGCAGGCAACCGCCGGTTATGATACTGGCTTGTAAGAGAACGCACCGGCCCATGGGTAAAACTAACTCATAAAACTAATACAGAAGTCCGGCTTGTCAATGAAGAATATAGAGCTTCCATTCATCAGAGAGATGTTCGATTCAATCGCGCCGAGGTATGACCTGCTCAATCGTCTGCTGAGCCTTCGACAGGATGTATACTGGCGGCGGAAAATGATATCGGCAATCCTATCCACGCACCCCGAAACCGTTCTTGACATGGCCTGCGGGACCGGAGATGTGATTCTTGAAATTCACAAGCAAATGGGAGCCGGGATATCCATCATCGGATCTGATTTTTCACCGAACATGCTTCAACTGGCCAGGCAAAAAATAGCCACAACACAAGGAAAGGACAAAATTACCCTGATCGCCGGGAATGCTTTGCACATGCCTTTTAAACCAAACAGTTTTGATGCCATTACCATTGCATTCGGCATACGGAATATTGCGGATAAGGAAACCGTTTTGAAAGCCTTTTGCCACGGACTTAAAAAAGGCGGCATCCTTGCTGTTTTAGAGCTGACCACACCGCCAAAAGGAATTTTTCTTTCTCTGTATCTTTTTTATTTTCGAAAAATATTGCCGCTGATCGGCTGGCTGATCTCAGGCGACACAAAGGCTTACCAGTATCTTCCGGAATCTGTGTTGCATTTTCCGGAATCCAGAATTTTTGCCGGCATCATGAAATCTGCCGGCTTTGCCAATATCCGGTGGCGGAGGTTTACTTTTGGTATTGTAACCCTGTATCTTGGAGAAAAATCATAACCATTATCCGATAAAAGGTCGCCTGAGGATTGTATCTTTTTTCCAGAGGCTGTCATTTTTCTCCGGATACCCGATATTATAATGAAGCCCGCGGCTTTCTTTTCGATGCATGGCGCAACGGATGATCAGATCCGCAACGGTTGCCAGGTTTCGCAGCTCAATCAGGTCCGCAGTAATCTTAAAATCCCAATAATATTCATTTATTTCTTTTAAAATAATTTCAATGCGCCGCTTGGCCCGCTCCAGCCGTTTATCGGAACGGACAATTCCCACATAATTCCACATCAGCCGCCTGATCTCATCCCAATTGTGGCTGACCATAATCTGTTCATCACTGTCGGTTGTGCTCATCTCATCCCAGGGAGAAATTTCCGGACATTTAAACTGATAATTTTTCAGATCTTCTATGGCCGCAGCAGAGGCTTTATGGGAATATACCAGCGCTTCCAGCAGGGAATTACTGGCCAGCCGGTTTGCTCCATGCAGTCCGGTGCAGGCCGCCTCTCCGACAACATAAAGATACCGGATATCGCTCCGTCCTTCCATATCGGTTGCGACACCACCGCACATATAGTGTGCAGCCGGTACCACCGGCAGCGGTTCTTTGGTCATATCAAAACCGAATTGAAGCGCTTTGCGATATAAGTTCGGAAACCGGTTCTTGATGAACGTCTCCCCTTTATGGGATATGTCCAGAAGAACAAACTCCTTTCCGCTTTTCTTCAACTCCGTATCAATGGCCCTTGCGACAACATCCCTGCAGGCAAGATCCTTAAGCGGATCATATTTTTCCATAAATGATTTGCCTTGTGCATCAATCAGTCTGCCGCCTTCCCCTCGTACCGCCTCTGATATTAAAAAATTTTTTGCGTCCGGATGATACAAACAGGTTGGATGAAATTGAACAAATTCAAGATTGGCAACCGTGGTTCCCGCCCGATAACCCATTGCGATCCCGTCACCGGTTGCAATATCAGGGTTGCTTGTGTACAGATAAACCTTCCCGGCCCCGCCCGTAGCCAGCAACGTAATTTTGGAACAGAATGTTTTTACGATCCTTCCGGAACGATCAAATACATACGCCCCGCAACAATGATCCTCATGCGTTGTCGTGACAAGCCCGCGTTTCACCCTGGTTGAACAGGTAATCAAGTCAATGGCCAGATGATTTTCATAAACGGTGATCCGGTCATTTTTCTGGATTTGTTCCAGCAGGGCGCATTCCACCGCCTCTCCCGTCATATCCTGAGCATGGACAATCCGATTCCAGGAATGCCCTCCTTCACGGCCCAGATCCAGAGTTTCCTCATTTAAAGCAATATGTTCAGGCGATGATTTGGTATTGAATTGCACGCCAAGGCGGATCAATTCACGAATCCTTGCCGGCCCGTCTTTCACAACCATCTCGACCACATTCGGGTCACAAAGCCCGCTTCCGGAATTGAAGGTGTCCTCCATGTGGGCCTCATAAGAGTCCAGATGATCAAATACAGAGGCGATCCCTCCCTGTGCATAGTTCGTGTTGCTTTCTGCAGCCCTTTTTTTGGTCACCAGGGCAACCGTCCCTGCCTCTGCCACCTTGAGCGCAAACATCAGGCCGGCAACTCCGCTTCCAATAATTAAAAAATCAGATTCTATCTTCATATCATTTTTTCCTGACATTATTTTATCCTGGATAAGTCAATATCAAAGATGGGTTCTGCAGGGATCTATAATAAATGAATATTCACCGGTCTGCTAAGGGAATTACCCTTTCCGATCATTACAGCAAGGATGACCGTCTTCGCTGTTTTTTTGTGCTAAATCCAATGAGAAAACCAAAAAAGAGAACCCCGGCACCCAATAATCCGATCTTGATGTTTCTTTGCAGTAGTAGCTCGTTTAATTCCGTTGCTCTTCTGGTTTGTTTTTCAAGGTTGAGAGTAGCTTCCTCATACTTGGATTTTAATGATAGAAAATCAGCGGATTCCTGCTTCAAGGTTTCATAACTATTCGAAATTTTGTTTAAAGATGCCGTTATTTGATCGAGCTCAGACACCAGCCTTTTATTTTCTTCAACATATTTTGCATTTTCTGCCTCCAGAACCGATGTCCGGGCCAATAATTTATCATATTTTCCCTGCAATGCATCCAGCATCAAATCGCTTGGCATTTCCGGAGAAAGAAAACGGCTTAAAATCCATCCTTCCTTGCCGGTAGTTGAACGGACACGGCTCCAGTCTCCTCCGGGCTCCAGAACCTCTACCTCATTTCCGGTCTGAAGCATCTGAATCACCTTATGATCGGTCCCTGCCCCGGTCCTCAGCGTAACCTTAATGATATTCGTCACGTACATTTTTTCCGCATATGCATCACCGGTCAAGGCGATCATGAGCAGCCCTAACATAGCCATATATTTCATTGAATCTGTTCTCCATTGGGATATCATCATATTCTCTCTTTTTCCTTCGAAGGCCCTTTAGATCACAACCGCAGCCAACGAATATTCACCGCACGATGGTTTTGTTTCTCAGTATATATAATCGAAAAGAAACCATAACCATCCAAAATAAATTTTTAATAATCGTTTGAAAAGCATCCGGCAAGAAATTTTTTCGTTTTCTAAACCGGTAACATCTCCTGCAGCCTGCCATAGTTATTCCAATATGATGCTGAAGTGTCAATTATGTCAATAATTTCTTTTCAATTTTCAGCCGTTATGGTATGAAACCCGTCAAGGGAAACAATCAATCAAAATATTGAATAAAATGGAAAATTTTAACATACAAAGTGCATCCAATCCGGAATGGTTAAATGATTGCATTTGATTTACAATGTGAAAACGGACATTCTTTTGAAGGATGGTTTGAAAGCAACGGCGCTTTTGATAAACAGAAAAAAAGAGGGCTTGTTACCTGCCCGGTCTGCAACAGCATTTCCGTGTCCAAAGCATTGAGCCGGTTCGGCATTATCAAATCCAATGCCGCCTCAAAAGACATGCAGATCAATCCACAATCGGCATTGGAAAACATCAGCAAACAAATTTTTGATTTTGTAGAAAAAAACTTCGATGATGTGGGAACTGATTTTACCAAAGAAGCCTTGAAAATACATTATGGTGTAACGGAACCCAGAAACATAAAAGGTATATCCAGCAAAGAAGAAGAAAAAATGTTGAAAGAAGAGGGAGTCGACTTCATCAAGATACCAATGCCTGCTGAAAAAAACGATACGGACGCATAGCGTTTTTCCATCCATTCCAGCCATCATAAATGAATTGAAAATCCGTGTTGCGAATCATGATGACCGCACGTTTTTTTGATTGCAGAAGGAGAATACAGCATGACCATGCTTGAAAAAACAATCCGAAATATCCATAGACCCAATACGACAGTATATGAACAGGCAAAGGAAAGACTTCGCCGACAGGCACGTCCTGCCGGAAGCCTGGGTATTCTGGAAGATGTCGGTGCCAGGCTGGCCGGAATATTTGAAACCCTGGATGTCAGGCTGACCCATAAAATCATCGTTACCTGTGCCGGTGATCATGGAGTCTGTGCAGAGGGAGTCAGCCTGTTTCCTTCTGAAGTGACCAGTCAGATGGTTTATAATTTTATCCACGCCGGTGCATCCATCAATGTCCTTGCAAGACATGCCAATGCGCGGGTGGAGGTTGCAGACCTGGGAGTTGCGCATGATTTTCCGGCCGATCTGCCCATCTTCCATAAAAAAGTCGGCCGGGGTACCAAAAACCTCTCGACAGGGCCCGCCATGACACGGGAAGAAGCCGTTAAAAGTATTGAAAATGGTATTGAAATAATTGACGAACTGGTTAAAAATGGGCCTGTTCACCTTCTGGGTACAGGCGACATGGGAATCGGCAATACCACCCCATCCACAGCAATCATCGCCTGCTTTTCCCATCTACCGGTCTCGCAACTATGCGGACGCGGAACCGGTATCGATGACAATGGGCTCATGAAAAAAATTTCCGCTATTGAAAGAGGACTCACATGCAATTCCCCAGATCCGGATGATCCCATCGACGTGCTTGCAAAGGTGGGCGGGTTTGAAATCGGCGGTCTCGCGGGCCTGGTGATCGGGGCCGCGGCAAACAACATTCCCGTAATCTGCGATGGGCTCATTTCGACTGCAGGGGCGCTGATTGCCTGCAAGCTGGCACCGGCAGCACGCAACTATCTTTTTGCCGGCCACAAATCCGTGGAGGTCGGCCATCGATTCATGCTCGAAGAATTGAATCTTGAACCCCTTCTGGACCTGCAATTCAGACTGGGCGAAGGCACAGGGGCCGCCCTTGCTATGGAATTGATGGATGCTGCCACCAGAATTCTAATTGAAATCAAAACGTTTGAAGAAGTCGCCATTGCCGATGCCCAAGCGCAGCCATGAACACCACCTTTCAACATATCGGAATCATCCACTCTTGCTTTACGGAAAAATTTGGTATCCCGAGACAATCCGGGCTAGTATCGGAAGCGCCTGCCGAGGTGGAAATCTTCCCTCCTTATAACCGGGAAGAGGCCTTTCGCAAACTGGAAACCTTTTCCCATATCTGGATCTTGTTTGTATTTCATGCCATAAAAATTAAAGACTGGAAACCGTGCGTTCGTCCTCCAAGATTGGGCGGGAATCAAAAGGTCGGTGTTTTTGCAACACGTTCCGGTTTTCGGCCAAACCGTATCGGAATGTCCTCGGTAAGGCTGATGAACATCAGACAAGAAGGCTCCTGTATCATATTATCGGTAAAAGGCGGTGATTTTCTGAATCAAACCCCGGTTCTGGATATCAAACCATATCTTCCCTATGCGGATATGATACCCTCTGCTGCCGGCGGTTTTGCCGCCGCAGCGCCGGAATCCGAATTGGCTGTTGAATTCTCCCCACAAGCCCTCGAAACCTGCACGGAAATAGAAAAACAAAGCTGCCCCGGCCTGTCGAAACTGATTGTTCAAACACTCTCAATTGATCCGCGGCCTGCCTACCATTCTCACAGACCGGTTCCAAAAGTATTTGGTGTAAAACTTTATAATTTTAACATAAAATGGGAAATCTCAGATGACGGCATCCTTGTCACGTCCATAGAAAACTGCTGACGGCAGACAGTGGATTCTAACGCCACCGGAAACTGCTGATCACCAGCAAAAATACACCGATAATAGCAAACAGCAGAGAAAGAGGCGTTGTAACGATATAATCCATCACTTTAAACAAGGTATCGGATGGTATACCATCAATCCACGAAACAATATTTTTGTCCAGAACATCCACCAGCAATATGGTTTTATAAGACGCTTTCGGTCCCATAACCGAAGATATCGCCTGATACCCGAAAGTCATTGCCGCGAGTATTAATGACAATATACCGGCGATCGCAACCTTTGACATAGATGACACCACCTTTTCAATATGTGAAAAAGAACCGTTTGTTTATTTTCCGTGCAACATCGTCTGGGTGAACCAGATCCCGATAAAAACCAGCATAATCCCTCCGATATTACTTACCGCAACATTCAGCGCGGCAACCATGATCGACCCGCTCCTTCCCGCCTGGAACGTTTCAAGAGCATAGGTGGAGAAAGTCGTTAAGGCTCCGATAAAACCGGTCACAAAAAAAAGCCGCCCCGTAGGACTGAACAGCTGTGTTTTATCTGCCATGGCAAGGGCGACTCCGATCAGAAAACACCCGATAAAATTCGCCAGCAAGGTTCCAACCGGAAATCGTGCCCCGAAATATTTTCCGGCTGTCACGGCAATACTGTATCGGCATAATGCGCCAAGGCTGCCGCCAATCATAATCGCAATCAATTTCGTCATATCCCTCTAATGTGAATCCGTCTATTATCCATGAGAAATCATCAACATGTCATGTCCAACGCAGTGTTCCATATCATCATCTGAAAGGCAGTGCAAATCAATATAAAAAGATCTTATCGATACTGATAGTTATGGTTTTTTTATGGTTTCATGGAGATAGGGGACTCCCAGCGAAAACCGTCTTGCCTGAAAACAATTTTGCATGCGGCAACAATCTGGGGATCATATAACTTCCCGCTGTTCTCCTCGATTTCAGCAAGGGCTGCTTCCAGCCCCAGGGCCGGACGGTATGGACGGAAAGAGCTTTGCGCTTCCGTAACATCGGCTACGGCGAGAATTCTGGCCTCCAGCATGATTTGCGTGCCGATCAGCCCGAGCGGATAACCGGAGCCATCCATTCGTTCATGATGCTGCAGCACGATATCGGCCACCGGCATGGGAAAAGGAATGGTTTTTAACAGTTCATATCCAATTTTCGGATGGATTTTCAGCAGCTCACGCTCTGTTTCCAGAAGGTCGCCGGGACGATTGATGACCGCAAGGGGAATCCGTATTTTCCCGATATCATGAAGGATACCGGCAAGCTCGATGGCCCGGATCGTTTCCAAAGGCAAAGCCATGTGCCGTGCGATAGCGCCGGCCAGAGAAGACACCCGCTGCTGATGTCCGGCTGTGTATGGGTCACGTATCTCTGCCATTAACGTGATCACGGAAATCGTGGCATTCAGCATCTGACGAATTTCCGCTGTTTTTTGAGCCACGGTTTCCGACAAATTGCTATTCTGCTCCGCAAGCTGTTTTTGAACGGTTTTCAAAGCCAGGTGCGTGCGGATACGTATCCGCACCTCTTCTGCAATAAACGGTTTGGTGATATAATCGACTGCACCCATTTCAAAGCCCCGGGTCTTTCGTTGGATATCGTCCAGGGCCGTAATAAATATCACCGGAATATCTCGAAAAGCCGGATCCGCCTTTAATCGTTCACAGACTTCAAACCCGCTCATTTCCGGCATCATGATATCCAGCAGAACCATATCCGGCTTTTCCCGCCGGATGTAATCCAATGCTTTCAGACCGCTTTTCGCGATTCCAAGCCGGTAATCGTTTTCGAGGGTATTGACCAATACATCGAGATTGGTCGGATTATCGTCAACAATCAATATCAATTCCTTATCCGACATTTCCGGCATTTTCCTCCCGGATCATCTCTTGGACAATCACCACAGCATCTTCATAATCATATGTATCGATCCGATGTTCAAGCATCTCATAAGCATTCGCATGCAACATCGTCTTCAGTCTGGAGAGGTATTCGCGACAGCTTTTGGGATCCGATCTTTCCAGTACGTCCAGCAGTTGCCCAAGCAATACGATCCGTTCCTTGAAATCCCCTCGGAAAACCTGTTCAAATGCCGAAGAATCGGATACGGCTGCTGCCGTTTGCGAGGAAGCGATACGATCGATCGTTGTCATTACAGTATTCAGGGCCGCACACAATCGGTCGCACGCGTCTGATATTTCCGTTTCCGCAGGTTGGCTCCGAAGTTTGTTTTCCAGATCTTCCGCTGCCGACATCACATCGACGGCCCCGATATTCGCACTGCTGCCCTTGAGGTTATGGGCGAGCAGGCTTAATTGTTCCCAATCCTTTTCATTCTTTGCGGTTTCTATTGCGGCACCTGTGTTCCGGTTATGGGTCGAAAATCCATTGACGATTTTAAGATATACGGCCGGTTCCAGTTGGGTTGCGGCAAGGGTTTCCCGAATATGCAGCCCCTCCGCCCGATCCGGCAAGCTCTCCGGATGGGGCGAAAATGAATTTTCTTCGGCAGGTGCCGATGCCAGGGCAGGATTCCTGTTTTTCAAAAGTCGCCACAGCAATTGAAACAATCGCGCCTGGTGGATCGGTTTTGAGATATACCCGTCCATTCCGGCTTGGATGCATTTTTCTTCATCACCCCGCATGGCATGCGCCGTCATGGCGATAATGGGCAGTGCGTTCATTCCCAAATCCCGGCGTATCCGGCGCGTGGCCTCATAACCGTTCATTTCCGGCATTTGGATATCCATCAAAACTGCATCGAATGCCTGTGCGCGCAGTTTTTCCAATGCCATCCGGCCGTTTTCAGCTATCTCCGCAGAAATTCCGGCGCTTTCTAAGATTGCAACTGCAATTTCACTGTTGGTAGGATTGTCTTCCACGACCAGAATATGGAACCCATTCAGCTGCCGTTTGTATATCGTTGCATCCGTGCCGATGCCATCGTTCATCAATCGCTTCTTGTCGGTCTGCCGACCGAAAACATCCATGATGGCATTATACAGGGTTGAGGAGTATATGGGTTTTGTCAAAAAACAGCCGATACCGATTTTTTCAGCTGCCTTTCGTTCCGCATCTTTTCCAAATGCGGTCATCATAATGATCGGAATATCGGATTTACAAACGGTTCGAATTTGACGGGCGGTTTCCAGCCCATCCATTCCCGGCATCCGCCAGTCGACAATTGCCAGCCCGATCGGCTGGTCATTCGCTTTATGTTCCTGTATTTTCGCAATGGCCTCGCTGCCGGACACGGCTGTTTCGGATGTAAAATCAAATGATGCAATCATCCGGCTCACCAGTGACAGGCTCTCCCGGCAGTCATCCACGACCAGAACACGCAAACGCCGCAATTCCAAAGGTGGATTGAACTTCCCGGAAACATCCACCGGCCGGCAATCAATCCTGATGGTAAAATAAAAAGTACTGCCGGAACCGACTGTGCTTTCCACCCAGATCCGGCCCGCCATCATCTCCACCAGCCGCTTACAAATACTCAACCCCAACCCGGTACCCTCGTATCGCCGCGTATCCGAGGCATCCGCCTGGGTAAATGGCTGAAACAGCCGTTCCAGATAGGATGACGGAATGCCCACACCGGTGTCTTGTACCTGAAATTGCAGTTCCACGTTTTGGGATGAGGAATCGGTCATCTTCACGACAATTAAAATAAAACCGCCGTTTTCCGTGAATTTGACCGAGTTCCCTACCAGATTGGTCAAAATCTGCTGCAGTCGCATGGGATCACCGATCAAAGCGCGGGGTGTTTCCGGATGGATATCCACCAGCAGTTCAATTCCTTTTTCCGAAGCGCTGTTGAAAAACAGATTGACTACCCTGTCCAGCAGTTCGTCCAGCATAAAAGGTTTGGCATCCATGCTCATCTTGCCGGCTTCAATTTTTGAAAAATCCAGAATATCATTGATCAATCCCAGCAGGGAATGAGCACTCGTGTGAATAATTTTCACATACCGTTCAACCTTCGGCGGCAGTGTTTCACCCATGGCCAATTCTGCTGCCGCTATCACACCATTCATCGGTGTACGGATTTCATGGCTCATATTGGCCAGAAATTCACTTTTGGCCCGCGTGGCCGCTTCAGCAATTTCCTTGGCATCTTTCAAAGCCTCGTCTGTTTTGCGACGCACAGCGATCTCATCTTTCAAACGGCGATGGGAGTCCCGGATTTTGCGGTTCAACCGCAGAATAACCGCAACCGATACAGCAGAACCGATGCAGGCCAGTGCCGCCGCCAACAGCCATCGCCAGTAAGACTGAATGACATCTCTTACCGATATCTTCCCCAGGTTCTCATACGGTCCCACTTTCAGGAACCGGAGACATTCATGAACCGTCTGATAGTTCGCCGGTATGGTCCAGCCTGCATATCGCGCCGCTTTGGCGGCAGGGCTGTCCGGCTCCATCTGCAAAAGAGCGACGGTTATCTTTTCCGCCAGGCCATCGGCCGTTGATTGCATTTTCGCCATAGGCCATTCCGGATACAGGCGGGTGGAACACAAAAACGGCATCGGATCTTCTTTCGGCGTTGCCCGATCGAGGATCGAAAAATCATCCAGATGAATTTTCCCCTCTGCTGCCAGCTGTTCAAGAATATCCGTACGAACGCTGCCCGCATCCACCTGACCGCTGGAAACAGCAAGCACCACTTCCTCATGGGTAAGCCCGAAACGTAACGAACTAAAATCACGATAGGGGTCGATCTCCCTCTCTTTCAACTCCCGCCAGACGATCCGCCATCCACCCAATGAAAATTCATTGGCTGCCATGAAGCGTTTCCCTTTCAGATCCTCCCAGGTGGCGATATCGGTACGGCGCTTTAACCAAAAAATTACACCGCCGTATGACTTGCATATTCCATTGGAACAACGGTTTTTCAATGTCGCAATCCGGTTGGCTCCATACCAGCGCTCCAGCTCAACATAAAAAGATGGATTGGCAAGAATAAAATCAACGGAACCGCTTTTCACGGCAGTATAAATACGGTCATAGGACAACGGTATGATTTCGAAGTGCAATCCCTGAATACTGTCTTCCAGATACTGTGCTGTAGGCTGCCATTCTTCCAGGCACTCCTGAACGGACATTTTGGCGAGGACACCGATCCGAACAACACCGCCGCCATGATCTGCCCATACCGGCCGAATGCCTGAAACAGATACGACAATAAAAAGGATGACGAGATTCTGTTTTATCATTTTCATCCGCAACATAAGGGCAAATCCAATCCGTGTCTGCAATTTTCCTGAATAGGCGACACCTTGAAGCAGCAAGGATAATGCCAATCTCGAATCAAAAAAAGACATATAATTTCAAATAATTGTTAACAAAAAAAGTGTCGGTGTTTCCCGTATTGTCAATTTATTTGATGGCGTGTAAAAAAAGCGGACCTTTATTCTGATGGTTTTAATTTCACCTCAACTCTGCGGTTCTTCTGTTTATTTTCCTTTCCCTTGTTGGGCGCAATGGGGGTGCTTTCACCGTATCCCTTTGTCTGAATGGCAAGCCCCTGCAGATTATAATGCTTCATAAGATATGCTTTTACAGACTCAGCCCGCTTTTTGCTGAGTTTCAGATTGTATTTTTTCGATCCATCCGAATCAGTATGACCGTTGATCAAAAGCGTTTTTCCATTTGGCTTCAGGCTGACCAGCGCTTTGCCCAGTTCCTGAACCAGAGGTATTGAATACTTTCGAATTTTAGCAGAATTCACATCAAACTCGATGTTCAGATTCACACCTTGTCCCGAGCCATCCGGATGCAACCTTTTGGATATCCCGTCTGCGGTTGTTTCAAATCCATCCTTGCCGCTCCTTTTTTCCACTTGCGGCTCCGGAGAGGGGGCCAGCTTTAAAAGCTCATCGGAACCGAATACGATCTTTTTTACTTTTTGTATATCCAGAAAGGCCTCCCGCCACCATTTGTTGTAACTATCATATTCCAGTATGGTCAGCCGGCTTGTTGGCTGGTCATGGCCAATATATTGGAGAAGTGTGGCATCTGATGTCTTGATCTGTTTCCCTTTTTTCGGGGTGATAATCATGGCACCATGATCATAACCATCCAGATCCGGACTTATCAGTTCAATGGAATGAATATTTTTGATAATCTGCTCCCAATCAAAAACATATTTATTGTTACCCTGATAAAAAACTAGTGCGTCAATGGACAGGGATTTGAGCTGAACATACCGGTTTAACGTGGTGAACATGCCGTCCTGATCCGTAACGGCACCTTGAAGATCAGGCGTTGTAATCACAGATCCATCTCTCAGCAACACGGAAATACGATTATGCCTGTTCTTCTCACCGGATACGGCAGAATCCGGATGAAACAGCCCCATGAACAGTACTGCCAGAAGAAAAACACTTTTTTTGCGCATTTTCATTCCTGCCCTTTTCTCAAATTTGACCAATGTTCATTCACGAATTCATGATGTCTTCAATTTCCGAAGGATCGGAAGGTATGTTTCGGGTCAGGTCTACCGGCCCTTTTTCCGTGATCAGGATATCATTTTCAATACGTACCCCGATTTTTTCTTCCCGAACATAGATTCCGGGTTCACACGTCAACACCATTCCATTTTCAAATGCCCGATGCCTGTCACCTATGTCATGGACCGACAGGCCCAGATGATGAGAAATTCCATGCATGAAGTACTTTTTATATGCCGGGTTTTCATCCTCCTCCCTGCTGATATCCTTTGATGTCAACAGGCCAAGCTGAATCAGCTCCTTTTCCACGATCTTGCCGACCTCTTTATGATACCGGTGAAAGGTGTTTCCCGGAATCAGCATTTGGATGGCCTGTTTCTGAATCCGATGAACCGCCTCATAGATCTTTCGCTGTCTTTTTGAAAATTTGCCGCTGACCGGTATGGTTCGTGTGACATCGGAAGCATAATTGGCGTATTCCGCCCCGAAATCCATCAGCAGGACATCCCCCTTCCTGCACTGCCGGTTGTTCTCAATATAATGAAGAATGCAGGAATTTGCTCCCGAAGCAATAATGGAAGGGAAGGCCGGACCCCTTGAACGGTTTCTGATCAATTCATGAATAATTTCCGCTTCAACCTCAAACTCCCGGATTCCCGGTTTTACGACCTTCAGTACCCTCAGGAATGCCTTTTCGGCGATTCTGCAGGCTTCTTTGATCAGGTCTACTTCCATCACGGATTTGATGGATCGCAAATCCTGCATAATCGGCGCCAGTCGTTCATATTGATGCAATGGATAGGCTTCCCGGCACCATTTCAAAAATCGAATATCCCTGGTCTCAACCGTCATATCCGCCCTTGCGTGCTCATTGGTGTTCAGATAGATCCGTTCGGATTCCAATACCATGGACCGAAATATCTTTTGAAAATCTTCCATCCAATAGACCGTCCGTATCCCGGAAATGGAGGTTCCTTGTTCCCGGGTGAGCTTATTTCCTTCCCAGATTGCGATAACGTCACTGGTCTTTCGGATAAACAATACTTCCCTGTATTTTTTTTCTTTGGCATCCGGGCAGATCATCAAAACTGTGTCTTCCTGATCAATTCCAGATAAATAGAAAAGATCCGGATGTTGAACAAAGGGATGGGTACCATCCGCACTTGTGGGCATCATGTCGTTTGAATGAAAAACAGCAATGGCATTTTGTTTTAATTTTTTTGCGAAACGTTCTCTGTTTCCGGCAAATAAAGAGGAATCAATCGGTAAGTATCTCATAATAATGAAAAAACCTTATCCATTGGCAATGAAAATAAACAACCGGCATGCAGACATCAAATCGCCGACAGGCTTGATCCGCTACCCGGAAACAAATTGAAAGTACCCTTAAAAGCAGGATCAATTTATAACATTATTGTATTGATATCAATGCCTGATTGCTCTATCCTGCTTTTTACGCTGAACCCACTTTGATCTATTAAACCATATCAGAAAAAAACAGGAGGCCCCGTTGAGTATCATCGGCACCAGGGCTGAAATACATCTTGATGCAATTGCACATAACCTTCAGGAGCTGCGCAGGATCACCCGTCCGGAATCAAGCATCATGGCGGTTGTCAAGGCTGATGGTTATGGACACGGTGCAATGGAGATTGCAAAAACCGCTCTTAATAAAGGCGCTAACGCGCTTGGTGTGGCAAGACTGATTGAAGGAATCAAACTCAGAGAGTCCGGCATTGACAAACCGATTCTGATATTTGGTTATACGCCGCCGGATGACACGGACAAACTGCTCTACTATAACCTGACACAAACCATTGGATATCCGGAACTTGCGGAACGCTATTCCCATGCTGCCGGAAAGCAGGGAGCCACCTTAAAAGCTCATTTAAAAATTGACTCGGGAATGGGAAGACTTGGCTTTTTAATTGATCCCCTGTCTGCAGAAAACCAGGAAAATATGTATTCGCGCTTGATCCAAAAAATTTCCGCCATCATCCGGCTGCCGCATCTTTTTATCGAGGGAATCTATACCCATTTTGCTTCTGCGGATCACAGGGACAAGACCATTGCGATCCGGCAATTTGCATTATTTCGCAACCTGCTGGATCAGCTCTCCCGGACAACTTCCTTCCAAGCCATGATTCACCATGCAGCCAACAGTGCGGCAATCATTGACATGCCGGAAACCCACATGGATATGGTTCGGGCGGGGATTGCACTATACGGCTTATATCCGTCTCAGGAAATGGATCGGGAAAAAATTAACTTACGGCCCGTGATGGAACTGAAAACCAACATCCTGCATCTGAAAAAGGTCCCCAAAGGTTTTTCCGTGAGTTATGGCGGTACATGGAAGGCCCCAAAACAAACCATCATTGCCACCATCCCCCTGGGCTATGCAGATGGTTACAGCAGGCTTCTCTCCTCCAAGGGGTTCATGCTGGTGTGCGGGAAAAAGGCCCCTGTTGTCGGAAGGGTGTGTATGGACCTGATCATGCTGGATGTCGGAGAAATACCGGAAGCATGTATCAATGACGAAGTGGTTGTTTTTGGAAAGCAGAACGCAGCAAGCATTGCCGTGGATGAAATTGCCGAAACCATCGGCACCATAAACTATGAAATCGTTTCCACCATTTCATCAAGGGTCCCAAGAATATTTCATGAGTAGCTTCTATGAACAGTCGAAAAAAAGCAGAGAGGCAGATTCCTTTCCGAATCTGCCTCTCCGTGCTATGTCTGATGATTAAAACAGACAGATAATTCTGCCGGATTATTTTTTCAACTTTCTTCTGCTGAATCCGGCCAGTCCGACAAGGCCTGTTCCCAAGAGGAACATTGTGGCGGGCTCGGGTACCGGTGCAGTACCGTCATCACCATGGGCAGCCAACGTTGAAGAAGCCACCATGAAATCTCCACACCAGGATGAAATGGTGACGTTTATTTTACCATCCATCAAGATGTCAAGAATCCCCAGAATATTGCCCTCAAATGTATTGGAGGTTAAAGCAAAATCATATGAATAAATTCCGCCCGATGTACCGATGATTGCCGCTTCGGAACCATCAGGAATGTTATACGGTATGAATCCCAGAAAATAACCTTTGGTACCCAAGTTATCATCATAGATATCAACTTTTAGTTCATATGAATCAATCCAGTCATTACCGCCCATGAAAGGGCTTGAGAAACCGTCATCTGAAATATCATGAGTATATTTCAAAGTCGGCGGGACTAAAATGTCAGGATTGAAATCGATAAAATCCGTCCATGTCATCGGAGCTGAAAAAGCAATTCCGGAAGCGCCCAATAAAATAAGAATTGAGCTTATAAACACTGCTAATATTTTTTTCATAAGTCCTCTCATCAATCAATTTATGCTGTTAAATAAAATTATTGCCTCAATTAATGGTTTTGTTTTAATTTATTTATCCCCTTTCCTCCTTTCTGATTTTTAATTTGAGTGGTTAAAAAAAATTTATGCTTGCCATTAATCGCAAATAAAAACGATGTTCCCTTAAGCATAAAATGTGCCTACAACAAAAAAAATATATTAACATGCTAAATTTAAATAATTTTCTAATTTATATAGCCCCCCCCCAAAGAACTATAATTATGAAATATTATTCATAATTATGAGCATTTAAGTATATAGCTATAATAAAATATAGAAGGATTGATTCTGCCGGTAAGCGCAGGTTGAAAAAAATAACGAAAGGCCGCGAAGGTTTATCGATGCGGAACGGCAAACTCCCGTTGAATCACTTCATACAGTTCCCGCCCGATGGCAAGCCCTGTATCAATAAATTGCGGACCGAACTTCATGCCGGTTTTGGTGCGAAAGGAAGTCCTGATTTTTTGCAGTGCCAGCATTCCTTTGGGATAATGGTTGACGAATTCGGTAAAAGGTACTCCGGCTGATTCAATCATATCCCATACGGTATACATAAAATTATCCGGACCCCAGCGGAATTTATCTGCATCATAAAGGCAATTGGACACCAGTTCATTTTCAATGGTTTTGCTTGGTTTCTGCTTGGTAAAGGCCTCATGATTTTGTATCGCACACGCGATACACACCACCTCTTCCGGAGCAAACGAGTCCCAGGAGTCCAGCGTCTTTTTTACAAAAACCGCTCCTTTTTCAGCGTGTTGCTTTTGAGACCGTTTGACATCGTGCAGGAGCCCGGCACATTGCGCCAGAAACACATAGCGGTGAATACGAGACTCCGCGTATCCAGCCGACGTTCCCTCAATAAACATCAGTGCCCCGGCATCCAGAGTGACCTTGATGGCATGATCCATGCCATGCCCCAGGTTGTTTGCCATATTTTGTTCAACTAAATCAATAAGCTTTTTAATAACCGGATGTTTATCAAACAGATTGCGTGATTGTTGAACCGCATGATCATTTTCCTGATAGAATGGCTGCCGGGGATAAGTCGAAACAATCTGACGAGCCCGCTCCCGTATCTGGAGAAATATTTTTTCCATACTTAAAAAATATCATGGAATACTGTATTGCACAAGTTGTATCCGGTCAGGATACTTCTCGCTCAAGCCCTTTAGAATCCACCGGCTTGCCGTAATACTTGATCAACAAATATTCCATATCCTCTTTTACGCTTGCACCCCTGCTGATACCGAAACAATACTGAATCATACCTTTGGTAACAACGTAAAGAACAACCAGAAAAGTCAGAGGAAATATTATACAATCAAATAAATACCCTGCAATCAATTTTATGGTCCACACCGAAACCTGTTTTGTTCTTTCTGCAAAATATTCCTGCAATGCCGTAAAACGCTGTTTCACTCTTTCCAGATTTTCAGAAAAATTCATGGCAGAATACCAGTTCTTTTCTTTCAGATTCTGGCCTGAAAACAGCTTTTTTTGAATCCCTCCGGGTGAAAATTCCTCCTTAATTTGTGCAAAACTTGCCTGGGTTTCCTGGATCAGAGGCTGGGATATTTTTGCAGATAAAAAAGAGGCGGCTTTAATGGACAACGGCAGAATGAAATACAAACTCATCGTGATCACGATCAAAAACAAAACCGCCTCTCTTAAAAACCGGGATATCTGAATTGCCTTGGGCAGAATCCATTTCACCATCATGTACATCAAAAAGAAAAAAAGCGTAACGGATAGAAAATAATGGTCAATGGCCGCAACCGCATCCAGGGTCAGGCGTGTCAGCATCAAAATGGTCCCACCGGCAAGAACGGTTTTCCAGGCAATATCCACATAATCATATAATGACTGAACAATATCCCCCAGCTCAAGATTGAAACCAACCCCGATTTGAGAACCTTCAATGACGGCAAGCCCGCTTTTAATAACAGATAAAACCAGAAAACCGGCAGTAGCGCGATCAAATGACTGCTGCAGATAATGTTGATTCGAATCGATTATCGTCCTCATTCCGATTTCGTGGAAACATCGATCAACATACTCTCCGCCCGCCGCAAGGATGCTGACTGAAAGCACAATAAATACGATAAGCTTGATGATAGTATTTCGAATCACAATTCCACCGTTTATCATTTCGGTCATTTGAAAAAAGAGAATATACAAAACAGATACTGATGTATATTCCAAAACATATGATCAAATCAAGCATTCGATAAAACACAACAGGAGTTTATCAAGTCCTAAAGCAAAAAAACCGGGCAGCAAAAACGGCTGCCCGGTTTTACGGATTTTCATCGGAAAAAGCTTTGCAGCCAATTCCGGTTCAAGCTATTTGATTCTGAACTCAATGCAATCCGCTGTCAGGATTGCACTGGCCGGATCAAACAAACCGGTGGCAAACAAATTATGAACCTTTTTTCCATCTTCAAGATGGTTTTCCAATCTCGTGATGAAGGATTCAAATGTTGTAAAAAATTGACGGCTTTCCCGGTATTGGATCAAAAATCTTCCCTGTGTCGCGGATTGGGGCTGAATCGTAGTTTCAGCGGCCATATCATCCAGGTCAACAATGACCCCGGCCCGTCCGAGGTGATGGAATTTTCCATGATTATCTTTTGTTAATACGATCTTTTCCGATGACAGGGCCTGAAAAGGTGCGGTCGAAGGTGGCGCCCAGGTAACCCGCATAAAGGATCGCACATTGGCCACATCCACGATAGTTTGCGCGGTAAAATCAGCCGGTGCCTGGCCAAACCCGTTTACAAACCCTCTTGCTTTCAGGGTATCATTTGTTCCATACGAGGATAGATCCAGGGTTCCGGTATTGACTTCATAGTGGTCCGGATCGGTATCATGATCGACATCGATACCGGTGCCGGAGAAATCAAATATACTGATTCTCCGGGCATCGATGGATTGCAGATCAAGTGTCAGTACCGGGGTGTCGCTCACAACCGTGCCTCTTACGGTCGTCAGCAGCATGCGAATATACCCCTGATTTTCTCCGGTTGCATCCAACTCTAGTGAATCGATATCACTGCTGGTCAACACCCCGAAAACTGTCAACCGCTGCCCCACGGAGATATCACGGATGGAAAATTCATCCTTTGACAACTGCCGTTTTACGGTCGTCGCATCATCGATCAGAACCGTCAGGATATCATGAAAAACAACACTGCCGTCATTTCGGATCAGCGTTGCACCTTTCACCACAACCGTGTTGCCTTCTCTGCTGATGACATTGCCGGTGACGGCATCCAAACTGCCGCCCGGCACGCTGGTGCCGGTAGTGACCTCGGTTGCCTCAAACCGGTAGGGATTGAACTTCAAATCCCCGATCACCACCACAGCCGTATAGGCTGTCAAATCATCCATAGCCGTCAAACCGGCCGAACCTTCATACTGCCGGCCATTGATATCATACACCGTGCTTTCCAGCGTTGTTACCATCAAGGAACCAAACCGCCGGTCGTTCCCGGCAATCACATGATAAAAAGGCCGCAGCATCAATTCAAATGTTCCGGCCGCGACATCGACCCTGCCCAACGGGCCGCGCATGCGATGGGTTTTGGGATTTTCCGGATCAATATCGGCAATCAAAATGGGTTCGACCGTCAGTACGGATGTCCCATCATTGGCAAACGTCACCTTGTTGGAAGAGGTCAAATCAAAGTCAAGGGTAAGGTGGGCAGGAATGCCCGGTGCAATCAGCAGAGAATTGTCATCTTCCAGATGTACGGAAACGGTCATGGTGGTAATGGGATTACCGTCTTCGTCAACGATTGTATTCACCTTGACCAGACCACCGTCGTCATTCTCCACCCAGATATCCGCATTCTGATAATCCAAGGTAAGACTTGCCTCGGTATATACACCGGATGGAATGGTGCCGACAGTCAGAAATTCAGTCATCTCCGTATATTGTGCGAAATCCACTCTTGTGGTTACCGGCAGGGTGCTGACCACCGAACCGTTTTGTTTAGTAAGATTGATAGACAAAACATCAACCGTATAACTGGAAAAATCTCCCTCGGCATCGGTCAGGCTGATGACTAGTTCACCGTTTTCCGTTGTTGCCGAATCCGAAGCCTGATCACTGGAACAGCCGGTCAGGCCCATGATACCCAGCAATAGTCCGATTCCAAACCAGCCGAAAACTTTTCGAAAAATATTCTTACGCTTCATAATAAACCTCCTGAATTCAATATTCGTTTAACACATGCTGTGATATTTGTTTAACCTGTTTGCATCGATGTTTGGTTTCTTAAACACACTCAGATGGAAAAAGTTGCACCAATTTTGATTTTTTCCATAACCATTTGATAATAAATGATGTTGACCTTGGCGGTTCATTCCTGCTACAAACGCGCAAATTTCATTTTTTTTGAAAGCACATCAATAAAACCACGTAAATTGGTTTGCCCAACATGATTCAATATATTCCGAAAATCAACACCATCATCCTTTGTATGCTGATACTGTTGCCGGCAGCGGCTTTTCCACTGGAATACCAGGCCGGGATCATGTTGGACCAGCAACTCACATTGGAAAACAATTATTTCAACTCAATCACCGGAAATTTTAATCAAAGCGACCCTTTTCATATCATCACCATTTCTCCGGATCTGCACGTGTCGGAAGGCAATCTGTTCAGCCTCTACCTGCTTGCCGATCTGACCTGGGACCACACCTGGAATGAAGAAGATACCGATGAGCTTTCCGCCGAATTTGCCAACGCCTATGTGAGCCTCCGTAAATTTGATCTGATTTCCGATATCGGCATCCAGTCGTTCCGCCTTGGCAGGGGCTATATCATGGCCGGCAATGAGCCGGGCATAACAGCCCAGTATCAATTCACACGCAAACTTTCCGGCAAGCTGGAGGCGGCTGAAATCATCCATATCTCCCCGATACTGTCCACAACAATTGATTATCAAATCGGATTTCTAGAAAAGTTGAGCATCTTCGGTGCCTGGTTTCACGATAATGATAATGGTTTTGCCGACATGCTCAATTATCAGGATCAAGTGCTGTTAAACCAATGGCTGTATTCTCGAAACCGGACTCTCTGGTTGCTGGATCAAACCGATCTGTTGAATTTTTCAAATAGCAAGGGCGACCTATTCTGGTATGGCCTGAGCGGCGATATTTTTCTGGGTGATTTTTTCCTGTCCGGGATTATGATTCTGGAAACAGGAAGCGGTACAGTCACCCTGGAATACCCCCACAGGGATTGGGAATTCACCGTGTCTTCCTACCTGATCGACATGGATCTTACTTACACGATGAACAATTCCTTTTCTGCCGGAACCTTTCTTTTTATAACCGGCGGAACCGATGCAAGGCAGAAAAACTTCAATACATTTATTGCTCCCATGCCGCAAAATAACCGAACCGCCATTTTTTTCAGTCCACGCTTCAGCAATCAAATTGAGGAAGATTTTCTGTCCAAGGGCGGCATTTATTGGGCCGGTGTTATTGCACCCGGAATAAAAATTCAATATGATCCATCTGAAAACTGGCAAACCGCCTTCACCCTGGCCACTTTTTTTCCGGAAGATAAACCCGCAAAGGAACGAAACTGGTATGGATGGGAAGCAGACTTTGATGTGTCTTATACCCTTCACAACAACTATACCTTATTTTGTGAATCCGGATGGTTCCAGCATGGCAATTTTTATGAATACCAGGGGAAAACTCCGGACCCGGCCACCAGATTCACAATTGGTATCAATGCCTTTTTTTAACAACCAAAATCGAAACTTTTTCCTGCGACCGGTGTTTGAAATAAAAAAATGAGAGCAGATCCTGATTCACAATATATGTTGCGGTTCCAAAACGGAGACCGGGATGGTTTTCGAATTCTGTTCACCAAATATTCGAAAAAAATCATCAATTTCTGCTATCGTTTTTGTGGAGACCGGGCAATGGCGGAAGAACTGGCACAGGAAGTATTTCTCCGGGTTTACAAGGCAGCGCCCCGGTACCGGCCGGAGGCCAAATTTTCAACCTGGCTGTTCCGGATCGCCACCAATGTTTGTTTGAATGAGATGCGCAAATATCGATATCGCGTTGTTACGGAAAATATGGATATGCCATTTCAAACAGACTCCGGTTCGGTGAAGCCGGAGATGGCAGATCCGGACATCCCCCATCCGCAGGAACGGATGGAAAAAAAAGATGAGGACCGGATACTGAAACGAGCCCTGAAATCGCTGCCCAAAAAACAACGAACCGCATTGCTGCTGAAAGTATATAATGATTTTTCATACCAGGAGATCGGCCAACAGATGAAACACTCGGAGAGCGCGGTCAAATCCTTGATTCACAGGGCCCGGCAAACCCTTATGAAGATAATTGAGAACACCGACAGGAGTATTTGAATTGAAATCAACATGTCCGGACAGCCTGCAGATATCGGCCTTCATGGATGCCGAACTCCCGGAGCATCAGATGGAAGCGTTTCGTTCGCATCTTACCAAATGTGAACATTGTTGGGAACAACTGGCCACGCTGCAACAGGCTGATCGATTGATCCATGATATGCCGGAAATAGAACCATCCCGGCAATTTGAAATCAACTTCTGGAAAAACGTCCGTGCCATGGAAGAACAACGGCACAAGTGGTCGTTTTTCACTTTTTTTCCATTTCGTTATAAACCCTTGGCCGCAGCCATATTGAGCGCCATGATCCTTGTCGGTCTGGCTCTGTGGAAACATCAGCCTCCATCCTCCATTGAAATGGATGAAATTGTCATTGCGGAGAATCTGGAAATGCTCCGAAATTTTCAGGAAATCGATCGGCTGGAGCTTCTGGAAAACTTGGAAACCATTATCAATATGGATGAGAAATCCTAAATGAAATCGATTTTTTTACTGCTGTGGATGGTACTTTTATTTCAGCCGGTACTGCCCGCCCATTCCGAAGAAAGCCAAACAGAAACCAATGTCGTCCGGATATCCGAAGAGGATCTTGAAATCATAAAGGTTTTAGAAATCCTGAAAATGATGGCTCTGATGGAAAATTATGACATCGTGAAAGACATGGAAATACTTACCGAGGAAAATGCCGATGAAAATAAAAAATAATCTCGTGATGATGTTCGCATTCCTGCTTGTTACAATCGCTGCCGCTCATGCGTCGGATCAACCATCATCCGCAACGGACGAGTGGATGTCCATGACGGCTGAGGAAAAGCAGGCGTTCCGCAACCGGTATCATAACTGGAAATCGTTGCCGGAACCTGAAAGGAATAAGATCAGACAAAACCTTGCGACATTTAAAAAGCTTCCAGCGGATGAAAAAAAGCGGATCATTGAAAATTATTCCCGTTTCCAATCCCTTTCGCCGGATCAGAAACAATCGCTCCGAAAAAATTTCAAACGATGGCAACAGCTTCCTCCGGAAAGAAAAAGACAGCTGCGGGAAAACCTTATAAAATTTCAAGGGCTCCGACCGGAACAGAAAAAAAGCCTGATCAACCGTTATCAAAACTGGCGGAAATTATCCCCGACAGAAAAGAAAACACGCAAAGATATCATTCGAGAAAAGAGAAGAAACCGGGATTCATAAAACACGGATTATAAGATACGTGTGATTTCATCGTTCCTTCAGCGGCAATTCTTTTCGTGATCCACCAGATCCCCCTCCTGCATCTTTCGCTTATCGATCAGTATTCAGACAGATTTAAATGAAAGAGTTGAATTGCTGACATTTTATTGATAGAGATACAAAACAACAGATGTCGGACATGAAATACCAATCAGATACCGGAAACAAATGGTACCGGTATCACCAAAAAACTTCTGAATGGCGGAAAAACACGAAAATACGCAAGCTCTTCCGGAAAAACCACCCGGGCACTCAACTGTCTCCATGCCGGATACCGCATGGTTCACGGATGTTATCAATGAACTGAACATTACCCGTAAAAATGTGCTGATCTATCCGGATGAACACATCCAGATACAAAACAGCATGAAACGATCTTTCCGTGCATTGAACCTGATTTTCTCATCCATTCCCAAATTAGTCATCACCATCACAGACAAAAAATTGATTGTGGGAAATGAAACCTTTGATCCTCAGAACAGACGATTTAAAGAATTTGCAGACGCTATCCGGCAGCATGAAATTATTTCGGTTATTTTTCTGAAAGGGATTGAAACAGAAGAGCTGCTAAGATTTCTCCGCATCATCGCCACCAAACCGGAAACCATCAGAAGCATGGGTGGTATTGAAAAAACGGCAAGAGACAACTCCCTTTTCAATATTGAAATCAAAACCATTGACTTCAGCAAACTCCACCTCACAGAAGAAACCAATATTGTCGTTGATCAGGCAGGCAAAAAAACAGATGCCGACCCAAAGAGCGTATGGGATAATCTGGTCATGAACCTGGTATCCGGTTCCATCACCGATTCCGACATGGGTGTCGACCTTTTTGTCGCAAACAAAATTACACCGACGGAACTTGCCGGATTTCTGAACGACCAAAATCCGGATTCAATGCGCTCCATAAGGCTGTTTGAGAATTTGTTCCGGATAAGCCTTTCAAAAATTGAAACCCATGAAGAGGACAGCGAGCAGGCTTCCAGGCATTTCAATAACGTCAACCTGCTCCTGCAGGAACTGAATCCGGAGATGCGTCAACAGTTTCTATCCGTTACCCTGCAGCACTGCAATGATGAATCCGATCCGCAGAAATCCCGGACAATCATCAGCGGCTTGCAGGAAAAATTTATCATTGAAATGATGCGACAGGCCAATGATCGAGGGCAGGAAATTTCACCATCCTTAATTGAATTTACAAAAAAAATAGCCAATATCAAAGGCTTGCCCCCATCTTCATTCGGGAATACCAATCCTGACGCGCTGGAAAACGATTCGGCAATACAAACGAAAGAGGCAGAGACCTTATTCAAGCGGGAGTCCTTTGAACAATATGTTACCAAGGAATATGAGGAAATGCTGTCCGGTCTTGCCTCAACCGAACAATTGGAAATCGTATCGGATCCGGAACGGTTTTCCATTGAAGACCATCTGAAAACACTGGAAGAAAAAAATCTGGATATCCAGATTGCCAGAGTTCTCATCGCATTCATCAATGAAAACATTGAACTGGATGAGTATCTGGATTATTCCAAACGGCTGATCTCCATCTGCAATGAAATCAGCATTTCAAGGAATGAAGATTTTCTTTTCCTGAAAGAAATCTTTTTTACCTTTAAACTACATGCCATCCATAAATCCAACCCGGAACTGCGATCCATTGCCGGAATCTGTTTGGAAGAGATTGAAAAACCACTGTTCTTCGCCAGGGCAGTGGATGCTTTTGACAAGCTGGGAAAACAGGAAAACAATGAGGCCATTGATTTTCTGGTTCTGCTTGGACCGAAAATTGTTCCTGAAGTGGTTAATCTGTTTGCCAAATATGAATATCCGGAAAACGGAAAGCACCTGATAAACCTTCTCTCCAACTTCAGTGAAGCGGCATGCAATGAGGTTAAGAAAAGAATTCATGACCCAAGGCCATCCTATGTTAAAAATCTCGTTATCCTGACCCGGGAAATCGGAAATAAGGAGATTGCATCCTACCTGGATTATCTGCTGGATCATAAAGATCAGACCATCCAGCTGGAAACGCTATCCGCACTGTTAAAATTTCATCATCCAAAGGCAGGCCACCTTCTCTGCCGCCTACTAGACGCAAGCCAGCCTGAAATCGTTTCTCAGGCAATTCAATTGTCCGGGCAATACAAAGTACAGGAAACAGCGGAACACCTTGTCAAAATGCTGAAAAGTCCGGCCATCACAAGAACAACTATCCAAAAAAATGAAGAACTGATCCTCGCACTGGGCAACATCGGTAATCCTGTTGCCATACCATTTCTGGAAAAACTGGTCAGAACCTACTTCACACTTTTCCCCAAAACATTGTTAAAAATGAAACAGACCATTTTCGAAACCCTTGATAGCTATCCGGATATAGAAGTCTCTTCTTTGTTGAAAATCGGAATTCGAATGGAGAACCCCAAAATAAAAAAGATATGTCAACATTATCTTAAAGATGTTCAAAACAAGAACAAACCTGACTATCATGATATGCCATGAGTCAATACAAAACCT
Organism: Desulfobacteraceae bacterium; assembly: GCA_003599865.1. Classification (GTDB taxonomy): domain Bacteria; phylum Desulfobacterota; class Desulfobacteria; order Desulfobacterales; family SURF-7; genus QZKS01. The sequence continues at coordinate 91,460 of QZKS01000050.1, forward strand.
GAATGTCACTTTTCAAGACGGCTGAAATGGAACATAAAAAAGAACTGTTACAGATTATCAAAACCTTTAATGCGGCAATTGTCAATTCACGCCTGTACTCCTTTGAACATCCCCAGGTCAAACGATATATCGAAGAAACGTTTATCGAACTTGATCGTCTTCTGATGATTCTGCAGGAGATCACCCTGATTGTTGTCGGTACAAATCTGGTTTTCCGGAACCAGACTATTCAGGGAAGCGGGCCGAATATCAAACAATTTATCAGTATCTTGCAGGATAATAAAATTGATCGCATTTCATTTCTTTCCCATCTTCCCAAATCCTCTTTTTATGAACTGATACAAAAACTCTCTTCTTCTGAAACAAGGGAATTGAACAGCACCGAATATGTTAAGCTTGGAAAGGTTGAAATCAGGATTGAGGATAATCCGTTTTCCCAGAATCAACTGTCTTCTGATGAATATTCGGAAAAAATGGATCAGTTGTTATCCCTCCGAGACGAAACCCTGCAGGAAATTAAAGAAATTTATAATGGTATAAAAAAATATAAAAAACAAATTGATGTCCGTGGTATCGAAACCATGGTGAAAACATTTATCAAGGGATTCTCACACGGCATCAACCCCATCAGCATGCTGGCCTCACTGAAATCGGCGGATGAATACACCTTCACCCATGTGATCAATGTCTGTATTCTTACCATGAGCCAGGCGGAAGCTCTCGGCTTTTCAGGCGAAAAGCTTTACCAGATCGGAATTGCCTCGGTTATGCATGATGCGGGAAAGCTCTTCATCCCGGAAGAAATACTGAACAAGCCAGGCATGTTGACAACAGAAGAAAGAGCGATCATTGAAACCCACACAACAAAAGGAGCCCGATATATTCTTGGACTTGAAAATATCCCCCAGATCGCTGTGCTGGGTGCCCTGGAACACCATATCAAATATAACGGAACCGGCTATCCTGTCATGCAAAAGAAATGGACTCCGAATATCGTCAGTCAGATGATTTCCATTGCCGATGTATTTGATGCCATGAGAAGCCGCAGGGCCTATAAAGAACCAAAGCCAAAAGAATTGATCATCCAAATTTTAAACGAGGAAAAAGGCACATCCTTTAACCCGTTTCTTGTGGATCATTTTATCAAGCTGATAAAAGGTTAGGAAGACCCTCACAGCGTGAGGAAAGAAACAAGCTGCTTGAAATATTTTTCTGATCTCCGGTAAGATCTTTTTTTACTTGAACACAGCAATAATCTCATAGCATTGCTTTTCATAAAAATCATTACCGATAAAGAAGACATCCCCTTCTGAAATAAAAAAATCATTCAGATCTTTGTCAAAAACAACAGACAGCGGATGATATTCACTGGAGAGCTGTCTGGCTAATTTGATGGCCTCTGTTTTTGTCATTTTATGCAACTTTTTGTTATCCATGATGAAAATATTGAACAAATCGTACCTGATAGGAGATGACTTCAGCAAGAACAGTGCCATAGGAAGGGTGTCGTGATACGAAAAACAGAAAATCGGGTTCAGGAGCCGTTGTTCAACGTTCACAAGTTCCGAAATCCCTATGAACAACGTAAGCAACCGGTCTCACGATAGGAAAAAAAATAATGAAATAAAGGAATTCTATGTCATGTTTTCTTTTTGATCTTTCGCAGCTTGACCTGTAGCCAATCTTTGAAACGATCCATTGTACCGGGAGCCTCAAACTGAATAACACATTCTGCTTTTTTACCGGATTTTACACTTTCCGCTTTGATTACATATGCACCCGGCGGAATGGTATCCCGGACGATGATTGGTTTGCGGTCCGATGGATCAAGATCCAGTCGTAACAATTCCATCATCTTTATTTCTTTGCTGACGAGAAGTTTGAACGATCCCGTATCGCTGACAAGCCAGGAATCCACTGGAATGGAAACCCGGTTGTTACCTGTTCCGCCGACGATATCGACAAAAACAGAATCCCCGGGATCAAAACCCAACCCGCCAATCTGGATCGGTGTTTTTAATAATGTTGATATGCCCAATTTCACAATATATGGCTCCACAGCAATCTGGGGGCCGGGATAATCGGTATAGATACCTTCAATTTCCTTATTTTTCGGTGCACAACCAAAGACAACAAACATCAGAATGGCAAGCAGCCCGAGTTTGAATCCATTATTTTTCCTTACGATATATTGAAAAATAGACATTGCTTTCTCCCGGTGTCCGGTAATCCCGGATCAACCTTGCCGGATATCAACTCATCAAGTACTCATTGATATGTTCCATGGTTTGATCACTAATTTACAATCAGCACGGATATGTTTTTTACAGAATGAATCACTTTTTGTGAAACACTTCCCAGAAAAAATTCCTGGATTCCGGAAAGGCCCCTTCTCCCCAATACAATAATGTCGTAGCCGGATGAAAAATCGATAATATCCCGGGCGATCTCTTTTTTTTGAATCTGTGCTTCCACTATAATATTTTCCGTTCGAAAACCTGCCTCTAACAGAATGGAACGGGCCTTCTGCTGCGCCTTCTCCACAATGGTTTTTTGCTGTTCCGCAATCTCCGTAAAACTTGCCTGCTGTGCCAGGAAGTAAGGGGTTAATTCCGGATGATTCATCGAAAAAACAGAAATGGTATCCTGAAGAACGCTGAACAGTGTAACCTGATTTTCAGGATTAAAAAACAATGCCACATGCTCCACTGCACGCATGGCATTTTCCGAATCGTCAAATGCAATTAATATTTTATTGGTTTTCGCCATAGCCCCCTCCTGATAAACCGTTTTTGGAATAATCTGCCATTTTCAACCAATCGTGGTTCAAACCGGTCCGTGTCAAAATGATTATCATCAATTTCCCGGAAAGTATCAAGAAATTTATTTTTCACAACTTCTGAAAAACCTGATTTCGCCGGAAAAAATCTGCCTGGAAAATCCAAGCCAAAAAATAAGGTTGAAATCCATTTCACCCGGCTCTATAAACAGAATCAAAATAAAGGAATCCCCATGCACGAACTTCAAGTGACGGAAAGCATTTTAAACATCGCGCTCAAACATTCTCCGCCGGACAAGGTAAAAAAAATCATCGCGATTCATCTAACCATCGGCGAACTCTCCGAACTGGAAGATGAATGGCTCCAGCATTATTTTGATTATCTGAGCAAAAACACACTTGCTCAAGGCGCCAAACTGGTCATTGAGCGGTCTCCGATTCGTATGGAATGCAATTCATGCAATCATCGGTTTCGAATCAAACGGGATGGTATCAAACATATTGAATGCCCTCAATGCCGCCATCAGCAATGTACCCTTATTTCAGGCAGAGAATATCATATCAAGCATCTGGAGGTTTTATAATGGAAGAGATCCGGCTCATTGAAATCAAGGAAGAGATCCACGCAGACAATACCGAAAAAGCAAACCTGCTGAGAACCCAATTATCAAAATCAAAAACCTTTTTGCTCAACCTCATGTCTTCCCCGGGTGCCGGAAAAACAACGACCATTCTAAAAACAATCGAAACCATGCAGGGCAAAATCCGTACGGGTGTGATTGAGGCTGATATTGATTCCATGGTTGACGCAGAAAAGATCGCAGCAATAGGTATTGAGGCTGTTCAATTGAGAACCGGCGGGTTCTGTCATCTTGACGCCTTCATGGTTGAGAAGGGCCTGGAAGGCCTGAATCTTGATAACCTGGATCTGGTCATTATTGAAAATGTGGGGAATCTGGTATGTCCGGCGGAATTTGATACAGGGGCTATTAAAAATGTCATGATATTAAGTGTGCCGGAAGGCGATGACAAACCGCTCAAATACCCCCTGATGTTCACCGTATGCGATGTCCTGCTGATCAATAAAATTGATTATTTGTCTCTTTCCGATTTCAATGTTGATGCGGCAATCGCAAGGGCGAAGAATCTGAATCCGGATATTGAAATATTCACCATCTCATCCAGAACAGGAGAAGGGATTGAAAAGTGGACAGAGTGGCTCGTCAAAGAAGTAAATTATTTTATTCATCAACAATAAAAACCGTTTCCCCGGTCATAAAGCACGATATTGCATTTCACATGGCTAGAAGGTATAGCCAATTGAAAAATATAATCGACCGTTGTTTTTATCGGATTCCTGCCTGTCAAGCATATAGCCGTACTGTATGCCTACGGGAAAATAAGGTGTAATATATCGCAGACTGAGACCCGTAGAAGAGCGAAATGAATCCTCTCCTTCTTCCGTTAAGGCGTTACGAACACTGCCGATGTCATAAAATGGAGCCAATTCCAGATTGAAACCAATATCAAAACGGACTTCCATACTTCCGAGAAGCTCTGTCCGTCCTCCCATGGCCGCCCCTTCCCGGTCTATCCTGAGTCGATTTTCATCATACCCCCTGACACTGGAAAGACCGCCCAGAAAGAAAAGCTGATCTTCGGGAATTACGCTTTTTTCTCCTGATGGAACAATATGACCGGCACGACCTCTTACGGCAAAAACAATGCGATTGTATATTTGAGAATACATGCGGATTTCAGAACGGTAGGTGATAAAATTATCCAAGGAATTCTCAAGACCCCGGGAAAAATCCATTCCGATGGAAGTGAACATACCCTTTTGCGGCCGGATAAAAGAATCGACGGAATTATAAACAATCGAGGGGCTAGTGACCAAAATACCTCTGGGATCATACGCTTCTTGATCATCGTCGGAAAAAGATTCACCGTCACGCAAATACTGCTCTTTTCTTTCATAACCGATTGCCAGCCTGGCAGACATGTTATACGGCAGCTTTCGTATAAATGAAACCGTCAAACCGTAACCCTCGGTGCCGAAACCGACATTCAACTCTTCCCGTTTTTCCCAGAAAAGATTGGCGGATGCGGAAATACGGGTATCCAACAAACGAGGTTCCGTCAGTCCAATCTCACCACGATTTCCAATCTGGCTGCCCTCCAGCTCAACCCATGCTTCCTTGTTTAATCCCATCAGGTTCAGATCACTTAATCGAGAATTCAGAAACAATTTTTTGGAAGTATCATAACCAATACTGGCTTCCAGAGCGTATGGTTTTTTTTCCTCAACCTCCACCAGAAAATCAACCTTCTCCGATATTTCTTTCAAACCGAGCGGCTTGACCCTTGCTGATTTAAACGCATTGATATTTTGTATATTTCTCTGGCCCTCAATCATATTCATCATGGAAAACGGGGCTCCTTCCTCGAGAGTAAACTCTGCATCAATAACTTTTTTCCTGGTCCTGAAATTGCCGACGGTTAACAATTCTCCTGTTTTCACATAGGGACCTTGAGATATTTCATAGGTTATCTCCGCTTCTGCTGTTTCCGGGTTTATTGTCTTTTTTTCCTGAATCCGGACATGAGGGTAACCGGCTTCGGAAATATGCATTGCCAGGTTATTTTTATCACTCTGAATCATATATTCCCGAAAGGGATCACCTGGCTTCATGTCCAGTTTGTCCATGGCCCATTCTTCAGAAAGTCCGGATAACCCATCGAATAGCACCGATGAAACAGTAATTTTTTGCCCCTCCGTAATTTTGAATATGATATCTGCATATTTTTCATGATGTTCCTTGTCCTCTGTCCAGGAAATCTCTTCTTCTACTTTAACATACGGGTATCCTTTTTTCAGATATAGGGTAATCACGCCTCGGATATCATCATCCAGTATCTGCCGGACGAATTCTCCGCTTGAAAATACCCCTTCTATCTCAGTGATGATCTGTTTTTGAATTTTATCCTCCGGAATAGATGAATTCCCGATGATTTTCAAATCCCTGACAATGGATCGTTTTCCTTCTTCAATGATGAAATAGACCTTTCGTTCCATTCCGATAGGACTTTCAGGTTCAATCTCCATACGCACCCGACAATCCACATACCCTTTTTTAAAATATCGCTCTCTTATTGTACGTGCGGTTTTTCGAACCCAATAATCATTTGCCGCTCCTTCTCTGAACACCTGCAAATCATCCCGCAACGTCCAGTCCCAGAACTGATCGTTACCCTTGAAGCCGATTTCGTATAAGGGGCCTTCTGATATGTGCAAGACAATCCGAACCTTCTGGGCAGCTTCATCCATTACGACCCGGGGAGTAATTTTCACCTCAGGAAAATGACTTTTCCGATAGAAGGCTGTTAAATTTCTTACATCCTCATCGAGTTCCTTTTTTTGATAGCGGCTCATGCCTCCCGGCAAAAAAGAAGATTTCCACATGTTCAGCCGAGACTTGATACGAATACCCGTAAATGAACGATTTCCCTCTATTTCAAAATGATCCACACGAAAAAAAGGACCTTTGTGGAGTTCCACATGAAGTATATAGTGACCGCTCTTTCTATCCTGCCATGGATGGAGACTAACTTTCGGAGAAATATATCCCTGGTCTTTTAACAATCGAACAATCAAGGACTGCTGTTGCGAAATGATTTCTTTCTGAAATGCATCTCCTGTATAAATCGTCATGGCATTGAGGATTTCCCGCTCAAATACAGGGAAGTTGCCCGTAATTTTAATCTCCTGTATTCGAGGCATGATTCTTAATTGAAAATGAATATCCAAATTACCGGTTTCATTTTTCCTTGTTTCCATTTTTTCGACTGTAAACAATCCGGTGGACTTCAGATTGGCTTCCATCTGATCTATTTTTTCAGATGAAATGATGGTTCCTTCCGGAATGGCTATCAGATTTTCTGCCGCTCTTTTCCAATGATCCGAATCATTGCCTGTTCCCAGGATTTCAATATGAATCCTTCCGACCAAGAATCCTTCATTATTTATGGCATGAAGATCATTTGATTGAGCACAAACGTCAAAAAGAAAAATACTTCCAACAGACAACCACAATAATATGCTGATGAATCGTCTTTTGCTCAGGCGCGATCGGTTTTGATCACTTTCGTTATGGCAGGAAATAGTCCACCCCATTGTTATCGAAACTCCAGCCGGTATTGCAATTCGCCACCGTAATCCCCTTCTGAATTCTGATATGCTTCCAGCATTACATTCTCAAGAAAACGGTATTCGGTTATGGCTCGCTGAACAGCCTTACCTTTCACCGTCTCTACAGCATATTTCACGGTAATCTGCGGGGAAAGGTCTTTGCCCAATTCCACGTTTACCCGACTGGAATCTGATTCTGTTTCAATACTCTGATATCCCACTTGGACAGAATCCAATCCTGTGGCCTCCTTGACATCTTTTTGAAGCCGCTCCGTAATCAGGCTTGCAAGAAGTTCTTCAGGGGATGATGATTGCCCTCCTTCTCCTTCGATAAATTCCTGAACGGTTTTTCCGAAAACGAGCAAAGAAAGGATATCCCCATCCTGGAGATCCGGCTCTGATCGCAATGTAATTTTCAAATTTTCCGGCACCCCGGCTATTTCCAAAAAAATTGTCCATTCACGAATTTGCGTTTTGCCTTCCAATTCAATACGAGGCTCAATCTGATACGGATTGATAAAATCAACAACCCCTCTGGTGACATCAAACTCCTTTCTCTGATAAAAAATCATTCCCGACTCCACCTCTGCCCGACCGGTAAATACCGGCCGATTTATATCTCCGCGAATATGAAAATTCGGCTTTAATTGTAAAAGTGAAATATTGTTATCGACCACAAAAGGATTCCTGTTCTTCACATCAATATCCAATGCAATCCGGTTAATCAGGGAGGGTTCCGTCGGCTCCATTACCAGTTCCTCTGCCCGTGATCGCCCGGTCACAATACGGATCGGATTTAAATCAACATTCCGGGAATACAGACCTTCTAGAATAACCACCTCTCCGGATAACAATTTTTCATCCTGATCCATTTTCAATGTGATATCCGTATTCAGCAAAAGATTCAGATCCGGTATCTCGACCGGAAGTGCATGGCTGCTCAATTGAAGATTTGCCGTCAGATCAGGATAATTCCGTAAACCAATGGTTCCATTCAAAGAGGCCCGGCCGGACCCGAAAAGACCATGAATTTCTTTCAGGCTGATCATCTCAGGCGTGATATTTATGGTGCCGTTCATCTCCCGGAGATCTTCCGAAATATAGGGAAGTTTCCCCTGGACTTTTCGAATCTCAACAGACGATTGGATCAGTGGTTTTTCCAACATCCCGTCTATGCTTGCCGTGACCTGTAAAAGCCCTTTTACTCCGGTAATCTCCTCGGTAAATATTTCGATCATCTTTGCGGGCACTTGTCCTGCACACTTGACATCAATCGGCCCTGATAAATCAGCGTTTCCCACAAGATCCAAGAAACCATCTTCTGAAAAAAACAATCGGCTTTTTGGAATGTTGAATTTTCCTTTTTCCATTTCCAGGAAAAGATTGTCTGCATAGAGCAATTCATTTTGATCCCAGAAAATTTTCAAGTCCGAAAAAACCGCGTGCATAAAAATATTTTCGAGTTCAGGATATTGTCCTGTAATCTGCAAATCCAAGCCCATTTGGCCGGAAAGATCATCCATTCCTGCAAGTTTTAACCAGGGAGCTAACTGAATCTGTTTCAGGCGGACCTGAGCATTTACCTCTTTGGATTTCAAATCCACTTCCGCACTCAGGGCTTTATTTCGTTTTTCATACACTTCTATTGTCCAGTCGGAAAAACGAATATCCGTCTCAAACGGATCAAACTGATTTCCGCTTAACTCTAGAGACGTAACACCAACCTCTCCGGAACACTTCGGGTTTTCAAAATTCCCTTCTCCGGAGATTGAAAAATACAGCTTTGCCGGGCCCCAATCCAGCCGGGATACATTTTCCAAATGGTTCAGGGAGATGCCCTTTGAAAAAACACGGAAATCATACTGTTCCTGATAAAAAGAGACCCACCCATCCATTTGGATCTCTTCGTCTTCAGAAATCACTATCGTGTTTTGGTCGATATATAATTTTTCCTTATCCGCATGTACTTTCAGATCGGCCGATTTTACTTTTTGTCCATATATATTGAAACTTTCTCCCGTGATCTCAACGTTTCCCTCCGGATGGGTCACCTCTCCAAAAACCGATCCTTTTATACGTAAAACGCCTGTCAGTTCCGGCAAAAAATCTTCCAGCAGGATTTCATCGCCATGGATGGAAAAATCCATATGGGGTGCCGTTTCCAGCCTGTTGGAATCGAACAGACGCAAAACACCGGACAGACTTAGCATGGATTGCCGGTTTTGAATCCGGACACTGTCAAAATAAATTTTTTCACCGGAAAACGTAAAATCGGTTATTACGCTTTCCAGGCAATAGTCCTGATAGGCAAGATCATTCGCTTGAAAAAAGCCTTTGATCATTATCTCTTCCAGTGTACCGGATATGCTCGCCGTCAGATTCAAATTGCCATTCAGATTTTCAACTGATGAAATGGATAGTTCTTTCATCGGCCAATGTATTGTGGATGAAACTTCTCCTTCCATCGATCCTGAAGTGAGATCTACCCTGCCGACTCCCGATAAGCTGTTCTCTCCTCCTATCTGAAGCGCAAGCTCCAAAATATCGATCTGCTCCTTTTCATACTCGATAATTGAGGATAACGATGCATCCGATATCCTGAAAACACCATCCTTTCTCATATCGCGAATCAATAATTTCTGTGAAATCCTCCCGGAGCGTGCTGCTGCGGATAAACCCTTTCCTTCTATTGTAAACACCGATCGGGCAGAGCCTGTTACTCCTTTGAGAAAACTCGCCTGCATATCGGTCTCTGTTGAAATCAAGGATCCGGACAATCGATACGCTGTTGCATCCCCATCTGCATTTTCAGATAAAAATCCATTGGGTAAGACTTTCTGCAAATCGACATCTCCCGTTACTTTTAAAACACCGACAGGTGAATGCAGAGAGGCGCTCTCAATAACTACCTTCCCGTTGTCCAGACTGCAGGCAATTTCCGCAAGGTCAAATTGGGTTCCCGAAACATCTGCATTCCGGTATCCGGCCACAAGGCGGATACCGGGATTATCCAGCGATCCTTTTATGGAGGCCTTGCCGGAAAGGATTCCGGATGCTTTGTCATATAAGGAAAAAGATCCCAGGATATCATCCATTTCTCCATTGATCTCAACGTCCAGTTCCGGCTGGAAACGATGGAAAATGTCCAGGATACGCCCGGACACCTTTATATTGCTTCCGGCTTTGGTGGTCAGATTCATGCCAATCCCGGACAACCGGTCTCGAGTAAGCGTAGCTTTCACAGACAGATCGGTAAACAATGTTCTAAATTCATCAAAAGATACTTCTCCGTTAAAAAGTTTTCCGGATAGGGAAACCTTCCTTCTCCATAAATTCCCCTGGTTGATTTCCATATCAATTTTCGGCAACAGGATTCGGCTATCCGGTCCTGCATGATACTGGAAACCACCTCTCCGAATGACCGCTTTTTGAATCATGATATTAAAAGGCAAACCCGGGCCGGAAGGTGGTTTTTCATCAGACACGCCTTCCTCAGACAGACCTTCATCAGACAGACTACTGACCAGATTCAGGCGGCCTGTCTCATCTTCGGATAAATATACTTTTGGATCGTCCAGAATGATTGAATCAAACATCAGGATTCCGCGTGGAATATCCCACCAGGAAATTTTCAATGACAGGTATGGCAGAAAAACGACATCCTCTCCTGCCTGATCCTTCAGCGATACATTTTCCATTATCAAACTCCCTGAAAAAACAGAGAGCTTATATTTTTTCCATTGTAACGTACCGGGAATATTATCATTGATTTTTGTTTGAAGGAACATGCCGGCAACCTCTGTATGCAGGAAACCGATTGCCGCAACAAAAAGCAGCGATAATACGGCTGATAAAATGATATTGCAAACCAGAATAATTTTTATCAGCTTAGCCAAAAGACACCTGCCATATCATGCTTTCCGGCCATCATGCTTTCCGGAACGATCAATACACATACACGTCATCCCTTACCCATGATTGGAATAAACCGGTTTCCGTGATTCCCCAATCTTGATCTATATCATATAACATCAGGATTTTAAAATTGATACTCTTGGAATTCCGCATTACCGATCCTGATCATTCAAACCCCGTTAATGATTACAATTCATGATACGGTTTTCGTCAACCCATTCTGCTTTTTGAACATATCGTCTATTCAGCTGTTTTTCCGCTCTCAAATACTATATATTGTAAAAAAAATTGACAACCATCTATATATTGTTATAGTGTCCGACTCAATCTATAATCAATCGAAGGAGTCATCATGATCACCGCTGACGAACTCAGGGTTTTGAATCACATCATTGAGGACATGGAAGATCATCCGGAATGCAACCAGCTTTCCCCCGAAGAAATGGACAACATACTGGAAGAGTATAATCAGGTTAATATCAGGGAACAGTGCTATCGCAATATCCGATCTTTTTAACCGACGTCTTTTGGGTTACAGATATCCCATAAGCTTTAGCCGGTTTCAAACAGGCTGAACACATCCTTGAGATACGCAAGGCTCGGCCAAAGATCCTTCTCTTCATGGGGTTCCAGCGTAATAATGGGGAGGGCATGTCTATTTCGTAAAAAATGAATGATCGGGGAAAAATCAATATCTCCCTTTCCCAAAGGAAGATGTTCATCTCTTTCCCCCCGATTGTCATGTAAATGAATTTGTCCGATATACAGCCCAAGGATTTTCATCCAGGAAGACAAAGGAACCTTTCCAAAAACAGCCTGATGCCCGACGTCCAGACAAAAACCAACCTGATGCTGCTGCAACCGCTGAAAAAACGGAAGCATGTCATCGGGCAGGTGTTCATAGACATTCTCAATCATCAGGCAGGAACCGGCCTTTCGGAGTTCTTCACCAAACCAAGCCCACATCGTAAGGCTCTTTTCAAACCAGGTCTCCTTGATATACCCATAGCGGTCTTCTTCATAACCCAGATGGCAGACCACGGATTTTGGCTTCAAAACAGAAACAAATGTCAAGAGCTGTCCAAAACGATGACGGGTGATTTCCCGTATCGCCGGATCAGGTGAACCGGGAGACAGATCAAGGAAGGGGCCATGAACTGTTATAGACCGGTTTTTCCGATGGAATGGAAGAACGATCTCTTTAACTTCCAAGACTGAAAAATTTTCCAATGCATCCGCATCAAGGCCGATCTCAGGATTCAACCCAAATTTTAAAAATACATCAGAATAGGTTTCATATAACATCCTTAATGGGACATTTACCTGCACTGCATCGAGCACTCTTCTGTCAATATTCATTTCACGACTTCCATGCCTTTTTTCCGCATATGTAAAGAAAAGGACAACCAATAAGAATATTATAAGCAGATACGTTTCAATAAAGAAGGCCATAAGTCAAGAGATAAATCCCGATGATGATTGAATTGCCGGTATCCTATCCGGACTCCGGTTTATTTGATATGCTTGAAAGAATAACCGGCCGCTGCTTCCCCCCTGTTTTTGATTCGACCATTCTGAACATTAGCACAAATTGGCTTGACAAAAATAATGAATGTGATTAATTGCGGTTATGTAATAATCATATGCACAAACGGTTACCGGTAAAGGCTGACAGTATGACATTCAGGCACCCCCTGCTATATTTGACATGTATTATTACAATTTTAAGCTTATGCGGATGTTTTCCTGCAAAACAGGCCGCTCAACAAATAGTTGGAGATGATGACGCACCGCCAATTATTACCAATGTTCAGTCCTGCAGGATCATTGCCAATCATTATATTGCCAGCACATCCCTTAATGTAGGAGAAAAAGGTACCTTCCGAATTACGGTTATTGATCAGAATCTCGATATTAAAAAACTGTATATCCGAGGTTATTTTCCCAGGGAATCGGAAACACCTGCCATCGAATATGGGCCATTTGAAGTTGAACCTCAGGACAAAAAACGAATCAGTTTTTACATGAAAGATCCGATCGCTTTTGAAGGTGAGCCGGGTGACTGGTTGTTCGAAGTCCAGATTGAAGATGAAAACAACAATTTGAGCAACAAATACCGCTTCCATGTAATTCTTCATTAAAAAACTTTCCGCATTTTTTCACAGTCAAAACCATACAGCATAAAATCCATCCCCTGAAAATCTTTCTTGACAACCCGAAAGTCTTAGTCAATTATATTTTGTATACAAAGGAAATGGATCATGACTCAATACATGGACTGCATTGTCTTTCTGTTGGCAAAGGCATACCAGAAATCCCAGAATCATCTGAAAACAAGATTACGTCCATATGGCCTGACTTCTGTTCAGGCGCTCCTTCTGGAAGCGCTTTGGGAAGAACAAGGCCTTACGGCCGGCGAAATCGGAAAACGTCTTGCACTGGACAACGCCACCGTTTCCGGTGTTTTGGAACGGCTGGCAGACGCCCGGTGGATTATTAAAAAAAACGACCCGGCAGATAAACGGGTTATCAGAGTCTATCTTTCCACCAAAGCAATGAAGCACGAAGCTTCACTAATTCAGGAAAGGACCACCGCAAACGATGAAATACTCCATGGATTCAGTGATGCTGAAAAGATTTTGTTAAAACGTTTTTTAAAAGACCTGTTATGAACAATGAGGCCATTGCGTTCACAGACTATTTAGTGTACAAACTATCATTTTTTCAAAGGGGGTGCCATGAAAGATCCGATTTTCATTCCAATTCAGATCAACAAGCTTGAAATCAAAAACCGAATTTACATGCCGGCCATGCATCTTGGTATGGCAGACAATTTTCATATCACCGATCAACTGGTAGATTTTTATGCAGAGAGAGCAAAAGGCGGTGCCGGCATGATCACCGTCGGGTATGCTACCATCGACGAACTTTCCGGCAACCCCCAAGTGATTGGAGCTCATGATGACAAATTTCTTCCAGGACTTACCCGGCTTGCAGACGCCATCAATAAAAACGGTGCCAGGTCTGCGGTTCAGCTGAATCATTCCGGCCGTTACAACCATTCTTTTTTCCTGAACGGAAAACAGCCGGTAGCCCCGTCTGCCATCGCCTCCCGGCTGACCCGTGAAACTCCGAAAGAACTGAATAAAGAGGAAATAAAAGAAATCATCAACCGGTTTGCCCAGGCAGCAGAACGGGTCCAAAAGGCCGGCTTTACCGCAGTAGAAGTTCTCAGCGGTACCGGATATCTGATCAGTGAATTTCTTTCTCCTCTGACCAATAAAAGAGAAGATGAATATGGCGGATCTCTTGAAAACAGGATGCGGTTTGGCCTTGAAATCATGACTTCCATTCGGAAAAAGGTCGGCCCGGATTTTCCATTAATCGTTCGGATGAACGGCAATGATTTCATGCCGGGCGGCCAAGGGCGTCTGGAACTTATAACCTATGCAAAAGCACTTTCCACATTGGGAAGCGTCAATGCCCTCTGTATCAACGTAGGATGGCATGAAGCCCGGGTACCGCAAATCGTGACATCCGTACCTCGCGGTGTCTTTGGATATTTGAGCCGTGGCATTAAAGAACAGGTCGCGATACCGGTGATTGCAAGCCACCGGATCAATGATCCCAAAACCGCCCGAGAAATGATCGGTAATGGAATGTGTGATATGGTTGCCATGGGCAGAAGCCTGATCGCCGATCCCTATTTACCGGAAAAAATTCAATCCGGACGGGAAAATGAAATGATCCACTGCATCGCCTGTGCCCAGGGCTGTTTTGATAATTTATTCAAATTGAAAGCCGTGGAATGCCTCTGCAATCCAAGGGCAGGCCGTGAAAAAGAAACAAAAATCACCCGTACCGATAAACCCAAAAAAGTGATGGTGATCGGTGGCGGTGCAGCCGGAATGAGTGCGGCCCTGGCAGCCTGTGAACGAGGCCATCAGGTTACACTTTATGAAAAGTCGGATCGCCTTGGCGGACAATTGCATCTGGCAGCCGCCCCTCCAGGACGATCGGAGTTTTCCGTATTGGCCAATGATCTTTCCAAACAGGTAAGTTTAAGCAGCATACGGACCATCTTTAATACAGAAGTAAACGAAAATATTCTGGGCCAGGAAAAACCGGATGAAGTCATACTTGCAACAGGAGCGGAACCCATTACACCCCCCATACCCGGCCTGGAACTTCCCCATGTAGTACAGGCCTGGGATGTTCTGCAGGATAGGGTTTCCACTGGAAAGAATGTTGTTGTGATCGGCGGGGGAGCTGTCGGTGTTGAGACTGCCATGTTTCTTGCGGAAAAGGGAACTCTTTCCGGAGAGGATGTCAAATTTCTGTTAATCAATCATGCAGAAGATCCTGAAACCCTCCGCGACCTGGCGACAAGGGGCACAAAAAATATTATTCTGATTGAAATGATGGATCAAATCGGAAAAGATATCGGAAAATCCACAAAGTGGTGCATGTTTCAGGAAATGGAACGGAGTAAAATCGACCGTCGAATCGGCACCAAAGCACTTGCCATTACAAAAACAGGTGTGAAAGCTGAATCAGGTGATACCGTTGAAGAGATACCTGCGGATACGGTTGTGATTGCCGCCGGCTCCAAACCGCTGAATTCTCTTACTCAATTACTAAAGATAAAAAATATACCATTTCGAACTACAGGTGATGCCGATCATGTTGCGCAGGCAATCGATGCCATACATAACGGGTTTTCCGCCGGTAAAAGTATCTAACACCCATACAATCGTAAGCCACATCCATCAATCATCCGGATATGGCTTACGATATGATAACAAATTGCCTTTTTATTTCAGTCCGGCCAGAAAATTTCCAACAAGTACCTGATTGTCTTTATCTGTAATCTCTTTGGGCAATCTTTCCATGGCAAGCGCAATAGCCGCTTCTACAAGTTCTGTCCGGAAAGCATGTTCTGCCTGAAGAATCCGGCTGCCCAGACGATGCTTGGCATTTTCAAGCATAAAGCGACTCTGGGCAAGGGCATCATTAATCATTTTTTCTTTTTCCGCCTCACCCTGCTCAATGATTCTTACCTTGATGTTTTCAATGTGCGATTCCCCTTGCTTTAACAGCGCCATTGTTTCCCGGCTTTTCATTTCCGCCTTTTGCTTTTGATCCTCAAGATTTTTAATATCTCTTGCAAGTGTCTCACCCCGTAAAGTGAGAAAATCCACAAGTGGTTTTTTTAAGAACTTAAAAAACAGAAACACAAGAATGGCGAAGTTTACATACAACATAATAGAATCATAACGGGCTCGCCAGCCATTACCGCCCTCTGCTCCCAAGGCATCCAAAGTGGTAAAAACAAGAAAAAAAATAACAAAAAATAGATACCGTGGAAGTGTCCCGGTTTTGGGGGTAGTTCTCATCAGGATAACCTCCGGTTCAGAATTTTTTCCATAATACCAGCAGCCAGCATTTCCGATTCAGCCTGAAGAGATTCTCTTGCTTGACGAATCTGTGCGTTAACCTCATTTTCCGTTTCCTGTTTTTGCTGCACGATTTCGTTCCTGGCTGCGGAATAAATCTCATCCGCCTTCTTCGAGGCTTCCTCTTCCAACTTTTTTCTGAACACCATTGCATCATGTCTTGCCGCAGACTCTTTTTCCGTCAGCTCATTGGTAAGACGGATGACTTCCTGATCGGCATCCATGGCGCTTTGCTTCAGCCCGTCCATATAATCAACCCGCCCATGCATCACATTTCCGAGCGGCCGGAACATGATGCGGTTAATGAGAAATAAAAAAATCAGGAAAGAAATCAATTGGACAAACAGCGTCTCATTAATACTGATTAAAGCGATATTACTGATAATTTCCATGAGATATCATCCCGTTTTATTTTCATTAAACCACAAACAAAAGAAGAAGTGCAATAACCAGGGAATAGATACCGGTAGACTCCGATACAGCCTGTCCTACCAGCATGGTTCGTGTGAGAAGACCTGCCTCTTTTGCATTCTTTCCAATCGCTTCACAAGCTTTTGCCGCAGCCATTCCTTCACCGACGCCCGGTCCGATCGCTCCCAGTCCCATACATATACCTGCACCTAAAAATGCTGCTGCCTTTACGATATCTGCGCCTTCGATAGCCATTTTTTTCTCCTAACTTGATATGATTGTATTTTAATTTTGGGAAGGTGCCAAAACGGTTCCATTCCCAATTCACATTATATAGATCCCTGCTGCATAAAAAAATAACTTATTATTCAAAACATAAACCGGCTAGACAACAAAAATCAGAACCAACGCGATTACCAGTGAATAAATACCGGTTGATTCCGATACCGCCTGTCCCACCAACATGACGCGGGTAATGTCGGCAGTATGATTTTCATTTCTGGCGATCCAGGTTACGGCACTTCTAGCCGTAAATCCTTCTCCGATACCCGGTCCGATCGCACCGATCCCCATGCATAAACCTGCTGCAAGCAGAGCCATGGCCGGTGCAAGGGCGTCTGTTGCAGGAACCTCCCTGAATATCAAAATGAAACTGACCAGCAGGCCGTAAATGGCTGTCGTCTCCGTAACCGCCATTCCCAGAAACATGGTGCTCAGCGTTGTCTTGGCAGCCAATGGCTGACGTGCCGCTCCTTCACAGGCAGCTCCGGCTACAAGGCCATCCCCGAGACCGGAACCGACGGCTCCGAATCCGGCTGCAAATCCGGCGCCTAGAATAGCTGCCCATGTAGGCGAAACCGGATGGCTGGAAAAATCAGAAAAAATCAGAATCAGGGAGGTTACCAATGAAAATATAGCCGGCGTCTGGGCAACGCTGGAACCAACCAGCATGTTCATCTGAATGGAATCTTTAAATCCGGGTTGTCTTGCCAGTCCCTTGCAGGCCGAACCAGCCGTTATACCCGATCCGATACCCGATCCGATCGCCCCAAGCCCCATAGAAATCCCTGAAGCAAGCAGAACACTTACCGTAATCCATGTTTGATGGGGGAACTTTGAAAACAGCAGCATCATGGCGATCACGAGACCGAAAATGGATGCCGACTCCGCTACGGCCTGCCCCATTAACATCATCTTTAAAATGTCATCGGATATTTTAGGATTCCTTGAAATTGCAACGGTTGCCTCAGATGCGGTATACCCCTCACCGACCGCTGATCCGATAGCTCCGAATCCCATCGCCAGCCCTGCGCCGATATATGATGCCATGGGCACCCAGTCTTGAAGATAAAATTCCATAAGTCTACTTTACCTGTAACGAAATATAAACGGTAGTTAGCATTGTAAATACAAATGCCTGGATTGTCCCTACAAAAAGGCCAAAAAATGCATTCAAAAACGGCGGTAACAGTACGCTGTATGTAAGGTACGATACTACCAGAATGATAATTGAGCCTCCCATGATATTACCGAAAAGACGAAAGGATATGGAAACAACGTTTGCCAATTCTCCTATTATATTCAATGGAAGCATAAAAACAAAAGGTTCGATGTATCCTTTCAGGTAAGCTTTGATCCCCCGGGTTTTTATCCCGGAATAATGCGCGATAAAAAAACCCATGAGCCCCAGACTAAGGGGAGTGTTCAGGTCTTTGGTGGGCTCTTCCAGGTGAGGGATGATTCCCAGCCAGTTTGACAATACCAGAAACATGAACAAGGCACATATCAAAGGCCCAAATTTTTTGGCCATCTCCTTGTCCAGGGTATCTTCGACAAGACCAAACAGATTTTCAATAAACAGTTCACCCATGACCTGCAAGGGACCTGGAACCATGCTTTTTCTGCGACTGGATAATATACCGAATAAAAGCAGGATGGCGATGACAATCCAGGTATGTCCGATAACCCCAAGATTGAATGTGAGGGTGTAATCGCCTAAATGAACAAGCAGTTGATGTACTTTTCCTAACTCCTCCATGGTTTTGCATCCTAATTTTTATATTTAATCCGATCCTTAAAAAATTTCAGCAGATGATCGGCCAGCAGCATCAATTGAACCATAAAAATACCGATGATCACCGCAAACAAATCATACTGCTCATATCTGATGGCCATGACAATCGGAATTGCCATGAGCAAGTATCTGAAAAAAATCGATCCAAGCGCGATGACAAAGACGCTGCGTTTTGATCGATCAATCCTCATCGGCAGCGTTTCACCCATGAGGACAAAATTCAATATACTGAAAAGAGTGCCGAGAATCAGTCCCTTGCAGATCGGGACCAATCCAACCAGATAAAAGATAAAACCGGTTATGATGGCAAATGAAAGTGCGGCTGAGCCGTATTTTTTCTGAGTCTGCCTAATCCCTTCCATTAACCGGCCTGTCTTTTTGATCCTTTTTGGTCTTTGTCACTGCCATGATTTGTCGGTATACGACATTTGCTCCGCCCAGAACGCCCAGAATGGTAAAAACTGTAATAAATATTCCTTTTGTTCCGATCCAATCATCCAGCTTCAGACCGATAAAAAAGCAGAATCCAATACAGCCGGCCATGGTAAGGCCGATCTGCATGATAATCTGTAAGTTTTCTGCCCAGACTTGATTTTTTTTAAAATCAAAAAACATTCCGGATACTCCCCTGAAAAATACTACAACCTACTGAAAAATATTGTAATATTTTTATCAAATCAAGCCCATCTTTGAAAAAGGCTATATAACAATATTATAAAATGCAGTCAAGAATTAAAAAAATGTTATTGAAATGAAAAAACCATCCCCCTATTATCCATATTATTCTGAACATCGGAAACGCAATATTGTGGAAAAAATATTAATGGCTGAAACCGGCAAAACACAATTTGTGGTAACCATATTGGGATCCGGGACTTGTGTTCCTTCCTTGACACGAAGCTCCTGTTCCATCCTGATGGAAATCGGTCATCAGAAATTATTATTTGATTCCGGACCGGGAACCATGAGGCGATTGCTGGAAGCAGGCGTCACGATCTATGACATTACACATCTGTTTTATACCCACCTGCACCCCGATCATACCGGCGAACTGGTTCCTTTCTTATTTGCCACAAAATATTCCCATGCAGGCCAAAGAAAAATCCCTTTGACGCTTATCGCCGGAAACGGTTTCCTGCATTTTTTTCAAAAGCTGAAATCCGTTTACGGGCAATGGATCCACTTTGAAAATGAATTTCTGAATATTTTAGAAATGGATAACACGAATTCGGATCTTATCCGGTTCCCCGATTTCTCTGTTCATTCCATTCCCATGTCCCACAATCCGGAAAGCATCGCATTTAAAATCACAACGACCGCTCATCAATCCGTCGTTTTATCAGGAGATACCGACTATACCAGCAATCTGATCGATATCGCGGCCGGCGTCGATCTTCTGATCTGTGAATCCGCTACGCCGGATGACATGAAAATTCCCGGCCACCTCACGCCATCCCTCGCAGGGAAGATTGCATCAGCATCCCGAGCCAAAAAACTGGTTCTTACCCATTTTTATCCGGAATGCGAACAGGTTGATATTGCAAAAGAGTGCCGTAAAACTTATAGTGGCGATCTTTTACTTGCAGAGGACTTGATGAAAATTGAAATACATACCATCATTTAATAACCAACTTATTGAAAAAGAATGAAATATTATCCAGTCAATCTGAATATCCGTGATCGGAAATGCCTTGTCGTAGGCGGCGGGACGGTCGGAACAAGGAAAGTGGCCACACTCGTTACATGCGGAGCAAAGGTTACCGTTGTAAGCCCCGTCATTTCATCTGCGCTGTCGGATCTCGCGGCAAAGGGAGTAATCCGGGTCTACCAGCGAGAGTTCTGTCCATCGGATTTAAATGATATATTTCTTGTCATCGGTGCAACCAGCAATGAGGAACTGAACCGCCGGATCAGTGAAGATGCCGAACAGCGAAACCTTCTGTGCAACATTGCCGATGTACCGAAAGCATGCAATTTCATTTTACCGGCGGTTATTGCAAGAGGAGATCTGATCATTGCGATTTCCACTTCCGGAAACAGCCCTGCGTTTGCCAAAAAACTACGGGAAAAACTGGAAAATCAGTTTGGAGAAGAATACGGCTACCTTCTCCATCTGATGGGTGCCGTTCGAAAAAAACTCCTTGCACACAAACACGAACCCGAAGCGCATAAGCATCTATTTGAGAACATTCTTGATGCGGGCCTGCTGGACATGATACGGGAGGAAAGAATAGAAGATATCAACGCCCTGCTGTTGAAAACCTTTGGAAAGGGATATACACTTGAAGAGTTGCTTCCTGAACAAAAAAAGTGAATAAATGAGGGGCTATGGAAAGCGTCATCTTGATTGTAATTTTGTTTTATGCTGCCGGCACGGCATTCTATACAGCTTACTTTGCGAAACAAAAAGAAATTTGGCATCAGACAGGCTATTATCTTTTGCTTGCGGGATTCCTGATTCATTTTCTGAACATCGGCATTCAGCACATGCAAACCGGTATTTTTCCAGCAGGCAATCTGAACGAGAACCTGTCCATTGCAAGCGGAGCGGTTGCCGGTGTTTATTTGCTGTTGCGGTATAAATTTAATATTAAAATTTTAGGATTTTTTGCCGCCCCATTATCTGCAATCGTATTGATGATTTCTTTTTTTTTACCCAGCGGCCCCTCCCCCGAACCCAGCCCGGTGTTTAAAAATATCTGGTTGATTATTCATGTAATCGTTATTTTTATCGGGGAAGCGTCTTTTGCACTGGCATGCGGGGTCGGCATCCTGTATCTGGCCCAGGAGCATGCCATTAAAACAAAAAATCATGGTTTTTTTTACAAACGTCTGCCCTCTCTGGAATTAATTGATTCCACCGGATATGCCTGTATTGTCGTCGGGTTTACCCTGCTGACCATTGGTCTTATCATCGGATCCGTGTATGCAAAATTTGTTTGGGGACGATTCTGGTCCTGGGATCCGAAAGAGGTATGGTCTCTGATCTCTTGGCTTCTCTATGCAGCACTCCTCCATCAGCGCCTGACCATGGGATGGAGAGGACGAAAGGCAGCGATCATGTCCATTGTCGGTTTTGCAGCACTGATGTTCACTTTTTTCGGGGTAAATTTTTTCTTAACCGGTCATCACGGCGAATTTACAAAATGATATATGCAGGAAACCGGCTGAGTTTCGATTCAGCCCATATGAAAAAATAAAAACATGAATGAAATCGTATTACTGGGATTAAATCACACGACAGCACCTGTGGCATTACGGGAATGCCTGGCATTTTCCAACCAGGAGGCTGTTGAATCACTGGCCCAGCTCGGTAAAGATCCGGCGGTTGATGAACTTCTCATTTTCTCCACCTGCAATCGTGTCGAAATTCTGATGACATCCAATAACATATCTGCAGCGGTTGATGCGGCCAAAAAACACATTTCAACATTCAAACGCATTCATCCGGAAGAATATGAAAAGGCATTATACACTCTTCAAGGAGAAGATGCCGTCAAACATGTGTTTCGGGTGGCATCCAGCCTGGATTCCATGATCATCGGCGAACCTCAGATCCTGGGACAAATCAAGGAAGCCTACCGGGTCGCTACGGAAAATAAAACATCCGGGGTTATTCTCAACCGGCTGCTTCACCGCACCTTTTTTGTCGCTAAAAAAGTCAGGACCGAAACCGGAATCGGAGGAAGTGCTGTTTCCATAAGCTATGCTGCCGTGGAGCTCGGGAAAAAAATCTTCGGCAGTCTTGAAGAGAAAAAAGTTCTCCTGATCGGTGCCGGTGAAATGGCGGAACTGGCTGTTGAACATATCATTCAAAACCGAGCATCCGATATCTATGTGGCGAACAGGACTTTTCGAAGAGCGGTTGCGCTTGCGGATCGTTTTCAGGGAAAGGCTGTCCATTTTGAAGAAATCCAGGATGTATTGAAATCCGTTGACATCATTATCAGTTCAACAGGCTCACCGAGCTTTATCATCTCCCATGAGATGGTCAAAAGCTGCATGAAAATGCGGAAAAATCGTCCCATTTTTTTTATTGATATTGCCGTTCCGCGCGATATCGATCCTGCGGTCAATCGCATCAGCAATTCCTATGTGTATGATATCGATGACCTAAAAAGTGTCATTGATGAAAATATAGAAGAACGAAAAAAAGAAGCGATTAAAGGGGAAAGAATTGTCGATGAAGCAGTCATCAAATTTATGGAATGGTATCAGAATCTGGAAGTAATACCAACAATTGTATCCATCAAAAACAAACTGGATACCATTGTAAAATCAGAGCTTGAAAAAACCCGATCTTCTTTGAAACACCTGCCTGAGCCGGATCTGAAAACCGTAACGCGCATGACGGATTCCATCATTAAAAAATTCATGCATGATCCGACCCTTTTTCTGAAAGGGAACGGATGCCACGGTGATAAGGCATTTTACCTGGATGCCGCACGCAAACTTTTCAAGCTGGATGACTGAACCGTTATGGGGCCGTATTTGCGAATGTCATGCGGCCTCCATCAAAATTGAATCAAATACAGAACTCATTTTTATTCTTTACAAAAATGCATTTAATTGATAGCTTTCATGATTTATTACTCCGGCAATTCATTACACCAAGGTTTGTCATTCCGGAGAACGCTGGCATCCAGACAGCTACTGGATGCCGGATCAGGTTCGGCATGACGGAATTCCTGTATTTGTTTGCCGGGCTAATATCATGCTTGATATATAATTCCTAATCAAAATGTAAAGGTTTTTGCCATGAAAAAAAAAGATCTTGATTTTTTTAAAGAGCTTCTGACAAAAAGACTGGAAGACCTTTTAGAGCAGGCAGATGATACGGTTTCCGGTATGACCGATCAAAAGGAAAACTTTCCGGATCCCACAGACAGAGCATCCCATGAAGCAAATCGCAATTTTATGCTCCGAATACGAGACCGGGAGCATAAACTCATCAAGAAAATAAAGGGCGCTCTGGAACGTATTGAGAATGGAACCTTTGGAATCTGCGAGCAATGCGAAGAGGAAATTTCCATTGAACGGCTGAAAGCACGGCCGGTAACCACACAATGTATTGATTGCAAGAGCAAAGAGGAGGCGTTAGAGAAAGCCCTTGGATTATGATGAACCGAAAAGAATCGATCTTCATATCCATTCCACCGCATCTGACGGCACACTGACACCTCATGAAATTCTATTGCTGGCGGAACAACTCGGCATCAGCGCAATTTCCATAACCGACCACGATACGATGGAAGGTTCAGAGCAAGCCGTTTTATATAAAAAGTCCTCGTCACTTGAAGTGATCACCGGTGTTGAAATCAGTTCCAATCCTCCCTTTTCTCTACCATCTACGGGGAGTCTCCATATTCTGGGGTATGGCATCCAAACCAACCATTCCGGACTAAAAAAGGCATTGGATCGTCTCCAGGCTGCAAGAAAAAACAGAAATCCGCAGATACTCGAAAAACTTGCCAGCATGGGAATCTCAATTACCCCTGAAGAGATTCTGGAAACCGTTGGCCCGGGCCGGATTGGAAGACCACATATTGCCGGAGTTTTAATCGCCAGGGGGATCGTGAAAGATATGGATGATGCATTTGACACCTATCTGGGTAAAAACCGTCCTGCCTATATTGATAAATATCGAATTGCCTGTGAGGATGCGATTCATCTGATTTTACATGCCGGAGGCATACCGGTTCTGGCCCATCC
Source organism: Desulfobacteraceae bacterium (assembly GCA_003599865.1). Lineage (GTDB taxonomy): Bacteria > Desulfobacterota > Desulfobacteria > Desulfobacterales > SURF-7 > QZKS01. Next base: position 115,996 of record QZKS01000050.1, read on the forward strand.
CGGTATCATCAGGACATCTGAACCGGACGGTTTGGAAACGCTTGTCGAAACCTTGAAGGAAATGGGACTGATGGGCATCGAGGTCTATTATCCAGGTCATTCGGACACCCAGACAAAACTGTATCTGCAAATTGCACGAAAAAATGACCTTCTGGTAACCGGTGGTACGGATTTCCATGGTGGCATGCATCCGGATATTCAGATGGGAAGCGGCCGGGGCGATACGTTTATTCCTTATTCCCTTTATGAAAAATTGATTCAAAAGTTATCCTGACATGAACATTTCAGAATTGGAAAAAAACATCCATTACACCTTTGCCGACAAACACTATTTACATACGGCACTTTGTCATAGCTCCTATATCAACGAACAAACGGACGAAGCGCTGGTGGATAATGAAAAGCTGGAGTTTCTGGGAGATGCGGTTTTAAACCTGTCCGCCGGACATATGCTGATGGATCATTTTCCGGATCTGAATGAAGGAGATCTGTCCAGGATGCGGGCCAGTCTTGTCAACGAAACCAGACTGGCCTCCATTGCCAGATCCATCCATCTCGGGGAATTTCTAAAACTGGGAAAAGGTGAAATCCAAACCCAGGGGCATGAAAAAAATTCCATTCTGGCAGATGCCTACGAGGCCCTTATTGCCGCCGTTTACCTGGACAAAGGGTTTGATGAGGCATTTCAACTCGTGAAATCACACTTTTCCCCCTTGCTGCACGCCATTGCAAAGCCTGCCGCTAATATGGATTATAAAAGCAGGCTGCAGGAAATCGTCCAGGTTTCACAAAAATCCATTCCTTCCTATCAGATTATTGAAGAAAGCGGACCGGACCATGACAAAACCTTTGTTGCCCAACTCAGGGTGAAGGGTTTTATCACCCAGGGCACCGGCAAAAGCAAAAAAATGGCTGAGCAGGAGGCGGCAAAAGAAGCCCTTGCCATATTGGAACAAATGACTCCCGATGGACCATAAAAAATCATTGCTGATCATACCCATATTTCTGCCTCATCAGGGATGCCCTCATCAGTGTTCTTTTTGTAACCAGAATAAGATTTCCAATACCCCATCCAGGTTGCCGTCAACCTCTTTCATGAATAGAGAAATCAACCGGTATCTTTCGTTTAAACGGGACCCGGACACGCCGGTCCAGATTGCCTTTTATGGCGGAAATTTTTTGGGAATCCCTTTTTCCTCCATCATCATGCTGCTAGATGAGGCAGCTGCCTTCGTTCATGCCGGAAAGGCGGACAGCATACGATTCTCAACAAGGCCGGATACCATCAGCAACGAAATCCTGGACAAATTGGAACCATACAGGATATCAACAATCGAACTCGGTGCCCAATCCATGGATGACCGGATTTTGTCCCTTTCAAACCGGGGGCATACCGCAGAAGATACGGCAAGGGCGGCATCGACAATCAAACAGCGCAACATTCAACTCGGCATTCAGATGATGACCGGCCTTCCGGGAGATGAGGGAAGACAGTCCATTGAAACCGCCAACAAGATCATCGGACTGTCTCCCGACTTTGTCAGAATTTATCCGACCCTTGTCCTTTCAAAAAGCCCGCTGGAAAAATCCTATACAAGAGGTGAATATTCACCCATGTCTCTTGAAAACAGCGTAAAGCTGGCGGCAAAGATCTATTGTCTGTTTACGAAAAGCGGTATTCCGGTCATTCGCATGGGACTGCAGGCTTCCGATGGTCTGGAGAAAAATGAAGGCCTCGTGGCCGGGCCCTTTCATCCGGCATTCGGGCATTTGGTATTGTCGGAAATTTTTCTGGAAAAAGTCAAAGAACGGTTACAATGCAGACAAAACGTTAGGGACAAAGAGGCAGTGATTCATGTCCATGCAACAGGGATCTCAAAAATGAGAGGTCTGAAAAATCAAAACATCCATGCTTTACAACGAATGTTCAGGTTGAAAGCGGTTCATATCTTATCGGATGATACCTTACGGAAGGATCAAGTTATGGTGAACATCCGTGACTAAACGATATCACGTGCTTCAACAAAACGTCAGGCCCCATCTTTCGGCAACCGGACCATCATCACCGGGACATTGGACCTTCGTAATACCTGCTCGACCGTAGCGCCAATCCCTTTATCGGTATCATTGACCTGCCCATACCCGCCAATAACAATCAGTCCACAATCTTTTTCATCTGCCTGCCCAAGAATTACATCTACGGGATTCCCGGATTTGATCAGGATCTCATCTTTGATAAATCCCTGTTCGCCAAAGCAGGCATTCTCCCCCTGACAAAAATGGCTGAGGACCCTTCGGATGGTTTCGCTCTGTTTTTTTTTGCCGATCAGCGCTTCCCGTGCATTAATCCTGCCTTGCTGTTTTACTTCCTCCCACCGTTTTTCACCTTCATCACCTGCCAGCTTCTCATTCAGACCAGGCTCATTGGACTCCACATGCAGAATGATTAATTGAGCTTCATATAAATTTGCCAGACTGACCGCATACGCAAAAGCGTGGCGCGCATTTTCGGAAAGATCTGTTGCAAAAAGGATTCTGTCGATTTCAACCTTGGGAAGCGCCATTCATATTCTCCTGCTTGTCATGGAAATACCATCCTTGCATTTTTTTCCTCGTACATCCGATCTTGAGTTATCAAGTTTGGTGCCTTGCTTCAATAGGAATTTAGAAAAATTTACTGAAAGGCAATCCTAAAAGTCGGTTTTAAAAAACTGCTCTGCCTCTGTCATGGAATCCGGCTTCTGGGTGACCTCCGTCGGTACGGTTCCCTCTTTGAAACACTCAAATACAGTCCTCCTGGACTCAGGAATCGGCAATTTCCCCGTATCCGCATCTATTTTCACAAATACAACGTCATTGGGGACCTCAAAAACACGAACCGGCTTGTCCTCCAGTATCCGCTGCATAAAACCAAGCCAGATGGGACTCGCCGCTCGTGAACCGGTTTCACCCTTTCCCATATTCTGTTCTTCATCATACCCGACCCAGGTGCCGGTAACATAATTCGGAGTATATCCCACAAACCAGGCATCGAACAGGTTGTTCGTTGTTCCGGTCTTACCGGCGACCGGTCGTTTGAGTTCTCTCACCCGACGGCCCGTTCCGCTTTTCACAACGCCCTCCAGCAGATTCGTCATGATATATGCGGTGCTTTCACTGATCACTCTTTCCCTTGTCGGCAGATTTTCTTCCAGAACAATCCCTTCACGGTCCACAATTTTCGTGACAAAAATCGGATCCACCCGGTTTCCGGCATTGGCAAATACAGAATAGGCATTGACGATTTCCAGAAGAGAAACACCGGAAGATCCTAATGCAATGGACAAATCCCTGCTTAATTTTGAAGTGATTCCGAGTTTTGACGCATATTGGATCGCATAATCAACCCCGATGTCCTGCAGGATTTTAATGGTCACGATGTTATGAGATTGTTCCAGTGCGTTTCGAAGCAGCGTACGACCGAAAAATTTATCCTCGTAATTTTTGGGTTTCCACGTAAAATCCCGTTCCGTATCCTTGAAAACAATGGGCGTATCTAAAATTTCCGTTGCCGCCGTATATCCTTTGTCCAGTGCCGCCGCATAGATAATCGGCTTAAACGCGGAACCCGGCTGTCGTCTGGACTGGAAAGCCCTGTTGAACTGACTTTCTTGAAAACTTTTACCTCCGATCATCACCTTGACATAACCGGTTTCCGCTTCAATACACAAAAGAGCGGACTCCACGATCGGATCTTGCTCCAGTGCGCACTCCCACAACTCCTCATCGGAAGACATTCCTTTTAACAAAACCTTGATCACGTCACCGATTCGAACTGCATCTCCGGGCCTTTTGAGCCTGTCCGCGTAGTAGGCCACATCCGGATTCGGTTTCCTTGCCCAGGACATATCCTCAATGTTGATCCTGCCAAGCCCGTTGCCCAGCCGAACGGTCACATAATTATTGCTGTTGTCGACCGCGATGACAACAGCCCGGACAACCGATCCGATCTCCAGCGGTTCCTGATCTATCGCGTCTTGAAGTTCTTTGGCAAACCCTTCGATTTCCTCAGGAGAAAGATGCCGGATCGGGCCGCGATATCCCTGGCGCTTGTCCAGTTCTTTGAGACCCTTCTCCATCTCCTCTTTTGCTATTCTCTGCATGTCGACATTGACCGCCGTATAGATTTTCAAACCCTGATTGTACAGGGCCTCTTTTCCATATTTTTTCTCGACATGACGCCGGACATGTTCCGTATACCAGGGAACTTCCTCGATATACCAGTTTTTACGCGGTTTGATATCCAATTTTGTATTGATGGCTTCGGTGGCCTGAATGTTGGTGATGTAACCTTCCGCCAGCATACGGTTCAAGACATATATCTGTCTTTTCCTCGCCCGATCCGGAAACCGGAATGGAGAAAATTTGCTCGGCGCCTGAGGCAATCCTGCCAGTACCGCGCATTCTGCAAGGTTTAATTCCTGTACGGATTTTCCGAAATAATTTTCCGCAGCGGCTTCGATTCCATACGCGCCGTGCCCGAGATAGATCTGATTCAAATACAGATACAGGATCTCCTCTTTGGAAAACTTCCGGTCGATCCGGTAGGAAAGAATCGCCTCTTTTATTTTTCGCGTATAGCTCCGTTCCGGTGTCAGGAGAAACGACTTGGTGACCTGCTGTGTAATCGTACTACCGCCCTGCACAATCGTACCGGCCTCGAGATTCTTAAACATTGCCCGGATCACACTGAAAAAATCAATGCCCGTATGCTTGTAAAACCTTGCATCTTCAGCAGCAACAAACGCATCGATCAACATCTGCGGTGTTTCGGAAAGGGGAACCAATATGCGGCGCTCCTTGTAAAACTCGGCAACCTTATGCCCGTCATCGGAATATACCGTTGTGATAATCGGTGGAAGATAATCTCCGAGAGAGGTTATCTTGGGGAGATTCTCCTGAAGATAATAATAATATCCTGTGGCGGCCAGCCCTCCGCTGATTGCCAAAAAGATGCTCATATACAGAAACAATCGAAAAAATCTTGCTCCAATACCCTGTGTTTCCTTTCGGGCACGCTTTTCCAGTATTTGTGACGTACTTTTCCTCTTTATCATAAATCAATATCCTGCATGAAAGATCCGAATAACCAGAAAGACTCACGGAAAACAAATTGACATTAACCCAAATATCGCTTAAAAAAAAGGTTTTTTAAAAAAAGAAGGGATTTATGATACAAAGGGGTGTATGATGACAATTAAACTTGATTTCAGCAAACTGAACGGTTTGCTTCCGGCGGTTGTGCAGGATGATGAAACCGGTGAAGTCCTGATGCTGGCATTCATGAATGAAGAGGCGTGGGAATCGACACTGGCAACCGGAAAGGCGACATACTACAGCCGAAGCCGTAAAAAACTCTGGATCAAGGGAGAAACATCCGGTCATGTGCAAATGGTCAGGGAAATCCGAATTGACTGTGATAATGATACGGTTCTTCTGAAAGTCAAGCAGGTGGGAGGTGCCGCCTGCCATACCGGATATCAATCCTGTTTTCATAAAAAAATTGAAGACGGCGCCATTCGGATTTCAGGGGAAAAGGTCTTCAACCCTGAGGAGGTTTACCAAAAATGAACAATATCTTAAAACTAGGCATCCCCAAAGGAAGCCTTCAGGATGCCACGATCGCGCTGTTCCGGCGCTCAGGATGGAAAATTACCGTCAGCGGAAGGAGTTATTTTCCGGAAATCAATGATGAGTCAATCAGTTGTGCACTGTGCAGAGCGCAGGAGATGTCCATCAATGTTGAAAGTGGAACGCTTGACGCCGGACTGACCGGAAAGGACTGGATTGCGGAAAACAAGTCGGACATTCATGTTGTCTCCGATCTTGTTTATTCCAAGGTCAGCGCCCGCCCGGCACGATGGGTGCTCGCCGTGGCATATGACTCTCCGGTAAAAACCCTGAAAGACCTGGAAGGGAAAAAAATATCCACGGAACTGGTCGGCTTTACAAAACGATATTTTGCAGAACGGGGCATCCATGTTAAGGTTGAATTCTCCTGGGGTGCCACGGAGGCCAAAGTGGTTTCCGGCCTTGCGGATGCCATTGTGGAGATTACCGAAACCGAAAGCACGATCAAGGCCCATGGACTCCGCATTATCCACGACCTCATGCAGACCAACACCCAGTTGATTGCAAATCATGATTCCTGGAAGGATCCCTGTAAAAGAGAAAAAATCGAACAGATTGCCCTGCTACTGAAAGGCGCTCTTTTGGGTGAAAAACTGGTTGGCCTTAAAATGAATGTCCCGGAAACAAAAATCAAAGCGGTTGTCAATTTACTTCCCAGCCTCAATGCGCCTACCGTTGCCCACCTGTATCAGTCCGACTGGTTTTCGGTGGAAACCGTCGTTGATTCCGGCGAGGTCAGAAAGCTGATCCCCAAATTACTGAAAGAGGGAGCAGAAGGCATCATCGAATACCCGCTGAACAAGGTGGTATAATCCGGCCACTTCAAGCCTACGGGAGGAAACCATGAACCAGATTGCAAAGAGGGCGACGGAAATGCCGCCTTTCATTGTCATGGATGTTCTGGAACGGGCTCAGGAAATAGAACGTGAAGGAATTCGTGTCATCCACCTGGAAGTCGGCGAGCCGGATTTTGATACCCCCCGATGCATCCGGGAACGCGCATTCCGGGCTTTTGAGGAAGGTCACACCCATTATACCCACAGCCTCGGAAACATTACACTCCGGGAAGCGATTTGTGCATATTACCACAGAACCTATCAGGTAAAGATCGAACCGGACCGGATTCTGGTCACCTCCGGCACGTCCCCGGCCATGTTCCTTCTCTTTTCCGCTCTGCTGGATCCGGGTGATGAGGTGATTGTTTCCGATCCCCATTATGCCTGCTATCCCAATTTTATTCGTTTTCTGCAAGGCCGGCCCGTATTTGTGCCGGTATATGAAGATGACGGATTTCAATACCGGCCGGATGAGATCCGACAAAAAATCTCTCCCGGAACAAAAGCTGTTTTTATCAATTCACCATCCAATCCAACCGGAAACCTGCTCTCTGAAAAACGGATGAAGGCGATCGCGGAATTTTCCCCGTTCATCATTTCCGATGAAATTTATCATGGCCTGGTATATGAAGGCCGCGCCCATTCCATTCTTGAATTTACGGAAAACTGTTTTGTGCTGAACGGTTTTTCCAAGCTGTATGCCATGACCGGATTGAGACTGGGTTACATCATCGCTCCCCGCCCGTTCATCCGTCCCATGCAGAAAATTCAGCAGAATTTTTTTATCTCCGCAAATTCAATTGTCCAGCAAGCCGGGATTGCCGCTCTGGAGCAGGCGGATGATGATGTGAAAAAAATGAAAGCCATTTACAATGAACGCAGATTGTATATGATCAACCGGCTTCAAAAAATGGGTTTCGGCATTACCGTACCCCCGACCGGAGCATTTTACATATTTGCCAATGCCAAACAATTTTCAAACGATTCTTATCAACTGGCCTTTCATATACTGGAAAAAGCCCATGTCGGCGTCACACCCGGCATTGATTTTGGAAAAAACGGCGAGGGATACATCCGGTTTTCCTATGCCAGCTCCATGGAAAACATCGTTGAAGGCATGGACCGGATTGAAAACTACCTTAACCAGTTATAATGGGACCACATGATCATCAAATCCGCTGAATTTGTCACAAGTGCCGTAAAGAAAAATCATTATCCGCCTGCCGAGCACCCGGAAATCGCTTTTGCCGGAAGATCCAATGTGGGAAAATCATCCCTGATCAATACCCTGTTAAACCGGAAACATCTGGTCAAAACCAGCTCGACTCCCGGAAGAACGCAGCTCATCAATTTCTTTATGATCAATGCATCCCTGATGTTTGTCGATCTGCCGGGTTTCGGATATGCCAGGGTCCCCCAGAAAATTCAAAAAGAATGGGGCCCCATGATTGAAACCTATCTTTTAAACCGGGAAACCTTGCGGGGAGTTGTCCTGATCATGGACATCCGGAGAAATCCGGGACAGTATGAATTTGATCTGATCAACTGGCTGTCCCATCACGGCATACCCTGTCTTCCGGTGATGACCAAAGCGGACAAGCTCAAAAAAAACCAACAGACCCTGCAACACAAACAGGCTGCAGAAACACTTGGCATGGATCCAAAAGACCTTCTTCTTTTTTCCGCAAAAACCCGTCAGGGCAAGGAGATGATCTGGACGGAGATCACACGCCTGGTTCAACCCGAGATTCAGCCGCAAACCCTTCAGGAAGATCATGAATAACAAAAGGCAATCCATATGAATAACCCCATTCCATCAAAAACGGGTTTCAAGTCCGGATTTATCACCATAACCGGGGCTCCCAATGCCGGCAAGTCAACTCTTTTAAACCATCTTCTGGGAGAAAAAATTTCCATCACCTCCAAAAAACCGCAGACCACCCGGAACCGTATCCTCGGAGTGGTACACCGCCCCATGTCCCAATTGATTTTTCTGGACACGCCGGGTGTTCACCGGCCCAGAGACCCGCTTGGCACCAGAATGGTGGATGAAGCCATTGCCGCCATCAATGATGGAGATGTGGTTCTGATGATCGTGGATGTTTCAAAACCATTACCGGACGAGGAGGCCTTCCTGATCCGGCAGATCAAATCCGTACATAAGCCGGTCGTGCTGGCCCTGAACAAAATCGATCTGATTGAAAAAAATCAGATTCTTGTATTCATTAAAAGATGGTCGGAAGCCTATTCCTTTGAAGCGATTATCCCGATTTCCGCCAAACACGGCATTCAGATGGATGATCTGTTGTCCCGGATGGAAACCCTTCTGCCGGAAGGTCCTCCTTTCTTTCCGGAAGAAACCCTGACCGATGCCCCGGAACGGTTTATCACCGCTGAAATGATCCGGGAAAAGGTGTTCCGGCTTACCGGTCAGGAAGTTCCGTATTCCACGGCAGTGACCATTGATCAGTTTTCGGAAGAAAAAAATGGAGAACTGATCCGAATACACGCCACGATCCATGTGGAAAGAGATTCCCAGAAAGGCATCATCATCGGTAAAAGCGGAAGCAAGCTGAAAAAGATCGGTGAAGATGCCAGAAAAGATATCGAACGGATGCTGGGAACAAAAGTTTTTCTAAAACTGTTTGTCCGCATTCAGAAAAACTGGAGCAAGGATACCAGAGCCTTGCGTAAATTCGGCTATTCATGATCCTGTCGTTTCACCCATGTTTTGAGTCTGATCGGAACATCCTCTGTGCCGGACGGCTTCCGGACGAATCGGACCTGTCTGCCATTCAGGGGGCGGATGCGGTGATTCTTCCCCAGGGATGCCGGAAGGAGCTTTTTGAAATGGCCGCCCGGAACTGCCGTCATGTTTTCCCGGATTATCGTACACGGTTTCAGTATCCGGGCAAAATCGGACAGATCCGACTGTTCCGGGAAATGAATGTCCCTTGTCCCCGGACGATCACTTTTGACAATATCAACCAGTATCATCAACAAAACCAATCCGGTTCCGTCGAGACTTTTTTTTCCTTTCCGGTTGTCTTCAAATTCAACTGGGGCGGTGAAGGGGAAACCGTTTTTCTCATCAACAACCCCCATGAATTGCGAAAACTGGTCAACAGAGCGGAACAGCTCGAGAAAGCCAACCCAAAAGGTTTCCTGATTCAGGAGTATATTCCAACCGATCAGGCGGTTCTCCGGGTGGTTGTGATCGGAAACGAAGTTCGGTCATACTGGCGGATTCAGGACAACCCGGACTGTTTCATGGCCAACCTTTCGACCGGCGCCCGGATTGACTATGAAAAAGATCCGGACCTGCAACAAAAAGCCATTCTTGACATCAAAGCCTTTTGTCAAAAAACCGGAATCAACATGGCCGGATTTGACCTTCTCTTTTCGACAAAAGATCCTGATCAAACCCCGCTGTTTCTGGAGATCAACTACTTTTTCGGGCGCAAAGGCCTGGGCGGTTCCAAGCGGTTATATCAAATTTTACATAAAGAAATCCAGGCCTGGATTGATGCGCTCCCGCAATCATAGATGAAACCCGGAACAAACAGCAAAACAAATTCCCCGATTTTTCCGGAAATCAACGATGGTAATGCAAAATTCGGCCTTGAAACCGGTCCTTCAAATAATCCGTATTGACCGGTTTGCTCTGGGTATGAACATAACCCAGACCGACCATTTTTTTACTGAAGCAGGCATGGTGGCCGCGACCCGGATCAACAAGAAGCACCTGGCAATGCTTCCCGGCATGCTGCTCGATAAAACCGGCCAGCAGCTTGACATGGTTTCTTTCATACAGAAGGTCGCTGCCGATCACGAGATCAAACCTTCCCAATCCGCTATCTTCATCACCCCATCCTGTCCGGATAAATGGTATTTTTTTACGGTTATTGAGTTTGACGTTTTCAGAGAGAAAGGTTTCCACCTCCGGATGATAATCAGTGGCTGTAATATCGGCCAGACGATGATTCAGCACCAGACTGGCCAATGCGATTCCGCACCCCACCTCCAGAACCCGCCGGCCCTTGATTTCATAATCCAGCATCAGATGTGCGAGGATCTCTCCCGAAGGCCAGATGACACCAAACATAGGCCATGCGGCTGTAGATATCCCCAGTTTTGCGGCAATGCCTTCCGCATCGGCATACTGCTGACGGTCCCGCAACGTCCGTACATGAATATCGGTATCGCCGAACTCGATGGTCTGATAACGAATGCGCAATGAAGACATGGTATTCCTTTACTTACTCAATCATTCTCATGGATCTTTGAATGGCAGACCCTGCCTCCTTAACCATCCGTGAAATCAGTTCCCCCACACTCGGAATATCCCTGATTCGGCCGACGGACTGACCAATGGTCAGCATGGCCTCTTCCACATTGCCGTTTTTCCATACCTGCCTGGCCCGCTCTCCAGAGATCAGGGGCAGCAGATCGGACAGATCACCACCCTTCTGCTCCACCTCTTCGATTTTCCGGATCATCTCATTGCGAAGCGCACGGACCTGCAGGCCAAAACCGCTGAGAAGACTCTGCAGGTTCAGAGAGGTGTCATTTTCATTTGCCTTGAGTAATGCCGCATAGATGTTGGGATGCACATTGCTCTCTTTTGTGGCCAGAAACCGTGTCGCCATCATGATGCCGTCCGCCCCCAGGGCCAAAGCTGCGGCAAGGCTCTTTCCATCTGCCATACCACCGGCAACCAGAACCGGGATATCCACCTCCTCAACCACCTTGGGAACCAATACGATGGTGGACACATTGTCCTTGTGGGGGAACCCCCCTTCCTCGAATCCGGCAACCGTAATCGCATCATATCCGATTTTCTGGGCATGGATGGCATGCTTCACCGTACCGACCTTATGAAGCACTTTAACGTCCGCTTTTTTGGCCATGGGAATATAATCCGGTCCCAGGAAGGTATCCACCGGCGCGCCGGCAACCTCGATTGCCGTCACTTTTTTTTCACAGCAGATCTGAAAAAACTCCCGGAGAAGTTCAATGGGAAGGCGAATGGACGGCATGGTGGTGATGTTCACGATAAAGGGTTTGTCCGTCAGCTCCCTTGTCCTGTCGATGGCTTCCCGCAATCCATCTCCGGTATTATAGTTTCCGGATGTCAGATTTCCCATGGCGCCGGTATTGCTGATCGCGGCTGCCAGCTCAGGCGTTGCCAGCCATAACATCCCGCCGCATTGAATGGGGTATTGAATTCCAAAGAGCTTTGTTATTCTTGTTTTCATGCAAGAGTTCCTTTTCGGAGATCATTCCGGTTTTCAAATCCGCTGTAAGGATGGTGTTTTGATCTGAAATTTTGTAATATATTCTATCAACACGTCCGGGCAATGTAAATACCATACTTGGAATATAAGGCTTCCCATCAACATGAACTCCGAAAAATGCAGGCAATTCATTGCATCTCCTCCACCGGATACCTTGTGCGGCATGGATATTGGCTGTTGACACACAAACCCCTTTCCGGTATGGTCATTTTCCAAAAAAATGAAGTCTCATCCCTTACCCCTCAAAGAAAAGACTGCTATGCTTTGATGAGTAATAAGGCGATCATAGAGGTACGACTTGCAACAGCTTATACCCAAAATCATACACCAGACCTGGAAGGATCAAAAAATCCGGAGCAGTTGGGCGGAATATGTCAAGTCGGTAAAACGGTATCATCCTGACTGGGAGTACCGATTCTGGACGGATGCCGATCTTGATCTATACGTAAAGTCCCATCTCCCCGAGTATTATCCTGTCTTTTCCGCCTATCCCCGACCGATCTTCCGTGCGGATGCGATCCGTTACATAATGATGCGGGATTTCGGCGGCATGTATTGTGATCTGGACTATGAATTCATCCGGCCTTATGACTATTGCGGTACGAATTTATTGCTGGCAACGGAAAACTCCTATGAAACCGGCCATGACCATTTTCAGGTAGGCAATTTCTTTTTTGCATCCGTTCCCGGCCATCCATTCTGGCAGGATGTGGTGGATTATCTGATCAGCCATCCTCCTCTGGAAAAAAACTGTAATGTGGTGCAGACCACCGGCCCGGCGATGCTGACCAGGGTCTGGCTTGCGAATCAACATAAATATCAGGATTATCGCCTGGAACCGAAATTGTTTTTCAGCCCCTTTGGAATCCATCGGTCCTTTGAAAAAAAAATCCTTCTGAATAACGGCATAACCTACGGGATACACCATGGATCGGGAAGCTATAAAGATCATCTGTCACTAGATTACTGGAGAGCCAAAATCAATTGGTGGCTCCATAATCGCAAGTGACGATTGTCATTTTACCGGAAATTGTTCAGACGATCCTCCCTGTGTCTGCGGGAAATACCCTTTAAAACTGGGACACATGCTTCATTTCTTTGAGGCGGTGGCTGATTTCCAGATAACAGGAAAACGCCTTGCCTTTCTCTGCAAATGGCTCCCGGAAATAGGAACGAATTTTCGTCAGCGGAAATCTGCCCTTTTTCACCGCATAATACAATTTGTTCCCCAGCATATAACCAAGCTGGGTACTGAATACAAAAGGCAGAATCGATCGATTTCGATACTGGGACTCAAATTTCCGGAAAAAAACATCCGGATCATCCGTCTGCCGTTGCAGTGCATAATGTTGCAGGATAAACCGCGCTGCCTGCGGAATGATGGAGTCCGCTTTCGGATATTCCCATTCCCCCCGTTTCATCAGGCCCAGCAATCTTCTGAGGGAATTTTCCGAATGGGCTTTTCGCTTCTCGTTGATAAACTTGCTTCCGAAAAACCCCAGGCATTCCGCAATCACATTCCAGTAAAACCGGTCAAACAAGCTGAGATCCGCCGTCATTCGGCCGCGACAGACGGCGTTCACAAAATGACTCGCCTCCTCGGCTGCCATATTGAGATTTGAATTCGGCAGATAGATCAGATAGGCATCTGTTCCCGCCTGTCCGTATTCCAGCAGAAATCCCTCCCCGTTTTTCATTTTTTCCTTGATCAGCCGGATTTTGCCTTTGACTTCCGGCATATTGTGAATCAGATCCATGAAATCAAGATCATCGGCATAATATACGTTCAGCCGTTCCAGCGACTGGGGCGGCAATTCCAGTCTCAGAATGGCTGCAATCTGGGATGCAATATCCTGGACCGAAAGGCTTTGCGATTCGTATCCGTCATCATCCCATTCCCCGTGAACCGGATAATAGGCATCTTCCGAATATTCCAGCCAGTTGAGATAGGATTGAACCTTATTGGCAGGCATGGTATTCATGATGCAAAAGCTGTTTTCACTGATCCGGATGACATCGGATTCCTCTTTCTCCTGTTCACACAGTTTCCAGAAGAGGTTCTCCGCATTCTGATAGATCATGACGCTTCTGGCCTGAACATCCAGAAGTGTCAATAACTGTTCAACCTCATTGGGGAGATGGTTGGGAGAGACGTGGAAATCTCCATCCACCACGTAGATCAGTTTGTCCGGATTCTTCAGCAATATTTTTGCAATCACTTTTGCCGAATACCGGTCCCGGGCCCTTATCCCGTCAATCCCATCCCCTGCCGGAGAATTGATCCCGATGATCGGAATCCCATGATCCTGACAAAAATAAATGATCGGGCTCCAGTTCTGCCAGCTGAAAGGCCATTTTTTCCGGTAATCGATTTTCCGGATAAAAACACCTTCGGACAACTCACCCTCCATGAAGGCGTTGATGATTTTCTGGTCCGCGCCATGAAACATTTCCAGGCAGAGGATGAAATCCCGTTTTCCCTGGATTTCCCGGAGGATCCGCAGAACACACCGCTGTGACTGTTTCAGGGTATGGTAGTCTCCGTGAAATACCAGATCGGCACCGACAACCTTTTTGATCAGCTCGGCCTTGTTGGAAACCCCCTGGTAATCATTCAGATATTCAAAATATTCCTTTTCATAGGTTTCAACCACCGGATTGTATTCCAGACTGTCCCGAACCCGTTCCACGTTTTTCCAATAGTTATTTTTCTGAATCCGGATGAGTTCTTTTCGCAAAATGGACATCAGCAGGGTGTCCTTTCATCAATGGAAAAACAGCATCATGCTTTCTATTGTTGCTGTCGCTTGATCACCTGATCTGCCGAGGCCATGGTAACTATGGGAAGAATTAACTTTCCTTTTCCGGCAGCCTGATCGACAATTTTCTGAGGCGCCGACCGGTACAGCAGTTTCACCTGAACAGACAGCTCGGTCCATTTGCCTGGGGGCAGTGGTATGGTTTCCGTAACGGATTGCTGCGGCGGAATCCGCTTATCGGAGAGAATCTCCTTTGCCTTTGCAATATTCCAGACCGGGTTCCCCTTTCCATCCCCGAATACGGTGTTATAAATAATGGTTCCCTCCGGCAGGTAGTGATCCTTGTCCGGTTTTCCGGAAACATACAACTGTTTTTTCTGATGCTTGTCCCAGATTTCAATGTCCAGCCACATCTGGCGGATATCGGTCAGGCCGGTCGGCAGGTCGTGCCCGGCGCCGGTATTGGTGATGACGATTTCCAGCTTGCCGTCCTTCACCTTGCCGGTTTCAATGGACAGGGTGGCGGCATTCCGCAATCGGTCATCGGCCATTTTGGATTTTGTCTGATCGCTAAAAAGCCCGGGAACAAAACCGTTTCCACCGACAAAATAATGGGTGAAAATATGATCCCGGACCGGGCCGTCATCTGCGGCAACCCCTTTGTTTTTAGGCCGCTCTGTTGATCCGGTTGCCGGAATTCCGGGACGCTGGAACATATGGCAGCCCTGACAGGTGATCCGCTTATCGGGATCTTTGTGATTATACGGTCCGCGTTTCCACTCCTCATAGGTGGTTTCCAGATCCGTCATGTAGACGACATGCTTGACATTGTGACAGGTTCCGCAGATTTCGGAACCGGTATGAAATTCCGAAAAGGCGGATTCATGAAAATCAGACTCCGAATCCGGAAACGGCCCGCGTTTGACGCCCGGATCTTCCTCACCATTTCCCGGACTGAGCACAAGGCCATTGTTGTACATCTTGTCCGCATGGGTGGCGGAATGGCAATAATCACACTGAATACCATGATTGGCAATTTCCGGAATGTTCTTTCTGTCATCCGAGGTTTTTTGGGGATAACCGGTCACCACGCCGACCGGCACATGACATTTTACGCAGGATTCCGCTTCCGCAATTTCATTCCGGTCTATCAGCCCTTTCCGGATATACTCTGAAACGCTTAAATAGATGGGATCTTTCTGGGAAAGACTGTGCATGGAGCCTTTCCACTGATGGAATATTTCGCTATGGCACTCCCCGCAGGTTTCCGGAGATATAAATTGGGAGATCTGAAAGGGATCGGCCGGTAATCGTGCGGGAACCATCAACAGTCCGATCAGGATCATGAAAAAATACGGATAACGATTTCGACAACGCATCACGTTTTCCTCTCTGATAAAAATCAATTCTATAAAATCACTGTAATTTATATGCTGAAACGCCAGGCGCAATACCACTCTTTCGGATGCTGGTCCGGCGGGCAGCCCACGCATTCGGTCCGAATCCGGCCATCGATTGTCCGGGCAAAGGTGGTGTATTCAATCATGCCGCCGGATTTACAGGGATAATCATCCAGATTCTTCCGTTTCCGGGCAACCTGAACGCGGCATTCATTCATCTGAAAAACAAAACTGTTGGAACCTTCCTCCACAAAGGACTGGGTATTGATGCAGGCATACAACCGGAAATTCAATGCTTTTTTCAAACCATCCAGTCCGGGATTTTCCGAAAGGCCCAGCAGGCCTTTAATGGCGGTTGCTTCAAACGGGGAAAAATACTGCCAGGCGGCGTCATTACAGGCCTTGGCTTCTTTCATACTGCTGGAGAATTCAACTGCCTGAAACCAGACCCCGTCGTTTGCCAGCCAGTTGACGGCCGTGTTTTTCATGAGTTCATCCATACGGTTTTCCGGCATCCCCAGCAGCTCGGCAGGAAGGGTCTCCTGCATATCCCCGCCAAAAGCAGTGACAAATCGTTTCATCTGGATGGCAAAACTCCTGCGGGTTGCATCATTCAGGATTTCCATGGCCTTTTCAACACCCATGCGGTTCCGGACCTCGGAAAACCACAAGGCATAATGAACCATAATCCGCTGAAACATATCCAGAAGGTGCTTTGTTTTTTCCGGCTGCCGTACCTCATCCAACCCATTTGGAATTGTGTCCATCGATCATATCTCCATTGTTTTTTCAAAAACTGTATTTTACGTTCGCATATATCCGGTCATTGTTTCCGATCCGGCTGAATGCAAGAAGGTCGCCTGTGTTATAATCCACGATCCCGCAAATCATTTCAATATCATCCGTCAGATCATATTCACCCGTAACCCGGAACAGCGCACCGTCATCACCATCCAGACCATACCACAAGGCCAGAAACGTCAGATTCAGGGTTTCGTTGAGAAAATCCCGGGAAATCCGGACAGCGCCCTGGAACCGGTTTTCCTCTTCCCCGGATAACTCCAGATTCCGGTCAAAATCGGTAAAATAACGGTTGGCTGCTTCCACACTGACGGTGGTATCCGTAAAACCCGAATACTCGACTCCGGCCAGAAAATCAATCCTGGAATACTCTCTGGTATTGAAAACCGGCATCATGCCGATCAGCATATCGGAAATCCGAATCCCGTCAAAATAGGCTCCCTCCATTTTGTACAGCCAGTTGCCCCGGGCAATATTGACGGCACTTCCCAGCATATAGACCCTGGCATGATGCAGGGCCGGATTGGGCAAAAGTTCCAGATGGGCTTCATCATCATAGATATCGGCATAGTAAATGGAGATGTCCCATCCGCTGAAAATTCCGTTCACTGCCAGCGCATATTCCGTATTGTCCAGTCCGGCGGAAGGTTTTTCCTCATCCGCCGGCGGCGTTGGATACGGATAAAAATCACTTCCGAATACCGGATTATTGTTATACCGGTGTTCATGAACCGCGATGCCGGAAACACCCCACTTCCCGTAATAAAAATCCAGTTTTGTCATGGCAACCGGCAGCCGGATATCCTCCAGATCGGTCAGTCCCGGCTCTCTCATCTCCAGCGGATTCAGGACATCGGTCACGCGGATGTTATCGGATTTTCCCCAGACAACGATCTGCCTCCCTGCCTTGATGTCCAGATTCTTCAGAATGTTTCCCCGGAGATATGCCTTCCGAAGATCCACCTCGCTCTCGTAATCATCCAGCACTTCCGGTGTATAATGATCTCTTCCGTGAATTCGATAGATAAAGTCATGACTGTCGCTTCCGGAAACAAACGCCTTCCATGAATCCGACAATTTCAGATCCAGTTCCAGCATGACCTCCGACTTCAGGCTGGAAAACCCCCGCCAGTCTGTCTGTCCGGGTGTCGGCGCATCCTGGGCATAGTTGTATCCGGACCCGATCTTCAGATGACCGCCGATCTTATAGACCGGATTTTTTTTCCCATATGACGTTTCGGCCGGAGGCAGAACCGGAATGCTTTCCGGGCTGTTCTGAAAATCTCCGCCCAGGTCATCTTCCGGATTGTCGGAAGCTTCGGTCTGCTGTTCTGCGCCAGGGTCCTTGCCGGCAGCAAGGCAGGGTTGACAAATCACCCCCCCAAAAACGGTAAAAACCACCGAAACAAGAAAAAGCCCTTTCCATCCTGCCTTCATCATCATAATCCCTTTTCCAGCCTTCTGATGGTAAACAGGTCATCATCCGGATTCTGGTTGAACTTCACATCACTAATGGTCAAAAGGGTCTGATGCCGGATTCTGTCTCCCTGACGCTTCACGACATGGATCTTGGTGGAAACCCAGATTCCCTCTATAGGTTCCAGCTCCTGAACATCCATAATCTTGATATAGCCGCCTTCGCTGGTCCAGCTCTTGGATCGAATCATCACATAATTGTCCTGGCGAATGGCGAGAATCGCTTTCTTGTATCCGGTTTCTTCGATTACTTCCCGGCTTCGGGGAATGGATTCAATCAGCCATACTTTTGCGCCGTTCATCTCCATCTCCTGCAACAGTTTAAAATCATACTCTTCCAGCCCGCGATCCGTCATATCGGAATAGTTGAGGTCCGATCCCATAAAACTGCCGCTTTTATCCGTGGAAGCGATTCGTTTGGTTTTTCCCAAAGCCGGAAGGAACAGCCACTGATCGTCATCCCTTTCTGCATCATCATAATCAAAGGTCAGAAAACCGGTATTTCTGATATTTTCCGGCTTTTCAATAAACATGATCCGCTTTTTATCCTTGCCGTAGTCCTTGCTGAAATTTTTAAAGTATTTTTCTCGCCGGTCTCCGTTTTTATCAATCAGGACCATCAGCATACTGCTGGTCATCTGATCCCCGTCATCACGATCCTCCACTTTTTTCATGATCTCACGTGCCTTGGGATCATCGGCCAGACTGTTGTTCGCAAGCAGGAAAACCATTGCCGTCATGAAAATTACCGGCAAAGAAACCAAACATTTCATCATAACCTCCTGAGATGATCGCCGCTATTTCTGGATTTTTTGTGTGTGTTGTGGATCGGACAGAATGATTCAGCCATATGGTTTAACCGCATGTTTAATTTTATAAATATCAAAAAATGAACCCTGTCAAGGAGAATTCTCTTCCCAAAATCCGTTTCATAGCTTACTCTTTCCGCATCAAAAAAAATACCGGAAAAGGATCTGATTGTGATGAAGATCATCGATTTAACCCATACCATCTCGGAAACGATGCCTGTTTATCCCGGTACCGGGCAGCCGGTTTTCTCCACTCCCTGCTTGATCAGCCGGCAGGGTTTTACCGAGAAAAAAATCACCCTGTTTTCCCATACCGGAACCCATATGGATGCTCCCGCCCACATCCTTTTAGACGGGAAATCACTGGATCGATTCGGGACCGAAAAATTCATCGGCAGGGCGGCGGTTGCGGATCTTACCGGAATCCATTCTGCGGAAATCAGGCCCGGTGATCTTTTGCCATATGAACCCCGGATTCAAAAAGCGGATTTTTTACTGCTTCATTCCGGCTGGTACAAAAAATGGAATACATCGGAATACTTCACGGATTATCCTGTGCTGACAGCAGAAGCCGCCACATGGCTGGCCGGATTTCCGCTGAAAGGGATCGGTGTGGATATGATTTCCGTGGACCGGACTGATACCGACACCTATCCGGTCCATCGGATTTTTTTGCAGAACGAAATCCTGATTGTGGAGAATCTGACCAACCTCGCTGAACTCCCGGATATGATTTTTACATTTTTGTGTTTCCCCTTAAAAATTCAGGATGCGGATGGTTCACCGGTGAGAGCGGCTGCCATGATAACAGGACCGTAATCCGGCAAAACCTTTTCCTTGCAATCATGACCGTCTTCAACTAATAATATCGAACTATTCAACCTGCAACCATTGTAATGGCCTCGAGATCCCATGAAAAAAAACATGATTATCCGGTTATCCAACCTCTCATTTTCCTATCCCAATGGGAAACGCCTGTTTGACGGCATTTCCTTTGATTTTTATCCGGGAGAATTTTATCTGATCCAGGGTGCGTCCGGTGCCGGCAAATCAACCCTTCTGCGGCTGATCAACCGCCTGGAGGAAGCGACGGATGGATTTATTACATATCATGGAAAACCCCTGACGGATTATCATGCCCCCTTATTGCGGAAAAAAATATCCTATATCCAGCAGACACCGGCGGTTATCCGCGGCACCATCAGGGAAAACCTGCTTCTTCCCTTCACATTTCACAGCAACCGGGATCAGCACAAGCCGGACGATGAAACCCTGTCCCGGCAGCTGCAATCCTTTCATCTGCATGGAATTGACCTGAACCAGCCGGTTGAGAACCTGTCCGTGGGCCAGCTTCAACGAATCTGCCTGATCCGTGGACTCCTGCTCTCTCCGGAAGTGCTCCTGCTGGATGAACCCACCAGTGCACTGGACGATGGCAGCGCAAGGGTCGTGGAATCAAAAGCGGAATCTTTTTGTCAAACGCATCAGGCAACCGTTCTCATGGTAAGCCATCGCCCATTCACCCCGACGATGATGAAACCGAGGAAGATCAAAATGGAAGAAGGTAAAATACGGGAGATCACATGACATCCGGAATCATTGATATCGGGCCATGGCAGCTGGGATTCGGCCTCTTGTTTATACTCATCGCCGGTGCGGCATCTCTCTACCACTCCCTGCACCTTGAAAAAGATCTTCTCATTGGAACCGTGAGAACATTTGCGCAGTTGTTTCTGCTCGGTTATGTGTTGAAGCTGTTATTTGATGTTGATGACTACCGGATTGTGCTATCCGTCTTTCTCTTCATGATCCTTTTTGCAGCCTGGACCGTTTACGGACGGATCAGGGAAAAGCAAATCACCTTTTTGATGCCTGTCTGCCTGTCCATGGTCGTGAGTTTTTTTCTGATTACCTTTATGGTCACCGCTGTTGTGATTGACGTAAAACCCTGGTGGACGCCCCAGTACTTTATCCCTATCGGCGGGATGGTTATCGGCAATTCCATGAATGCCATTGCCATTGCCCTGGAAAGACTCTTGAATGAGATGCGATCAAAACGCCGGGAAATTGAAATGAAATTGTGCCTTGGGGCGGATTATAAAGAAGCGAGCGTTGATATTGTGAGAGATGCCATGAAGGCGGGAATGATTCCTTCGATCAATTCCATGATGACGGTCGGGATTGTGTTTATTCCCGGGATGATGACCGGCCAGATCCTGGCAGGGGCCGATCCCATGACGGCAATTGAATATCAGATCATGGTCATGATCATGATTGTCGGCGCAACCGCCCTGGGAACCCTTCTGGTTGTACTGGTCACCCGAAAGCGATGTTTCAGTCCCGGTCATCAGCTCC
This sequence comes from Desulfobacteraceae bacterium, assembly GCA_003599865.1. GTDB lineage: Bacteria > Desulfobacterota > Desulfobacteria > Desulfobacterales > SURF-7 > QZKS01. Next base: position 137,399 of record QZKS01000050.1, read on the forward strand.
TGCTGAAGCCAGGCTCATGATCCCATAAGCTGCCACAAAACAGCAATCAGAAAGTATTCGCCACACTCTGCATGATGATTTTTACTTCTTCTCCGATTTTGTCCGGAAGATCCGGTTCCATGTTCAAGAGGGATATTGCCTTGAGTGATGACATTTCTTTTGGTGCATTTCCGATTCCATATCCGATATTGTCCGCCAGATGATTGGCAACGTTCAGTATCAGCACCGTCTTGCCGGTGAACTTGTCATACGTCGCACCCTCCTGGAAGGTGATGGCCCTGATAAATTCCCGGTTGAGTCGCCAATGCCTCAGGATCACACCGCTTAATGAGACATTAATCTCATCCAGATAGGAAATGATATCGGATACGCTTTTCACATCCTTTACAAAATCCGCATTGCTGATAAACCGTAAAAACATCAACTTGCCGATATCATGGGATAATCCGATCGTGAAATACTTTTCCGCATCTTTCTGATTCAGTTTTTCCGCAAGGAGCTTTGCACAATAGGCACAAGCCAGGGAATGCTGCCAGATTTTTTCAAACAACATTTTCAAGAGATCATTTTTGACCTGATAAAGGCTCTTGCTCGCAATGGCTAAAACCACATCTTTCACTTCCCGGATTCCCAGGCGGGGAATCGCTTCCTTCACACTCCGAACCGGCGTATTACCACGATATAAAGGAGAATTGGCCGTAGCAATCAACCGCACGGATATGACCGCATCTCTTTCAATGGCCCTTGCCAAATCATCCGGGCTCGCTGTCGGATTATCGAGAATATCCTGAACCTGTTTGAAGATTTTCGGTAAAACCGGAATCTCAATCTCTTCTTTTTTGACCTTGTCAACAATCTCCCTGGCAATCCCCAGAATTGCATTCCGATCCATTTTATGCTTCACATTTTCCGGTGACGCTTTTGTTGCCGCCTGAATAAAATTTAAAAACTCCCTGAACAATCGCCCGTCAAACTTTTCTTTTTGCCGAAACATCACCTCTATGGCCTTTTCCATCGTAAATGCCGGCCGATGCGGCCGCACCGATATCAGGGCATGGTACTGATCCGTCAGCGCCAGCATCCTTGCACCAATGGGGATTTCATCCTGTTTCAGTCCATCCGGATAGCCGTTCCCATCATATGCCTCATGGTGATGACGAATGATCGGAAGCGTATCGGACAACAAACGGATATGGGAAAGAATCTTTTGCGCGATAACCGGATGCTGTCTTACCGTGACCATCTCGTCCCCATCCAGCGGGCCGGGTTTGTATAAAATGTCCATCGGAATATAGACCATGCCGATATCATGAAGAAGTCCGGCAAAATAAATCGCTTCAACCTCCTTTTGGGGCAAACCGATTGTTTTGGCAAAATTCAAGCTGGTGACGGCAACTCTTTCCGCATGCCCCCTGAGGAATTCATCCTTTTCCTCAATTACAGCAACCAGGGTGCGAAGGATTTCACCGATTGCCTGCGGATCTTCTATTTTTATTTCATTGGATACCATGGGAAAACACCACACTGTCCTATGTCAAAAATAATCATTTCTCTCCCGGAGTTTCCGGATATACGCGGTTGCGGCCTTTCTTTTTGGCCTGATACAAAGCGTTATCCGCTTCCCGGATCAGATCTTCCGGCGCCTTTTCCTGCGACGGAATTGCGCAGGCCACCCCCAGGCTCAATGTAATATGCTTTTCCACCGTTGATAACGCATGCGGAATCCTGAGTTCGGAAATGGCTCTACAGGCCTTATGGGCAATATGGATGGCACCTGTGATATCCGTATCCGGCAGAATCATGGCGAACTCTTCCCCTCCGTATCTTGCCGCCAGGTCTGCAGGCCGTTTTGCCGACGCCTGTATAGCCTCGGCAACCGCTTGTAGACAGCCATCTCCTTCCTGATGACCATAGTGGTCGTTGTACAGCTTAAAAAAATCAATATCGCATAAAATCAATGAGATAGGTTTTCGATCCCGCTTCATCCGGTTCCATTCATTGGAAAGGTGCTCATCAAACCGTCTTCGATTGGGTATCTGGGTCAATCCGTCAATAGTAGCTAGACGCTGTAGTTTCCGGTTAGCCTCCTGCAATGCATCTTCGGCAAACTTGCGTTCGCTGTCATCAAAAATTGCACCATCCAGCCATAACGGCTGACCGGTCTGACTGAAAATAGCCTGACCTTTTTCAACAAACCAGCGAAGATTATTGTCCGCATCAATAACACGATATTCAACATAGATGGACTTCATGGGGTCCAGCCCTTCCCGAATCTCTTTTTCTACCTTTTCAAGGTCATCCGGATGAATGATGCTTCGGTAGGACCGTACCCGATTTTGGATAAAAAAGGATGGCGGATACCCGGTGATGTCCTCGATCATATCGGAAATAAATTCCAGGGTCCATTCCCGGTCGATTCGAAAACGATATACTGCGCCAGGCAGGTTTGCCACCAGGGAACGAAACTGTTCTTCACTTTCATGAAGGGCCTCCGACATCAATTGCCGTTCTTCCAGTTGTATGTTCAACTGATCGATTGTTTCCTGAAGCGCATTTGTCTGTTCCGCGACCTTTTCTTTCAGCCTTTCATGAGTTGCCTTTAATTCCTGTTCGATTTTTTTCCGCTCATTGATTTCCTGTTCAAGTTTTGCGACTGTTTCGTTGAGCTTTTCTGTTCTCTGTTTTACTTTTTCCTCCAGATTTTCATTGGCATCCCGCAAGGCCATTTCAACCTTTTTCCGCAAAATTTGGATTGGTTCAGTTTCCATAATACGATATACATTGTATAAGATTACAGGACATCCAAATCCGGTACACTGCTCAGAATATTTTATTTTTTAAGATTTGGGTTGAAAATGATATGGCGGAACCCGCTGAATGATGCCTTACAATACTACGATATCCGACATTATGCAATCATCGATATCAATGGTGTCCAAAAGCCTATCCGGAATACAATAATCAATTGTCACTGCGGACCGGCCATACGTTGTAGTATCTGCTGTAAACCTTAAAACCGATATATGTGTTGCCGTCTCTCATGTAAGCGTGCCATGCTTTTTCAGGAGAAAAGTCATTGCTTGCCCAGTAATAATGGGATATCACCTCCGTAAATGCATCCCCTTCCGCCCATTGGCCATCCCCATTTGCATTGACCAATGCCGGTTTTTCGAAACCCCGGCACATAAAACTTTCCCATTCTTCCTTGGTGGGTAACCGCCAATCTCCATCCACAGAATCATCAGACAGCCCTTTCTCTCCGCTGCTCAGGCCGGCTACCGCAGTTTTGGCATCCGCCCAACTCATTTCACCAAACGCATTCGCATCTTTAAGCCAGATCAGCCCGGTTTCATTATCCCGGACAGTGCCATCCCTCCTGTCTGTGAACCTCTCAACTTCTGAACAGCATGCATGTATCTCTTTATTATTGTCATCACAGTCTGTATTATCAGGAACATAGCCTTCCGGCCGTTTATTTTTTTCAATAGACACATTGGGATCGCCATATCCATCTTCATCGGAATCAAGATAATACGTTGTTAAACTACGGCCGGTATTACCGCTGTCGCTGCCGCTATCATTATCGCTCCCACCGCAACCAATGGCCATTAAAAATGTGGTCATCAGGACAAGTACAAATCTCATATGATTAGCATTCCAACAAATTTTAAAAATGGAATTCATTGTTTCCATCCCCCCGCTGAATATCAGAGATTTTTTTCTCATATCCCCTGTCGAGATTCGCAACCATCTCTATTTTTAAACTTTTCTTCAAACCCCTTCAAGGGATGTTTCAAAAGCCGCGGATTAAAAAAACAATATCAAATAGTTTGGTCATATTCAACATAAGATATATAACGGCTATGGTAAACAGGTATCCGGGAGTGCGATGAAAATATGGTAGCAGAAAGCAAAAAGGGGCCGCAGTCTCAAACTGCAACCCCTTGAATTGTCTGGTAGGCGCGATTGGATTTGAACCAACGACTTCTACCGTGTCGAGGTAGCGCTCTACCCCTGAGCTACGCGCCTGTATTGTAATCATTTTTGATCTTTGTATCAAAAACCGAGAGTTTAATTATAAAGTTTTGATCATCAAGTCAAGTCTTCTTTTCCATTACCGACGGCTGACTCCATCATAGAATCCGTTGATCCGGCAGGATCCGGAATTATTCTTCCAATATTTCTGTCGCCTGAACAATCCCGACGGCAGGTTGTTCTTTCCGAATTTTTCAGATTGTGTTACCCTGATCCATCTTACAGGACAAAACAACCTGTTTTCATAATGACTTTTAAACATATTACATTGTACAAAAATGGCTGAAATCGATTATTATCAAATTCTGGGTGTGGATCAAAAAGCAGACCCCAAACAGTTAAAAAATGCATTTCGGGAATTGGCGTTCCAATATCACCCGGACCGAAATGCAGATAATTTGGAAGCGGCCGAAAAAATGAAGCAGATCAATGAAGCCTATGCCGTTCTGTCTGACCCAAAAAAAAGACAGGCCTATGATTCTCTGAAGTCAAAATTCGGTGATTCTGCCTATGGAAAATTCAGGAATGGTTATTCGGACCGGGATATCTTTTCCGGATCGGATATCAATCATATCTTTGATGAAATGGCCAAAGCCTTTGGGTTCAGGGGCGTGGATGAGGTATTCCATGATGTTTATGGAAAAGGATATAAACGATTTGAATTCAAGCAGCCCGGTTTTTTTGCTGCCGGATTTGTCTTCTCCAATCTATTCGCCAACAAGAAAACCGATTCCCCAAAATCGGTTTTCCTCAATCTGGCGGAAAAAGCTGCCAGGTTTGCGATAGGCAAACTGGCAAGCATGAATCTTCCCGGCCATGGAAACGATCTGACCGATCATATCCGGCTGACACCTTCCCAGGCAGCACAAGGGGGCCCCTATGCATATTATCAGAAAAAGAATTCCAAAAAGCTGGTGATCAATATCCCTAAAAATATCAGGGAAGGCCAACGGATCAGACTGGTCGGGATGGGAGAAAGCGGTTCTCCCGGTGACCCTCCCGGCGATCTATACTTAAAGGTGCTTTTCTGGAAACCGTGGTCTCAAAGATTGCAGGAATTTACCAATCGTCTGATCGGATAGTCTTTCTGATCAACGCTGACGGATTACCGGAGAAAAAACTATCATGACGGAAACAGGAATCCATATTCATCATATTCCGGAGCTGGAACGCCCCCTCATGATCATCGGTTTTGACGGGTGGGGCAATGCCATGAATATTTCAAAAGGCATGGCCATATATCTTTCCAAAAAACTCAATGGAGAAAAATTTGCAGAAATTGATCCGGATATTTTTTATCGCTATGACGCCGCGAGACCCATGGTACAGATAGAGCTGGGAAGACTGCAGAAACTGACCATGCCCAACGGAACCTTCTATGCCGTAAAAACAGATCCGGGAGAACGTGACCTGGTGATTCTGGAGGCGGATGAACCCAATCTCCGGTGGAATTTTTTCAGGGAAGAGATTCTTTCTTTCTGTGATCGGCTGGGGATCGATATGATGATCACTCTCGGAAGCATGTATGACAATGTTCTTCACACGGATATGGTCGTTTCCGGCATCCTATCGGATAAAAACCTGATTCCGAAATTCGCGGAAAAAGGCATCAACCTGATCTATTATCAGGGTCCAAGTGCCGTCCATGGCATCCTTCAGGAAAAAATATCCGAAAGGGGAATTACGGGAATCAGCTTGTGGTGTCACTGTCCGTATTATCTCCAGGAAACGGTTCATTTTGGAATGCTGGCTCACCTGGGACGACTGCTCGCTTTCCTGGGAGAGTTTACATTGCAAACCGATGAACTGGAAAACTCATGGCATCTTTTACATCAGAAAATTGAAACCATGATTGAAAACAAACCTGAAATTCAAGCGGTTGTGAATGAATTAAAAAAAGCGAGAGTAAGGGGGGTCTGGGAAAAAAAACAGGCGTCTCTTAAAAAAGATGAAAAAGTGATCAATCTGAAAGATTTTATGGATCCGGAATCCCAAAAGTGACCTCTGCAATCCATCAAACAAACCTGAATGGAAATAAGAATATGAGTTACCGCCATCAATGGAAAAATGGGCAATCCATCGGGCTTCCGGCCGGAAAAGTGGTCTGTGTGGGCCGCAATTATGCCGATCATGCCGCCGAACTGAACAATCCCATCCCTTCCGAGCCGATTCTCTTTATCAAACCGGGAACATCCATCGTATCCCTTCATGAACCGATTGCCATACCCCTGTCCAAGGGAGCGGTTCATTATGAGGCTGAGATATCCGTATTAATCGGAAAGATTCTGAAAAATGCCGGGAGAACCCAGGTTGTCGAGGGGATGATCGGCATTGGTGCCGCCCTGGATTTAACGCTGCGGGACCTTCAAGCCGGACTCAAAGAGCAAGGTCATCCATGGGAAAAAGCCAAGGCCTTTGACGGCAGTTGTCCATTATCCTGCTTTGAACCGATACAATCCTTTTCAACACTGAATCATATAGATATTGAACTGGCCATATCGGGCGTGATCAAACAAAAAGGGTCCAGCGATCAGATGCTGTTTGATATCCCATCGCTGATTGAATATATTTCAACCTGTTTCACACTGATGCCGGGAGATGTGGTTTTAACCGGAACCCCTAAAGGTGTCGGCCCTCTCACCCCGGGTGATCCGGTTCAAATCCGGTTGTGCAGCCATTTTGCAATCAACACCCTGGTTGTTGCGGAATCCGCATAAAATAATGGACTTATTTTCAAAAATAGAACACAATATCTCCAAGAAATACTACCAAAGGAAAATACTCTCAAAAGAAAACCCTTTGTAAAATAAGGAGGCTATTATGGCAACCCTCACCATCTCGCGTCAGGTCGGCAGTCTGGGTGATGAAATAGCTGAAATCGCTGCGGAACGTCTGGGATATACCCTGATCGACAAAGACACAATACATGATCGCATCATGATGTTGCCGGATGATTTTTCCATTGAGATGAATTCACTGGAAAAGGAAAGCCAACCCGGATTTTTCCAGCGGATCTTCCACCACCAGGCGGTCTATGTCAATCTGATTTCCACGATTGTATATGATGCCATCAGCAAAGACAATGTTGTCCTGAAGGGCCGTGGCGGCCAGTTCCTCCTTACAGACCGTGAAAATGTTCTCAATGCCCGAATCATCGCCCCTCTTGATTACCGGGTTTCCCTTTTTAAAGCTCAACAGCCCATGGAAGATCATGTTGCGGAAGATCTGATCACGCAACTGGACCGCGACCGTGATGGCTTTATCCGCTACCTGTTTGGAAAAGATGCCGTCAGGCCGGACTGGTATGACATTATTATCAATACCAAAAAATTCAATACCGAGTCTGCTGTGGACATTCTGACGAGAAGAACGGAAATCATTTCAAAAGACCATCCCCTTTCACCGGAATTAAAAGATACCTATCGGGCCCTGGCACTGAAATCCCTGGTGGAGGCGATCCTTCAGAAACGAATGCCGGATTCCAACTATATCAAGGTCAAAGCAACACCGGATGGTGTCATCACTATTTCCGGTTACATTGCAACACATTCTGAAAAAGAGGCTGCCGGTGAACACGCAAAAAACGTAAACGGCGTTACCTCGGTCATCAATAAAATCCATGTCGCACATTTCCCGGTGACCACCTGGCCATGATAGGTTTTTACCGTTGAAGATTCTTGAACTTACATTTGAGGAATTCCGGGAGACACTGCAAGCCGGATACAGAAAAAGCGGGGATGATGTCGGCAGAGTCTATCGAAGCCTGTTTCAAAACAAGGCTCCTTCCCGGAACAGTGCAATCGATTCTCCCGCTGCCTCGGAACTCTTCCGCTTTGTGGCATCCATTCTTGAACTCAACCCCGGGGAAATCATTTCCGTCAAAACAGACGGGGAATCAACCAAATTCATTACCCGTCTGCAGGATGGCCACGAGATTGAATCGGTTGTCATCCCCATGGCCACCCATCATACAATCTGTGTCTCTTCCCAGGTCGGGTGCCGGATTGGATGCAGATTCTGCCAGACCGGCCAGATGGGTTTCCACCGAAACCTGACAACGGAAGAGATTGTCGGACAGGTTTACGCGGCAAAATTCAAGTTGGGCATAGAAGCCCGAAACATCGTTTTTATGGGAATGGGTGAACCGCTGGATAACTTAGACAATGTGATTCAGGCTGTCCGCGTGTTGAATGATCAGAGGGGATTGGATATCGCCCTGCGCCACATCACCATCTCAACTGTCGGGAAAAAAGCAGGGATCGAAAAACTGGCAAAGCTCGGCATGAAGGGCCTCCGGTTGTCCATATCGCTGAATGCGCCCAATGACCGGATTCGTGCCCGAATCATGCCGGCCAATCGAATCTCGTCCATGAAAACCCTTCAGACTACGCTTTTACAATATCCTTTTGCCAAAAAAGAAACTGTTTTTATCACCTATGTTCTGATTCAAAAAATCAATGACGCCTATGAGCACGCAATGGAACTTGCTGCATACGTAAAATCAATACCGGTTAAAATGAATGTAATTCCTTACAACCCCCGATCTTCCTCACCCTTTTTATCCCCTTCCGAAAAAGAGGTGCGGCAATTCTGTGACTGGCTGGCTGAATGCGGGGTTTTTATTCGCAGGCGCCGTACAAAAGGTCAGGATATGATGGCGGCCTGCGGGCAGCTTGGAAAAATTTCCCAATCTTGACAATCTGCACAAGATGCTAATACTGGTTAGTTAAATTGTTTTCTTTTTTCTCCGGAGGATCTGAGATATGCCGATTTATGAATTTAAATGTTTAAAATGTGAAGAATTTTTTGAAATGCTTGTGATGGGGAATGCGGAACAGAACACCATGCAATGCCCCAAATGCAAGTCCGAGGATTTTGAACGGGTCCTCAGCACAACCAACTACAGCATGCCGGGCGGAGGAAGTTCGGCAGGAACCGCAAAAGGGGCAGGCGCTCAAACACGAACATGTTCCAGCGGGTCCTGCACGACCTATAACATTCCCGGCCCCAAATAGATCACATTTCCGATGATCTGATCCTCCCGGCTAAAAGGACAAGCCCGCTTCCAGGAAGGGTCCACTGAAAGACACATCCGCCAGCACGTCGTCTTCATCAATCTCAATGGCATCATACCGGTATCCGCCGGCGACAAACGCCGGTCCGAAAACCGTTGCCTTTGCCCGGCCAATCACGCTGAATATTTTGTTGTCACCGACCGAAAGCCCCCTTGCCTCTGCTTCCAGTGCAAAACGTTCAACCGGTTTGAACTGAACCGCAAGGAACACCATAGGGACAGGAACCGTAATACTTTTTTCAGCGGAAACCGTTAGCGTGCTATCCATAATTTCAGCCTTGACTTCCATAATTCTGGCATTTACGCCAAAATCAATATTCAGTCTGTCCAGGGTGGCGGTTTTTAAAAAAGGAACTCCATAGTACAGACCGATATCATACTGATTCAATGTCAATTTTGATGAAATCGTCATTCCGGATGTAAAGGATTGATCACCGAAAGTAAAATCCATATCCACGGTTTTCGATCCTTCAAACTCCATGGGAGCCGCAACAAGATAGATGTTCGGAACGATGGGAAGCTCGATTTTTGCACGCCCGGTGATTCTTGTCTGGTCATCAAAACCCAGATCGGTTTCAAGATCCAGCGTGTCGTTGACCCCCGGAACGCCGCTGACATAAGACAGATCTCCGGATGGAGTCTGAGCCCACCCTCCAATGGCAATCTCCACATCAATTCCCGGTAGTGCAAAGGTGCCGGCAGGGATTGCCGAAAAAACAAAAAATACGATCAGTATGATCAATCTTTTCATAACCAATCCTTTTTACAATTCTTATTGCATATGAATGTCATTAAAAAACAATCTCAAACGATATCGGTGCAAGATGAAATCTAACCGGATTCCTGCGCACGAGGATGCAGATGACGAAAAATAACCGCTTGTTTTAAAAATTCAAAAACCGCAGCGCCTTCCCTGTCCGCCTTTTCCTGTCCGGATGCTACTTTCCGGATCCATTCAACCTTTTCTTTTTCATGGGATTCGATATGGTCATTTACAAGCAACAGGCTGTCCTCCTGCGGGTTATAGATCAGAATTGGACCAAATGCAGATAACCGGTTTTTCCGGTCTGCGGCACCGCCCCGAACCACATATCCGCCCAGACGAAGCCATCCGGGAGCGTCATGATAACCCAACAGCTCTGAAAAAAGATCAATCCCCTGCCGTATCTCCCTTGCGTTCTTCTGTTCCACGGCCATACGGCCACTCCATTCCATCTCCTCGATATCCTGCTGAGAAAAAGAAAGATCCAGAAATGAAATGGCCTCTTTTTCAATTTCCTGAACGGACTTTTCCTTCCGGCTGACCACAACATCTTTGTCATTGAGAATTTTGATTGCATTGCGGATGCTGATCATTTCCTTTACGGTTGGATTTTTCCGCAGCAGCACGTCATTCAGGGAGGTATGATAAATAGTCAAATCATTATCCAATACCAGAATCCGATCTTTTCCATCGGCGCAGCTTTTACAATACAGGACAAGTTCCCTCTCTTCCTGTTTCCGATATTGTGCCAGCGTAAGCAATTCGCCCATAGCTTCTTTATCCACTTTCAGCGAACCTCCAACCGGCCCTACGGTTGAAAGCACTTTTCGGGCGAGAGCATTGATGTTCATTTTCCGGAGTAAATTTTCTGTAAAAGACATTGGCAAGCATCTTTCATTCAATGGTATAGGGCATCCTGCGGACAGGTTTTTCAAAGATGCCGGAATGTTCGATTCTTATCATGACTTATCCTCCCTTGTAAACCCAAAGAGCTAAAAAAATAAAAGCCTGTTGGTTTCTTTTTGAACCTTATCTTGACCAATAAAAATTGTTTCTGTATGTTTTCCGATGGAGAACGAACTTTTCAAAAAGAGGTGGAACAATGAATGAAACAGCGGTCATAATTCTTGATGGGAAAAAATATGAATTACCGGTGCTGATCGGATCAGAAGGGGAGAAAGCCATTGATATCCGAAAATTCCGTCAGGAAACCGGATATATCACCTATGATCCCGGTTTTGGAAGCACCGGAAGCTGCAAAAGCGCCATTACCTTCATGGATGGAGAAAAGGGGATATTGCGATATCGGGGCATCCCCATCGAACAGCTTGCCGAACACTCCACCTTTGTGGAAACCGCCTATCTGCTGATGAACGGAGAACTGCCGAACCGGGCGGAACTGAACCTGATACGGGTCCAGTTAAATGATTACTCCGTGGTTCATGAAGACATGCAGGATTTCTTCAAAAGCTATCCAAGGGCATCCCACCCCATGGGAATTCTTTCCGCCATGGTCAATACCCTTCGAAGCTTTTATCCGGAACTGACAAACACCGAAGAGTCCATCAATAAAACCTTTTTAAGACTTGTCTCAAAGGTAAGGACCATGGCGGCCATGTCCTATAAGATATCCCGGGGCCACAAGGTCGTATATCCAAGACAGGACTACACCTATTGTGCCAATTTTCTGAATATGATGTTTGACAGTCCGGTTCGTCCCTATGAGGTGGATGAAGAGCTGGTCAAGGCATTAAACATTTTCTGGATTCTGCATGCCGATCATGAGCAGAACTGTTCAACCGCCACGGTCCGTGTGGTAGGAAGCGGACAGGTAAACCTGTATGCGGCAATTTCCGCAGGGATTTCCGCATTATGGGGACCGCTGCATGGTGGTGCCAACCAGGCCGTGATCGCCATGCTGGAAGATATTCAAAAAAATGATGGCGATTTCCATACGGCCGTGAAAAGAGCAAAAGATAAAAATGACCCGTTCCGCTTGATGGGGTTTGGACACCGGGTCTATAAAACCTATGACCCCAGAGCCAAAATCATGAAAGGAATGTGTGATATCGTTCTCTCCCGACTGACCAACTCCGATCCATTACTGGACATCGCCAGAAGACTGGAAGAGGTTGCATTGAAGGATGAGTACTTTATCGATCATAACCTGTATCCCAATGTTGATTTTTATAGCGGCATTGTTCTGCGTGCCATGGGGATTCCAACCAACATGTTCACGGTCATGTTTGCCATCGGACGACTGCCGGGATGGATCGCCCAGTGGAAGGAAAGCCTGGATGATCCGGACTGGAAAATTGCTCGTCCCCGTCAGATCTATATCGGCAAGACAAAAACAGATTATTCTTTAATCGAAAAAAGGAAAAAATAGTCTTTCCGCCCAAAGGTTTAGTCTGTGATCAATAAGAACTCAACCCCTTCGGAATTTGGTGAAACAACCGGCTTGATACTCCGGTTCGATGTAAGATCACTTACAATTCTGAGCTTGCGGTCATGCCGCCAAATTCTGATTCTGGAGATCAAATCGTTTTGCGTTTCCTTGATTCGGAAATCAGGTTCTTTCCATTTTCCCGGCAGGTCAATTACCAGCCTTGGCGGATTGCCGAGAATAAAGTATTTGTATTTTGCAACAGTCTTATTGGCCCAGACTTCCAGTACCTTTCCTTTCAGATTTTCAGACAGTCTGATATCCTGCAACACCAACTCCTGTTCCGTATTCTGAAAATGGGCTTCCGTATTTGCTTTTTTCGTTTCTTCTTTACGTGTGTTCCGGATGATGGGTGTTTTTTTCTCAGCCGCCTTGTTCAGTGGAACTGCTACAGGCTGCTCTTCCGGATCATTTAACGCCGGCACGGCAACTGCCTGGACCATCGAATCCTCTGCTTCCGGGATCGGATCATTTTCGATTTCAGCGAATGCGGTTTCAGGCGATGCGGAAACATTTTCTTCGGGTTTTCCTTCCAGTTCCTTGATCGATACTTCCGGCACAGCCATGGATTCCGGTGTCTCGACCGGTGCTTCCGGTGATTCCATAACCGGTTCTGAATCGATCATCATAGCTTCCGGCTCCGGGGTCTCCGGCAGGATTGTCTGCTCCTCCTCCATCCGGGGGGAAGCATCCGATACAGGAGCTGATAGGGGTTCCGGCTTCGGGATTTTCATGGCAACGGTTTCACGATTCTCCGGCACGGAAGGCTCTTGCTTTCCATTGATCCACAACAGCCCGATGATGAAGACCAAGATGAATGCGGCACCAATTCCAAACTTACCGGTTTTACTTCTCAGAATGTTGTGAACCATATTACCACCTGCCATATTGAGTTGATTCGCTGGTTTCCGGACCGGAATACCTGGCTATGATCGTTCTTGATCAAGCCCTGCCCGGTCCTGTTTGTCCTTCGCATTTTTATCTCTCATCCATAGAAAAACCTTCTTGAATCTTTCATTCAACAATTTTCGATAATCCGCAACACTCATTTGTTTTTCGCCTGCCCGCATGACGAGTATTTTTTCCGACAGGGAAATTCCCGGCCATAATTTTCCCTGAAAAATCTCCATAAAATAATTGTCATATGTAAATCCGAACTCGGTTATGGCCGGAATCGGTTCTTCATATTTATTGCTGATCTCAAAAAAGCCAAAAGGGAATCCGTGGGACAAATCAAGATGATGGCCAATCAGCTGATCATACGGATTCACGGATGCCAGCCCATGCGGGATGCAATTGTGTTGAGGTATTTTATATTTCACCCGGAGCCAGTCTGTCAATTCCTTTCCGGATATCAGCTGGGCCTCATTTATGGAAGATCGCTCCATGGGAACAATGGCGGGCTGATTTTCACCGTTTGATTGAATACGAGAAGGATCTATGGCTTCAAAATCCTTACCTTCAAAACAGATCCCGATAAATGCATGGTTCAGGTCTAAATAAAAAAACCGGTCATCCGCCCAGATGGAATTCCCGCTGTGAAATGCGGCATGATCTTCCCGAATGAGCCGATACACCTTCCCAAAGCGGTCAATAAAATAATGATAGGCTTTTTTCTTGTTCAGATATCGAATCAATAAACGGCTGTATTCCTTGATGGACTGTGTCATTTCCGGGCGATAGGCAAAGACATCGCTTTCCGATGCATGATAAAGAATACCGTTGATCTGACCGGCAAAGACACCTTGCTGCAGAAATGCTTCCTCTCCCCTGGGGAACAGATAGTATCCCCTTGGTACATTTTCTATGGTATGTTTTGTATTGATCTCCAAGCGGTTGCTGTAAAATTCCGCATCATCCGTTTTCTCCACCATCCAGATCAGCTTATCCAGATATTTCGGGGTTTCCGGGGAAAAAAACGGCTCCCGATCTTCCTGGTCCAACCGGGGAGAAGATGAATTTTTTTCCGTTCTCACGGGCTCAGGATAAGAAACCGCATGAAAAACCTGTGGTTCTTTGACGGTTTGTGGATGATTGCCGGGTATCCCCTTGAATGGAAATACCAGCATTACCGCTCCGCACAGCAAAATCAGAAACAGGCCCACGCCCGCAAGATAGCCGGAAGAATGCAATCTTGCGGCGGCTCTTCTTAGCCGGCTTTTTTCATGATATTGATCAATCGCCCGTTGGATAAATCGAAGTTTCTGAACCGGATCGGAAATAGAGCAAGCCAGTGCCTCAATTTTTTTGAGATCATTTTCAGGTGGCAGATCTTTGGCATGAAAAGACTGCATGATATCAAACAGAATCAGCCTGCATACATTGCTGCAATTAAGGCACCATTGGCCGTTGCGTTCAAGGGATCCTTGGCCATTCTGATTTCGCTGATTTCAATGGGGAAATCAACCTGATGGATATAGTTTTCAAACCGTTCCTTAAATCCCTTTGGTTTGGCCGTTCCACCGCTTAACACAATGGGAAGAGGTATGCTTAACTTGGGAATTCTGGAGGTTTCTTCAATGCTTTTTTTCATGGTCATCACGAGGTCCCGGATCAGATCATCATAATAAATATGAAGGGCGTCCTCAATCTCGTTTTCCGGATCGTTCAGAAGATTCAACTTGTTTTCCTTGATGGACCGGACCCGCGTACTGACTTCCCGCGTAACCGAGGAAACGGCATCATCAATATAATCGCCTCCCTTGCTGATGCTGAAGGAAATATGGGGTATGGAAAGATAGGACAGACACACATTGCACATTCCACCGCCAGCGCTGATACCGAATCCTGTGAAATTTTCTTTTTCAAGCTCTGAAAACACCACGGCCATGCCTTCGTTAATGCTTTTGGATTGAAAGCCCTTATCATCCAGCAGCCGTTTAAGGATAGCCTCATGATAAATAATATCGCTTTGCGATTTTTGGGGAGCCGCCGGAACGGAAAAACACAAAGGCGCATTTTCTTCCTCCGGATCCGGAATCAGATCATCCAGAATCCCCCGGATAATCTCAATCGCATTCACCTCGTTGGCGTTCAGAAGACCATTTTTCAACGGCCGTCTTGTCACCTGATTGAGTGTATTGGCAAAGACTTCTGCGCCATCCCCGTAAACAATGATGGAATCCTTGAGCCGGTAATGACGAATCTCGTTCTGTTTCAAAATCTTTTCGGTAAATTTTGAATATTCGACCTCAATGAATGCATTTCTCTGGGACAGATAATCTCTGCTGCCATTTCCATTTCCATTTTTGGCAAAAACCGTTTTTGAAGTCCCGATATCCACACCCAGTGCCTTCCGGCTGATATTTTTTTCATCGTAGGATTCATTTACGGTCTCTTCAAATGCCTGGTTGATCATTGTTTTGTCTTTTTCAATGTCCTTCCGAGTCTTTCCCATTTTTCAGCCTCCTTGTTTCGTAACCTTTTTTCTGATTGCCTGTTGTTTGTTCAAAGGGAAGTGACTTAACCGGCCAAAGGATTGCATGCAATCATTACTGAACACCATATCAATTCAAGGTGTTGCCGATAATCATTCGCTTTTTTTCCGGTATAACTTTTTTGGGGTTTTGATAACGCAATATCAGGGATGAATACAGTCAAACCATTTGCACCAAACATGCCAACCCAATTAAAGAGCCAATCGCATATTATTTCAATAGGATAACATGTAGACCTTCGGATCTTGATCTGTCAAATATTCAACGGTCTGCCGGTTCTTTGGCAACCTGAAAATCCGTGATAGGACGGGAAAGGAATGGAAATGATTCTGCATGATGAAATGAGGCCTTGCTGATCAAAGCCTCATTCCGAAAAAGATGGTATTGTTTCCCGCTTACCACACCTCTGGAAAACCGATATCCACAAAAGCCTTCTCCATGGAAAACTTATGCTCCCGTTCCATGGCAGCCAATTCATAAAAGACCCTTTTCATTTCCGTATCGGAAATCGAATCCGCGAGCCGGGTATAGTGATTCATCGCTTCCTCCTCATTCTTCATGGCAAGGGCAAACGCATCCGCGGGTTTCATCGCGGTACTCAACCTTGGCCGCTCCACATGCTCGGAAACTCGATAATCCGGAACCTCTTTGAAATGAAAAACCGCCGGGGTCCTTTCCTGAAAACCTTCCAGTATTTTCTGATGCCTTTTTTCCTCCTGGCTCAACCGCAGAAAAAGATCTTTCAGAAAAGGATCGGACAGCGTCCTTGATGCTTCCCGATAAAATTCTTCCGCCTCCACCTCATTGCTGATGGCATAGATCAGCGTTTCATAAAAATCATTCTTCTTCATTTTTCTGCTCCTTTGATTTGACTTCTGAGACCGCGGATAAATTCACCTACCGCACCGACCCCCTTCTGATCAACCAGACGGATGGTCTGGGACCCGATCACGGCAATGTCTGCTTTTCCGGTTAAAAAATCGATATCCTCCTTATCTTTTACCCCGAAACCAAGGGCCAGCGGAAGTGTTGTCGCTTTCCGGCATCGTTCCAGGTATCCATGAAATTCCGACGTAAAATCCGTTTGGCTTCCGGTAACTCCTTTGCGGGCAACACAATAAATAAACCCTTCCCCGCAGGAAGCGATTTTTTTCATCCGCTCATCGGGTGTGGTGGGTGTAAAGATAAAAATCGGTGATAGATGACAGGATTTCATGGCCTGCAAATATTCCTCCCCTTCTTCCGGAGGAAGATCCGGAACAATCGCCCCATACATGCCCGCATCCGACATCATGGATGAAAAGTCTTTTACACCGTATTGGAACAGAATATTATAATAGGTCATGAACAGAAACGGGATATCAAAAGACCGGACCACCTGTTTGGAAAAATCAATGCACTGTTGAACCGTAACCCCATTCGCCAATGCTTTCTGGTTGGCACTAAGGATTACCGGACCGTCGGCAATGGGTTCTGAAAAAGGAATCTGCAACTCCATCAGATCAACCCCTGCATCCACCATTTCCCTGACGATTTGAAAACAATCATCAAATGAAGGGTAGCCGAGAACAATATGGGTCATGAGAAGGATCTCTTTTTCCCTGCGTTTGTTTTTGATATAGGATTCAAGCATTATACTCCTCCGCCTTTTGCATGATAAATTCCTTCCAGCCTGGATCGGAAAACGCATCGGCAACCGTAAAAATATCCTTATCTCCTCTTCCGGACTGGTTGATGATGATGCAATCCTGTTTAGAAAGGGTCGGCGCCTCGACAAATGCCTGGGCAAAGGCATGGGAAGATTCCAGGGCAGGAATCAGGCCTTCTTTTTGAATGGTCAGGGACAATGCCTCCACAACCTTCCTGTCGGTCGCGGCTTCAAAACGGACCCTGCCGGTTTCTTTCAGATGGGACAAGATCGGGGAAACCCCCACATAATCCAGACCTGCTGCAATACTGTGGGTTTCTTTCATCTGCCCGTCCGAATCCTGCAGAAAATAGGTTTTATACCCCTGGGCAATTCCGATGCTCGCATCATCTGATGAAAGCCGGGAGGCATGCCGACCGGAATCCAGTCCTTCTCCGCCGGCCTCCACGCCCACCAGTTCAACCGGATCATCCATAAAACCGCTGAATATTCCCATGGCATTGGAACCACCCCCCACGCAGGCGTAAACTCTTGCCGGAAGCTTTCCTTCCCGGGAAATAATCTGTTTACGGGCCTCCTGTCCGATTATGGACTGAAAATAGGTTACCATTTCCGGAAACGGATGCGGTCCGCAGGCTGTTCCCAGCACATAATGGGTCGTGTCCATATGGGTCACCCAATCCCGGAAAGCCTCGTTGATGGCATCCTTTAAAATCCGGGTTCCGTCCTTAACGGCAACCACCTTTGCACCCAATCTTTCCATCCAGAACACATTGGGCCGCTGGCGCCTTACATCCACCTCACCCATATAAATGGTACATTCAAATCCAAACCGGGCTGCCATGGTGGCGGTTGCGACCCCATGCTGGCCGGCGCCGGTTTCGGCGATCACCCGTTTTTTTCCCATCCTCTGAACCAGCAGCCCCTGCCCGATTACGTTGTTTGCCTTGTGTGCGCCGGTATGGTTCAGATCCTCCCGTTTGATATAAATCCTGGCTCCACCAAAGTGCCGGGTCAGATTTCCGGCAAAGGTCAGCGGAGTCGGACGGCATGAATAGGTTGACATGATTTCCTTGTATTCCTGCCAGAAATCCGGATCACGCTTTGCTTTTTGAAATGCCGCTGACAATTCGTCAAAAGTTGAAACCAGGATTTCAGGGATAAACGCCCCCCCGAATCCATCATAATATCCTCTATGATCCATTTTGAATCCCTCCGATGGTCTGGGAAAAAACAAACCGATCCGTGCGGCAGTAAAGCTCTGCGTAAACCCCGTTTTCCGTCTGTGGAAAATGAAGAAATCGCTTTACCACCAGAATCGGTGTTGTTTCAGCCACACTCAGCATGCCGGCACGACCTTTGTCCGGAAAACCGATGCGGAAATTCTGATGTCCGCGAACCGGTGTTAAATAAAACTTTTCCGCCACAATCCGCGACAGGGAACGGCCTTCCAGATCAAACCGTTCAATACCGGAAAACAGGGCAGGATGAAGATAAATATCCTCGATCAAAACCGGTTTTCCGGAAACACGGCTCAGCCTGGACAAATAATAGGCTCTGGTACGGGAAAAAGGATTTTCCATATCCTCGGAAACATCGGTGAGCCGGATACCATGAATAATGGAAGTTTCCAGCATGATTCCCTTTTCGCGAAAGGAGGAGATGGTTCCACCCAGCGAAAACAGATCAATCTCCTGGTGTTGTTCCGTAACAAAGGTTCCGGATCCTCTTTTCCGGACCAGGATATTTTTCCGGACCAGAAGATCCGTTGCCTGCCGGGCTGTCGGGCGACCGATACCATAAGTTTCCGCCAGATCATGCTCGGATTGAATTCTGGCTCCTGCCGGATATTCCCCGGATCTGATTTTTTCCAGCAAAATATCTGCAAGCTGATGATACAATGGAACAGGTGATCCCGGATTCAGCATGTTTTCATGGTCCTTGTCTGTTGGAAAGTTTATCCTTTGCCTCTATATTCTAAATACCCCTACATCCTGTTTTGTATTTGTCTATTTAAAATATACCTGTAAGGTTGTCAAGACAAATTGACAAATATTCCCAGGATGCCCGCAAGATGCACACACAACCCTTTACAAACAATTGAAATTTAGTATTCTGTTAACCGAAAAAACAAACCGGTCAGGAGAAATACATGACGGAATTTTTTGAAATCACGGATCACCTCGGAAAACCGACAGGATCAAAAAAGGAAAGAGGAGAGGCGCATCGTAACGGGGACTGGCATCGATCCTCTCATCTGCACCTGATTCATCCGGATCATCGAATCATCTTTCAACAGCGATCCGACAAAAAGGATATCGGTCCGAACCTTGCTGATGTTGCGGTTGGCGGTCATCTCTCTCCTGGAGAGTCACCCGAAGAAGCGATCCGGCGTGAAACGTTGGAAGAAATTGGAATTGATATCAACCATTACCCGGGAGAGTGGATTCCGATTCCTGGATATCGAGTCGCCATCCATGAATTTCCGGAGAAAAATATCATGGATCACGAGCTTCAGAAGATCTCTTTTTTTCTTTCCGATTTGCGGATCGAACAGTTGACTCTTCAGCGGGAAGAAATTTTTGCAATCATGGAGTTTCATATTCCGGATATTCTGGATCTGTTTTTAGGGAAAAAGGAAACGATCATCAATTCCGAAGGCCGGTATTTTGATCATAATGAGCATCATGCAAAATTGAAACCCTATATCAGAGCATGGACAAAAAACGACTTCATTCCTGCTGCCGATCATTATTTTGGCAAGGCCGCCTTTATCGCTCAATCCATTCTTCGGGGACAAAGAATTTTCCCGGGCATTTAGTCTTCGTTCGGCGATCAAAAGCTGCTGATAAAACATCCGCCCTTATTTTCCGCTTCAAAAGAGCCGCTGGCGGTATCTGGTGTCTCTCCTCCTAGTCCGCCTGCGGCAAATGCATTGCTGACACCCAGCCCGATGATAATTTCATCTTTTTGATCGGCATCCGTATCGCCGCTGGTCGGAAAACTTTCACCATTCCCTGCATTATACTCCGGCCAATTGATTTCAGACCAGGCCAGGTGTGTATAGTCATGATCCAGAATCGGGAAAATACCTCCGGGAATCTGCGGATCATCCAGATTGGATGCGAGACCGACAATGATCTCATCCTTTCCATCACCGTCAATATCCCCGCAAGCCGGACGGGTTTCACCAACCGTCTGATTGTATGCATCCCAATCAATCGTAACCCAGTCTTTGTGAGATGCCGCACCATTCCGATACTCAAAAACTTCCATCCTGCCTTCACCGCCATTGCCGAGCCCGACGACAATGTGATTCTTTCCTTCACCGTTAAGGTTGGCACAACCGGGATAGGTTTCTCCGTTAAAAAGGTTATAATCCGGCCAGTCCACTTCTCCCCATGCCAGACTGGAAAAATCATGATCGATGATCTGAAAAAGTCCTGCCGGCATGGCCGGGTCCGATTGATTGGAACCCAGCCCGAGAACCACCTCGTCCCTGCCATCCTGATCAATATCTCCGCAGGTTGGCCTGGTCTTTCCAAAGTATTGATTGTATTCCGGCCAATCTACCTGAGCCCATCCTTGATGATGGACAGCACCTGAACGATAGTGGAAAACTTCCACCTTTCCCTGCCCGCCTTCTCCCAGTCCGATAAAAATTTCATCAATCCCGTCACCATCGACATCTCCGCAGGCGGGAAAACTCTCTCCGTTTTCCGTATTGTATTCCGCCCAACCGATCCGGCCCCATGTCAGATGGGAATAGTCATCATCCAGAATCTGAAACATCCCTCCCGGGATTGCCGGATCATGACCCGGACCAAGGCCGATAATCATTTCATCCTTTCGATCCCCGTCAAGATCTCCCATGGCAACCCTTGCTTCCCCATTGGCAAGCACATATTCCGTCCACATGATCCGGATCCATTCCTGATGTTCATACCGGCTGTTCAATACCTCTACCGCCGGATGCAGATCACGGTTTTCAGAAGTGATTTCCTGGTCCGGCGTAATATTTTTTCCAGTAACCGTCTCCGACAGCCCGGAAACAGCCCCACGGGTAGTACCGGACGTGCCATTTGTTCCCGCAAGCCCCTGGACAAACTGATCGATATCAAAAAAAACTTCATTTGAATTCGGGCTTTCCACGTTGGCTCCGGAATAGGCGCGCACCACAAAATAGCAATCCTGAAACGGCGTAAGGGATATCGGTGTAAAACACTTCTCCGATGTGCATCCGGATGATGGAATGGAGGAAATGGGTTTGCTGTAGTCATACTGTCCATCGATTGTCCGGCGAAAAATTCGATACCCTGCAACAGCATCTTTGTTTGGTGTCCATGAAAGCACAATTTCCTTGGGCAGGATGCTTTGCATTCCACGGTATACTGTTTCGTTGGAATCCTGACTTTCCACTCCGCTTTTCAAATAGGCTCGCACCACAAAATAGACATCCAGGTTGTCCGGCACCGCAACCGATACGGCACAACCTTCCGATGAACACGCAGAGACCGGTAAATTTATAGCCGGATTCTGATAATCATATGTCCTGTCCGGCAGGCGGCTGAAAACTTTATATCCATCGACCGGATCCGGATTCCGGGTCCAGGATAATGTAATCTCTTTTGACAGGGCTCCTGTAGCGCAAAAAATCAGCAGCGTGAAAACAAGTAAAAAAGAATAACCAACCATACGCGATGTATGGTCCGGATACGATGTTTTCCATACCTTTTTGTCATACTTCATAATTCACCGCCTTGGTCCGCATGTGCTTCTTATTTCTCCATGGAAGCATATACCTTATTCAAATCCGGAATAGACCCCAGAATCGGAACCTCCAGATATCTGGCCATCTGACGTTCTGATTTAAATGAGGAGTCCCTGTACTCCAGGAAACCGCATAAAATCATGACACCGATGATCGATATCACCGCAATTCTGAACAATTGCCACATCCGGGATGTTTCAAATATAATCCGCTCTTCTTGTATCTTGACGACTCCGGCAATCTGGGCTGCGGAATGCTCCTGTGTCTTGCTTCGTCGTATTCCTTCCGATATATTTTGAATCAAACGATCCGAATAAAACTCCACCAGCATAAGCCCTTTTTCTTTTTCCGGCCCCTGATAAGCGATCTGAATCCTATTGTTATCCTGTAACACAAGACTCATATGATCCTTCACGGCCAGAAACAGTGCCCGAAACTGCGGGTCTGTCCGATAGTAATCAATATCGGTATATAATTGACCATATAAAGCCCGGATGGACAGTTTGTTTTGAAACAGGATTTCCGGATGAGACAACAGTTCCTGAATGGTCATGTAGCCAACAGGCGAGGTCATCAGCGCAACCGGCACATTCTTGGAAACACGAATATCCTGCCGGATGGAAAACTGATTGGGGGAAATAGCAGAAACTAATAAAAAAACCAGCGGCGGAAACAGAACCAGCCACAGCCATGATCGATATTTTAACAAACCGTAACCGTAACGTTTAACATGAAAAAACATGGGGCCTCCCTAAACATGAATAACCATAAAATGGATCACATCATCGGATTTTTCCACTGATTTGCGATCATTCCAAGAATATTTGCTCCTGCCGTTTCCAGTATTTTCATCGCCCGCTTGATATCCTCACGCGGTGTTGCATTGACAAGCGCAACAACCGCAACACCATCGGCTTCTTTTGAAATAATAGCCGGATCGATCATTCGGCGGTTCGGCGGATAGATGGCCGAAGTATCAACAATCACAAGTGAATATTCTTTACAAGCCTTCTGAATCAGATGGATTGCAATCGCTTCGGATTCACCGAATGAGAGCTCGTGATCGGAATTGAATCGAACCGCCGGAAAGACATCTAGGTTATTCAGACCGGATGGCTTGACAATATCCAGAATGGAATCAAAATTTCTCAACCGGTTCACATCAAAATTTAATTCCGCACCGAAAAAGGTATGCAGCGCAGGGGAATACCAATTCAAATCCATCGCCAGTACCCGTTCTCCCGGCTGTTTCGCTGCATAAGCGGCGAGTCCGGCAACCATAGTTGTTTTTCCTTCTCCGGCAATACTGCTGGTAATGACAAGGCAGGAAGATTCCTGATGTTTTAAAGAAGTTTCAATTGCCGAATAAACCCTTTTGATCTCAGCGATCTCTCCATGCAATGCGATTCTGCCGCTCAACAAATTTTCCGTTTTCAAAATGCCCCCCTGCTGTTTGGTTAACATCATAGAATCAGGTATCATTTACAACCTTCCAAACTTCCGTCGTCAAAAGCAGTTGCTCCCCAGCTTTGCAAAAAACATGCAATGAAGATATAAAAATGTAAGCTATAATATCAAATAGTTAATAAACACCGCCTCCTCTCGATATCGCCCGGTATGAAAAGCGGTTCCCAAGTATTAACAATGATGCCCATAATAATGACATGTTATATTCATATAGTCTTCCGGATTCTGTCCATGGCCATCCGGACATTTTCATGGCTGTTAAACGCGCTGATCCGGATATAGCCTTCTCCGCATTTACCAAACCCCGCACCCGGTGTGCAGACCACACCGGCCTCATTCAGCAGGTGATCGAAAAATTCCCAGGAATCGGTTTTGCCGTTAATCCAGATATAAGGTGAATGGATTCCGCCGACGCAGGAATACCCCAGGTCGATCATCTCTTTTCGAATCAGGCCCGCATTTTCCATATAATATTCGATCAATGCTTTCACCTGATCACGGCCCTCTTCACCATAGATGGCGGCTGCGGCTTTTTGAACCGGATAGGAAACCCCGTTGAATTTGGTGGAATGACGACGATTCCATAAGGAGTGAAGGAAATGTCTCTCTCCACCGCTCGTATAGGCTGTGCATGTTTTCGGTACGACCGTATACGCACAGCGGGTTCCGGTAAAGCCGGCGGTTTTGGAATAACTCCGGAATTCAATGGCCACCTCTTTTGCTCCATCGATTTCATAAATGGAGTGGGGTATTTCCTCATCCCGGATAAAAGCCTCGTAAGCTGCATCAAAGAGAATCAATGCCTTGTTCTTCCGCGCATATTCCACCCATTTTGCCAGAACCTCTTTGCCGGCAACCGCGCCGGTCGGATTGTTCGGAAAGCAGAGATAGATCAGATCAACCGGCTCAGCGGGAAGATCCGGAATAAATCCATTTTCCGCAGTCCCGTCCAGATACACAATATTCTCATACCGCCCATCCTTGAACACACCGGTTCGACCGGCCATCACATTGGTATCCAGGTAAACCGGGTAAACCGGGTCCGGAATCGCAATGGAAATGTCGGTTGCAAATATTTCCTGTATATTTCCGGTATCACACTTTGCGCCATCACTGACAAAAATTTCATCTGCCGAAATATCCGCTCCTCTTTTCCGGAAATCATATTCCGCGATGGCTTCTCGTAAAAAAGCATATCCCTGCTCCGGCCCATATCCCTTGAAGGTATTTTCAACACGCATCTCATCCACGGCGGCATGGAAGGCTTCTATGCATGCCGGCGGCAGGGCGCGGGTCACATCTCCGATACCGAGCTTGATAATATCCCGGTCCGGATTATTTTTTTGAAATGCGGAAATACGCCGGGCAATATCGGAAAAAAGATAGGATGCCTGCAATTTCAAATAATGTTCATTGATTCGAATCATTTTTAAACCTCTGTTTTATATCAGTTTATTATCGAAAAATGGAAGAGCGTCATGATGGTCCATAAATGTTCTCTAAAATAAAAGATATTGAAGGGGAAGTCAAACATTCCGCACCATAAACCCCATCTGATTTTGACTTTCATTGTCTTTCAAATTGAGCTATTGAATTCTCTGCAGGCAAGCCTGCAAACAGAGTGGGCGTTGCCTCCTCTATTTTGCAGAAAAGATCAGAACCAACATTCAGAAAAATAGCGGTATATGAGGACCCATCGATGAAGTTACATCTGGCCAGCCTTGGTTGTGCACGAAATCTTGTGGACAGCGAAACCATGCTCGGACATCTGGTCAAAAAAGGCTGGGATATCACCATGGAACCATCGGAAGCGGATGCCATCATTGTCAATACATGCAGCTTTATATCCGATGCTGTCGATGAATCCATTGACACCATCCTCGAACTTGCCAAATTCAAACAGACCGGCAATTGCAAGAAACTCCTGGTTGCCGGGTGCCTTCCGGAGCGATTTCGGGAAGAGCTGGCCGAATCCCTTCCAGAGGTGGATTTTTTTCTGGGAACAGGGGCATATGATCAGGTCGCCCATCTCCTGGAAGCCCGTCCGGATGCTGCTGAAAAAAAATGCTTTCTTCCCGATCCCGGGAATGCATCCTTTCCCGAAACGGATGTACCGAGAATCAGTACTTCCGAAACAACCGCCTACGTCAAAATTGCAGAAGGATGCAGCAAAAAATGCACCTATTGCATTATCCCCAGACTGAGGGGAAAACACCGGAGCCGGTCAATGGACGATATCCTGTCTGAAGCCCGGCTGCTGGTCCGGGCCGGAGTCAAGGAACTGACCCTGGTGGCACAGGATACGACGTATTATGGAAAGGATTTTTTCCCGCCGACCAGTCTTGCCGTTCTTCTGGAACAGCTCTCTTCCATCTCCGAAGATATCTGGTTGAGATTCCTGTACGGTCATCCGGAAAGCATTGATGAAAATGCGATCAAAACCATTGCCAAACACCGGAATATCTGTTCCTATTTTGATATTCCGATCCAGCATGCCAGTGATCCGATTCTGAAAAAAATGGGCCGCCGATATACCCGGGATGATTTGCGAAAACTGTATGATATCATTCGGAGCACCATACCGGATGCAGCGCTTCGGACAACGGTCATCACCGGTTTTCCAGGGGAAACCGAAAAGGATTTTTCGATCCTGATGGATTTTATCCAGGAAATCCGATTTGACCACCTCGGGGTTTTTACCTATTCCGACTCCCGGGATCTTCCCTCACATGGTTTATCCAGGCGGGTTGACAAGCGCACGGCCAACCGGCGGCAGGACCTTCTCATGAACCGGCAGGCCACGATCTCCGCCATCCACAATCAGGGGCATATCGGAAAGACTTATCCGGTATTGATTGAAAGCCGGGAATCGGACAATACCGTGATCGGACGCACATTTTTTCAGGCACCGGAGGTGGATGGCGTTACCTTTGTTTCCTCCGAAACAATACAACCAGGCGATTTTGTCCGGACCATAATCACCAATGCCTTTGAATACGATCTTTCAGGAGAACCCGTATGAATCACCTAAAGCAGACCATTCTGGAAACCGCTGCCCCGGATCTTGCAGAAATTGAAACCGCTCTGAAAAACAATCTGAATACCTATCTTGATCTGGTTTCCCAGGCAGCCGGCCATATCCTTTTCAGCGGCGGAAAGCGGTTTCGTCCTCTTTTAATGGTCCTGTCCGCCAGAATCTGCGGTTATTCCGGAACGTATGATAAAATCTTTTCAACCATTTTCGAGTATCTTCACACAGCGACCCTGCTGCATGACGACATTGTCGATGAAGCAACCCTTCGCCGGGGAAAACCGGTTGCCAATTCCATCTGGGGCAGCGCAACTGCAGTGCTTGTGGGTGATTTTCTTCTGGCGCGATCCCTTTCCATTGCAGCAAAGACCAATAAGATAGAAGTGATCCAGGCGATCGGAGAAGTAACCGAGGACATGGCTCAGGGTGAAATCCATCAACTGCTGAACAAGGGAAGCATAACCCTTACAGAAGAAGAATACAAAGAAGTCATCCGGCGAAAAACCGCCTCACTCATTCAAGGCGCCTGCCGGACCGGCGCACTCATTGCGGAAGCCTCTCCGGAACAGGAAAAAGCGCTCACCGCTTTTGGCCTGAACCTTGGCTTTGCCTTTCAAATGGCGGATGATCTGCTGGATTACATATCCGACACGGAGACACTGGGAAAAACCATTGGCGCAGATTTACGGGAAGGAAAAATGACACTGCCCCTGATTCATACCCTGAAAAATGCCAATCCAACAGACCGGAAAACAATCAAAAACATCATTCAAAATCCCGATTTCTCGGAAAATGACTTTAACACACTGAAAAGACTCCTTGATACTTATGGCGGGATTCGATATACAACAGACCTTGCGGCACAATATGTGGATGAAGCCAAAAAAGCCCTTTCCATTTTTGATTCATCCAAAACAAAAAACCTGCTGATGATGCTTGCAGATTACACATTGAATCGAAATCTCTGATGGTATGAAGAAGGTTTCGAATATCGGGCTTTCACAAATGGAGGAACTTGGAACGTATGTTGCTATTTTCAATCGGAAAACGTAATCCGATCATCTTGTCTTTGATCGTGATTTGTTTGTCTGTCCAAACCGGCTATTCACAAGAAGTGACGCCGGACTCAAAAATCGTTATGGTGACCGGAACCGGAAGCATTGTTCAGAATAATGTGGCAACCGCCCGGGAAGAAGCGATATCCGAAAGCCTCATTACGGCTGTCGGCCTTGTCATGTCGGACGTGACGCCGTCCGACATTCTTGTACCCAATTTTCAATCCTTAAATGAAATTCTGTATTCCCATCGAGACAGTTTCATAAACGGCTACCGGGTTCTGACCGAAATAAAATACAAAAACCGATACCGGGTTCTGGTACAGGCCAGAGTATCCGTGAGCAAAATAAGAGAACAGTTGATGGGAATCGGGATTATGGCCGGTGAGATCAAAAAGCCGAAGGTTCTCCTGATGATTGCGGAACAGAATGTCACAGACATTGCCCCTCATTTCTGGTGGAGCGGAAACCTTCCAGAAATCAAAAGCAAGGCGGAAGCCGTCCTGTCCGAAATATTCCCCCAGAAGGGATTCATTATCCTGCGGCATCCGGAGCCATCCGCTTATTCGGAAATAAGTGATCTTTCCTTACAGACATCGGAGCCGGATCAAAATACGATACTTCATCTCGCAAAGCTGGTAAAGGCGGACATTGTCATTACCGGCAGGGCATTTGCGGAACAGACATCCAATACCATGGGAGAAGATATTCGCTCCTTCAAAGGGACATTTCTGGCCGGCGCCATACGAATATCCGGTGAGGATGAAATCGGAAAATCATATCAAACCACCATCACGGTAAACACCAATGAAATTTTCGGCGGTCTGGAAGCCATTTCACAGGCAGCCTCCCTTGCCGGGGAAGATCTTGCCGTTCAAATTTCGTCTGCCTACACCAAAAAAAGAAATGAACAGTCCGTCATCAAAATTGTTGTCCAGGGAACCCGCATTCTATCCAATTTTGTAAAATTTCGCAGAGCCTTGAGCAGCCTTGAGCATGTTGGAGAAATCCGGAGCAGTGAAATGAAATCAAATGAAGCCACCCTGAATGTTTCTTATGGAGACGACATTCATAAACTTGCAGAATCGCTGATGGTAAAATCATTTGATTCTTTTGGCATCAATATTTCCCAGGTGTTGCCCGACCAGCTTACGATCACCCTCATACCGATTGATAAGATCGAGGATGCAAAAGCGCCGGTTGCCACGTTTGAAACCAACGAAATGCAGGAGTAACCGGATACCGGGAAAAGGAGAAAAGCGCAGTTGACCATCAATCTTCCCAATATCATCACGGCGATCAGAATACTGCTCGTTCCCCTGTTTGTCATTTGTCTGCAAAAACATCTTTTTCTTCCGGCTCTGATCGCGTTTACGGTTGCCGCAATCAGTGACGGGCTGGATGGATTGATTGCCCGATATCTGAACCAGAGAACCACTCTCGGCGCCTATCTGGATCCGATAGCCGATAAAATGCTCATGGCATCGGCTTTTGTTACGCTTACGATCCTGGAAATATTTCCATTCTGGCTGACGGTGATTGTTATCAGCCGGGATATCCTGATCATGACCGGAGTCATCATCTGCACGATAGCCGATATCAAGGTGGAGATGCGGCCGAGCCTCATCAGCAAATGGACGACCGTTGTGCAGCTCGTAACGGTTTTCATCGTTCTCTTATATCAGGTTATTTCTCCGGGAGTCCCTGCGGCTTTCTTCGACCTGCTGTTCGGTATCACGGCAGCCATTACCATTGTTTCCGGGCTGCACTATATCAATATGGGTCTGAATATCCAGCAGTAGTTGAATCCCGCTGCGAAATTGACCGGTCAGTTTAGAATCGGTTTGATGTTCAAAAACATCACCGGTTGTTGTGGTTCCCCTGATCCGTCCGTCAAACAGAAACCAGGACAGCAGATGCTTTCCCTTTTCTTCCCGGTCTTCCACATCCGACAGGTTCTCTCCCTGAAAGAGCCGGGGCTCGGGAAGGCCTTCTCCTTTCCGGATCAGGTGTTTCATGAAGTTCAGGATTCGTCCCAGCCGAAGAATCGTGACCGACTCCTTTCGGCTGGTCGTATGAGAAATCGGAAAGGCGGTTGACCGCATCAGCGACACTTGCCCGGGCAGCAGTTTTAAGACGGAACATTTTTCAAAATCCGGACTCCCCGGGGCAGGATAAAAGATCGACACACCGGCAATGGTGTCATATCCGGCAAGATATAAAAGGTCCTTTACCGAATCGGCGGCTTTTTGATCCGGAGCACCGGCGATGACATAGCAGACCGTTTCCATTTGCAGCATCCCGGCGATCTGAAAAACCTTCTCCAGTTGTTTCCGGACATCCGGCCGGGAGAACCGAAGGAGCTGATCCGGAGAAGTGGAACCGATGGAAAGGTTGATGGTCTTAAACCCGGACGCTTTCATCTGTTCCATGACTTCCTGATCCAGCGAGGGCGGAAAGAGACCATTCATGGCACGCAGTTCCATATTCAGATGTCCGAATCGATTTTCAATCCCCCGGAGAAGGCTCAGAAACCATTTTTTATCCAGAGAAAGATTTTCATCTTCAAAATCAACAAACCGGACCGGCTCCAAAACCGTTGCCGATTCGATCTCCTGCAAAACAGATGCAACCGATCGCCTTCGATACGGCAGGCCGGATTGGCCTACAGAGCAATAAGAACATTTCATGGGGCATCCCCGGCTTGCCACAACCGAAATGCTCCCAGCCTTGTTCCGCTGGTAGTATTTTTTTTTCACCAGACCGGTTTCCGGAAGCGGATAATGATCCGGATGGGACATCACGGCCGGTGGATGAATGACAAGGGAACCGCTTTCTTTCCGATATACGATCCCCGGAATATGTTGAAACGGAAGGTCTTCACGTATGGCTTTTGCCAGAAGAGGCATGGAAACTTCCCCTTCTCCGCGGAGCAGAAAATCCACGGCCTTGCTTTGCATCACGGTTTCCGGCATGGTGGTGGCATGATGTCCTCCGATAACAATTTTACAGTCCGGATGCCGCTCTTTCACAATCTCAGCGGTTTTGACGGCTTCATTGTGATATGCGGAAAACAGGGATGAGATCCCGACCAGGAAAGCCCGGGATTGTTTTGCCATCATACCGATGTGTTCATAACTGTACCCAAAATGCTGAAAAAAATGAAACAGGGCAAACGGCGAGAGATCCGGCTTTCCATAAAACGGCCTGAGGTAGTCCATTTCCTGCGGATAATCCAGCATTCGTGATTTTTTGGTCGCAAGGCTGTCAAACAGCTCAACAGTGAAGCCATTTTGAATCAGCACGGCGGCTATGGAGGCGAGTCCGTAGGGGATGGTCCTTTTTCTGGTCAGATAGAAATCACGGACCGGAGGTTGAATCAAAAAAATGTCTGCCATATTTTCCGGGCTCATTCAAACCGGTTTTACCGATTGCGTATAAATCGCATCAATACTTTATATTCCCCGCTTGCAATATCCTGCGGAAGGTTAGTGCCGTCCGGAATCAGAAACGTCATAATACGGCTCCCGCCAGGGTCAAGACCGCTGCTCCGAAATCGACGATTCTGTTCTCCTTCTTTGGGCATGCCATACGGTTTCCTGGGTTGACGCATGGTAAGAAATTTTGCTTCCACAATGACTTCTTTATGAAGGTTTTGCTTTTTCTGAGGCGGCCCCACACCTTCCACGGCACCGATCACGATCTCCATTTTCCGTCCTCCTTTTCCCTTTTAAATTCGAAATAATAAATCTTGGTATTTTATACAGTTATCGGCAAAAATGATCCGGTTCTTTAATCCATTCTCTTTTTTCATTTTCCATGGACATCGAACGCCTGCTCAAACCGTTCTTTCGGGGGATTGAAATATCCAAATCGAATCTTCGGAAACCGTTCACGGATGCCGGTCAGAAGATTTTTCATGCCAAGGGGTTCTCCCAGCGAAACCGCCTGCGACATGGTCGTCCAGTAACGAAACGGATCAAAATTCAGATTCCGCCATTGGATCAGATCCACGGGATGCCGTTTGAGGAAATCATGAAATGCATCAGTTTCCTCCGGACTGTCCGTGACCCCGGGGCAGTTGAGATAATTGATGGTCACCCGTTTCTGTTTCCGGAGAGCCGTATCGATGCCGGCCTCAACATCCTCAAAACGATAATTGACCGGCCGGTAATACGCTGTATACAAATCCTTCCGGGCACTGTTCATGCTGATCCGGATACTGTCCAGCCCCTGATCAAAAAGCCCGGACAGCACATCCGGCAGGCTTCCGTTGGTATTCATATTGATGGTTCCATTGCCAGTTTTGGAACGAATCTGCGCAATGGCCGGTCCAATGACATGGGCGGCCATGAGCGGATCACCTTCACACCCCTGCCCGAAACTGACAATACCCTGTTTCACCTGATTCAGATGAGCAAGGGCAACGCCTGAAATCTCCTCCGGAGAAGGCGTGAACGAAATTCGATTTTGCGGACTTTTGATGGGAAGATCTTTCTGCAGGGAGATGCAGCCAATGCATCTGGCGTTGCATGTCCGGGATGTGGGAAGCGGCGCTTCACACCTGCCGATAAAAAAATTTTTGGCTGCCGGACATCCATATTCAAGAGCACACTTTTCCAGATGCGCCCGCAGGCGGTTATCGGGAAGAGACTTCCTCATCCGCTGAATCCCGGCATGCACATCCTCCATCTTCATCAACCGCAGATCCTGCCGTGGCTCTTCATCCACCTTGATCACGGCCGAACAAAAGCCATCCTGATGCCATCCGACAGCTCCATAAGAAAAAAGCGGCAAATAGTCCGCAAAATCCTCTTCCTCATAGGCACAGGTTGCCGTATTGACGTAGGCGGGAGAGTTGAAAACCGCCACCGGGAACAGCGGTTCTCCCGGCTGATATGGATTTTCCGCAAGGGTCTCAAACTGATCCGTCATGAGATTGAAAACAATGGGGATCCTGTCCGGCAGAAACATCAATTCCGACCCGTGGGGCATGGGAAGGGTTTCCGAAGCGGTAAGAACTTCCAGATAGTTGCCGGACATCCCTACGGCGGCATATCCTTCGAGATCAAAAATATCCCCGTTTGCATCCGCCACTACTGCCGTCATCGTATTGTCCATGCTTCCCGGCGTTTTCATTGTTGAATACATCATAGCAGTGCAACACCTATCTTGGCCAGTTCCGACCGAACCGAGGTATGGAATTTGACATGACCGACGATCTCCTGATTGGCCATCCGTCCCGCCGCGTATGCCAGCCCGTTTGAAACCCGGTCCAGACGACGTTTCCGGTCAATCTGATCCAGATCGCCGGTAAAAACCAGTTTGGTACCGACCCCGGCGCGGGTGATAATGGTCTTGACCTGATGCGGCGTCAGATTCTGTGCCTCATCAATAATCAGAATGCTTTTCATGAATGTTGTACCCCGGATATAATCCAAAGGTTCTATATCAATCTTTTTGTCGGCAATGAACTTGTCGATCATTTCCCGATTCTGGGGGTCGATCTCTTTCAGGACAGACAGATTCTGCCAGATCGGGCGCAGCCATGGATCCATTTTTTCACGGATATCTCCCGGCAGATAGCCCATGTTATCCTTGTCCTCCAGATGCACCATGGGCCTGGTGATCAGGATCTGCCGGAAATCTTTTTTTCTCTCCAGAGCGCCGGCCAGTGCAATCAGGGTTTTTCCGGTACCGGCCCCGCCCTCCAGAAACACCAGCAGGATATCATTCCGGGACAGGAGATACAGGGCAACATGCTGCGGCCAGTTGGGGTTCACGTCCGGATCGGTCTGATCCACACCCGAATAAGGCCGGATACCGAAGGCCTGCATATTTTTCGGGATGATCCGGAAATAATCCCGTCGGCGGATCGCCGCGAACTGTTCGCCCCACTCGGCTTTTTCCTCAGGACGCTTGAAATCTCCCTTCCAGTCGCTGACACAGACGACACCGCCGTTGATGGGAATCTCCCCGTGAATATCCGGCTGATAACCGAACGTAAAACTTTTTGTATCAATCTCATCAAAGGAAACCTCAACCCGCGGCATTTCACGACCATGATCCGGCTCCAC
The DNA here is from genome assembly GCA_003599865.1 of Desulfobacteraceae bacterium. Classification (GTDB taxonomy): domain Bacteria; phylum Desulfobacterota; class Desulfobacteria; order Desulfobacterales; family SURF-7; genus QZKS01. The sequence goes on from QZKS01000050.1 coordinate 171,203, forward strand.
CTGATCCCGATAATAATCTTCCGCGACAAAACCAAGCTCCCTTGCCTTGATGCGCATCATGGTGTCCTTGGACAAAAGCTCAACGACCTCGTACTGATCCCGCAAGGCATTGGCGGCGGCGATGATCCGGTGATCATTGACCCCCTTGTCCAGAAACTCAATCCCCTTCCAGCTTACGTTGCGGACAATCTGGATATGCGGGTGATCGGCACTTCTCATTTCCTCGATGGTGCGTGTGGCCTGCCGGACGTCAAAACCGATATCCGGCCGCATTTTCAGACCGTCCAGCTCTTCCAGAACCGTCCAGGGAATGCAGGCAACAACCTCATTTTGTATCAGGTATTGAAGGCAGACCGGATCATGAACCAGAACACTGGTATCGATCACTTTCACTTTGTCATTTCTCATTGCACTCTCCTTTTACCGGTTTTCTTACAATGCCGGATAAATCCTACTGTATGAACGGCCAATAGACAAGGAAATTTCCGGTTCCGGGAAACCGAAAAAAACTTTATATCCATCCCGGAGTTTGACAAATAAAAGCGGTTCCTGATATGGGTGTAATTCATATAAAAAAACCATCGATATCCATCGGAAAAGAGGCCTTATGAATTTCAATGACCACTTTAAAACAGCATGGCACCTGACCATCAATACCATCGTCCCGCTGATCATCCTGACCCTGGTGATGTTCGGAATCTGCATCTTAACCCTGGGACTCCTTGCCCCACCCATGATGGCCGGATATACGTATGCCCTGCTCCGGCTGATCCGTGAGCGCCGGGAACCGCAAATCAATGACCTGTTCTCACAGATGAAGCTCTTTCTGCCATTGCTCGGGTTTACGACGGCTGCCTTCATCCTGACCGGGATCGGATTTTTAATCCTGTTTATCCCCGGACTCGTCATGACACTGGCGCTGGCTTTCTGCTGCATTTACATGGTGCCTCTCATGGTCGATCAAGACATGAAGCTGGTTGATGCATTAAAAGAAAGCTATTCCATGGCCGTCAACGGCGAAGTCATGGATCATCTGGTTCTGGTCATCCTGTATTTCGGCATCATCGCCATCGGGAGTTCGATTTTTGTCGGGCTGATCTTTGCATTGCCGTTCGCGACATTGCTTCTTCTTCTGGTTTATGAGGAAAAAAATCGCCCTTCCCACCCTATAACAGGATCGGATTCGCCATGAGCATATATCTTTCCCGGTTTCATCTTAAAAATGCCCCTTTTCCTGAAATTGCGGGAGAAATCCCGGAAAACGATTTGATGCCCGAGCCGGAAACCAGTGCCTACATCCACACCCGTCTTGTGGATGCCGGCATGGAAACCCCTCTGTTTACCGAAGGTTCTCTGCGGATGATTTATACCTATACCAAGGGAGATCGCAAGCTGATCCATACGATCTGCGATTATGCGCTGCACCGCGCCTTTCATACCAATCAGACCTCCGTTCCGGAAGAGCTGCTTTCCGAATGCCTGGCGCTGATTCTGGAATCCAAGCCGCCGGATACCTATGAAGGGGACAAACGAAGGCATAAGCGGATCAGCACCAATTTCCCGGGCACGTTTCATATCCCGGAAACCAAAACCCGCGGCATGCTGACCGTCACCAATATATCGCGTGCCGGAATTCAGATCAAACTGGCCCGGCAAAGACTGGTCAAGGTGAATGACCGGGCAAACATTCTGTTCAAACTGGATGATTTGAATCAATCCGACATCCGAACGGCAGTAGGGATTCGACATACCTTCGGATTTTACGCCGGATGTATTTTCCGGCACACCGACAACCATGCCTTCAACCAATATCTGGACAATCTGCTTCAGCAGGCGGAACAAAAATGGCGCAACATACAGATCTGATCCGACAGCCCGGTTACTTCCGCAGCCGGATCATCACCTCAAACCCCCGGGGTTGAAGATTTTTTGCTGCGACCGTACCTTCGCACGTTTCAACACAGGTTTTGACGATTGCCAGCCCCAGACCGACTCCTCCGGAATCCCTGTCCCGGGAAGGTTCCGGGCGAAAGAACGGCTCAAACAATTGATCCAGATAGTTCTCCGGCACCCCGGGGCCGTTGTCCCTGATCCGGACAATGACCTGATCTTTCCCGGTTTCCGCCATGATCGTAATCGGCCCGGCGGATCCCGCATATTTGACGGCATTGCGCACAATATTGGAAATCGCCCGGGTCAGCAGTTCCGGGTCCGCCGACACCCGTATGGAGGGGTCCACCTGAACGACAATCTCATCTTCCGGTTTGGTTTCCCGCTGAACCGCCCTCTCCACAACCGGAAGAAGATCGGTCGCCTGCAATATCGCTTTGGATTTTTTCATTTCCGCCCTGGAAAAAGAAAGAAGCTCATTCACCAGACGGGACATGTGGTCGACATCTTCCATGACATCCGCCACCCGTTTCCGGTTTTCTTCATCCGCGTGCTGCTCCAGGATACCCAGCCCGAACTGGATCCGGGAAATCGGTGAACCAAGCTCATGGGCCACGTCCCCCAGAAACCGCTTCCGGCCGTTCACAAAGCTAGACAGCCGCGATGTCATATGGTTAATGGCATTTCCCAGACGTCCGATCTCATCATTCCGTTTTTCCCGGATGGTAACGTCAAAACGTCCGTTGGCAATCTCTTCCGCCGCACGGGTCATCCTGGTCAACGGCCGGGTGATGTTTCGTACCAGAGGAATCCAGATCAGAACGGAAAGGATGATCACTACGGCGGCCACGGCAATCCATGGCAAGGGATCAAAAAAGAATCCGTTGCCGGTGATGGAATCCGAAACCGCCACCAGCATCCCGGTGATCGGAGGGACCGACGGCCCGGCAAACAGAAAAATCGGGGTGCCGGCCCAGTGCCTTGTCGGATTGTTCGTGGTCATCGCCAGACGGACATTCCTGCCCATTCTTTCTTCCTGCATCATGGGATGATATTGAAACCGTTCCTGAACCGGAAAGCACTCTTCATAGGCAGGTTGCATCATTTTGTGCCTCATCGGCATGGACCCGAAACGATTTCCCTGATTCCGACCGCGCCCAAATGCCCGGGACTGAAGCGCCCGGGTTACCTGCTTCATCAATACTTCCGGAATTTCCATTTCCCGGGAAAGAAACCGGGAACCGTCATCCATGAAGAGTACAAAGTCGACCTGATAAATCTCTCCATGCCGGGTCAGCACCGCCGGCCATTTGCCGACCGGAGTTTGCGCAAGATCATGAGACATCAGTCTTCCGGCCGCCCGGATCCGGTCTGAAACCTGCTTTCCGAAAATCGAATACAGGTCCACCTGCGGCTGAAAGAGAAAAAAAACAAACAATACCGTTCCCACCAGAAACAGATTCAGAAAAAACCATAAGAGAATCTTGGCAAATAAGGAAGAAAACGGCTTCATGGCATCCTTTTTTCCGGGATACGGAACATGTACCCTGCGGATCGTATGGTTTTGATAAATGTCGGATCACGGGGATCATCATTCAGCTTACGGCGAAGCGAAGAGATATGCACATCGATGGAACGATCGAACACATCATAACTTCTCCCGGCAACTGCATCCAGAAGCTGATCCCGCGTAAGCACCCTTCCGGCAGCCTTTGCCAGGCTCACCAGGAGATCATACTCAAGCGGCGTCAGGTTCACCAATTCACTATCCAGATGAACGGCCCTGCTTTCGGGGTTGATCGTCAGGTTTCCAGCAATAATGGTGTCATCATGATTCTCCGCAACCGAAGTCTTTCCAGGCCGGTAATATCTGCGCGTGACCGCCCGCAGACGGGCCAGCAGCTCCCGGGTTGAAAAGGTTTTGGGCAGATAATCATCCGCACCGACCTCCAGGCCCACAATCCTGTCTGTCTCATCACCTCTTGCGGTCAGCATCAAGACCGGCATATCCGATTCTTTCCGGAGAGATTTCAACACTTCAAACCCGTCCATGCCCGGCATCATCACATCGAGAATCATCACATGATATTCCCCGGTCAGGGCCTTTGCCAGCCCTTCATTTCCCGTGTGGACCGCATCAACCGCATATCCCATGGGCAGCAGGTATTCCTGAACCAGTCGGCACAGTTTCCGGTCATCATCGACCAAAAGGACTTTCATGTGGGCTGAATCATCGTTTTCGATCATGGCATGCTATCCAAAATAAATCGGGAAATTACCAACCGCTATAATTTTTTGATAAAAAGATAAACCATTTCACCTTATCAGGGCAATCCTCTTTACACAATCTTTACAATTTTCCCTGACATTCAACATCAATTCTTTACATGCAGTGCTTACAATCCAATTCAAGCAAGCAGGATATGTCAACCAACGGTCGCTGTCCGGAAAACCGGCAGTCACCAAAACCAAAACAGGAGGTATCATATGTCTATTACTCAAAATCAGAAAAAGTGGAGTATCCTTATTACCATGCTGGTCGCTGTCACGTTCCTGATCCCCGGAATGGCCGGAGCGTTCGGCGGAAAAAATCATCATGGCAGAGGATATGGCATGGGAAACAACCCTGATGCCGAATGCGGGATCTGGCGAAACCCCATGCTGGTTCAGGAGCTTGGACTGAGTGACGAACAGGTGAACAAACTCAAGGATATGGAATATGCGCATCAGGAAAAACAACTGGCGCTTCGATCCCGGATCGATGCACTTCAGCTTCAGATGGACAAAGCATTATCTGTTGAAGCCGTTGAAGACGGAACGGTTCGTGATCTGGCCAAAAAGATTTCCAACCTGCGGGGGGAAAAATATGTCAATCGAGTGGAATCAAACCTTTCGGCGAGAAAAATTCTGACATCCGATCAAATCAAAAAACTGGATCAATACAGAATGTATCACCTGGGGAAAGGTCCGGGAAAGGGTCACGGCATGGGATCCGGCCAGGGCAATCCGGATTGTCCGAGATTTCAAAGCGATCGAAATACCGGAAATAGGATGAATTAATCCAGATTTATACACAAGCATCCTGATTCAACAGGCGGACCGGATTCGATCGGAATTCCCAGGTCCGCCTGTTTCTCCTTTTTCGCCTGACCGGCACCGGTGTAAACCGGAGACAGCCGGATTCGTTGCAGAAATCAACCGCAGAATGTTCATCTATAACCGGAATTTGTTACAATCCATATCTTGTATTTTCCCACGGTTTTGTTATAATTTGCCGGTTCAACCGCATTTCACATCAAAAATCAGTGAATGACAATCCCGAAGATATCGTATCATTATTTTATACAATGATATATTTGCTTGCATAAGCATTACCCAAACCAGAGGGCATCTATTTTGAATGGCAGACACAACGGATTTTCGCACATTTTCCAAACGGTTTTCACCACTCTTTTGACGCTTTGGATTGCCGCTGTTCCGGTTTTTTCATCTGCGGCAGATAGCCATGATCGTCCGGAACAGCCGCAGCACGTCCTCCAATCCGCAAGCGAACTGGACTATCCGCCATTTTCCATCGTTCGTAAAGACGGCAGCGCCGACGGTTTTTCAGTT
>QZKS01000047.1 GCA_003599865.1 Desulfobacteraceae bacterium
TATCCATTGGATACAATCCTTATTTCGTCTCATTGACTGAGACCCTTACTCGACAAGCTGTCACTACCTAGTTTTCAAAGATCAAATTTGATTTGTTTTAAAAGAATGTTTCCGTTTGAGGAAAGTCTATCTTTTAAATTAAATCATAAAAATTGTCAAGCTCTATTTTAGAAATTATCTCTGTTTTCCAATTTAATTTTCGGAGGGAGATAATGCACCGCCTGACCTGACGGTCTCCTTTTAATCATGAAAGAGCATTTCTTTTTTTCAAGATCATGCGATCAATAAGAAAGAATGGGACTACCTACATGTACTATAAAACTTTGTCAAGGACTTTTATAAAAACTTTCATTTTTTAAAATCACGATTATCCAACTTGAGCTTGTGATAGCGTTTCTTTCCTGCCCTCAATACAATCTCACCATCTTTGAAATCTGCATCTGATATTAAATAATCATATGATTCTATCCTGTTATCATTCAAATAGGCACCGCCTTGCTGAATCAACCGTCTAGCGTCACCTCCGGAACCGGATAATCCGATCTGATGATACAGTTTAAATGCTGGAATCCCTTGCTGTAAAATTTTTGCATCCAATACCGTACACGGTACCGATCCATCATCACTCACACCAGTGTTTCGCGGTATTGAACTGGACGGCAGAATTGCCTTTTGTATCGACCGGGAACCGAACATGCTGGAAGCGGCATAAAATGCCTTGAGAGCCTCTTCTTGACCATGGGCAAGCATGGTCGCTTCAAAGGCAAGGACTGTTTTTGCACTATTCAAATCCACCCCTTCAAGGCTATCAATTTCAGCGATCTCCTCCATCGGAAGAAATGTAAACAGGGCCGTAAATCTGGAAACATCCTTGTCGTCCGTATTAATCCAGAACTGATAATATTCATAAGGAGATGTACGACCAGGGTCCAGCCAGACAGCGCCCTTTGCGGTTTTTCCCATTTTTGAACCAGAACTAGTTGTAATCAGAGGAAAAGTAATTCCAAATACGGTTTGCTGCCTTGTTTTTCGAACAAGCTCAACCCCGGCAACGATATTTCCCCACTGATCACTGCCTCCCATCTGGAGCCTGCACCCATGACGGTCATAGAGCTCTAAAAAGTCATACGCCTGGAGCAGCATATAATTGAATTCAATAAAACTTAGTCCTTCCTCTGAATCAAGGCGAATTTTATAGCTCTCCGCCTTGATCATCCTGTTTATACTGAAATGCCTGCCGATATCACGCAAGAAAGGGATATATCTAATTTCTGACAACCAATCGGCATTATTTAACAATAATGCCTTGTTTCCCTGAAAATCAATAAACCTGGAAAGCTGTTTCTTAATCCCTGCAACATTTTCCTCAATCATTTCTTTCGTCAACAGCTTTCTCATCTCTGTCTTACCGCTAGGATCACCAACCAACCCGGTACCCCCACCGACAAGCGCAATGGGCCGGTGCCCAGCTCTCTGCATATGAGCAAGAGACATAATGGGAACCAGGCTGCCCACATGAAGACTTGAGGCGGTTGGATCAAAGCCGATATAACAGGTTGCCTGACCTTGCTCCAAATAATCATTGAGTTCTTGTTCATGGGTTTTACCCTCTATAAAACCCCGCTCCTCCAATATGTTAAGGATACTCATTTTTTGTTTGCTTCCCTATTTATTCGCATATTCTACTGCACGAGTTTCACGGATCACCACTACTTTGATCTGTCCCGGAAAGGTAAGAGTCTCTTCAATTTTTTTAACAATATCCCGACTCAAAAGCACTGATTCTTCATCTGAAATATTCTCTCCTTCAACAATTACCCTTAATTCGCGTCCCGCTTGAATTGCATATGAATTGGCAACACCTTTAAAGGAAGTTGCAATTTTCTCAAGATCTTCCAACCTCTTAACATAATTCTCCAAAAGCTCTTTTCTGGCCCCTGGCCTTGCCCCGGATAATCCATCCGCTGCCTGAACCAGAAAATCATACACCGAATTAGGAGGCACGTCTTCATGATGGGCCGCAATTGCTTGAACAACCTTTGAAGATTCACCATACTTTTTGGCCAGATTCGACCCAATCACCGCATGAGGTCCTTCAACTTCATGGTCAATTGCCTTTCCAATGTCATGAAGAAGACCCATTCGCTTTGCAAGCTTGGTGTTTAGTCCAAGTTCTGACGCCATAATACCACATAGAAAACTTACCTCTATGGAGTGCTGTAAAACATTTTGTGCATAGCTTGTCCTGAACTTCAACTGCCCGAGAACTTTTATCAGCTCGGGGTTGATTCCATGTACGCCGACATCAAAAGTCGCCTGTTCACCCGCCTCTTTAATTGCCAAATCAACTTCATCGGTAACAGACTTAACAATATCTTCAATTCGAGCCGGATGTATACGCCCGTCAGCGATAAGCTTTAATAATGATAGTCGAGCGACCTCCCGGCGTACAGGATTAAAGCCTGATAGAATAACGGCTTCCGGTGTATCATCGATAATCAGATCAATTCCGGTTGCCGCCTCAAGCGCTCTGATATTTCGTCCCTCCCTGCCAATGATTCGGCCTTTCATTTCGTCACTCGGCAATGGGACAACGGAAACTGTTCGCTCAGCTACAAAATCCCCTGAATATCTCTGAATTGCGGTTGCAATGATTTTTTTTGCATTCTTATCTGCAATTTCCTTTGACTCATTTTCAATCCGCTTGATTAATCGGGCACCTTCATACCTCGCTTCATTTTCCATGGCACGTATCAACAATTCTTTTGCCTGCTCAGATGTAAGTCCTGATATCTTTTCAAGTTGCTTTTTCTGTTCCTCCATTTGGTCCGCACATTTTGCTTCAGCCTCATGGAGATCAGTTTCTCTTCGGTCTAATTGTTTTTCAAGTTTTAACAGTTCCTTCTCCCGATCTTCAAAAGTTTCCTGTTTTTGATCAATCAGTTCTATTTTTCTGACAATTCTCCGTTCTTGTTTTTTTAATTCCGCCCTTGTTTCTCTTGTTTCTGCATCAAATTCACTTTTCATTTTCAGCAAGCGATCTTTTGCCTCAAGTTCTGATTCTTTTAGCAAAGTATCTGCCTGTCTTTCAGCATCATCGATGATTCTTGCTGCAACGGCATCCGCACTCTTCAATTTATTGGATGCAAGCTTTGCTCTGAATAAATAGGACAATAAAAGCCCCACAAAGAAGCTTGCAATCCCAAAGATCAAACCCATCTCAATCATCATCTCTTCTCCATCTCAATTGGGAAGGTCTTTGTATTATTACTATCAACAAAGACTTCTTGCCCAGGTTTATTTTGACATCCATTTTTGGATGATTATAAAGCCCTGTTTATTATCAACAATTACAACGGGAATCTATTGACAACCTTGAATAGAGGCAGCTTCAGACAAATTGGAAAGATGATTAGGCACTAAATTTGAGGACTTCTTAGAAACGATGTTGAAAATGGGCCCCCGCCAAAATGTCGTGTTGTCAGGTCTTTGAGCCAAAGCTCAAAGGTGGGCGTCTTATAGCTTCTTTAGGCTTTTCTGTACGAGCAGAACCTGCACACCGAAACCAGTGAAAACTCCCTTTCAATATAGTGTTGGGACAAAGAACATCTTCCAATCACGTGCATGGCAGGGGCAACCATTTTCATAAGAGATTTTTTTTTGGCTGAAACAACATAGCTTTCTGTCTTCGAGATCAAGCATAATTTGATATTTAAAATACGATAATTTCATTTTTACCGCCTGATCCTGAGTAGAAAATAACCACAAAATTAAAGATTAACATCGATCATTTTAACAAGAGATGCAGATCGTTCTGATATGTTTTTTGTAAGCTCAGAATAATTCCGTTTCAGATCGATAAATTCACTTGAAATGTTAAGCGCCGCCAATGTCAGAATGGTTACCTCGTTAATTTCCGGATTATTTTTTGACATTTGCTTTTCAACATTAGCGACTTCTTTCATCAGTAAATCTGCAACTTCATTGGCATCGGGCACACCTGATTCGGCTTTGAACGAATATTGTTGCCCAAATAGTTCAATGGTAATGACATTATCCAATGATACGATTTTACCTTTACCTCAATGGTTAAATTCCTGTTATGATGTCTCCGAATCCCGAATCGAACTTAATTTCTCGAGGAGGCTATCAATCTTTCCTCGAATCAGCTCTTTCTGATCAAGATACAGTTTTTCAGCCTCTCTTCTGTCTCGTAATTCCTGCTCCAAACCCACTAATCTGTTTTTATATTCTCTATTCTCAGCTTCAAGGTTCCGGCAGGATTCTACCAGTTTTTCAACTTTATCCTCAATTACATCAAATTGCCTTGATATCTCTTCGTTAGCCAATGATTCACCTCATTATATTGATTATATATATGCCTCAAAACCATTTAATGTCAAGAAGTTTTACCTTGACGAGAATGCAAGATGCGTTCTGCCTGACTGAGGTCCTTCAAGCTGTTTACACCGATAACCTCATCAGAATCCTGACCAATGTATAGCCCGATTTTGAGTTTTTCTTTTGCAGCAATGGAAATAATATCGGTCAAATAAAATTCTCCTTGGGCGTTTTCCGGCTTCAGCATACTCAAAGCACGGTCAAGAAATGTTCTCTCCACACAATAAATACCAGAATTAATGATATTTATTCGCTTTTCATCCATGGTGGCATCCGATTCTTCAACAATCCTGATCAACATGCCTTCATCATCAACAATCATTCGCCCATAGCCGGTTGGGTTCTCAACCTCGACAGCAAGGACCGTGAGAACATTGCCTTTTTTCAGATGATGTTTAATGAAAAAAGAAACTGTTTCAGAAACAAGCAGTGGCACATCTCCACATAAAATCAATACGCTATCGATATTATCTTTGACTTCAGGCATGGCACATAAAACAGCATGTCCGGTTCCCAGCTGTTTCTCCTGAAGCGCAAAACTAACGTTCGGATAAGATTTGACGGCTTCACGTACACGATCAGACTGATATCCCGTAACGACAACAATATTGTCGGTTGTAACACCGGAGGCAGTATCCACAACATGATTAATCATTGGCTTCCCGCCAACCTTATGCAGGACTTTTGCCATATCGGATTTCATCCTGGTTCCAAGGCCTGCGGCAAGAATAACGATGGCCGTTTTAGATGCTATTTTTCCCATTCCAACCCACCTTCAAATAAAAAAAGGGCGCGCCATAAAGGCAAACCCTTTTTTTATGGTATCCATAATTTACAATCGGATTGATCAGACAATATATCCTTTAACTTTAAGACGATGAATTGCTCGTACAAGCGCTGCTTTCGCACGAATATAATCGATTGAATCATCATTCTCTGTCGATAGGCGTTTTTCAGCTCTTTCCATGGCTTGTTTTGCACGATCCTGATCAATATCACGCCGTCTTTCGGCAGACTCGGCTAAAATCGTAACTTTATTCGGTAAGGCTTCTGCAAATCCGCCACTCACAAACACAACCCTTTCCTTACCGGATGCGTCCTTGTATTTAACAGATCCAATCTTAAGACTTGTTAGAAACGGAGTGTGCCCTTTCAAAACCCCGAACTCACCATCAGTTCCGGGAGCCATAACGATTTGAGCTTCCTCATCGACAACAAGATTGTCTGGGGTAACAATTTCCAGTTTAATATTTTCTGCCATCTTTGTCCCCTAATTAATTTATCCTTTTGCCATTGCTTCCGCTTTTTCACGAGCCTCTTCAACAGAACCTACCATATAAAAAGCCTGTTCTGGTAAATCATCATGTTTCCCATCACAGATTTCCTTAAACCCACGCACGGTGTCTTCAATTTTTACAAATTTACCGGCAAAACCGGTAAAGACTTCAGCGACATGGAAAGGCTGAGAAAGGAACCGCTGGATACGCCTTGCGCGCTCAACGGTGATCTTATCTTCGTCAGATAATTCGTCAACACCCAGGATTGCGATAATATCCTGAAGTTCTTTATATTTTTGAAGTATCTGCTGAACTTGTCGAGCGACATTATAATGCTCCTCGCCAACATAAGCAGCATCCAGAATTCGGGAACTGGAGTCGAGAGGATCAACTGCGGGATAAATACCTTTATCGGAAATGCTACGGGAAAGAACAACGGTTCCATCAAGATGTGCGAATGTCGTTGCAGGTGCGGGGTCTGTCAAGTCGTCGGCAGGTACATATACACATTGTACCGCTGTAATGGAACCCTTATCGGTTGAAGTAATACGTTCTTGAAGGGCGCCAAGGTCAACGGCAAGAGTCGGCTGATATCCAACAGCAGACGGAATACGGCCAAGAAGCGCGGATACTTCGGCACCTGCCTGGGTAAAACGGAAAATGTTGTCAATAAATATCAAAACATCCTGACCTTCAACATCTCGATAGTATTCTGCAGCGGTCAAAGCAGAAAGTGCAACACGGGCCCGTGCCCCTGGAGGCTCCGTCATCTGGCCATAAATCAATGCGGCTTTGGGCAAAACACCGGATTCTTTCATTTCATGATAAAGGTCATTCCCTTCACGAGTTCTTTCACCGACACCGGCGAAAACGGAAATACCACCGTGCTGCATTGCAATGTTGTGAACCATTTCCATCATAATAACGGTTTTTCCAACACCAGCACCACCGAACATACCCATTTTCCCGCCTCGTGGAAACGGTACGAGAAGATCGATTACTTTTACGCCGGTTTCCAAAACATTAACTTCAACATCCTGCTCCGTGAAAAGTGGTGCCGGCCTATGAATCGGCATCATCTTTTCCTGGCTGACAGGACCAAGTCCATCAACCGGCTTACCAACTACGTTAAGAACACGACCAAGCCCCGCTGCACCGACAGGCATCATGATTGGCTTTCCCGTGTCCTTTACTTCCATTCCTCGAACCAGCCCGTCGGTAACATCCATGGCGATTGTTCTAACAACATTATCACCCAAATGTTGTGCAACTTCCGTAACCAGATTATCAGGCTCATCATTAATTGTGGTATTGGACAATGTCAGCGCGGTAAGAATCGCTGGCAATTTACCCGGCTCAAATTCGACGTCAATTACAGGCCCCATAACCTGTACAACTTTACCAATATTCTGTCCCATTTATAGACCTCCTATAAATCACATATAGTACTTATTATTCAGGTTTATCCTTTAAGGGCCTCGGCTCCGCCGACAATATCCATCAGGTCGGCTGTAATAGCCGCCTGCCGGGCCTTATTGAACAAGAGTGTCAATTCATCTATCATATCGTTACAGGCCTTAGATGCATTGTCCATCGCCATCATACGTGCAGCATGCTCGCTAGTTGATGTTTCCAGCAGACCACTATGAATCTGAATAAAAACATTTCGTGGCAGCATTTCACCCAGTAATTCATCCGGTGACGGTTCACAGATATGTTCCGCCAGATAGGGTGCGTTTACATCTTTCCCCGGATCGGATTCAATCGGTGGAATGGGAAGGATCTGCTGTACGACCGGAGCCTGTTTCCCCATACTGATGAAATTTGACCAAACAATATAGACCTCATCCCACGAACCGGATAGGAATCCATCAATCAAACGTCTTCCGGAATTTGTTGCAATATTAAACCCAAAAGTTGATCCAACAACACCGAGGTGTGCTTTATCGATTGTCAACTTTGAACCCTTGCACCAGTCACGTCCTTTTTTACCAAAATTGGTGAATATGACCTCTTTACCTTCAGCAATCTTGGCATTCATGAACTTTGCAGCAGCGTTTATCAAGCTCATGTTAAAACCACCGCAAAGACCACGATCAGAAGTACAAAGAACAACGTGAATCTTTTTGACGGTTTCCCGGGGTGTCAACAGTGGATTTGCATCTTCACCTGCTTTTTCCGACAGGCTTCCGAGAACCTCCGCAAATTTACCGGCAAAAGGTCTGAACGCTTCCATTGCGTTCTGGGCACCGCGCAGCCTCGAAGCAGCAACCATGTTCATGGCCTTGGTGATCTGCTTCGTCTTTTTGATACTACCGATCTTTGTTTTAACTTCCTTTAAAGTTGGCATACAGATTTACCCTTATTTGACCAGAGCGAATCAGACATGAGTACAATAATGGTTAATCAGCTGACCTCATGTCATGGCATTCGCGTAATTATTTAATTGTATCCTTGAATTCTTCGTCATAGGCTTCAAGAGCTTTCTTCATGATTACCAATACATTCTCCGTCAGCGCACGTTCTTTCTTGATACCTGCATATAATTCAGGGAACCTGTTTTCAACAAAAGGATAAAGACCTGCTTCGTATTTTGCCACTACATTGGCAGGATATTTATCCAAATACCCTTTGGTTCCGGCATACAGGATTACAACCTGTTTTTCCAGCTGCAGGGGTCTATATTGCGGTTGTTTTAAAATCTGAACGAGTCTTTCACCTCTTGTGAGCTGCGCCTGGGTTGCCGCATCAAGATCGGAACCAAATGCAGCAAATGCTTCCAATTCACGGAATTGAGCCATATCCAGACGAAGGGTACCGGCGACCTGTTTCATGGCTTTTTCCTGAGCAGCACCACCAACTCGGGAAACCGAAAGTCCAACGTTAATCGCCGGACGGATACCCGCGAAAAATAAGTTGGGCTCCAGATAGATCTGGCCGTCTGTAATGGAAATAACATTGGTGGGAATAAATGCGGAAACGTCACCAGCCTGGGTTTCAATGATCGGCAGTGCGGTCAGTGATCCTGCCCCCAGTTCTTCGCTCAATTTGGCTGATCTCTCAAGCAGACGGGAATGGTTATAAAAAATATCACCAGGATATGCCTCACGTCCGGGAGGACGTCTCAGCAGAAGTGATACCTGGCGATAAGCAACGGCCTGCTTGGAAAGGTCATCATAGATGATCAGGGCATGTTTTCCATTATCACGGAAATACTCACCCATGGCAGTTCCGGCGTAAGGAGCCAGATATTGAAGGGATGCCGGGTCACTGGCACAAGCAGCAACGATTGTTGTATATTCCATGGCACCATGTTTTTCCAGAATAGCGGCCACCTGAGCGACAGAAGATTTTTTCTGGCCACAAGCCACATAAATACAATAAATATCGGTATCTTTCTGTGCAAGAATGGCATCAATCGCAACAGCCGTCTTTCCAATCTGACGGTCACCAATGATCAACTCACGCTGCCCTCTTCCAACCGGCGTCATGGCATCAACTGCTTTTAAACCAGTATAGCAGGGTTCATGAACCCCTTTACGAGCGATAACACCAGGCGCGACAACCTCAATACGACTGAACTGTTTGGCATTGATCGGTCCTTTGCCATCCAGCGGGGCGCCGGTTGTATCCACAACACGCCCCAGAACCGCTTCACCAACCGGAACCTCAGCAATACGTCCGGTTCGTTTTACGATGTCTCCCTCTTTAATATGGATGTCATCACCCATAAGAGCAACACCCACATTGTCCTCTTCGAGGTTGAGCACAAGTCCTAGAACATTACCAGGAAATTCAACAAGCTCCATTGTCATGACCTTTTCCAGACCATACACCCTGGCAATACCATCACCAACCGACAAAACCACACCGGTCTCGCTGAGCTCGACCTTTTTGTCGAAATCCTTAATCTGTTCCTTAATAATTTGACTTATTTCTTCAGCTCTTATTTCCATTAGACACTCTCACCCCTTTTTAAAGATTCTCTCATATTTAACAATTGGGTTTTGATACTGCCATCCAATACTAGATCACCTATTTTTGTTACAACCCCACCGATCAGACTGGTATCTTTTTCAACATCCAACTTAACTTCTTTTCCAGTCATTCTGGAAAGAGATTCACGTATCTTCTCAACCGCATCTGAAGACAGCTCGGTTGCAGAAATGATGCTCGCCCTGGCAATCCCCTTGAGTTCGTCTGCAAGCTTCTGATAAAAATCATTGATATCTGCCAAAAAACCGATACGGCCCTTTTCAAACAATAATAACATGAAAGAGTTCATGACTTTAGACACACCCAGTTTCCCAACAACAACTTCAAGGACTTTTTTTCTACCCTCGGCATCATATAACGGATTACAGACCGTCTGGCCTAGTACCTGTCCCTGACTAAACAAACCGGCAAGGCCGTTCAATTCATCCCGATATTTTTCAGCCATTCCATCCTCTTTGCCAATCAGCATGAGAGCCTTGGCATAACGCCTCGCTATCGCCAAATTTTTCACTATGCCACCACCTTGTCTAAATATTCATCGACCAATCTGTTTTGGTCTTCGGATGTGATTCTATTTTTTACCAACTCTTCCGCTTTGGTTAATGCTTTTTCGAGTATATCTTCCTGCAACTGTAATTTGGCATTTTTAAACTCATTCTCAATGGTTCGTCTGGCTTGCTCTTCCAGTTTAGCAGCGGCCTTTTTCGATTCCTCCAATATCCGATCGCGAGCAGCTTCACCTTGTATTTTATATTCAGCAATTATTTTTTCAGCCTCTCGATCAAGGGTGGCTATCTGTTCATTATATTGAGCCAGCTTTTTTTCAGCCTCATTTTTCTTTGCTTCCAGTTCTTCCAACTCTGTTTTAATGCCATCAATCCTTCCATTCAAAGCTTGGGAAACCGGTTTTCGTAAAAGAAAAAACAACGCGCTGATCAATACCGCAAAATTCATGACACGATACCAATCCGTATTAAGCCAATGTTTTCCATCGCTGTGCTCCGGCGAAGAAGCGACAGCAGTACCGGCCAGGCACAAAAAAAGCATCAGAAAAAACGGCATCCATTTCAAAACCTGTTGCCGATCAAAACGGTGTCTTTTCATTACACAGCCCTCCCCAAAATTTTCTGACCGATTTGCGCTGCAAATGAATCCACCTCTTTCTGCAAGGACATTCTGACCGCTTCCGTATCGGTGACTATTTTCTTCCGAATCTCTATCAGGTCTGCCTGCGCTTTTACTGTAATTTCCTCAATCACCTTTTTTTCTTTTTCCTCAGCAACTTGAACAATAGCATCCTTTTCCGCCAGTCCTTTTGTCCTGGCATCTTTAATCCCGGCGCTATATGCCTGATCTTTTTCAAGCGCATTCTTATTCAGCCCATCAATTCGCCCTTCAAGCCCTTCAACCTTGTTCTTTCGTTCCGCAACGATCTTTCGGATCGGTTTATAGAGAATGATATTCAGAACCCAAATGAGAAAAATAAAATTAACCACTTGAATAATAACCGATGAATCCGGAATAACCTGTATTCCAGCTGCATAGGCCGTTGAAGCGCCTGCAAACAGAAAAGCAGTACCGGCGATTCCTCTCTTTAGCACCGAACTGCAATTCCTGGCAATACCAGAATATTTCATTGAAAAGCCTCCACCATCAACGTCAGAATTATTATAAATTTCGATATTTTAAACAAAATAAGCAGCGGATTACGCCCTATTCTCAAAGGAGTGATCTACCATTTGAATAATGTGTTTGTCAAAGGTTTTTTGGAAAATTTTTTATTTTCGAATCACCCGCTTCAATAACGTCAGATGCAGGACTCTTACCGGTAATGGGTCTTGGAATTGCCTTCATTGCACAGTTGCCGTTAAATTTAACACCCGCATCAATAGAGATCACCGGAGCCTGAATATCACCAATCACACTTCCCGGCGGATATACCTCAATCCGGTCTTTTGCATCAATCACACCATTGACCTGCCCCATGATGATGGCAACATCCACATCAATGTCTGCGTCAATGACTGCCTTTTCACCGACAATAACCGTCCCGCCGTCACTTTGGATTTTGCCTTTTACCCTGCCATCCAGACGGATAGTCCCCTTGAATTGAATCACGCCTTCGATAGTTGCTTCCGCTCCCAGAAAAGTTGTGATCGAGTCTGCTTTTTGTTTTTTTCCCATATGTCCTCCTAACCTTATTACGCCAGAGCCAACCAATTATAGAAAGAAATCGAGTTTCCCCCAACTATCTATTCCACCATAAAGCGACGCATACTGATGTTCATCAAAATTCCGATACCGATCAATGAAGTCACTACCGAAGAACCTCCATAGCTGATCAGGGGTAAGGTTACACCGACAACCGGCATCAACCCCATAACCATGCCGATATTGATGAACACCTGCCAAAAAATCATGGCCGTAACCCCCACAGCCAGTATCGTTCCGAATGTATCCCTGCAGCCGTGGGCAATATTCAATCCCCAGATCAGAAGAAACAGATATAATATTAAAATAATCGCTGTTCCGGTAAACCCCCATTCCTCAGCTAAAACCGACAGGATGAAATCCGTATGCTGTTCCGGCAAAAATGATAACGCATTCTGTGTTCCTTTTAAAAAGCCCTTTCCAAAAAGCATCCCCGATCCAATAGCGATTTTTGACTGTATAATATGGTAACCTGCTCCCAATGGATCTCGATCCGGATCCAGAAAGGTCAGGATACGCTGTTTCTGATATCCTTTCAGAAAAAAAAACCAGGCCAGAGAAACCAGAATAGCCCCTGACCCGATCAGCCAAGCCATTGATCTTCGTTCTATTTTTACATAAACAGTTATAGATGATGCAATCAAAACAATCAAGAGTGCAGTACCCAGGTCAGGCTGTTTCACAATCAGCAAAAAAGGAATCACCACGATAAACATCGGCACCAGAAGCTCTTTGAGTGTAAAGCCCCTGATGCTTGCCCGTTTTGAATAATATTTTGCCAGTATGATAATCACACTGATTTTTACCAGTTCAGAGGGCTGAAGTGTCAACGGGCCCATAGCAAGCCATCTTCTTGATCCCGCGACATGTTTTCCGTAGAGTAAAACACAGATCAGAAGAATGATGCTGACAAGGTAAATGCCGCCCCCCCACTGATCCAGATTTCTGTAATTAAAAATAAAGGTGCATACCATGGCAGCCAATCCAATTGCAAACCAGATCATCTGCTTCACGTGCAAGTCGTTTTGAGTGGTAATATCATCCGCGTTCACCGCGCTGTAAATCAACGCAAACCCAATGACTCCGATCATCAGTGTCAGTCCGATCAACCACCAGTCAAAATATTGAATCAGCCTTCTGTCAAACATGCTATTATTCCATTATCAGATTTTGAACTATTGGATCAATTTCACCAATAGTTGTTTGTTTTTTATTCAATTCCGAATCGACAAGATAGGTTTTTATCATTTCCCGTGCCACCGGACCTGCAGCACTTGATCCATGCTCGCCGTGCTCTATCATTACAGCAACAGCAATTTTGGGTTCTGCTGCCGGTGCATAAGCGACAAACCAAGCATGTGGTTTGATAAAATTTTCCTGTTCCTCCCTGTTTTCAGGATCTCCCGCTTTTCGGCTGGTGATCTGAGCTGTTCCGGTCTTTCCGGCGATATCAAGACCATCAACGCGGGCAATCCATCCAGTTCCACTTCTTATATTGACAACCTCCCAAAGACCTTTTTTCACGATTTCCATCGTTTTTTGACTTGCCGGAATCACACCGACCTGTTCTTTTTCAAATATTTTTACGATATCTTCCTCAACCGTTTCGATCGATTTTACAATCACGGGTTTGAGAAGCATCCCGCCATTTCCGATGGCAGCTGTAAGCGATGCCATTTGGATTGGTGTTGCCAGATTGTATCCCTGTCCGATTGCCACGGACAAAGTTTCACCCTTTTGCCATGGAATTCCGATTTTCTGTTTTTTCCATAGTGAAGTCGGCACCAGTCCGGATCCTTCGTGGTCGAGATTGATACCGGTCGGAACACCCAGTCCGCAAGCCTTGGCATACCATGCAAGACGGTCAACTCCAAGCCTTTGGCCGACCTGATAAAAAAAAACATCACATGACATGGCAATCGCATTAACGACATCTACGTTGCCATGTCCTCCCCGCTTCCAGCACCGAAAAACACGATCACCGAATTTATAATATCCCGGACAGAAAAACATTGTGGTTTCATCAATCACCCCCTCTTCCAGGCCAGCAAGAGCGGTTACAATCTTATAGGTTGAAGCCGGGGGGTACTCCCCTTGAACCGCCTTGTTTTCCATGGGCCGCATCGGGTTGTTGATCAATGCCTTCCAGTCTTCATGCGATATGCCGGTAATAAATGAATTCTGATCAAAAGACGGGCTGCTGACCAGAGCAAGAATCTGTCCTGTCGATGGATCCATAGCCACCGCTGCGCCGGCAACCCCTTGAAGCAAATTCTCTGTTTTTTCCTGCAAAACATAGTCAATGGTCAGGTAGATATTGTGCCCAGGTTCCGCATTTACGGTTTCCAGAACCCTGACAACCTGACCCACCGCATTCACTTCTACCTGACTACCGCCTCGATTCCCGCAAAGATAGTTTTGATATGACTTTTCAATCCCGAACTTACCGATAAAATCTCCCGGACGGGCGGATTCATATCTACCTGATTTTAACTCAGCAGGACTGATTTGCCCAAGATATCCCAATAAATGGGAAGCGCTCTGATTGCGGATATAGTATCGCCTTGGCCGGATATCCACGACAACGCCCGGAAGATCAAACATATGAACCTCAATTGCAGCCAGAAGCTCACGTCCGATATTGGATTTCAGCAGCACCGGTTTATAGGAGGCCCCCCCTTTTTTACTATTGATAATTTTCATCAATTCTTCCTGAGGGGTGTTGATATACTGTGCCAGTTTGCCGACCGTTTCTTCCAGTGGCTTTGCATCCCGAACAATAATGCTCAGATCAAACGATGGCCTGTTATCTACCAGAAGGTTCCGGTTTCTGTCAAAAATGAGCCCCCGCGGCGCATCAATGCTTTGCAGACGGATGCAATTGTTTTCCGAAAGTCTGCTGTATTCCTCCCCTTCAATAATTTGAAGATAGAATAAACGGATCGCCAGGATGGAAAAAGCTGCGAACAGAAAATACATCAAGCCGTTCAAACGCTGTTTATACCAGTCCGCATCTGCTGTTTTATAATAGCTTTTCAAAAATGCACCTATCGAAACAAAAAAACACTTTTCCCCTCATGACGGATTTCTGACAAACCTTACTGCCCGATGCTGTTACGACTTGCCTTCCCTTCTGTGGAAATCCCACTCCTCAAACCAGTTGCTGAACCAGACCTGTGAATAGTCAATTGCAATCAAAAAAAACAGCCCTGTTACCGCCGCCCATAAAAGCTGCTTTGGCAGAGTACCGATCAAGAATCCCGGAGCCGGTTGATTTCGATGAAATACCGCCAGTATGATAAAAAAAAGACTGTTTTCAACCAATACCCCGACCGGCACAATAAAAGGCTTCAACAGTGCACTCCGCGCATGAAGAAACTGTATTGTCCATTTCATGAGAATAAACAAAAGAAAATACACAGTGATATAAAAACCAAATGGCCCCCCGGCAATCGAATCCATACAATAGCCATAAAAAATCGTCAGAATAAGCCCCTGAGAGAATGGGCGAAAAAGCCCCAGGTATAAGACAAACGGGAGAAGGATGTCATAAAAGTCATTGAATATGGTAAAATTCGATAATACAGAGGTTTTAAGGATTATTAACAGAATGCAGATGCATGAATATACAATATAAGGAATCACGGCATTTGAAAATCATTTTGATAGCGTGTTGTAATAACGAGAACCTCCTCCAGTTTTTCAAAATCAACATGAGGGGTCACATCAACCTCTTGAAACATTCCGGAGTTGCGGCGAATTACCCCTGATACATAACCGATTCTCAGTCCCTTTGGGTAAACCCCGTCTATTCCCGACGAAATGACTTCATCACCGACCCGGATATCATCTTTTCGTAACACATAATAGAAAGAACAACTTTCGGAAGCCATCCCCCGGATGATTCCTCTGGCGCGTGATCGCTGAACCAAGGCATCGACTGCACTGTTTTGATCGATAATCAGCAACACCTTGGCATAATGCGCAGAGGCGGATATAACCTGACCGGTGATCCCTTCCGGAACGACAACCGGACAGCCTTTTTGAATTCCATCGGCTTCTCCTTTATCAATGATCACTGTTTTAAACCAGGGGGAAGGGTCTCTTCCGACGACTTCGGCTGGGACAGTTTGAATCGTTCGGGTCTTTTGAAAGTTTAAAAATTTTCGCAGGCGCTGGTTTGACAGCTCTATTTCAACAAGCTGATGATTCTTTTCAAGTGCCTGATTCAGCAATTTTTTCAAGGCAACATTTTCTTTCGCTACTGACACGAGATAAAAATAATGCCGCCAGATATCTCTTATAAATTCAATCGAAGCGGTGACCATATCCTGAAACGGTGCAATCACGGAAATGGGAACACTGCCGATTCCTGCCGTAGTACCCGGATGTCTGTCTGAAACAGAAATCAGAATAATGCAGCAGGCAATAAAAAAAACACCGGCAATGGCAAGCACCATTCTTCTTGAAAACATGAATTTATCGAATCATAACCTGTTTTAATATGTCAATGCTGTCCAGCGCCTTGCCTGATCCCAATGCAACCGTTGACAGGGGATCATCTGTAACCGTAATGGGCAGCCCGCTCTCCTCCCGCAATAGTTTATCAAGATTTTTCAATAAGGCCCCTCCTCCGGTCAACACGATTCCGCTATCGACAATATCGGCAGCCAGTTCCGGAGGAGTCTGCTCAAGTGCAATTTTAACCGTCTCGACAATGGCATCAATCTGCTCTGAAATGGCCACACGAATTTCTTCAGAATCAATGGCGAGAATCTTGGGTATGCCGGAAACAAGATCCCGGCCTTTCACTTCGATGGTTTCCAGATTCTGCGCATCCGGGTAAGCATTTCCAATGGTTGTTTTAATAATTTCCGCAGTTCTTTCCCCAATTAAAAGATTGTATTTTCGTTTGATGTATTGGGTGATGGCTGCATCCATTTTATCACCGGCAACACGAAGAGAGCAGCTGTATACAATCCCGGCCAGAGAAATAACCGCAACCTCTGTTGTTCCACCGCCGATATCAACGACCATGTTACAGGTCGGTTCGGTGATCGGAAGGCCTGCACCGATCGCCGCTGCCATGGGTTCTTCCAGCAAAAATACCTCTCTGGCTCCGGCGGATTCGGCGGATTCTCTCACAGCACGTTTCTCGACCTGTGTGATCCCCGACGGTACGGCAATGATAATCCGCGGCCGGATAAAGGTTCTGCGATTGTGAACCTTCCGGATAAAATGCTTGAGCATTGCCTCTGTAACTTCAAAATCAGCAATGACACCATCTCTCATGGGACGGATGGCAACAATATTCCCTGGGGTTCTTCCCAGCATTTTCTTGGCTTCAAGCCCTACGGCAAGAACCTTATTCTTATACCGATTATCCGTCCGGACTGCCACAACAGATGGTTCACTCAACACAATCCCTTTTCCTTTGACGTAGACCAGCGTATTCGCCGTCCCCAGATCAATCGCCAGGTCGTTTGAAAATACACCCAGAACAGAATCCATGAATGAATTCATGACGCCTCATTTCCGCACGTAAATAAGTGCCTTTAGGTTAATTTATTTTTTGCCTGTATTCTGATTATGCAGTATTTTACATCAATCAGCAACTCGAATGAACAATTTTTTTTGTGAGATTTCAATTATATTTTTATTAAGGCATCGCTACCAAAAATAGATTTTTATTACAAGGGGAAAAATGATTAAATGGTCGATATTAAATATTTTTCATGACCATATCATGGATTATCGGCCGAAATGCCCGTATCCTGACATTTTCCCGCGTGGGATGTATCCGATTTGTCAGCAAAATGACATTCACCTCTTTTTCCAGATCCATCCAGAAGGAGGTCCCTGTAAAACCAAGATGGCCTATCGTTTTGGGAGAAAAATAATGGCCGCAGCTTGAATCTACAGGATCAGGCGTATCAAATCCCAATACCCTTGCATCTCCTTTGTATTTTGTGAAATATTTCCGGATGGTTTTGGGCGCCAGAATGCCGTTTTCCGGATGCCCATGAAACAACCCCTGCAACATCAGCAGGAGCCGCCCCACCTCTCTTGCCGTTCCGAACAGGCCGGCATGGCCGTCAATGCCGCCGACAATGAAAGCATTATCATCATGGACCTCCCCGGTGATAACCTTTTTCCGCCACGGACACTTTTCCGTAGCAGCAAACTGTCCAGGTGTTTCTTGAACCTTTTGTTCCATCAGATCCACAAAAAAAAGCTCCTGCAGGCTCGACGGTTCATAAATTTCATCCCGGACAAAATGATCCAGCCGCTTTCCGGAAACGGTTTCGACGATCCAGCATAGCATCATGAATCCGATATCACTGTACAGGGTCTTTTGACCGGCGGGATTGATCAGTTCTTCCCTGACCAGCAACTCACGGAATTCTTTTTTCCTGTTGTGTTCGGGTATGGATCTTATCCGTTCAAAATATGGTTTATAAGCCGGCAATCCGGATGTATGACTCAATAGCTGCCGGACTGTTATTCCGGCCGTTTCCCTGCCCCGGAAACGATCAATGATCTCCCCGAGAGTCTGTTCCAGCGTCAGCTTGTGCTGTTCTTCCAGTTTCATGACAGCCAACGTGGTTGCCAGCGGTTTGGTCAGGGATGCCAGATCAAACACGGTATTCACCATTATCTGGCTGCCGGAAAAAATATCCGCCTTCCCATAGGCTTCATGAAATAGAATTTCCCTTTTTTGGGAGACCAGAAGAACCCCACCAGGGAAAACCCCGTCCGTAACGGCGGTCTTCATGATGGCATCAATGGCTTTTATCATATAGCCTGCTTGAATCCCAACTTGCGTCATCGCACAGCAGGAGAGTGGTAGATCAGCATATGGTTGTCCGCGTCCAGGGTGGCCTTCAATCCGACCGGAAAGGTAATATTGGTTGCCCCATGTCCGATTTCAAATCCGGCCAGTACCGGGTAATCATACTCCTTAAAAAGCCTTTCCACAATACGATAAATGCCTTCCAATGTCCCGCAGTTTTCAAAAGAACCAAGGACAAGGCCTGACAATCCCTTGAAACAGCCGGCCAGTTTCATCTGAATCAGCATTCTGTCGATTTTATAATGGGGCTCCCCGACATCTTCCAATACCAGAATATGCCCGTTCAGGTCGGGTTCAAACGGGGTTCCGACCAGGTGGCAAAGTGTTGCCAGATTTCCTCCGGTAACGGTTCCGGCCCGCACACCGGATTTGAGCGTCAAACCCTTGCCGGGCTTGATGATCAGCTTCCGATTGGACGTCAGAGCTTTGTACATTGCATCCCTGGACTCTGTGTTTGCATCTGCCAGGCTTGTGATCATGGGCCCGTGAAAACCGATCAGGCCGCATCGGGTTTGGAAGGTTGTCAATATAGCTGTAATATCGCTGAACCCCAAAAAAATCTTCCGGCTTTCCCGGATGGTTTTATAATCCAGCAGTGACAGAATTCGAACGGAACCGAATCCCCCCCGGGCACATATCACGGCTTTAATGGAAGGTTCCAGAAAAAGGTGATTCAAAATTTGGGCCCGATGCTCGTCCGACCCGGCCAGATAATCCTCCTTTTCGAACAATCCCTTTGGTGTAAAAACCTTGAATCCCATCTGTTCAACCACGGAAATGCCGCGATGCAGCTTCATGTGATCAAAAGCACCTGCCGGTGCGACAATGCCGATTGTATCTCCCGGCCGCAGCGCAGCAGGGTACATTATTTTGGTTTCCGTATTTTCCATATACTGTCGGATGTTCCGTATAAAATCGAAACGCAATCAAAAAGACCCATGCCAATCAAAAAAGCAGACTGCTCTATGGATCTATAAACAATTACAGGGAATGTCCATCCTGAAATGTTTTCCCCTGCATTAAAAAACAAAACCATTGAAAAATCAAACGGAATCCTGCCGGAAAACTCAATCAGCAGGAACAAGACTTGAACAGAAAAGCACGGATCTCCGCCTTGTGAAAAGTTGAAGATCAATGACTTGCATAAACCGGACAGGGTCTGAAAAAAAGTAATTTTTATTTCACAAATGAAAACCTTGACATCCATACCGGCTGTTGATATTTAGAGGTGCTTGTGTCGGGGCGTGGCGCAGTCTGGTAGCGCACTTGAATGGGGTTCAAGGGGTCGGAAGTTCAAATCTTCTCGCCCCGACCAATTAAAAACAAGGGTTTACGAATATTTCGTAAGCCTTTTTTTATGCCGGTAATCCACATAGGACAAGATCGGGATACAGATGTTCTTTCTGCTGAAGCTATCCATGACCCGCGGTATGGCAAAGGGATGGAACGGGTTTGTCTGGATGCTGAAGATCCTTGTACCCATTTCTTTTTTAACGTCCCTGCTTGCCTGGTCCGGCTGGATATACAGGCTGGATTTTATATTGGAGCCGGTTATGGGACTGATCGGCCTTCCTGCCGTTGCCGCCCTTCCTCTTTTTGCCGGATTGCTGACCGGAATTTACGGTGCCATCGCCGCCATGGCCCTCCTGCCGATGACCGTAGACCAGATGACACTGGTTGCGATTTTCCTGCTCATCTCCCACAATCTGATTCAGGAAAGCATGATACAAAGTCAATCCGGACTCTCCTTTCTTAAGGCCACGACCTTCCGTCTGATTGCCTCAATCGTAACAGTGATGGCAGCTTCCTGTTTTATGGACCCGGAATCAAGCGTTGCAGTCATTTTAGCAACCGCCCCGGTGCCGACGCATGAACCGTTTCTCTCGATGCTGAATACCTGGCTATTAACCACCCTGGTTCTTTCCGGAAAAATACTGGCCATTATCATGACCCTCATGATGGTTCTTGAAATCATGAAAAGTTACCACCTGATCGATCGTATCGTCCGGATGATGTCTCTTGTTTTAAAAACACTCGGTCTCGGCAAGCAATCCGGCTTTCTCTGGCTCACCGCCGCTGCATTTGGATTGACCTACGGTGCGGCGGTCATTGTGGAAGAAGTTAAGGAAGGAAATCTTTCTAAAGATGAACTGGAACGCCTCCACCTTTCCATTGGCATCAATCACGCGATGATCGAAGATCCGGCCCTTTTCCTGTCATTGGGACTCAGCCCTTTCTGGTTGTGGGGACCGAGACTGGCAACCGCCATCCTGGCTGTTCAGCTGCTGATCATCACCCGGCGGTTGATTCCCTTTTCAAAGTTTTTCATCTCCCGGAGATGAATGAAAGCCACTGATATCGAAAGAGACGAACCGGACGGATAAGCTCACGGGTATCGCACTGCAAAAGCCCGGAAATAGTTATCGTTGCTGCGAAAGTCCCAGTGCCCGTAGCCGTATTCAAAATTGAAGGTCCACGCTGACGAATCCTTTATTTCACCTGCCCACACCCACATGCCGGTTGTCTCCAGCAAAGGCGTCATATTGATTGTACCCACTCCCTTTTTATACAACGTACTCAATTCATATTTAGTCGGCATCCGCCATTTCCCGCCGGCAACCGTTAAATTTTCGACCCAAGTCTTGGCAGCATCAAAAGTGATATCCTTGTCCGGTCCTGCATACCATTCCAACCCGGTATCTTCATCATGGACCACCCCGTTGGCATATTCGATATAATGGCCATCCCGCCTGATAATTTCGTAAGTTTTTTTCATTTTTTGCTGCCCGGACACAGACAAGCGCTCTTGTTGTCCGCTATCTGATGTGCCCATATATTTCCGGCAGCCTGTTACATGCGCAGTGATCAAAATTGTAAACAATAGGGGGATAAAAATTATATTTCTCATCATACCCTCCTCAGGTAATACTATAGAGCGATTATAAAAGCCGCCCTTTCCATTAAGGTATGCAATGCGTAAGGATTTACTTCGTTCCCGTTTTTCCCTCAGATGCTTTTGAGTCAATATGCAACAGCCTCATATAATGGAAATCCCGAGGCGAATTCGCATGATATAATTTTCGTATCAATGTATGCAAAGGGTGGTTGACGTCAAACACCATCTTGTTGCGCAACGCATCCATATCCGGCATTTGACATAGCAATAGGCATTCCTCTTTGATCTGTTTCAATTCCAGCAGAAGCTGGTGTAAATTGCCCGGAAATAACCCATGCCCAAAAGGCCGTTTTTCATCCAACGCGCTTTGGGGCTGTGATAATTGTTTTTCTTCGATGAATGCTGTGAGGGAATCGATATCTTGTACAATTGAAAGGATTTCTTCTCTGGTATGTGTTTTTTCCTTTGCAAGCCGCTGCTTCAATGGCTGCATGAGTTCGCTGATGCGCATACGGGACTGCCTGTCGATCGGATCATTCTCTGATTCTCCGCTGATCTCTTTTTCAATCAAAGCCAGCCGTTCGGATAGTTCCCGCGGAACCTGCTGCAGACCCGGTTGCAATACAATACCGTAAGGCGCGCGCATGATGATTTCAGGAACGGTTGCCTGCATCCGGGCCAGGTCTTTGTCCGGATACTTATCGTCCTGAACCGCGTAAGCCTTTATCAAATCCGAATTGCGAATCCGATCGGCCTGGATAAAAACATATTTTTTGTATTTTTCAAGATGGCCCAACTCTGCCAGTCGCTGCGCTGTAATAAAATAATTCCGAATATCAAATGGAAAAATTTCCAATGCCTGAATACGGCGTGCCAGAGAAAGATCGTACTTCTTCAATCCTTTCTCCCATTGAGCGGATAAAAAGTAAATATCGGACAACAGCTCGGCCGCTTCGACAGCTCCGTAATAGGCATTGTCGGGAACAATGTCCTGATAGCCGTTATTGACATGGCGTGTAAAAAAATCCAAATACCGGATCAGCGCCTTTTCAAGCAGGGGAATGTTGATCTGCAAACTCCCGACGCTTTTCGAATCGATATGATGGTCATAGTATAAAGCCGTATCAAGGCTTACATTCATAATGGCCCGCCAGAGTTCATGCATGGCCGCCAGATATGTTTGCTGGGTTAAAAATCCGTTTTCAAACAGGATGTTTTTGCCTCTACCGATCCGGGCCAGATCATCGAAAAGATCCATCGCCTTATCCAATACCGCTTTATCTTCATGCCAGGCATTGCCTTCCCGCCGCTGCAGGACAGGAATCGATCTTAACACCGCCCGTTCCGGCCCTTCGGTATAAAGCTTTGAAAGAACAAAAGAGAACAGTTGGAGTTTTTTAATAATAACCGTAGACCGGCCATGTGTTGTTTTGGCCATTCCATAGAGCATCTCGTAATGGGAAAGACAATCGATCAGACTTTTCTCGATTATGGAAGAATCATTTCCTGACGCAAGCAAATTTTCAAATGACCGACGCTTTTTTTCAGATTCTATAAACTGTACCGTAAAGCCCAATCGGAAATTATCCGATTCCGGCCCGCTGATACCGCCTGCTATGTGCTCAACCCATTTGCCATAACCCTTGGAAGGCATCCGGGATGATAAATTCCAGATGATCACACCCAGCGCGTCTATGCCGGATAATTTGTGTTTGACAATGGCCCGCTGAAGGATGAGATTGGCCAAATTTCGATAAACGTAGGGTGTACTGCGATAAAAGTCATGCACTCTCGCCGCCGAAGAAGCGTCCCCATTTTCATTTGCAGCGGATTCCATTTTCAATACGACATCCATCCAGAGTTGAAATAGATCCTGTACAAATCCCTCGGCATCGTCTTTTTCCATATCGTAATGCGCCTTGATATAGTAGTACCAGAAAGCCATTTCCGGCAAATCGAGTTTGGCTTTCAGAGGTTCGGAATCCATGGTGTGCAATGCTTTCTCAAGGTATACAAAATCGGAGGTCTTTAGATAAAGAAGCAGTTGGGCGATAGCCAGTTGCCGGAGAGCTCTGTCCGGGAAAACCTTCGGCACACCGTCTTGCGGAAGGGTATTGACCCGTTTTTCCCATTCTCCCGTAAAACCGGATAACTTCTGATCAAAAACTTGAATTTCTTTTTCAGTGATCCATTTTTCAATATCCTGCCGATCATGCCACGTCAACTGATAGGCACTGTCCAGCCACTGGTCCCATGAGCCCTTGACCGTGCTTGGCGCGGCCGATACGACCGCCGGCAAGAATAAACCGAACAGGATAGCGATGCGGATTGTTCTGCGGCAATTCAAGTTTTCAATTATTTTCAAGGCATTCACACGCATTGGTAAGCTCCTCACAGCGGTCGGTTGCCATCCTTCCTTGCGATGTAAATATGATCACGTTAAAATGTTGAACCGTAAATCGTTCCGACGGCCAGTAAAATCGATAAATTCCCGTTTTATCAATACACTCCTTCGGATACCCGTTTTTCTTGACCAGTGCCGCCAATTTTATTTTAATTGCCTCTTCAACCGGCCCACAGGCCTTGAGTTGAATCAATGATACGCCGCTTTCGGCAAACTGGATCTCCGCCGGATCTTTATCCGGCTGTTTTATACCGGCTCTTGTCGTAACCGGCAGCATTGGATTGTCCGGACCGGCTTGCGCTTCCGGGTATTGATAACGCTCCGTTTTCTGCACTGCGACAGTAATTTCTTCACCCTCGTTATAATTCGGTTGCCTATTTTTTACCGACGGCATCCGGGTTGCCTGACTGGAAGTAGAAACCATGTCCCGATTGTTATCGGCGGCGTCTAATGCAAGATCGGGCATGGTTGGAACCAAACCGTTCCCGACCTCCGCCTTCCGGGCTTCCTGCTGTTTGACGGTTGGGACATGTTCATCCGTATATGTTTTTGTATTCATTCCGGGCAGCTCAAACTCTTTATCCATATTCAGGCCGGCCTCAAAATCCAGCTCCCTTTTTCTCACCGGTTTGGGTTTAGGCTTGGGTGTTGGCTTGGGCGCCGGCTCCGGTTGATCAACCGATTTCGGCACGGGCTTGAGCTGTTCCGCAACCGGTTGGGGCGGCAAGGACTGGGGTTGCGGTTTTTCCGCCGGTTGGGGTTTGGGTATTATTTTTTCAGGAGCCGCCGAATACTGCAGGACTAATTTAAGTTTCCGGTCTTGTACAATTTTCTTTTTGTCGGGATGGCTTTCACGGTAATAGTGGATTGAAAGCCAGTAATTAAAAAGAACAATCGCCAGGATAACCGCCAGTATGTTCATAAAACGGGTTTGGAATAAAAGCGCCGGTATCCGTTGGATAAATATCAACCGATCCCCAAAAACCTTACGCCGGTCTTGATTCCAGGCTTCCGGTTCGATCCTGGGCCTGGGCATATGAAGCCTGGCTCCACCCCGGCCATAATATTGACTGAAAACCGTTCTCATGGGGCTTGGCCTTCATTCCCATCTTTCGGTGTAACGGCAATAACAACTTCTTCATTTTTCCACACCTGCTGAATCAAAACGTAGGCCGTCAAGAGGTCCTCGGCCCTGGCTGACGGATGGGGCCACAGCACCGGACCGGATACATTGGACGTAAACCTTTCTTTTAATTCCTGAAGAAGCTGCGATTCGGGTATGCGACCGCTTTCCGCTATTTTGGATGCTCCCCGAAAAGTGATCAGTTGAAATGGCGCGACTTCCTTTTCTTTTGGTTTTCCGTCCTTTTCATGCAAGATGGTTTCAAAAATAAACAGTCTTAAATGGGTCGTTGCCTTTTGAACTAATTGTTCACCATTTTCCTGGGGCACTTTGGGCAGGGGAATTTTTTGTATGCGTGTTGCCGGAATCTGGCTATATGAAATCAATAGCAAAAACGCCAGGTCGGCAAAGGAGAAAAGCCATATAAAATTATTTTTTCTTCCGCTCATTTTATGCTTCCACCGTATCTGTATTTTCCAGGTGATGAAACAGGTTAATACCAACATCAATACAATGGGATGCGCGATTGACAATCCAGATTTTCACCAGTTCGATCAGCACAAATCCGGAAAGCGCATACAGGGTGGACAACAGGGCAATGCCCAACCCCTTCGCATTCATCAGCAAGGCACTATCGCTGCCGGCGTTAAAGACCAAAATCATACCCACGACCGTACCAATGAACCCTATGGGCGGCAGCACGTTGGCATACAATGTAATCGGGCGGATATACCGATTTTCAAGAAAATTTTCCATGATCTGTTCCGTACTGTCTTCCAACGCCCCCAAAAATATAGGTTCACGGGCCTTCTTATGGGCCACGACCGCATCATGAAGCGTTTTGGCGGTCAGGATCATGATCGGAATATCAACACTATCCACCGGAGACTGGATCGCTTTTACCAGTTCCTTTTTGGCCTGTTCCATGTTCGCAGCCAGTTTAAGGTGACGGATGGCCTTTAATCCCGGGCGAAGCCCCCACAGAACCCAACTGATAATGACCAAACCGAAAAACAAGGTGATTTTTGTACCGCCAAACATTAGAATATCCATAATTTTTAGACCTTTTTATGTATCATGAAAGACTGTCAACAGCTTTCGCCGAATCATGCGTCAATCGGTTTCCACGCCTTTGGAGGAACCGGACCGGGCGGATAGTAAATTTTCAAGATCATGCAACGCATCTTCGATGGTAACTTCGCCTTGATCAAACTGGTTAATCGTTTTTTTCCTCAATTTTTCCGGAAAATTTTCCTGTATCTGGACAAGCATCTCGCGGGCGGGACGGACATCATCAAAGATCCAGTAAAGATAGGCTTTTATATAATACATTTCGATGATCAACCGGCTGTAGTCATCATCCTGCAATGGATGTGTGCGATATAAAATGGGATCTATATACTTCCGGATGTAATCCAGAGTCGGCTTTTGAATCGAATTCAGCGTCGTTTGGTCGGCTTGCAGTTTAAAATGAACACAAAACAAACGGAACGCTTCCAAACCCATTTTGGCGGAACGTAATTGTTCGTCGGATACTTTTTCAGATGGTTTCGAACCGATGGAACCGGGTTCGGACTTTGAATTGTTCGGCATTTCATGGGATGGTGGCTGCTCATTCGATTCAGTGACATTCATCAGCACGACACCTGCCGTTTGTTGACGTGCCGGCGTACCTGTTTTGTTTGCACACCCGGTTTTACAAAAAAGCAGAAACATGCATAGAATCAGGAGCGCAATCCTTTTTCGATTCATTTTTTCCTCGTTTATCATAAGCCCGATAGCTGCCTGCCTGTTATTCTGTGTTCATCTGGTTTGTTGTGAGCCGTTGCAGCCTGGAGTTATCCGCCTGGTTTCCCGGTTGCTGCAGGCTGTCCAGGCTAAACGGCACCATGGGATTCTCCCCCTTGAGCACTCTCAAATAGTTAAAATTTTCATGAGGATACTCATGATACAACCGACGCAGGAGCGTGTGGAAGGGATGCTTCATCTCCAATATCATGGTATCACGCATTTCTTTTATTTCCGATAGTTTTACCAAAATCGACCCTTCGTCTTCTATCTGCTTCAGATCCAGGCTGAATTGATTGAAAAATTTGGAAAAAACAGCAGATCTACCCATGGCTTGATATTGGGCCGGCTTGGCCTTATCCTGCAAATCACTTATTTCTTTGATGATGCTGTTAATATGACGCAGCTCTTCCAGTATGAGGGTGATCTCCTTTGGTGCAAAAGACTTTGCAGTCAATTTGTTTCTCATTTTTGTTGCAAAATCATTCATCCTGCCAAGCTTATCCGCGCCGATTTGATGATCCTGAGCTTTTGATGTAAGCTCTTTTAGAATGATATCCATTCGATTGGATATCGCATTGGGAATACTGTTCAGTCCGTCCTGGAGAACGATATTATCCGGCGCATATAGTATAATTTTCGGAATTAATTCCTGTAAAACCTGTAAATCAAAGCCCATATAATTTTCCTTGTTATCCGATGATGCCGCGATGACTTTCGAATTCCGAACACGATAAGCTAACAGGAAAAGAGACTTTTTATATAATTCAAGGCGACCTAAACCAGCCAGCCGCTTTACCAGAACATAATAATTATGAACATCAAAGGGAAATATTTCAGCCGCCTGGAGTCGGCGGGCAAGGAATAGGTTATAATTTTGGACGCCATCCGCCCATGAAGCGGCCAAAAAGTGTATATCCGAGAGAAGCTCGGCAGCCTCCACTGCCCCGAAAAAAGCATCATCAGGGACGATATCCAGATCGCCTTTGGCGGCATAATAGTCAAAGAATGTTAAATACCGGGATAATGCTTCTATCAGCAACGGTATATTCTGCCGTAATGTGCCGGCTTGTTCCGGATGAATCAACTTCTGATAATAAATCCCCGTATCAATGCAATTGTACATGATCGCCCGCCAAAAATCATGCATCGCCGCTACATAGATTTCACGATTTAGAAATCCATTCCTTTGCCAATCTTTTTCAAGAATACCGGGACTGGAAAGTTCATAAAACAGCTTAATCGCATCGGGGACAATTTTTTTAGATTCATGCCACACTTTACCATCCTTGCTTTGCAAAAGAGGAACAGTGACCAGAAAGGATTGTTTCGGACCTTTTTCATACAGCCGGGACGTAATAAAGGATATCAGATTTAAACGCCTGATTGTTGCCGACGCTTTGCCATGTCCTGTTTTGGCCAGTTCATACAGGAAATCGTAATGCTCAAATGTCGAAATCAGGCTTCGTTCGATTGAAGCCCTATCTTTGGCAGCATCGATCAGATCCTCGGTTGTCTGATGCAGCTTTTCCGCTTCTAAAAATAACACGGTATAGGCAAGATGAAAATTGTCGGATTCCGGACCGTACATCCGGTTGACAATATGCTCGATCCATTTACCATATCCTTTTTCAGGCATTCGTTGTGATAAATTCAGGACAATAACCCCCAGGCTATCGATATTGGGCATCCTTCGCTGTACGATGGCCCTGCGGATAATCAAATTGGCCAGATTTCTATAGAGATAGGGAATGCTTTGATAATATCCGCGCAGGTTGTTCAAAGAAGATGAGGGACCGAAGCCAAATTGGGCGGATTCCAGCCGCAGGACAACATCGAACCATATACGGTAGATATCATTTACGAATTCGACCGAGTTACCGCTGATCATATTGTGGTGGGCGCGGATATAAAAATACCAGAAGGCCACTTCCGGCAACTCAATCTTACTTTTCAAAATTTCCTGATTTGCAGCCGCCAGCGCTTTTTCCAGATGAACCGGATCCGATGACCGAAGATACAAAAGCATCTGCGCAATCGCTAAATGGCGATAGGCCGCAACCGGATAGGGTCCGATTTCACCCGGCAATGTTTTTTCAGAAAGCCGCTGTTCCCATTCGTTCGCAAAGACAAGCAATTTTTTGTCAAATGTTTTCTTTTCGTTTTCTATTATCCAGTCATCAATATCGTTTTGATCAAGCCAGGTCAGTTGATACGCCTGATCCAGCCATTGATCCCATCCGCTTTTACCGGCACCTTGCGATGCGGCAGGGCAGCATAACAACAGTATGGCTGCAACTACAATTTTCAGGTGTAAATCAAACAGAATGTCCTTCGCGACCCGTATCGTTAAGACAATTGCATGCATTGTTATACTCCCTGCAGTGGTCTATTCCGCTAACCGGTAAGCAGCTATTGTTTTTTATTTGTATCAGGGCCGATAAGGCCCTCAAAATCATCCAATGCATCGTCCAGTGAAATCTTCCCCCTGTCAAAATGATGGATCGTAATATCCGGGTGTCTTTGAGGAAAGGTCCGGTTCAGCACCGCAATGGTCTT
This sequence comes from Desulfobacteraceae bacterium, assembly GCA_003599865.1. Taxonomy (GTDB): domain Bacteria; phylum Desulfobacterota; class Desulfobacteria; order Desulfobacterales; family SURF-7; genus QZKS01. The sequence goes on from QZKS01000047.1 coordinate 29,509, forward strand.
GCGGGCGGAATCTGTTTCATTATGAATCCAGAAAAGATAAGCTTTCATATACAGAAAGGAGGCGATGTAAATTTCGGATGTCGGATCATATTTGATTTTTTGAAGTTTAAGATGGGGGTCAATATGGTTGGCGATATACTCAAAAGTCGGTTCTCTCAATGACCCCAGCATCGTTTGATCATTTTGCATTTTAAAGTGATAACCAAAAACCCGAAAGGATTCCAAACCCGTCAACGCGGCCTGCAATTGCTCCACCGACGCAGGTTGATAGTCGACGAAAGCGGATTCCGTCGTGTCGGTACTGATTTCCCTTACTTGATCATGATTCCGATCCGGTCCGGCTTCCTCTTGCGATGCAGTCAATACGCTCTCAACCTGCCGGTTATCGGATTTCACCATCTGTCCCTGACAGCCGGCAAGATGGATATATGCCAGGATTGCCATCAGCAACCGAATCATAGCGCTGTTGTTCATAATTTCCTCGTTGAATAATGACGATTCGCCATCACAGGATGTCACGTTTGTGCCCAAACCCATACTACTGATAAAAAATCGCTTTTCAACTGTTATTTTATATTCATGCACAATCACCCATGGTAAAAGGTACGGCCTTACACCGGATATCGCCCTGATTTTACAAAAAACGCGATTGATAACATGCGATTGATCCGTATTTTGCATTCCCAATAAAAAAACATGAACAATGTTCTTGAAAACGAAACCATTTTCCGATATATCAAAAAACAAACCAATCAGTATTTTTTAAAATCTTCTTAAATTAAAATAAGTTAACGCATCTCGAACCATTGAGATTACCATAACAACCCGATCATCATATCCATTTCCGAAGTCCCTTATCGTTCTCTTCGGGTTGTTATCTGTTTGCCGTTGGCGGTTGTTTCATTGACTTCTTCTTTAACCCTAACTGTTTGAAGGAGGTGCCCATGCGATTTTCAATCCATCGAAACATTTTATTATCAGTCACCTTATTGTTATCTTTTCTGATGCTTTTTTCCTGTTCCGGATCGGATTCCAACATGGATGCGGATGTAGAGCCGGCTGCCGGCAATTCGCTCCGGTCGGTGCAGGAACTGCTTTCCATGTCTCCGACCGATATGACGGATGAGGACCTGGACCAGCTTCGGCTCCAGACTGGCGGAATGACACAGGAGGAATATGAGGCCATTTATGGTCCCCTGCCGGAAACAGATGATGGAGAAGCAGAACAGCGGGATGCCCAGGACCTTCTGGACACCCTCACATCCGCAATCTGGGGTTATTGGGATAAGGTTGACATTCCCGGTGCCGTTTGCGGCAACAACTCCCAATACAAAATTTTTGTCATGAAATCGACCGGTTTCTGGAACTGGCTGTTGGGATATACCAATGACGTGATTGTTTATCTGGAACCGGGCGGCGCATGCTGGGATTATCCCAGCTGCACAGGACAGGCCGGTATCCGGGGTGCGGCCAATCCGGACGGCATTCCGGACAATTTCATGAACCTTGGCGACTATTTAGATCCGAACATCGAGGGCGGCAGCGTCAATGCCGCCATTTCGCCGCTGATTCTCAAAAATCACCCGACAGGGGATAATGTTCAGACCTCCAACTGGAATAAGGTCTTTATCCCGTATTGTACCGGAGACGTTCATTCCGGCAACCGGATCGCAACCTATACGGATGATGTGACCGGAGAAACCATCACCTATCATCATGTCGGAGCCGTCAATATCGAGGCGGTCATCGAATATTTGAAAGATGAATTCCCCAATATCGACAAACTCATGATCACCGGCTCCAGTGCAGGCGGGGTGGGCACGCTGACCAATTATCATTTTTTCCGAAAAGAACTTTCTCCCAGAAAAGCCTATATGCTGAACGACTCGGGTCCGATTTTTTCCGCCACCAGCGATGCGGACAATCAATATCGTCTTCACCAGAAAATCAGCCAGGAATGGAATACCGATTACCTGATCGGCAAATTGCAGGCGGATTTCCCGGGTGTGGATATCACCGGTGATTTCGGCCAGATCCACACGCTTCTGGCCAATGCCTATCCGAACGACCCCCTGGCCATTACCCTGTTCACCAGAGATACCAACTTTTCCGGATATTCCTATGCAAGGTTCTATGATCTGGATGAAACCGATCCTGCACAGGTGGAAATCATACTCGATCTCTGGGAGGAAGATATCGACAACCTGGTGGCGACCTATAATCAGCATAATAACTTAAGCTACTATATCCCCTATTTCCGGGATATGAATGAAAGCCATTGTACGGCCATTGTCGAATTTACCGGAACCGAATACCTGAATACGGGGGTTGATGTAGGAGACTTTATCAATGATGTCCTGAACGGAAATCCGGTCCAGAGTTATCGGGAACCGGAAAACCCGGCAGATGCGTATGTAACGGACTTCTGGATGGATCTGGTCAATCTGCTGCTGTAAAACGGAAAAACCGTTTGCCTTACCCAAAAGGCCCTGCCGGAATTCTTGGCAGGGCCTTACTGTTTTAAATCAGACATGACAGGGGTCATGGGAAATGCTTCCGGCCGTCATTCGGCACATTGACATCACGCAAAATACGTGTAACTATAAAAAGCATAAAAACAATGACAAAAAACGAGGAATTCCCATGAAACAGAACATCACATTAAGCATAGACAAAGATCTTATTGTACGGGCAAAAATTCTTGCCGCCAGACGCCGGACATCGATCAGCAAAATGCTGGCAGAAGACCTTAAAATGCAGGTTGAGCAATCCGAACGCTACGAAACCGCCAAAAAGAAAGCATTGTTCAACCTGAAAAAAGGGCTCCATTTGGGTGGGCAACAAATAACCGGCAGAGAGGAATTGCATGATCGAAAAAACCTTCGTTGATACGAATATTCTGGTTTATGCCCATGACCTTGACGCTACTGGTAAGCGCAAAATAGCTCAAAAAACACTTTCTGATCTTTGGGAAAATGGAACCGGCACAATCAGTATTCAGGTGTTGCATGAATTCTATGTCACTGTCACCCGGAAAATTCAGAACCCCATTTCCATCGCGACGGCAAGGGGAATCATCGAAAACTATCTGACCTGGCCGCTGATCATTAATGATGAGAAAACAATGATGCACGCTACAGAGATTGAAGAAAGATACCGATTGTCATTCTGGGACGCACTGATTCTGGCTGCGGCATGCCGGGCAAAAGCGGAAATCCTTCTGACCGAAGATCTCTCTCATGATCAGGAAATTGAAGGAATTCAAATTGTGAATCCCTTTCTTTGAGCCAGGTAGGATGTGCTTTTAAGCGCATCTTCTTTAAGCAACACCAAAACGTCAATTCGAAACGGATATTTCTCCTGCGTCTGTCGAATTTCCTGACGAAGAAAAGTTCGGCTTTACGCTGATACATTTTTATCCAAAAATCTCTGCATATTTTTTTTCAACAGCTTGGATTTCTCGGTCAGTAAGCTGTTTAAATTCCTTGTTCTTTGCTCGATTTGGAAACTTACCATTATTGTTGTTCAAAAATCTTATTAGAAGATCGACAAGCGTATCCGGCATATCCATATAGTTTTTCATGAAGTCGTTAAGCAGATCATATTTTTTCAGATAGTTAACTTCATCAGGAAGTGTTCTGTCTACTGTTTCCTCAACACATTCAAATAAAAACTCAGCCTGTTTTGTTGCATCAAAATAGCGATACAGATCGATCGTCTCGTTCAGTACCTCAACATTGTTTCGTTCTGTCGGTCGCCATTCAATGAGATCAAGGCGTGGCTTTGAGAAATGCTCCAATATTTTTCGATATTCATCCATACGCTCCAAAATGACAGCAGATACCGGAAATATTAACCCTTTTGGAACAAACCCTTTCTCAGCCAGAACATGATGAAATAAATAGCGGTGAATACGACCATTTCCATCTTCAAAAGGATGGATAAATACAAAACCGAAAGCAATAAGCGTCGCCACCAGGACAGCATGAAAATCATCCTGAGAAAGAAGTTCATAACAATCGATTAAACCATTCATAAGCACCTGTAAATCATCCGGTTTGGCAGAAATATGATCCGGCATCGGTATTCCTGTGCTACGGTCGTGTGCGCCTACAAAACCACCTTCCACCCGCAGACCGGGCTTGATAAAGCGATGATCTGCGATAACAATCTGCTGTAGCTGTTCCAGTTCGGGAATACTGAGTTTACGCTGCCCGGCTACCCCAATTATCCTTCCCCATCTTTCGATCCGGTTGTGTGGTGGGGTTTCACCTTCAATCGTATAAGATGCTTTTGAGTCCTTAAGTAACAAAAAAGCAGCAGCTCGACATAGTAAACCGGGATGGGTCCGGCCGATATTTTCTATGGCAGTTTCCGACAAATTTTTATCAATATATTGCTCAAGCTTTTTTGTTTTTCGGATCAAAGGGCAAAAACTGTGTGTCCCCGGCAAGTTGTTGCGAACCCGATGGCGTTTGGAGGGATTTGATTTCCCTTCGTATTGCAACTTGTTATTGACGATAGGAACGAAATTCCCGGTTTTAGCATCTTCAATATCAAGTTGCTGCCCACGCAGCCATTCCCACAAAAACCAAAGTCTGCGGCTGTAGCTTCCTGTTGGCTCGGAACGAATAATCGCCTGGATTTTCTGGGCCTCAATGTTTTGAAATAATGCGTTGAGTACGGCCAGATCAATACCCTCGTACTTCAGGGCAAAAACCAAATGCCCATTAAGTGTATCTTGAGGCTTATGGCGCGGTGTAAAAATATGCCAGCGTTCATAATCGTATATCTTATGTTTCGTTCCGATAGCGCAGAGATAATCCGGTATCGGAACTTTCAGATCATGCGCCTGAATGAGTGCTGAATATCCGGCTAAACCAGCCCCCTCTTCCAGGGCCGGAAAGTCATGAAAAACAATTATATCTAATGAAATTTGATTATAAATAGCCATTTTTATGAATTACCGTTTTTTTAGTACGAATCAGCATGGCATGAAAAACGCTTTTTGTCTATGAATTTTAATTATAATACAATAAATATATGAATAATGATTACTGTGCGCAGCAAAAGGCTACAAAGCTATTTTGAGAGGTACGAATGGCGTGAACCGGAATGAGAATTCTTATTTAATCTGATGTTTGGTGATTTTAAATTCTACCTTTCCAATAGTCTGGTTTTCTGTGAAGATGAGCGATTGCCACAATCAAGATTTCTTGTTCTCGTATTTGGTAAATAATTCCATATGGAAATCGCCGAGTTTGACATCGCCTTGATCGTTTTGAAATATGATGCCATGCTTCAGGAAATTCACCAATCCTATCGAGAGTACTCAACACCTCAGTCAAGAAGGCATCTCCGAGACCTGGGATCTCATAGTTGTAATATTCAATGGCATCATCCAGCTCGATTTGAGCAATTTCCAGAAAATTTATCTTCATTTTAATCTACCTGTATTTCTGAAGAACACTCTCTAAAGAAATCGCCCTGATTTTTCCTTGGTCATAGGCATCAATCCTCACTTCAGCCTCTTGTGCCCATAACTCGTCAATTTCTTTATCAGACTTATCAAGAGTCGAAATCAGCTTATCTATGAGTTGTGCTTTTTCGGAAGGCGTAAGCGATAGCGCCTCCTTAAAAATATTATCTGTGGTGGTCATTTTTTCCCCTTTGTATTGCTACAATTTGAAATAATTATTTAAAAATCATTTGCCAAACATTAGATAGTCAAGAGATTTTGTCTATTTTGATTACAGAACTCATCTTTCAACAATATATTAGAAATAATATTTTTTTCAACATTTTTTAAATATAAAAACAAATTGTTATAAACATTTCTTATTTTAGCGGGAAAGTGTTTTGATTTTCTGATAACAAGCAGGTGTTTTTGTCATATTTCAAAAAAGATGAAAGTGCATCCTGCCAGGCTATTAATCCCGAAAAAACATGACAAACTGTTATGTTTCCGCTTTGATCTCCAGCATGGGAAGGATCATCTTTGTCCAGAGTCCTCTCAAGGATTGATAATAATCAGGGTTGTCATGGAGAATGGACTGCAAACCCATACCGCCGATGACATACAGTGTCAGGTTCAGGATTTTTTCAACCGGCGTATCGTGATGATCGCTGGATTGAAAATATTTTCGCCAGAGGGTATCCAGGGACTCCACAAATTCATCAAAAACCGGAACCAGCAATTCCCGGAGTTCCGCATCGGTCCGGCAGGCAACGGTCAGTTCCACCCAGACATCCCGGACCTTTCCCTGGTAAAAATTTTTCCAGATATAGTCGAACAGTTCGGGCAGTTGTTCCTTGCTCATAAACTCAGGACTATTCTCAATGGCCTGTTGAACGGAAGACCTGAACAGGGATTCCCGCGCCGCCTCGGCAATCAGCTCTTTTTTGGTTTTGAAATGATGGCTCCAGGCGCCCCTGGAAACCCCTGCCTCTTCTAAAATCCGCGGCAGGGAGGCACCATGATATCCATACTGATGAAGGCAATGCATGGTCGCCTTCATCAGTTTTGCGCGCATCTCTTCCCTTCTTTCCTTCTGTGTTTTCCGGTTTTGCATGGAATCGTTCCTGATATGAATCCGTTATTGATACAGTGCGTCCAGAAGATGGATATATTTTTTTTCAACCTCTTTGCGGCGGACCTTCATAGTCGGCGTCAGCTCTCCGGTTTCCACCTGAAACGGGTTTGGAACAATCACATACTTCTTGATGGTTTCAAATTTGGCCAGGGCCTTGTTTGCCTCGTCAATAGCAGACTGCACTTCCGCCCGGACCGGCTCCAACCCGATCAGCGCCTGGATATCATGGCTGTGATAACCGTTTTTTTCCGCCCATACCTTAAGATTTTCATGGGACAGGGAGATCAGGGCGGTCAGGTAATTTCTGCGGTCACCATGCACCATGGCGTGTTCCACCAGCGGATGATTCATGATGCGGCTTTCAATATTGGAGGGCGTGACGTTCTTGCCCCCGGATGTGACGATGATCTCTTTTTTCCGGCCGGTAATCCAGAGAAAACCATCCGAGTCAATCCGCCCGATATCGCCGGTATAGATCCATCCTTCGGGATTGATCGTCTTTCGGGTCAGCTCCTCCTGGTTGTGATATCCCTTGAACACGATATCTCCCTTCACCATGATTTCGCCGTCATCTGCAATTTTCAGTTCCACATTCGGAAGCGCTTTGCCGACCGATCCGAACCGGTAGTCTGTCGGAGTACATCCCGTACAGAAGCAGGATACCTCGGTTTGCCCATAGCCTTCCAGAATCAGCATCCCGCATGCATGAAAAAATTCCAGAATGTCAACCGAGATCGGCGCTGCGGAAGAGAGAAAATAATTGACACGCCCCCCGAAAATATTCCGGATCTTGCCGAGCACCAGCCGATCGGCAATCTCCTTTTTGATTTTCAGCCCCGGAGGAATCGCCTCTTTCCGTTGATGAAAACGGCTTACGGTTTTTCCGGTTTTTACCGCCCACTGAAACAAGGCCTTTTTCAAAAAGGAAGCATTCGCCACTTCGGACTGAACCTTGGCATATGCTTTTTCAAAAATACGGGGGACACTTCCGAAAAAAGTAGGACGGATTTCCTTGATATCATCGAGGATATGGTTAATGTCCTCCACATAGGCTGCCGTGATGCCGCGGCTGATCCTCATGAACTGACCGGCAACCCGTTCTCCCACATGACACAAGGGCAGGAAAAACATCATGGTATCTCCCAGGATTTCATCCGGGAAAACAGATGTGGATTCCAGTTCGGCAAGGATGTTCCTGTGCGTCAGACAGGCGCCCTTTGGCGGCCCGGTGGTTCCGGAGGTATAGATAATCAGGGCCGTATCGGTTGCTGCGATATTGTTCTCAACCTGTTCGACCATATCCGCTTTTTCGGACAAGGCTTTCTCGCCTGCTGCCATCAGGTCGGCAAGCCCGATAACCTGATCTCCATCGGCATCTCCATTCCATAAAACAATTTTTTCCAGAAACGGCAGCTCGTTTTTTTGGGACTGCACCTTTTTCAGCAGTTCCTTGTTTTCCACAAACAGAACCCTGGATTCGGAATCGTTCAGGATATAGGCAACCTGTTCAGCGGACAGGGTCTGATAGATTCCGACGCTGATCATTCCGGCCCGCATGACCCCCAGATCCGATAATGTCCATTCCAGCCTGGTATTTCCGAATATGGAAACCGCATTTCCGGGTTGGATGCCCAGGGAAAGAATGCCGGCCGCGATTTTCTTCGACTGGTCATCCACATGGGACCATGAAACCGGCTGCCACTGTCCGTTCTTTTTCACCAGAAATGCGGTCTTTGATGCATCCTTTCGGCATCGGTCTTTTACCATTTCAACCAGTGTCTGCATGGGATTCTCCTTGTCAAGGGGTCGTTTTTCTTTTTGCGAGAAGCATTTCCATAAAAGCATCCGCCCGATTCTTAAACTGGGCCGGGAAAAAATTTCGTTCATCCATATGATCTGCATCAATAATAATGGAGGGGATGTCCATTGTCTCCTCCAACCGCCGTTTGATGTCCATCTGCCCAAGGGTGATGGGAAGACAGGACTTGTTCCGGTGAAAAATCACGCCGTCAATGGAATACTCCTTACATGCCTTTAGAATCGCATCCATCCGGGTTTCCATGGATACACACGAAACCAGCGGGTAGGACTTCAGGCTTTTCAGGGCCAGGGCTTGAATGGGATCGTTTGTATCCATACGGATCGACCAGGCAGTGGAATAGGTTTCCGCCACGACAACCCCGTTCATTTCTTCGAAGTAGTTGAACAGCCCCAGGTTATACCAGAGCGGGATATTGTCCCAGAACAGCCGGATCTTTTCCTCCGGAATCACCCCTTGCTTCGCGGCTACGCGATTCTGAAGCTCCTTGAGAACATTCTCCAGAAAATCAACGGCAATCTGGGTTCCCTGACGGGTCACCATGACAAACATGATCCCGATTTCCGCAGCGGAAAACGGAGTCGGAATGTATTTCCGATAAGACATGATCTCGTCCCACAGGGCGCATGCACGGTCGGACAGGCTAACTGCCTGGGCCAGCTTGTCATAATCCATTTTACGGCCTGTGGTTTCCTCTATAAAGGATATCAGGCGTCGGATTTCCCGAACGGCATATTGGATATGATGGGGCTGAATATCGTTTAATGCCACCTGGGGCAGATCTGCCCGGAAAACCGCTGCATCCGGGAAACGGCGTTCCAGTGCATGAAATATTTTCATGACCGGGACACAACCGCCTCCGGGAGAAATCAACAGATCCGGTACCGGCAGGTTCCCCAGAACCGACTGGCTGGTTGCAATCGGCCCGTGAACATATCCGATAATATTTCGCAGATAACCGCAGAGATCAATGGAGTAACCCATATTTTCCGAAATCTCGAAATTTCCGGGCGCCATGCCAAAGGCGGCACAAACCGGCGACCAGTTCTCCGGGAAAACCGGCTGGAGTCCCATGGCATAAAAAATTTCAATGGCGCCGTTCATGGGCGGCATCCAGCCCACCGGAATGCCGCGGCTTTTGGCCTGACTGCATTCCATATAGTATTCGAATACAATCCGGTTAATCTCTTTGGCGGCTTTGAGACGTTTGGTTGATTTGCTTTTCTTATCCATGTTCCTCTTAAATCATATCCAGAAAGCTGTCGATGCGGGTCCGGATTTGGCCGCTCACCTCCCAGCCTTCATCCATCTCCACAACAATCGAAGGGATTCCATTGTTCTTTAATTGATTCTTAAAATACGGAATATCCGACAGATGCGGCGTGCAGAATTTCTGAAGGATAAAGATAACTCCCTGAACATTTTCATATTGCAGTCTTCTGTCCCATTCCGGCCATCGATCCTCTGCCCGGGATCGGGAAGCACAGGGAAGGCGCTTCATATACCGATCCACCAGACATTCCAGCGGATCATTGCCGCATCCCGCTTCCGGTTCAAAGGAGCGGATGCCGGTGCAATGATCATCCCATATGATTCTGCCCCCTTTTTGTTCGATATAGGAAAGGATATCCGGGTGTCCGATTTCACTTCCGGAAACAATGACCGGTATCTGTTTTTCTGTGGTGACGGGTGTTTTTCTTTTTTCCCGGATCTGTTGATTCAGCAAGTCCAGATAGGAATCCGGCGGCATGACAAAACCGGCCTGCACGATGTACCACATTTTCTCCGCTGAGATGTCCAGAAAGCCGGATTGTGCGTATTGGTAAATCATCAGTACGGCTTCCCGGATTTTCCGGTATTGCGCAATGGCTTGCCGCAAGGCTTCCTGAAAGGAAAAATCGGTTGTTTGTCCCAGTTTTTTGATGAGACTTTGAAACTCTTCCACATAAAAATCCCGAGCCGGCGGATTGTCATTGTAAGGAAGAGAAATACTGTACAGGGATATGTCCGGGAAATTGTTTTTCCAGACCGCCTGACAGCCGCATACGGCATCGCATGAATAACTCTGGACGATACCCGAAAGAAAAGCATACTCTCCGGCAAGGGCCTTTTCCAGAGAACGCTTCATGAAAGGGCATATGAATTCCGGCAGGAGATTGTAACACTGCTCCGTCTTTCCCCGTCCGCCCATAATCCGGACCGGCAGAACCTTGCAGGCGGCCAGTAATTCAATGGGTGTATAGGTACAGAAATATCCGAATATTTTCTGTCCCTGCGCATGCAGTTCATTCAGGACCTGACTTCTTTTCTCATACGCCTGCCGGAATCCGTCGATCTGATCAAATGTCATTATTTCCATTCTCGTCCCGTGGAATATTTATCAACAAACAGACCGTCCGGTCTTTAAATGCATCGTTACCATACCGGTTTGTTCCCTGTCAATTTCTTATTTTGTCCTGTTTTTTCAGACGATGATCCTGAATCACAGGACAGTTTTCCAATTTTCAGGGATACAAAGATCTGCCTGTTTTTATAACCGACAGATATTCATGACAATATATTTACGGTCAAAACTGGTATGAAAATTGAATTTACCAGAAGCGCCAGTATGAAATTGCCAGTATTGCCAATATAAAAAAACCAAAGGCAGGGGCCAGAGACGGCTTGGCAAATCGGACAAGGTGTCCCCCCACAATTTTGGAAGATCCGCCGGATCAAACCCGGGCATCAGGCAGCATGCCGGGAAAATCCTTCCCGATCATTGACCGGTGACTTCCGAATCACACCTGAATCCGCCCTGCTTCTTTGGTTTTTTTATTTCCACCCTTGATGTTTTCTTTTTCTGTAATCCCGGCCTCTTTTTTCTCATCCGGTTTGACAATATAAAAGCACGGCTTATATTCGGTGTACGTGGTCCAAAAACGCTCTGATCGGATCTCAAGACTAGAACCGCTTAAAATGATGATGAAAAATCAATAATGATAGGCCATGACCCAACAGAAAAAAAATGACCTGCCAATGGAACACAATCCGGTCGACTCTACCGGGATCATCCTGGAGAGTATTTCCGACGGTGTATTTACCGTAGATGACAAATGGAAAATCACATCCTTTAACCGTGCAGCAGAAGAGATTACCGGAATCACACGGGAGGAGGCCATCGGAAGACAGTGCTCCGAGGTCTTTCGTGCCAGTATGTGTGAGGTGGACTGTGCGCTGAAACAGACCATGAATACCGGCAAACCGGTTATCAACAAATCAACCTTTATTATCAGTGCCGACGGCAGACGGATTCCCATCAGTGTGTCCACCGCCCTGTTAAAAAGCCGGACCGGAAAGGTTCTCGGGGGAGCGGAAACCTTTCGGGATCTGAGTCTGGTGGAAGAACTCCGAAAAGAATTAAAAGGCCGTTTCCAGGTGGGAGACCTTGTCAGCCGAAGCCCGGCCATGCATAAAATATTCAATCTGATCCCCATGCTGGCGGCCAGCGGCAGCAATGTCCTGATTCATGGTGAGACCGGAACCGGAAAAGAAGTGATTGCCCGTGCCATTCACAATCAGAGTCCTCGGAAAAACAAACCCTTTATTGCCGTTAACTGCGGTGCCCTGCCGGACACCCTCCTGGAATCCGAACTGTTCGGCTATAAAAAAGGTGCGTTTACCGGAGCCTCCAAAGACAAACCCGGCCGGTTTCAAATTGCCGAAGGCGGCACCCTTTTTCTCGATGAAATCGGTGAAATCAGCCCGGCATTGCAGGTGCGTCTTCTACGGGTTCTGCAGGAACGAATTTTTGAACCGCTCGGCAGTGTCCAGCCTGTCAAAACCGATATCCGGATTATCGCGGCAACCAATCAGAACCTGGATGAACAGATTGAAGCAGGGGCTTTCCGGCAGGATCTGTATTACCGGATCAATGTGGTGAAGATCCTTCTTCCCCCTCTTCGAAATCGAAAAGAGGACATCCCCCTGCTGATTGAACATTTTATCTCCCGATTTAACCGGCTGCAAAACAAGACCATTACCGGTGTTTCTCCGGAGCTTCTCAGCATATTGATGGGCCATGACTATCCGGGCAATATCCGCGAACTGGAAAACCTCATTGAGCATGCGTTTATTCTATGCACCAAAGGTCTTCTGGAAACCGATCATCTGCCGGAGGAATTCATGGTTGGAATTCCGGCGATCACCTCTCAAAAAGATATCAAGCTGACCATGAGGACAGTGGAGGCCCAGGTCATTCTGGAAGCACTGAATCGAAACCGGAACAACCGTGCTGCCGCAGCCCGGGATCTGGGCATTCACAAAAGCACCCTGTTTCGAAAAATGAAGGCCCTCGGCATCCGGTAGCAATCCCCCCCGATAGCCTACACCCGGATTTTCCAGCACCGGTGAATGGTTTTTCTTTTGCTGATATAATCTTCCGGTATGGTTTCCGATGTAATCTCCTTCACCTCCGCGAACCCGATGGCATCCATCACCGGGGAAAAATCCTGGTGATTGGTGGAAAAAAAGATCAGGGAACCTTGTTTCATCAAATCGGCCACTCCCTGCAAAAGCCTGGGATGATCCCGCACGATATCAAAATCATCTCCGGTCACCCGCGTCTTGGAAAATGACGGGGGATCCACAACCGCCAGATCAAATTTCCGGTTTTCCCGCTTGGCCGTTTTCAGAAAATTAAACACCGATGCCTGAACCAGAATATTGGTTTCCCCGGAAATCCCGTTCAATGCCATGTTTTCCCGGGCCCATGAAATGGCGGTCTCGGACCGGTCCACGGAAACGGTTTTCCGGGCGCCGCCTTTTGCGGCATAGCAGGAAAAGGAACCGGTATAGCAATACAGGTTCAGAACATCCTTGTTCGCGGACAGGTCCCTGATCATTTTCCGAGTATTGCGATGGTCGGAAAACAAGCCGGTATCTAAATAATCATATAGATTGATGTAAAACCGCAAATCCCGTTCCGACATGATGATTTTTTGATCCGTATAGGCGATGCGCTCATACCGGACACCTTCCTGGCTGCCGATCCGCCGCTCTTTTAAATGAATATTTTCATGCGGGACTTTCAGGGCATTGGCAACCGCCTCCCCCATCATGGGCAGCCATTCCGGTTTTGATTGCTTTCTGGTATACTCCGCAATCACCAGATGGCCCGCATACCAGTCCACTGCAGCGCGTATTTCCGGGATATCCCAATCATACAAACGGAATATCTCAATATTCTCTCTCGCAAACCGCTTCTGAAGATGCCGGTAGCGCTTGAGAACCCTGTTGGCAAGCATTTCTGCCTGCATTTGAAATTGTTTCCCTGATTTTTCATCCAGCATATATTCATACCCCGATTGAGCTGTTGACTGAAACGGACACCATATCATTTTTTTTCCTTGTTATCAGCAATCGGCAGGATAGTCAAAATGCTGCAAATAATTATTTACGGCATCCGGCAGGATTTGCTACTATCCGATCAGTTAACCGCGCAAATCAGAAAAGAGGCCTGACATGAACATCATATCCCCATATCCGAACTTTATCGGTCTGGACAGGAAGCCCCCGAAGCTGGAAGAAGCCCTTTTTCATATCATACCGGTTCCATGTGAAAAAACAGTATCCTATGGAGAAGGCGCCGCAAAAGGGCCCCGGGCGATTTTAGAAGCTTCCCTGCAGCTGGAGCTGTTTGATGGAATCAGCGTTCCGGCAGACCATGGAATCTTCACCCATCCGCCTGTGGACTGCAATGGAATCATGAAACAGGCAATGCAAAATATTTCTCAGGCTGTTTCCACTGTTCTGACCCTGAAAAAACTCCCGGTTTTACTGGGAGGAGAACACTCCATAACGCCTGGCGCCGTCCGCGAACTCAAAAACCGGATCGGTGAATTCGGTGTTGTTCAGTTTGATGCACATGCGGATTTGCGTGATTCCTATCAGGATGATCCTTTCAGTCATGCCTGTGCCATGCGCCGCCTGCTGGACCTGAAAATCCCGATTTTTCAGATCGGCAACCGGAGCATGTCCATTGAGGAATATCGACTCCGCAACGATCTGAAGATCGGCCGGCTGGATGCTGCAACGATTGCACAAGACGGAATCCCCGGAACCATCCTTCCCGACGGTTTTCCGGACAGAATCTACATCACCTTTGATGTGGACGCATTTGATCCGGCCATCATCCCTTCCACCGGAACCCCCGAACCCGGCGGCCTTTCCTGGTATGATGTCATCCACATATTGGATGTTATCCTTCGCGGACGAAATGTCGTCGGAATGGATATCGTGGAGCTCGCACCCATTGACGGCCTGCATGCCCCGGATTTTACCATTGCACGACTGATCTACAATCTTTTCGGCATGATTGTCCGAAATGAACCATATTCACGCTGATTCGATCAGAAATATTCTTTGACAGCAGATTGATGAAACCGTAAAAAGTCCGAATCCCGTCACTCCGGTGAAAACCGGAGCCCAGAACCTATTGAAAATACTGGATTCCGTCTTTCGGCGGAATGACAAAAAAGGTGATTTTTGACTTTTTACGAGTGCATCCAGATTGATGATTCGGCAAAAACAATTCCCCTGACCCTTCCTTGATTCGCAACGGCCTGCCAGTCATATTACTTTTATAAAAAATATAATTCGGTAATACACAAAAAAGTAATAAAATAAATTTGACATCAACCCGGCCGGTGCTTAACTTTTCTACATCGGAAATGAAAACAGATAGATTGCGTGTAAACAACAAACAATCGATGATCCATGCAAGACATATTACAGGAGGAATGGAAAATGGGAAAAGTTATCGGCATTGACCTGGGAACGACCAATTCATGTGTATCGATCATGGATGGCGGCGAACCAAAGGTCATCATGAATCAGGAAGGCGGGAGAACCACACCCTCGGTCGTGGCCATATCGGACAGCGGAGAACGTCTCGTGGGACAGATTGCCAAACGTCAGGCCATCACCAATCCGACCAATACGGTATTCGGGGTGAAACGGCTGATCGGCCGGAAATTCGATTCGCCGGAAGTTCAGAAAGACATCAAAAATCTGCCGTACAAAATTGAAAAGGCAGGAAACGGTGACGTCCGGATTAACCTGAAAGGCAAACAACTCAGCCCTGCTGAAATCTCATCCCACATCCTGGCGGATATCCGGAAATCAGCCGAGGCCTATCTGGGCGAAACGGTAACCGATGCCGTCATTACGGTGCCTGCTTATTTTGACGACAGCCAGCGGCAGGCAACCAAGGACGCGGGAAAGATTGCCGGATTGAATGTGCTGCGGATTATCAATGAACCGACCGCAGCAGCGCTGGCCTATGGTCTGGATAAAAAGAAGGAGGAAAAAATCGCCGTATTTGATCTGGGCGGCGGAACCTTTGACATTTCCGTCCTTGAAATTGGTGATGGTGTGTTTGAAGTCAAGGCAACGAACGGTGATACACACCTGGGAGGAGAAGATTTTGATCTTCGGCTAATTGATTATTTGGCAAATGAATTTCGCAAAGAACAGGGGATCGATCTCAGAAATGATAAAATGGCGCTCCAACGGCTGAAAGAGGCATCGGAAAAAGCCAAGATGGAACTTTCCGCATCCATGGAAACCGATGTGAATCTGCCCTTTATCACGGCGGATTCTTCCGGCCCCAAGCATTTGAATATCAAGATCACCCGGGCCAAACTGGAAGCGCTGGTTGCCGACCTGCTGGACAAGCTGGAACAGCCATGCAGGGCAGCCATGAAAGATGCCGGTCTTTCCGCCAATGACATCCATGAAGTTATTCTGGTCGGCGGGATGACACGCATGCCGGCGGTTCAGGAAAGGGTCAAAAAAATATTCGGGAAGGAGCCCAACAAGGGAGTAAACCCGGATGAAGTGGTCGCACTGGGCGCAGCCGTTCAGGGAGCGGTCATGAAAGGCGATCTCAAAGATGTGCTGCTGCTGGATGTTACTCCGCTTTCTCTGGGTATTGAAACCATGGGCGGTGTGATGACCAAACTGATTGACCGGAATACGACGATTCCGGTTCGAAAAAGTGAAGTCTTTTCCACTGCCGAAGACAACCAGCCGGCCGTTACCATACAGGTGCTGCAGGGTGAGCGGGAAATGGCATCCGGTAATAAATCATTGGGTCGGTTTGAGCTGGTCGGAATTCCGCCTGCACCGCGAGGCATGCCTCAGATAGAGGTTACCTTTGATATTGACGCCAACGGCATTGTCAATGTCTCTGCAAAAGATAAGGCAAGCGGAAAGGAGCAGTCCATCCGGATCACTTCATCCTCCGGGCTCTCTCAGGAAGAGATTAGACAGCTGATTCGGGATGCGGAACTGCATGCAGATGAAGACCGGAAGAAAAAGGAGCTTGTGGATGCACGGAATGCGGCGGATTCCATAATTTATACCACGGAAAAAACCATGGCCGAGATGGGTGAATCAGTAAATCCGGGTATTCGGGCGGAACTGGAGGCATCGATCAACAACCTGAAGCAGGTCCTGAAAAGCGAAGATACCGTGATGATACGCCAGAGAACCGACGCCCTGAATCAGGTTGTCCATAAACTGTCGCAAAACATGTATCAACAGCCGGATTCGGCAAATACAGGCTATCAAGGAAATGCCGGTCACACAAACGGAGCGTCCGGCCCGGCAAACCAAGATGACGATGTTGTAGATGCGGAATTCAGGGAGGTCGCGTAGTCCTTATGTGAGAAGTAAAATCTCTTGAACCGAAGCGGTTTCCGGAATTACAATAAATCATTCATACCCGGAAACCGCTTTCTCATAAGGATACAGACTACCCGACATGATAAGGAAAAGAGACGGTATGTCTATGCGTCTAAACTCTCGGAACAGGCTGCCGGCCTCTCCTGCCATACGGTATTGCCAACTTGTTCATGCGTTTGCGCAGCGTACTGGGGTTAATGCTCAAAATCTTTGCCGCCCCACCGGGTCCATAGATTTTGCCTCCTGCTTTCTCCAGAGCTTGCCTTATATATTGGGCATTAATCTCATCAAGGGATGCAAAAGGTTCGTCCCGGCTTTGGCTTTGGAGGACATTGCCTGGAGACGATAGGGGAAGTAAGGCTTCAAATGACAGGGGAGCACCCGCGCGGTGCTGTATGAGAGCCCGCTCGATTGTGTTTTCAAGTTCCCGCACATTGCCCGGCCAGTCGTATACCGTGAGCCTGTCGACGGCATCGGAGGCCAGCTTGGGTTTTTCTTTGAGTTTAAGTTCTATGGACTTGCGAAGAATGAAGTGATGTACCAAGGATGGGATATCGCCTTTTCTCTGTCTCAGTGGCGGAATCATAATGGGAAAGACATTAAGGCGGAACCAGAGGTCTTCCCGGAATTGGCCGGATCCAACCATCTCCTGCAAATTCCTATGGGTGGCTGAAATGACACGGATGTCCACGGGTATGGAGCAGGTTCCACCGAGGCGCTCAATCTCTTTTCTTTGCAGAACGTGCAGTAATCTTACCTGGGCCTGGGGTGGGAGCTCCCCTATTTCATCCAGAAAAATGGTACCCTTGTCGGCCCTTTCGAAACGTCCCCTTTTCTGGCCGATTGCGCCGGTGAAAGCTCCCTTTTCGTGGCCGAAAAGCTCGCTGTCCAAGAGTGTCTCAGGGATAGCTCCACAGTTCACCTTTATGAACGGGCCGTCTCTGCGCGGGGAAGAGTTGTGGATCGCATTGGCAATGACCTCCTTCCCCGTACCGGTTTCACCTAACAAGAGGACTGGACTGTCAAGGGGTGCTACCTGTTCGACCATTCGCATCACCATGCTCAGCCCGAAGTCGGCACCTATGATTTCATCGCCCGAAATCGAACGCAGTTCTTCCAGAAGATATTTATTGTCGTCAGCGAGCATTTGCTTGAGCCGGATGACCTCCTGATGTTCCATGGCATTGGACATGGCAATGGTTAATGGTTCACGAATCAATCGAAGCAGTCGGGCATGCTCATCGGTAAATTGATCAGCACCATCAGCCATTAATCCAATATATCCGAGTTGGGTTCCTTCAAGATCCAGAGCTATTTGCATGAAGGAATAGTCCTCTTTTTGTCCCAGCCTTTCCAGCATCGCCTTGGGCAGCAGATTCGGTTCAGGCCGGTTTATGATCAGAATGTCCCCGCTTTTCAAAGCAGCTGCCCTCTCCCGGCGTCCCTTCTCGGGCAAATGCACAATCTGCTCGTATTTTTCCGGCAGGTCAGCGCCGACATGAGCCACGAATTTTAAGGTATTCTCTTCAAGGTCCACGATGTGCAGGCCCATCCGCTTGACTGGAATAAAATTCCTGATGTATTCATAACAGCGTTTCAGATCAGCCTGCCTAAAGCGGATGCTGAAAGCGGATGCTGAAAGCGGTATGGCATACAGATCAGGGAACATTCTCCAGGCATGCCATCGGGGGCGCGACCTGATCAGAAATATTCTCACATTCGCCCGCCAGGAAGAACAGGAATATAAGCCGCTGAAAATCAACCTGGTAATCTCGGAAGCCATGAGGCTGTTGCGGGCCTCCATTCCGTCAACAATTGAATTCATAGAGGAAATCGATCAAAATACCGGTGAAATCATGGCCTGCCCAACCCAGATTCATCAGGTCATCATGAACTTGTGTTCCAATGCGGCGTACGCCATGAAAGAAGATGGCGGCAGGTTGAAGGTCAGCCTGATGAATTACAATATAGATGATTGCAGTGCCGTGAATCATGCCCATGTAAAGCCTAGGCCTTACATCCGTCTGGTCGTTACGGATAATGGAACCGGCATGAGTCCTGAAACGATGAAACGGATTTTTGATCCCTATTTCACCCGGAAAAAAAAGGTGAAGGAACAGGGCTCGGTCTGTCGCTCGTTCATGGCATCGTCACAAGCCTGGGTGGATCTATAACCGTCAATAGTGAGTTGGGAAAGGGCAGCATCTTCCGGATTTTGATCCCAAGAATTGAATCCGTCCCTGAAAAACAAATTCCATCCGGTATCGAATGCCCCCGCGGAAGTGAGACTATTATGCTGGTCGACGACGAGGAGCTTGTCCTCAAGATGACTGCCGAAATGCTGACAGACTTGGGGTATAAAGTCATATCGCATATCAGCAGCATCGAAGCCTATCGGGCTTTCAGGGAGAACCCCTACCGGTTCGATCTGTTGATAACCGATCAGACCATGCCAAAAATGACCGGAATTGGGCTTGCATCCAAAATCCATGAAATAGATGAATGGCTGCCAATCATTTTATGCAGCGGCTTTGATGCCGATATCAATAGGGAAATTATCCATGAAAGAGGAGTCCGGGCTCTTTTGAACAAGCCGGTTCTCAGGATTGAGCTGGCACAAAAAACACGCATATTTCTAAATGAATCACTAAATACAAAGGTGCATAAACAGAGAGAGGAGAAAATTTTCATGCAAAATGGTTATTGAAAATTCTCTCACTCGCTTTCAGCAAAGAAGACAGGTAACTTTGCTGCATTTATTTTGACAAGGGTTGTACATATCGCATGCAAAATGCTGTTGACACACAATCAACGTACACATATATATTTCCTCAAAAAAAGCAATGTCTTAACCTTTGGGCTTCATTGTTTGCGTTTTTTGCCGCGCGGCAACAACCGCTCCATGGTCAGGTCGTTAATAAAATCCATGATATTTTCCAGGTTGTACTTGCTGTCCAGAGAAATCCGCAGGGACATGATTTCAATCAGTCCCGTCAACCCGTAGGCTGCCAGGTCCGGGTCGATTTCGCGGATGACCCCTTCTTTTATGGCGGCTTCGATCTCCCGGATAACAGGCTGGGTCAGGTTGTGGTAAATTTTTTTGATTTTTTCCGCCGGCCACTGCTCTTCGCTGGCCAGTTCGGCCTTGAGCTGGTTTAGTATTTCACTGTATTTGGTGTAGTTTTCGTAGAAAACCCGTCCCCTGATTCTCAGGCGTTTTATAAAATCGGTCTCCTCCTTAATGGCCGCGGCGGCTTCCCCGACAATATTGCGGAACACACTGTCAATCACTTCAATAAACAATTCACGCTTGTTTTGATAGTAGAGGTAAAAGGTGCCGGTGGAAATTTTCAGAGACCCGGTGATATCGGCAATTTTGGTTTGATGGTATCCCTTCCGGCTGAAAACGCGTATGGCTTCTTTGATAATCTCCTGGCGCTTGTATTCTTTTTCCTTTGTGGTGGTGACGGTTTTTCGCGCGTCAAAGGGCGCAGGCGTTCCCGGCGACATCATGGCGGCGGACTCCAGATGCTCTTTAAGGAGTGCGATGGGAATCCGTGTCCCCTGTTTCAGCCGGATGATTTCCTTCAACCGCTGTACATGACTGTCATCATAATACGCCATGGTACGTCCGGTTTTCCGGGGTGGATGCAGGAGCCCCTGCCGCAGATAAAAATGAATGGAGGTGCGGGGTACGCCCGATTTCTCTTCCAGATCTTTGATCCGCATAACGTGTCCTTTTGAATCTTAACTATAGACTGTAACTCTATAGTTTTAGAAATTTTTCAATCTCTAAAAATCGACATCGGCGACTGAAGTCGATTTTTGTAAAAATTTATAACAAATAAATTCATAATGTTATAATGATTCACCTTGTTTCGTCCCGTTTAACTATTTAGTGTTGACACTTGATTTTCTATAGACTAAATGAGAAACAAACTTTCATTTTCTGTAGATTTAGCAGGCTGAAAGAGACATGTCAAGTTTCTAATTATGACTTTATGTGCAGGAGGTGTAAATGAGCAATTCAAACCTTGCGATTATCGGCATCGGAGAGGTTCCCACCCGGATCATGCCGGAGCGCACCCGGTGGGACATTCTTTATGATGTCTGCATGGAGGCGATCCGGGACTCCGGTCTGGATAAAAATGATATTGAGGCGGTCATCAATGTCGCGCCCCAGGCCCAGCCCAAACTGGCCGCCGAGCTTTCCTTCGGAAAACTCCCGGAGGAACTTGGGTTGAAAGGCTGCAAGGACACTTGTGTCTGCAACGCCGGCGGCGCCAGCACCAGCAACTGTATCCGGCTGGCGGAGCAGTATATTGCTTCCGGTATCGCCAAAGCGGTGCTGATTCCGCATGTGACCGTCCATTCCACCATCCCCCTTGAGGAACAGATCAACTTTTTTGCCAAGGCAGGGGTCGACATGCAATGGGAATATCCCTTTGGCACCACCTATAACATTCTCATGGGTATGATGGCCAACCGTTACATGCATGAAACCGGCGCCAAACCCGAGCACATGGCGTCTGTCGTGACCGCCCTTCGCAGCTGGGCCACGAAAGACCCCAATTCATTTTTTTATCAGAAGAAGGTCCCCACACCGCAAATGGTGATGGAATCCCCCTTGTTGAACACGCCGTTTCACAAGCGGGAGAGCAATATCCTGGGCGACGGCGGCAGCGCCATGGTTGTCGTTTCCGCCCAGGACGCCGGCAGGATGAACAAACCCGTGGCCTACAAGCTGGGGGAATCGGTCCGGTATTTCAGCGGTACGCCGGTGTTGCGCGATTTTTATAAAGTGGCGGAAGGGTTCTCGGTGACCGCCAGGGAAGCCATGGCCGAAGCCGGGGTAACCAAAGACGATATCAGCCTCTGGAATATATACATGGCCTATCCCATGAACCATCCCATCATGGCCGAAGCCCTGGGTGTGGCGCCCATAGGTGAAGGAGCCAAGTATTTTGCCGAAGGACGAATGTCTTTCGGCGGGGATATCCCCTGGTCGACCATCGGCGACGCGCCTGGTCGGGGGCACACCGGCTCCGGTGTCAGCACGGCCATGTACGTGGAAACCGCCCGGCAGATCATGGGCAAGGCCGGTGAGAGACAGGTGAAGGAATGCCGTTACGTGTTCCAGAACACGGCCGGCGGTTCCGGATTCAATAATATCGCAACCGTTTGGGGAAAGGAAATATAGCCATGGATATTCAATTTGACATGACCCGACCGCTTCCGGAAACACAACCCTGGTCCAAACCGTTCTGGGAAGGAACAAAGCAGGGCAAGCTTCTGATTCAGCATTGCCGGGACTGTAACGCCAATATCTTCTATCCGCGCAAGGTCTGCCCGGAATGCTGGTCGAAAAACATGGACTGGATTATGGCCGGCGGCAAGGCCAAGGTCTATATGTTTTCCACGGCCTACGACATGGTGGAACCGAAATTCATGGCGGATCTGCCCTACACGCTGGCCTATGTAAATCTGGAAGAAGGCATCCGCATGATGACGCGGATCGTGGAATGCGATCCAACGGACATTCATATTGATATGGAGGTGGAAGTGGTCTTTCACAAGTTAAACGACGAGTTCTATCTTCCGTACTTCAGACCCGTCAAAAAATAGGGAGGACGCATGACTGATTATAAAACCATTTTATACCGGATCGACGGCCCGGTCTGTCACATCACCATGAACCGGCCGGAAAAGCGGAACGCCATCAACCGGGAGATGGCTGAAGAACTGACCCGGGCCTTCACCGAAATCCGGAAAGAAAACAGCGTCGGGGTGGTGATCCTGGCCGGGGAAGGAAAATCCTTCTGTACCGGCGGTGACCTGGAAATATTTCCTTCCCTGGGATCACACGACAACTGCCTTAACTGGCTGGCCCATGAGGGCATGGACCTGCAGCGGGCCATGGCCAACTGCAACAAGGTCATTGTGGGCAAGCTGCACGGACACTGCCTGGCCGGAGGTCTGGAACTGGCCTTGTGCTGCGACCTGCTCTATGCCTGTGAATCCACCAAATTCGGGACAACCGAAATCGACATGGGAATCCTGCCGGGATGGGGCGGCACCGTGCGGCTTCCCCGAAGCATGCCCGTCTTCCGCGCCCGGGAAATCATATACAGCGGACGCAAGGATTACACCGCCCGGGATATGTACGACATGGGCCTGCTGACCCGGGTTTTCTCCGACAACGTCTTTGAAACCGAATTTCAGCGGATCATCGACAATCTGAGCCGGAAAAAACCCATTGCCCTCCGAATGGCCAAGGAAATCATGGACAAGGCAACGGACGGCACCAGCCTGGAAGCCGCCCTGGCCGTGGAAAGAAACGGCATCACCTGGCTGGTATACGCCCCGGATATTCAGGCCCTGTTAAACCCGCCTAAATTATAAAGGAGACATATAGATGGATTTCGGATTCACACGGGAGCAGGAAATGCTCAAGAAGGAAACGCAGCGG
The DNA here is from genome assembly GCA_003599865.1 of Desulfobacteraceae bacterium. Taxonomy (GTDB): domain Bacteria; phylum Desulfobacterota; class Desulfobacteria; order Desulfobacterales; family SURF-7; genus QZKS01. Next base: position 53,117 of record QZKS01000047.1, read on the forward strand.
TTCTGCAAAAAAGAGCTTTCCCTGGATTACGTGCAATGGATGGATGAACATGTCGATTTTCCGCCGGATGAGCTGTGGCGGAAGTTTAACGACCTGGGCGCCTTTCGAATGAATGTTCCGACGGAATATGGCGGTGACAGTGTCAGTATGGTGGACGGCATGCTTCTTTATGAGGAAATATGCAAAGCCTCCACTTCAGTGGCCCTTGCCATCGGCACCACCATTGGCTTCGGCACCCGGTTTATTGCCGAACTCGGCTCAAAAACGCAGAAAGAAGCGCTTCTGCCGAAGATATGCGAGGGCAAACTGAAATTCTGCATGGCCCTGACCGAACCTGCCGGCGGTACGGACATCCTCGGCGCCATCCAGACCCAGGCCGAGAAAAAGGACGACCGCTGGGTGTTAAACGGCGAAAAGGTGTTTATCACCGGCGCTCACGTGGCCGACTATTTCATTACTATCTGTCGCACGGACCCGGAAAACAAGCCCAGCAAATCCCTGAGCACCTTCCTGGTGCCGGCAAAAACCAAAGGCATCAGCATCACCCGCATCCCGAAAATCAGTTGTCACCATTGTGATTCGGTCGGCATTACCTTTGACAATGTCGAGATCCCCGGAGAGAACATCCTGGGCACCCGCGGTAATGGATGGTTTGAGATGCTGACCGTGCTCAACCCCGAACGCATCGGTGTGGCCATGATGGGGGTGGGATTGATCGCCGCCGCCTATGAATACGCCTTTGCTTACGCCCAGAAACGGCAGGCTTTCGGCGGTCCCATCAGCCGGTTCCAGAGCCTGCAGCACTATCTGGCCGACATATACATGAATCTGGAGAATTCCCGGAACATCACCTATAAGGCGGCCTGGCTGTGCGATAACGGCCAGCCATATCATTTAGAGGCCACCATGGCCAAGGTCATCACGGCCGACGGCGCCCTGCATGCCACCGTCAAAGGCGCGGAAATCCTGGGCGGTTACGGCATCTGCAATGAGTATCCCATGCAGCGTTTTCTCCGGGACGCATTCCAGATCCAGTTTTCGCCCATATCCAATGAAATGAGCCGCAACATGATCATGCAGTTTCAGGGGTTACCGAAATCGTGGCCATAATAAAAAAAAGGAGGAGAGAGTATGTACACTTTAGGTGATATTGCCACAAGCGGGGCCAACCATTTCCCGGACTGGGAGGCGATTGTCTTTGAAGAAACCCGTCTGACCTACCGGCAACTGAATGCCCGGGTCAACCGTCTGGCCAATGCCCTGACAGCGCTCGGGTGCAAAAATGGGGATCACCTGGCGGTCCTGGCGGAAAACTGCAGCCAATACGTGGAAATCTATTTTGCTGCGGCCAAAATCGGGGTCTGCGTCTGTCCGCAGAACCACCGTCTGGCCGATGAAGAGCTGACCTATGTTATCAACCACGGGGAATCGACCATGTTTCTGGTGGGGAATGGATTTGAAGAAAAGGCCTGTTCCATTCAGGCTTCCCTGACGAATATCAAAGATTGGATATCCATTGATAATTTCATTGACGGGTACCTGTCCTACGAAGAACTGATAAAGAAACATCCGGAGGGAGAGCCGGTACCTGATTCGCCGGTCGACGAACAGGATCCGGCCATTCTCATGTACACCGGCGGCACCACCGGCCTTCCCAAGGGGGTCATGCTGACCCATCGCAATCTGATGACCACCACCGCCAATGCCGTGTTCACGGCTGCCACCGAACTGGCCAATCTGGGGCCGGGCAGACGCTTTTCCACCTGCATGGTTCTGCCCATGTTTCATGTTTCCCTGTGGCCGGTGCTGTTGACGCTTTCCATTGGCGGTAAGGTCGTCATCAACCGCAAGATGGACCTTGGCGAAATCCTGCGGCTGATTCAGGATGAAAAGTGCGCCCATATCAACCTGGTACCTACGATTTACGGCTGGCTGGCCGATTATCCGGGGGCGGATCAATACGATATTTCCAGCCTTATTTACATGACCTATGCCGGCAGCCCATTTCCCACGGAAGTCTTGAAAAAATGCATCAGGCGGTTCGGCAATATTTTTTCTCAAGGGTATGGGGCCACCGAAACCGCCGGCGGCGCAGTAACAATGTTAAGTTACCGGGATCACAACATTGAGGGGCCACGATCCCGTTTACTGACCAGCGCCGGGAAAGCCGCCCCCTGCTCCCGGATCAAGATCGCCGATGACGAGGGCCGGGCCCTGCCGTGCGGGCAAAGCGGCGAAATATGCGTCACCGGCAAACACATCATGGCCGGTTACTGGAAGGATCCGGAAAAAACCGCCACGGCCTTGAAGGGCGGATGGTACCATACCGGCGACATGGGCTACATGGATGAAGACGGCTACGTGTTCCTGACCGACCGTAAGGCGGACATGATCATTTCCGGCGGAGAAAACGTTTATCCCAAGGAGACCGAGGATGTCCTTTATCAGCATGAAGCCGTGTCGGAATGCGCCGTGGTCTCGGCGCCGGATCCCCGCTGGGGTGAAATCGTCAAGGCGGTGGTGGTCCTGCGCCCCGGCAAGACAGCCACCGAAGAAGAGCTGATCGCTTTCTGCAAGGAACGGCTGGCCGGCTATAAGTGCCCAAAATCTATCGCCTTCTGGGACAGGTTGCCCACCTCCATCATCGGAAAGGTGTTGAAAAAGGAGATCAAGGCAACTTTCTGGCAAGGCCATGACAGGAAGATCGGGTGACCGGGACAATACAACTTACCATGAAAAGGAGGACTGAAATGTCTGAAAAGCAAGAATTTAAACACATTTTATCAAAGATCAAGATCGGCCCGATTGAATTGAAGAACCGGATCGTGCTGGCCCCGATGAATGAGGCATTATGCCAGGGAAACGGTGAAGTCGGTGAGCCGTATATTGCATATTTTGGGGCTCGGGCAAAAGGCGGCACCGGATTAATCACCACGGGTGCGATCATGGGCACCAGGCTGGCGGGAGAGTTCCAGGCCGGCAGGAATCCGCATCTCTACCATCAGGGCCACATGCATGGAATGAATGATCTTACCGATAGGGTTCACTATTTCGGATCGAGGATTGCGGCTCAGATGACCATTGGTTTCGGCAGGCAAGGCCATTCCTATGATCATCACAAGCTTGCCCCGGCCGCGACCGCCGGTCTGCCCTATGAGATAGCGGCAGAAAAAACGCCCAACCATCTTTCGGACCTTTATGCCGTCATGGAATTTGCAAGATCCTATATGACAGGACAAATGACGCGCGAGATGTCCATTGAAGAGATCCGCAGCGAACAAAAAGAATTCGCCAATAGCTGCCAGCTCGCAGTCACCTGTGGGTTCGATGCCATAGAGATTCACGCTCCGCACGGATATCTCGAACATCAGTTCTTATCTCCTCTTTCCAACAAGCGCTCGGACATGTACGGCGGAGAATGGCGCAACCGCAAGCGTTTTCTCATGGAGGTGGCAGAACAGATCCGCTATGCCTGCCCGGGTGTTGCCGTCGGGTGCCGGATAAGCGCGGAAGAGCATATGCAAGGCGGCCTGACAGAGGAAGAGATGATCGATGTCGCCAAGGACCTGGAGGCCATCGGCCTGGATTATATCAGTTTGTCCGACGGTGCCGGCTACGAGGAAAGCGGCCACCTCATCACGGATATGGACCGTTCCAGGCACATTCCCGAGCATGGAGAAGCATTCAAAAAGAAGCTCAAGATCCCGGTCATGGTGTCCTCTCAGCACGATCCGGTCAAGATCGACAAAAATATCGCCGAAGGCAAGTACGACCTCCAGGCCATGGGAAGGCAGATGTACTGCGACCCGGAATACGTGAACAAGCTTGAAGCCGGAAAAGCAAAAGAGATCGTCCGGTGCTCGCGCTGTAATACATGTGTTATGCGATTCCTGGCGGCCCTGACTCCCGCATGCACGCAAAACCCGAACCTGGGAAGGGAATACGCCATGGATGAATACAAGATCGGTCCATGGCAGAAACACGAATCACTTATCTCTGAAGGATTGATGAGAGCGCCTATGCCGTCACTTGATCGCCCGTGGTGGAAGAATGAGTTGAGTTATATTGAAAAAAGCTGGAGGCTTTTGCAGGGGCGTACGCCACGGTAGGCACCGGACCGGATATGATTTTGATGGACATTATTGCTGCGGCTATCGAAACAAGAAGGGCTGCCCGGATTTTAATTGAATAGAATAGAAAGGAGAGAACAATGTCTGAACCCAAAGATGATTATTTCAAAATCGACCCCGAACCTCATTTAATCGGCGATATGACGCATATCAACCATTTCCCCGGCGTCCGGATGTGGTGGCGGGCTATTGATAATATCGCCCGGCCCATGGTGACGGGCATGCCGCCGGAGGCCTTCCTGGGGCTGGAAGAGTGGGAGATGATGAAAACAGATGACCCACAGAAGTTACTGGCTGCCATGGACAAATACGGAGTGGATATCGCCTGCCTTCTGCCGGAATCGATGATGGACACGACCGGCTATACCAGCCGCTGGGTTTCCAACGGCGAAATGGCAAAAGTGGTGGAATCCAATCCTGACCGTTTCATGTATCAACCCAATATCAGCCCTATCATTCACAAGGGCGTAAAAAACACCATCTGGGAAATGGAATACTGGGTCAAGGAAAAAGGCGCCCGCATCTTCAAGTTCTATCCGCCGGAAGACACCTATATTAATGATCCGGAATTGTGGCCGTTCTACAAAAAAGCGGAAGAGCTGGGTATCGTACTGGATATCCATACCGGATTCTGCTGGGTGCCGCCGGGAAAGTCCAAATACTCCCTGCCCATACAACTGGACGATGTGGCCAGGGATTTTCCCAACCTTAAAATCGTGGCCTTTCACATGGGCTACCCTTACTGCGAAGACTTGAACATGGTGGCCATGGGACACCCCAACGTCCATGTCTGCCTGTCGCTGCTGGTCCCATGGGCCATCTGCGCCCCCCGGAAGTTTGCGACCATCATCGGTGAGGCCCTTCGCTGGGTGGGGCCGGATAAAATTATCTGGGGGACCGATTATGCCGGATTCGCCTTTCAGATGGCCCAGGCGGTGCGGGGCATGAGAACCTTTCAGATTCCCGAAGACATGCAGAAGGGCTATGGATACCCGGCGATCACCGACGATGACCGCAGAAAGATATTCGGCGGCAATCTGGCCAGGCTGCTTGGGATCGACACCAGACGGCGGGTTTGAGTGCTATCATGATGGGCCGGATTGCAATACACATGGCGGAGTCCAGTATAAATTGGAGGTATGGACCAATGTCTGATGAGAACTTGATCAAGGGATTGAAAGCTATCGTTGGCCCCAAAATGGTTTCCACATCTCCAACAGTGTGCGAATCCTACGCTTACAGCTTTTCACTGAGTATCGACTGGGTGACCCGGCCGGAAATTGTTGTGATGCCTACCACAACACAGCATGTGTCGGAAATCGTCAAACTGGCCAACCGGTACAAGGTGCCCATTACCCCCAAAGGGGCAGCCGGCATGACCGGCCATGGCGGTCCTCTCCATGGCGGCATTCTTCTGGATTTTATCCATATGGATAATATTCTACTCATTGATGATAAAAACATGAAAGCAGTGACTGAGCCGGGATGCAGTTTTTTTAAACTGGCCCAGGAGCTGTTCAAAAAGGAGATGATCCTGCCCACTGCCGAATACGGCCCCGGCCCCAATGTGGCGGCTTCCGCCATTACACCGGTCAATGGATTCGGAAAAACGCGGTACGGAAGAAACATCGATCTGGTGGAAGGTTTTGAGGTGGTGCTTCCCACCGGCGAAATCGTACAGATCGGATCCATGGCCTATGCGGAAACCGATTTCGGCCCATTCTTCAGATATATTACAGGCCCGGATCTTATCGGCCTCTATACCCAGTCCAACGGCGCCTACGGAATTGTCACCAAAATTGCCTACCGATGTATAAAAAGACCGCCCTATTGGTCCTTCTTCACCTACTATTGGCCATTGGAAAAGATCCGGCAGTGTACCGAAGTGTTGCAGGAAACTACGGCAATGGAGCTGTTTGATGTGCATATCAACGACAAATGGAAATTTGAAGGATTCAAATTCCTGACCGGAGTTTCACTGGTTCCGGACGATTGTTATTTTTGCGTAGTCTTTTCCATTAACGGATTCAGCCAACAGGAACTGGAGGGGAAACGAAAAACGGTCGAGGCCCTTTGCTCCGATCTTGAAGGAAAGGAACTTCCCGGTATTGCGGAATCCTTCTTTGATGCCTGGCCCACCTTTTTTTGTCCCCCCACTCATCCGGTGGCGGCACAGTTGGCAGATGCCGGATATAAGGTCACCAAAGGCGGATACATGTATATGTACGACAGCATGAATTATCCCCTCTCCTGGTTTCCCCAGGTGTATGAAAAAATCATGGAGATCGCGCAAAAACACAAAATCCACGGTCCCCCCAGGCTGACGGTCTTTGACGGCTTCCCCATGAAATCCCAGGTGATGTGCTCTCAGACCTGGGCCTTTGTCAACCGGAAAGATCCGGAATGGATGCAAGCCATTCATGACTCCAAAGAGGAGATAAGGGAGTGGTTCGGAAAAAGAGGCGGCACCTATCAGCAATGTTTTCCGCCGGTATTGCCGGATTTTACATGGACCAACCAGGAATCCGCCCACGCATTGCTGAAGCGCTTTAAACAATTCCTGGACCCCAATAATATCCTGAGCCCGGGAACGTTTTAAAAAGGAGTCGATCATGCCGGAATTTAGAACCTGGAACCTGGATCAATTTAAAGACTGGATTGATATGTGTCTGCATTGCGGCGCATGTTACGCACGAGGCCCCATTGTTCCCCATAACTGGAGGGAACTGCCCCCTCATGAATATGCCGCTCCCCATAAAAAATGTCCGCCATTTGAATATTTCAAATTTAAAAACCACTCTCCCCAGGGCAGACAGATATTGGCATCTCTTATTTTCAACAATAGATATGAGATCGATGAGGAAGTGATCCGATCCTTCTATTCGTGCACTTCCTGCGCCATGTGCAACGATATCTGCATCCCCTACCAGCCCTTGTATACCGTGCTGGCCATGCGGCAGGAGATCGTGGAAAAAGGGCTTGAAATCCCCAGTCGTCTTAAAAAGATTACGGACAATATTCAAAGCAGCGGCAATATTTTCGGCAGAAAGAAACATCCCAAAACCCTGGAAAATTTTTCGCTTCCTGAAACAGGTGAGGATATCTTTTATTCAGGATGCTATGCGACCTACCTGCAACCGGAAACGGCCCTGGCAAGCGTAAAAATTTTAAAATCAGCCGGGATCGACATTGCACACCTGGGAGACAAAGAGGGTTGCTGCGGCGAGATGTTGAAACAGTCCGGCAACATGAAGCTGTTTAAAAAGACGGCCGTTGAGAATGTGGAAAAATTAAAGCAAGCAGGCGCCAAACGCGTGATCATCTCATGTGCCCACGGGTATTCAACATTTAAAAACGACTATACCAATCCCCATGTGGTGGGGGTGTTGCCGTTTGAAGTGATTCACATCACCGAGATGATTGCATCTTTATTAAAACAAGGACGCATCCGGTTCTCCAAAAACTTGAATCAAACCGTTACATATCATGATCCCTGCTTTCTGGGGAGGCAGGGCGGCGTTTATGCGCAACCCAGGGAAATCCTTGCGGCTGTTCCCGGTCTCACACTTAAAGAGATGGGCAGATACGGTAAATGGTCCTACTGTTGCGGCGCCGGCGGCAAAGTAACCTTGAACGCGTTTCCGGAAATGGCCAAGGAGACCGCAAAGGAGCGGTTGCTGGAAGCCAGGGCTGTGGCCGATACCCTGGTAACCAGTTGCCCCACCTGTCTGGCCCATTTGAAAAAAACAGCGGAGACGGAAGGCATTGACATCGAAATCGTTGATCTGTCGATGCTGGTGGCAACAGCCATGGAACTGAGCGACTGATTATGGAAATCAGAGATAAAAAGGTTCTTATAACCGGCGCGGCAGGCGGTATCGGCAAGGCCCTGGCAATGGAATTGGCCGCCCGGGGTGCCGATCTTTTTCTGTCGGATGTCAATGATACCGGTCTGCATCCAATACGCCATCAAATTGAATCCATCGGGCGGAACTGCCATATCACGCAAACCGACATCTCCCAAAAAGACCGGGTCAAAGAGATGATCGATGATGCAGTCGATCGCATGGGGCATGTGGATATCCTGATAAACAATGCCGGTGTTACCATCATCGGTGAAATCAGGCATGTGCCTCTCGCGGACTGGGAATGGATCATGGGGGTCAACTTGTGGGGCCCCATATACACTGTACATCATATCCTTCCCCATATGTTGGAACGGCAACAGGGCCACATCGTGAATATGGGCTCCATGGGAGGTCTCACGGCTGTTCCGGCGAACGGGACGTATAATGTCACCAAATTCGGTCTTACCGGTTTCAGTGAAGTATTGCGGGCGGAGCTCAAGAAGCACAATATCCGGGTAACTTTGATCTGCCCCGGGTTTCTGAGCTCCGGTGAGGAGTTTGAAAAACGAGGGCGTGTTCGCGGATTTAAGAAATTCAAGCCCGGTGCATTTGCAAAGGGCGTCTCCTTGCCCGTGGACAAGGCGGCCAAACGATTCGCCGATGCGATTGAAAAAGATCAATTCCTGGTCACTACCGGCATCATCGGTCCGTTTTATTACGGTATCAAGCGAATCATCCCATGGTTGTACTACCGCATTGGAGAGAAAATGGCTGCGGATCTGGAGAAGTGGTATTAGCAAAGGAGTAAAGATATGAAATCAATACTGATCACAGGAACATCAACCGGTATCGGCAGGGCAACTGCCCTGCATCTGGACAAACTGGGGTATAGGGTCTTTGCCGGCGTTCGGAAGGATGAAGACGCCGAATCGCTCAAACGGGAAGCATCCAAAAATCTGGTTCCTCTCATGATCGATATGAATGACACCGATTCAATGGAAAACGCCTTTAAACAGGTTTCCGCATTTGCCGGTTCGGAAGGGCTGGCTGGTTTAGTGAACAATGCCGCCATTCCCATGGGCGGCCCCCTGGAATTTTTTAATCCGGATCAGCTTCAAAAAGGACTGGAAGTAAATCTGCTGGGCCACATCCGGATGATCCAACTGTTTCTGCCTCTCATCAGAAAAAAGAAAGGACGCATTATCAATATCGGCTCCATCGGCGGTATATTCCCGGCACCTTTCACTGCGCCTTACAGCGCCTCAAAAGCAGCCATGCACGCCCTTACCCATGCTCTTCGCAGGGAGCTGTTGCCGGAAGGGATTCATGTTGTCCTGATCATTCCCGGCAATATCAAAACGTCAATCTGGAAAAAGGTACAGGACAGCACCAAGCCGGCGTCCCATGCAGTGGAAGCCCTTTATGGAAGCGCCCTTGAATCCATGGAAAAATTAACCAAAAAAATGAGCTCTCAAGGGATTCCGCCGGAAAGCGTAGCAAAGGTGGTGGAAAAAGCATTGACCCTGAAGCGCCCGAAACCAACATATATTGTCGGGACTGATGCAAAGCTGCAGAACATTGCGGCTGTTGTTCTCCCCAATCGCTGGATTGATCGTCTGTTTTTGTTCGCATTGGGAATCCGATCATCCGCCCGAAAGTAGTTATCATTATACTTTCATGCGCAGGAATAGGAAGTTGCTTTTCTGGCCCATACCTATAGCAAGGCCGGTTTCACTTCCAAAGGACGCTTCTATCAGCAGGGAATCATTGAACAGGAAAAAATGAATTACCGTCAGAAAGTTTTCATCGCATTTGTCTTTATGGGTGTGTTTTCTTCAATGGCATGGCCTGAAGAATGGAAGAAAATCGGTGAATCGGATGGCATCACCGGATACACCATGATCACGAGCGAAAGCGGACCTCAAGCGGTCAAAGCGGCAGGAATGGTGGATGCACCCGTGGCCGTTATCGAGGCGGTCCTCCGTGACGTACCGGCTTTAACCGAGTTCATTCTCGATTGCAAAGAATCCTCTTTTGTCAATGCCCCGGAATTTACAAATAAGGCTGACAGTTACCATACCTATATGGTCACCGCCATGCCGTTTCCGCTGAATGACCGCGATGCGGTCAACCGGACCGACTATACCATCGACCGGGCAACCGGCACGGTCTACGTCGATATCAACGGGATCAAGACCGATTATAAGCGGAGCCGGGATATGATCAGGATGCCCATGATCAAAGTCGATTATATTCTGACGCCCAGGGGCCCCGATCAGACCGAAGTGGTCTTTACGACCGTAGCGGATCCTGACGGGGCCATTCCAAACTTCATCGCCGACATGTTCACCAAAAACCTGGGTATCAAGACCATCGAAGGTTTGCGCACCATGGCGGGAAAAGACAAATACAAGGGCTGCAGGACCGTCATGACCAAAACACCACATGAACCCTTGCCGGAAAAACAATGTTTTTCAAAATAAAGGGGCGGCAACCCGTTTCCCGTTACCGGGAACCGCTTCCCCTTTTTTTATTCATCAGGGCCTTCATAACCGCATTTTGCGCCTCATCAATCTGATCAACTGTCAGTGACTCAATATTTTGCAGATCATCTGAAACCATTTCCCGAATCCGCCGGGGCATGTTTTCCATAATCTTGGTTTTGATGGCCTCATCCGCCTCTTTTACAGCGATTGCGATTTTTCGTGTATCCACGTCCTGAATTCGATCCCTCAAGTCTTCGTCGGGAAACGACAGAATATCTTCAAAAAAACAGATCTCATGTTTTTCCTTGTATTCAATTATTTTTTTCCGGATCTGACCGAAAGCCGTCTTTTTTTTGTCCCTGATTAAATCCAAAACGGCAATCCGCTGGGAACTTTGAAAATGGCAGATCAATTCCGCAAGTCTTTCATTGATATCAATGGAATCATAATGGGTTGCCAGAACCTTCAGGATTTCCTTTTCAACCTTCTCGAGAACCTGATGCTGAATAGTTTCTTCCGCGCTTTCCAGATCAATCAGGCATTGCACCATCCGATCTCTCTTTTTTTGCGAAAGCATCCGGATCATGTCAAGGGAGTCCCTTGACTCCAGATTCATCAAGACCACAGCGCCGCCGGCATCGGACATCTGCTCCAGAAGAAGTAACAATTTTTTTGCCGGAATATCCCGAATGGCCAGGTATGTCGTCAAGTTAAGCTTTTTCATAATTTCCCTTTATGATGTGTATGGAAAAAAACGACCCATTGAGCGACATCACCGAAGATGGAAAATAGTTGCATACCAAGGACCCAACAGAGCGATCTTTGCTAAAACAGCTGAAGCCTTTTCCGATAGATCTCCACAACCGTTTGAGGATTATCCGTTATGATGATGTTATCCTCAATCCATGACGGTGCCCTTCCTCTTTGTACCATTGTTTTGATCTGATGTTCGATTCCTTTCCAGAAATCCAATCCGCCTTCCGTGTCAAAAAGAATGATGGGAACCGGCTCCATAATGGACAGTTTCATATTGCAGAGTGTGATTCCCAGCTCCTCCAGGGAACCGAGTCCCCCGATGTTGAATATGGGGAAGGAGGTTACCTCAAACCATTTCTGGCGGCTGTGACGGCAGGTTGCCTGAAAAACCTGGCAAAAATCGACATCGGTTGTCATGGATTGATCGGTGATATCCAGAAAATTGGCTCCGGATAGAATTCCCCGGCTCCGGGCCTGCCTGTTGGCCTCTCCCATCACTCCACTTCCGCCGCCGGTCACGATTCCGATATTTTTCCCCCAGAATCCGATCAAGGCATCCATCAGGTCACCTAACCGTTTCACGCCGTTTGGTGACAATTCCAGCGTCGACCCATAAAATGCAAAAAACATGGATTTATGGAAATCGGCCAGCCTTTCGGGAACCACAAAATATCCCATGTTGTCTCTCATGGTATGAACCATGATGCGGTTGTTCAATCCGCACACCCAGTAGATCGTAATCCCGAACTTGTCATATTCCTGCAACCGATGATGATCCTTCTGGGAAAGAAACGGCCCGTGCTCACATGACGGATGATAAAAATAAATGGTATTGATTTTTCCATCACAGGCCAGATTGACAATATCCCGGTGCTCCATCATGTTGGGAAAGTATTTCAAAACCAGCGTGACCGGCTTGTCCATCCGGGCAGGGTTGAATTTTGATGTCGCATATACATGCTTGCACGGGCTTTTGAATGAAAAATCGCGACGTGCGGATGTGCATTCGGCTTTGGAAACCTTGCATGGTTTTTCCGGACCATTGGAAAATATCCGGGCACTTTCAAGATCATTGCTGCCCGCCGGAAGAATCGCAACAGGCTTGCTCAGGTAGTGACATTGGGAAGACGTTACACCCGAAAGCCGGGTCTCGAAATTTCTCATATCCTGATAGGAAAAGAAAAGAGACGACCCTTTTACACTTTTTCGGCGTTCCTTGTCTCCATGTTTGGATTTTCCATAAACACGTGCCGATATCAGAGGATTGACAATCGGCTGACGGCTTCCGTTCACAATCTCAAGATATATTCGAATGCCGCGCGTCTTGATCGGATCCAGAACCGTTGCCGGCAAATTTCTTCCCAGTGAGTACCCGCTTTGCAGCACCACATAATGTTCATTCAGATACATGGAGCAGGTCGTAATCACTCCTTTTTCCGGCGGAATGGTCACGGCCTTGACAGGCCGCTGTATCTGATACCGGTTCAGCATTTCCCGGCCGTCTTCGCGCATCAGAATCCTTGCCAGCGACTCCTTGTCAATGCCCTTTTTCAGCTCATAGACCACCCGGTGAGGGGCAATCACAATACTTCCGTCGCTTGAAATCGAAGTGGATGCCGGCAATTTGAGTTCCGCCCGTTCAATGGCAATTAAAACCTCTTCCGCCGTCAGGAGCTCCTGCGGGTCACAAAACACCATCCGGCCGACAGGAAGGCCGACATCAAAGAACTCCCCCAGAATATCCATTCCGGGATAGCCGGTTATGACAGGTGAAGCGACCTGCACCAAAGTCAGCACCCCATCCTTGACATTTTTGATGGATGGCTGCTCACATGTAATCTGAAATCCCAGGCGGGCAATCCTGGATCGCTCACTGAACACAATATGCTCCGGCTGATTCCGAAGCTGCTCAATAAAATTCTGAGAAAGCCCGAACTCGGTTTCAAAGGTGATCTTCCGCCCCTTTGATTCCGTAATCCTTTTAATGATCCCGTCATCAGATTGAAGGACGCCGCGGTAGGACCTGTTGTCTTTTCCTTCTCTGGTCATAATGATTCCTTCCCATGATCATCAGGGTATAAAGAGAGATAAGTGTTCGTAGAAAATTTGGTATTATGAACAAATGAGATCCGGATGGTCACACAAAAGACCTCTTTCTGAAAAAATCTCTTCTGCCGGAACACCGGCTTTCACTTACTATGCCCAAAAGCGGTAAGAGTGTCAAGGGCTTGGAAATATCTCTTTGGTTTTTATCTTGACTTTTTCAACCGATCTCATTAAAATCGGAGAAAATTGTGGGGTATGAAGTCTATTCAGCATTTAACGTTCACGTTTTATTCCGGTATGCCGAAAACGCCAGCCAATATTCATCAGGTGTTTGAATCGAAATCAAAGAAAGCTGAAGACTTTCGATAAGATCGTTATTTTCAAAAATCGGGAAAAGAAGGATTTTTCGACTATCCGTAACAGAAGATCCCACCGATTCAATTAAATCCCCATTGTCTTGATACGAAAATACGAATGTATATTATCATGGTTCAAGCCTGTCTAAAATGCATTCACATTCCCCTTATCCGGGGATTCAACACAAATGTTCCATTCGTGGCAACATTTATAACTTATAACCATTATTTGGGAAGGAGGAGGTCAGGGTTATGGCAGAAGGAATCGTAAAATGGTTTAATGACAAAAAAGGTTTTGGTTTTATAGAACAGGATGCCGGAGGCGATGTATTTGTTCATCATTCCTCCATTAATATGAACGGTTTCAGGACACTGGCCGAAGGAGAAAAGGTGATCTTTGATGTTGAATTCGGCAATAAGGGCCCTGCTGCGAAAAACGTCGTACGCTCGCAATAGCGTTCATCCCGAAAGGCAGGGGTCCCTTTCAAAAAGAAGACCCCTGCCCGGCTTGACACATTGATACAGAAAAAACGCTATTTCCACGGATATGCCCTGCATATCAGCCGGCCGGTCGATTCACCTCCCTGAGACCCAACTCAGGACCTAAATCAGGGCCCAACTCAGGAATGAACTTTCCATGCTTTTCAGGCGTGCGCCAACAAATCTCCATGATTTCCAGTTCCGTATCATTTTTTTATCCATCGTCCTTCTCTGTGCCGTCCTGATTTCGTGCGGAACCGATGATCCGGGTCCCCCAAAATCAGGAACAGAACGGCTGGTTGGGCCGGAAGGGGGAATGTTGGAAATTACCGATCCGGACCATTCTTTATTCGGAGCAGCAATCAATGTCCCGGCCAATGCGCTGACCGAAAACACCCTTCTTTCGATTCAAACATCCAATCATCCCGAGGAGACTCCGCCCGATACCTTTCCTGCCGGAGCAGCCATCAGCTTCCTTCCGGACGGAACCCTGTTCAACCAAGCGGTAACCATTTCCCTCCCCTATCAGGACATGGATAACGATGGTTATATTGACGGCACGGCCATCCCGGAAAACCAGGTAAGTGCCATGGTCTTTAACCGGCAGAGTAATCTGTGGCAGGATATCCGGGTAACCGGCCTGGACACGGAAAAAAATATTCTTCAGATCCGGACAACCCATTTCACGGATTATGAAGCCATCCTGTATTTGACGGAAAAATGTGAATCCCTCGACCCACTGATTCAAGCAGGTCCTTTTTACTTTACCCTTTATTTTGATTTCCGGTCCTCATCGAACATTTACAAAGCTTCCGTATCCGATGTCGGAGCGGATTTGAATGCCGGGAACGCCACTTTGATCGATAACGAATCCGCTGTGATCACGGAAGAAAATTTCCAGGATATGTTTGCCCAGGTGGTTGATGCAACCAAATGGGCCTGGACATGGGAAATCGTGACGGAACTGACCGATCTGGTGAACAAGGTCGGTCTTGCAGACGAGGAAATCGAGACAACCGTTCGTGCAATATCACCAAAAAATATCGAATTTACATGGAATTTTGATTACCATCAAATGGCCCCCTATGAAATGCTGGTCGTCAAATTTTATGGCACCACGGATACGGTCTGCACCTTGCTGGACAGGACCCCCATTTCTCCCACGAACCTGACGATTGAACAGGCAACAGACACCGGCATCCGAATTTCCTGGGATGAGATTGTCAATATCTTTGGAACCATACAGTACAACCTGTATATCAGTGAAGATAACGGCGCCACCTTCCGTCTGGTCTCCAGAAACAATACCGCCACGGGTATCGCCACCGGTCTTGCCCCCCTGACAAGCTATTCGTTTCAAGTCACAACGGTTTATGATAACGGGCTGGAATCCGATTTCAGCAGTATCCTGACCGGATCGACCATAGCCGCAAATATCCCCCCGTCATCGCCATCCAACCTGGCCGCATCATCGGTTACGAATCAATCCATTGTCCTGACATGGGACAACTCCGTCGATGACGACGGAACGATTTTGAATTATATCGTTTATATCAGCAGCGATGATGAAACCTATTCCATCTACTCCACCGTGACCAGCAACTCTGCGAATATCACCGGCCTGCCGTCTCAAACCACTTATTTTTTTAAAATTTCCGCTGTGGACAACCAGGGGGAATCATCATCGCAAAGTGACGCGATTTCCGTCACAACCCTGTAAGGGATCAAAACGAACACAATGCGGCGTAAACCGGATCAGGAACAATTGACATCCCCTTCCCGGTTATTTATAGTCATCCCATTATCCATGAGCCGTTTTCGCAACCATTATATTAACCAGGGAGATATGCATGTCGGAAACCAGACACCACCCTGCAACATACCGTTTGACCAGAAGAGAGTTCCTTCATATCACAGCCTTGTCCGCCGCCGGTTTCGCAGCCGGATGTGCCGTCAATCCGGTAACCGGGAAATCGCAGCTGATCTTGGTCTCGGAAGGTAAGGAAATCCAGATGGACCAACAAAGCTCTCCATACCAGCTTTCAGCGGATTTCGGCAAAATTCAGGATTCTTCTCTAAACGATTATTTAAACCGCACCGGAAAGGCCATCGCAGCAAAAACCCACCGGCCCGGCATGCCCTATTCATTCCAGGGGGTCAATGCAACATATGTCAATGCATATGCGTTTCCCGGGGGTACGATTGCCGCAACTAGGGGCATCCTGCTGAGCCTGGACAATGAGGCCGAACTGGCCGCTCTTTTCGGGCATGAGCTGGGTCATGTCAATGCCAGGCATACGGCACAGCAAATGTCAAAATCCATGCTGACACAGGCGGTTGTGGGAGGACTTGCCGTATATGCCGGAACCCGCGATCCGGCATATTCTCAGGTAGCATCCACGCTCGGGATGCTCGGTGCCGGAGCGCTTCTGGCTTCCTACAGCAGGGACAATGAACGGCAGGCCGATTCCCTTGCCTTGGAATATATGACCAAATCAGGTTACAATCCGGATGGGTGTACGGGGTTGATGGATATGCTGAGAAGCATGTCCAAGCAAAAGCCCAATGTCCTGGAGCTGATGTTTTCGACCCATCCCATGAGCGATGAACGGTACCGCGATACCGTAGAGGAAATCGGGGCGAAATATCCGGCCGATCAGAATAAACCGGTCTACCGTGAACGATATATGGACCATACGGCCGGATTGCGGAAAATAAAATCCGCCATTGAATCCATGCAGAATGGTGAGCGGCAGATGGCCGGTCAGAAATACGGCGAAGCTGAAGAATCGTTTACCAGAGCCCTGTCAGCGGCGCCGGATGATTATGCCGGGTTGATGATGATGGCGCAATGTCAGATCATGATGAAAAACGACACCCGCGCGGAACAATTTGCAGAAAAAGCCGGACATGTCTATCCGCAGGAGCCCGGTTCACATTACCTGAACGGGCTTTCGAAACTGAACCGGAAAAAATTCGATCAGGCGTATGCTCAATTTGAACAATACGATCAGAAACTGCCCGGAAATCCCAATCTGACCTTTTTTAAAGGGTTTTGTCTGGAAAAAACAGGCCGGGAAAGAACCGCTGCCGGTCATTACCAGACCTATCTTCAGGCGGTGAATCAGGGAGAAAAAGCACAATATGCCTATCAGAAATTGATAGACTGGGGATACATCAAACCGCCGGCCAAATAAACAGATCCGGAAGGCAAATTTTCCGATGGCATTTTTTTACCAATTCTGTTATTAAATGAACATGAATATCCGGTCATGCTATCGGAACAGACAGCGTCAATCATATTACCCCACAGAAAAAAAGTAATTTTACATTTTACCGGTTTAACCGTTGCAGACTGAACAAATCGCAATCACGATAATTTCCGTTACAGTGCATGAATACAGGAAAAGCAGTTTACACAGGAGGAAATATGGCCATCAAAGTGAATCCCAGTCTCCAGAACCACCTCAACGCGGTGAAGGAGGGAACCCGAAAATTTGAGAACGCCTTTCAAGGCGTCTCCCGCATGATCCTGGAAAAGAAAATCGAAAAGGTAGTCGTCAATGGAAAAACCACCTATGACTTTCAGATTTTTCGCACAGGCAAAAAGCATATCATCGGCATGTATGATGAGCTGAACAGTTTTGTCTCCTATGTAAAAGACGCTGCTGAAGGAGGCTCATCAAAAGAGATGGCCTATGTTCTGGTGGGAGAGCCCGGCAATGGAAAAACCTTCTTTGTGGATTATCTCTGTGCAAAATACAGGGAGTTTTTATCCATCCCCGTCAATAAAAAATATACGTTCAAGTTTACGAATTTAGACAAACTGGGAACCTACGGCAGGATCACGTCCATTGAATCCCAAACCTATGAAGATCCGATGATCCTCGGAATGAATCTGTTTGAAGATATGGATGAAAACAAAAAATTCCTCTCCCAGAAAATCGGTTTTACCGACCCTGAAATCGAAACCCTGTATGAAAACTACCGGCCCCTGGGAGCCTGCAGCGGATACATCTGGAATGACATCCGCAACCTGACCGACGGCAAGATCGCACAGATGCTCAACCTCATAGAAATTGTTCCGGTTCCGCTCACGGAAAGCCTGGGCACGATTACCGGAAAGTATCCGGCAAAAGACAAAATCACTTCTTCGGCCGTAGATCTTCTGGGAGAAGAATCCATTCAGCGACTGCTGCATATTTCCGATACCAACAATCCTTACCGGTTTGATTTGCGAAGAGGCGCGCTGGCGCGTGTGGCCGGAGGCGGCATTCACTTCAGCGATGAAATCTATAAAAACAAAAAGGATCTGGTTCAGGTTTATCTTGGGGTGATCCAGAACCGGAACATCGAAATGGACGGTTTTAAATGGCCCATTGATACACTGATTATCGCAACCAGCAACAATTCGGAATTCAACCGGTTCCTCGAAGAAAAGGAAGAAGCGCCGATTGTAGACCGTTGCCGCATCTGTTATGTTTCCCACAATACAAACTATAAACTGCAAAAAGAATTAACGGAATACGCCATCGGCAGTGATTCCAAAACCACCCTGAACATGGAAGCGCTTCACCAGGACCCCAATCTGAATTATGCTTCATCCGTGGCGATTGTCCTGTCCCGGCTTCCCCGATCGGAAAAGATTACCCCCATTGAAGCGATGAAACTGGCTGCCGGTGAGGTTGCCGGAGAAAAAAGCATCAAAACACTGGCGGAAGTGATCGATACACTGAACCAGGAGCCGGATATCACCAAGCGATTCGGACAAAAAGGACTGGGTCAGCGGAATCTGGGCAGAGCCATTCAGCTCATGATTGAAAGCTCGGAAACCAACGAAGGCAAATGCATGTTTGCCTATGATATTTATCGAACCATCGAACGCATCATCCTGGACTATGTCAACGATGTCAATGATCGCAACAAATATCTGGAAGATCTGAAAACGGCAAAAGGGCTGTACCGTGAACGCATTATGACGGAAATGTTCAACGCTTACATGGATGAACCGCTCGCCATCACCAAAGACGTCATGAGTTACGTCAATATGATTATCGGGATCGATGCGGAAAATCTGGGCCCGGACAAAATGTGGAAATTCAAAGACCCGCAAACCGGAGAACTGAAAGCGATCAAGATCGATAAACGATACATCAACAGCGTTGAGGAAAGACTGGGATTAAAGACAGATGAGCAGCGGGAGACATTCCGGACATCCATTCGGAAAATATACGGCCAGAAAATCTCCCAGGACCCGAACTATGACTTTATGGACAACCTGGAACTGGTAAAAGCCGTCACCGACGTTCGCCTCAAATCGGATATTGCCGGAGCCGGAAGCCTGATCGGTGCGCTGGCAAACCGGACAAACGAAGAGAACAAGCAGCTGTATGACCGGATGATCAATACCATGCTGAACAAGCTGGGATATTGCAGGACCTGTGCGCAAAAAACAATCGAATATTTCTGTACCCAGGAAGATGAGAAGTAGATACCCTATGGAATCAAAACCATATCAATACTATCAGAAGCCTCCCCTGCATTCCTTTGCATCCGCCCTACGCTCTCTGGATGAACTTCTGGAACGGGACAAGCAGCGTGAAGAGGATAATTTCCCCCGAAAAATCAGGGTCGGGCGGCTGGTCAAGCCGGGAAAAGGCGGCAAGAACAATGTCATCATTGTGCCGACAACGGTTGAGGAAAAATTCATCCATGACCCTTCCTTTGGCAAAGAGGAAGAAGACACCATGGGAGGCGCCGGTGAAGGAGAAGAAGGCGATATTCTCGGTGAACAGCCGCTTCGGCCTGAAGACGGCCAGGATGCAAGCGGGCCCGGCGAAGGCGAGGGTGGTGCCCATGAAATCGAATCCAGCGCATATGACCTTGGCAGAATTCTGAGCGAGCAGTTCGAACTCCCCAACCTGAAGGATAAAGGAAAGAAAAGATCCCTGACCCGGTACAACTATGACATGACGGATAAAAACAGGGGATTCGGCCAGATTCTGGACAAAAAAGCAACCCTCCGTAAGGTTCTGGAGACCAATATCGCTCTCGGCAACCTTCCGGATCCATCGAATATTGATCCTACCCGGTTTATCATTGCACCAAGCGATAAGGTTTACCGTGTCCTCTCCAGGGAAAAGGATTATGAATCCCAGGCGATTGTTTTTTTCCTGCGGGACTACTCCGGGTCCATGTCCGGAAAACCCACCAGCCTTGTCGTGGCCCAGCACGTTCTGATTTACAGCTGGCTGGTCTATCAATATGCCATGCAGGTGGAGTCCCGATATATCCTGCATGATACGGAAGCCAAGGAAGTGCCCGACTTTTACACCTATTACAACGCAAAGGTTGCGGGCGGAACCAAAGTATCGTCCGCATACAAGCTCGTGAATGAAATCGTCGAAAAAGACAACCTTGCAAAGAATTATAATATTTATATCTTCCATGGCACGGATGGAGATGACTGGGATACGGACGGCAAGGAGTCCGTCCCGGAGCTCCAGAAAATGACAACCTATGCCAACCGGATCGGAATTACCATTGCCGAACGGTCCTATGGGTCTAAAAAAGAAAGCGAAGTTGAAAAATATATTAAAAAATCAAATATTCTCACACAGAAGCCGAAACTTGTCCGAATGGATGTCCTGCAGGAAGACGCAGATGAACCAAGGCTGATTGAGGGAATCAAACATCTTTTATCCGAGTAAAAAATGGAACTGATCAACCAGCATACCAAACAAATCATGGAAGGCTGCAAAGTGCGGGCAAGGGCTGCCGGTCTTTCCTTTGATGATGAAACCCTTGAATATATCGTGACCAACCGGGACCTTCTGGAGCTTTCCCCAAAGGTCATGATACCGACTCTTTATGACTACTGGGTTCATGATGTCGAGGTTCTCAAAGAAAAGGGAAGATATGAACTGTACCCGGGCAATCCCTATGAGACGGTTATCAATACCCGGCCGGCCATCTCCTTTTATAATGACAACAACCCGGACTGGCTGAATGTCATGATTTTTTATCATGTTCTGGCGCATATCGATTTTTTCCAGAACAATCTCTATTACCGCCATACATGGGACTATGATTTTACGGGTCAGGCGCTTTCGGACAAACGCATGATCGCAAGACTTCGATCGGAAAAAGGAAGATGGGTGGACTATACCATTGAATTCGCCCGGGGGATTGATAATATTGTCGGATATTTTAAAGAGCTGTCCCGGCAAACCAGCGCCATTAAACCCCGGAATCCTTCCCGGCTGGATTTTTATTTTGACGTCTTTCTTCAGACAGACAAGAAGATACCCGTACACGAATACATTCAGGAAATTGAACAATATAACAACTATACACGCAAAATCGGTGAGTTGGGCGAAAAGTCCTTTTTCGCTGCGGTTACGGCAAAATATCCGGAGTTTGAAGCCGTCTATGAAAAATATTGTGAGGAAAAACCAAAACCCTGTCTGGATCTGCTCCAGTTTCTGATGGATCATTCCCCATTTTTAAATAAAAACGAAAACCAGTGGATGAAATCCATTCTGCAGGTGGTACGCAAGACCTCCCTGTTTTTTCAGCCGCAGATCCGGACCAAAATTATGAATGAGGGATGGGCCAGCTACTGGCATGAGATGCTGTTTTTACAGGATGACCGCATTAACGGCCATGAAGTGGATTTTGCCCGTGTCAATGCCGGTGTGACGGCCATGCCCCGTGTCGGACTCAATCCGTATGCGCTGGGCATGCGTCTGTTTTATCAACTGGAGGAAATCGCGGATAAGGGAAAATACTCCATCCCCTTCCGCAGAATTCTGGATGCCCGGACCCGGGAGAAATATGATCTGAAAACCGGAAAAGGAAAGGAATTTATCTTCTCCATCCGGAAAAACATGGCTGACTTTTTGTTTATAAATACCTTCATCGATCAGGATTTTGTCGACAGGCACAAACTGTTTGTTGCCGGCAGGAGATTGAATCAGGCAAAAACAGCCTGGCAGTATTATGTCAAGAGTAAAAAAGCGGAGGATTATCGGAAAATGGTTACGGATGCACTATACCATCCCCCTCATATCGAGATCGATAACGCCAAAAGTCATAATGGGTCCTTATATCTTGTGCATCATTTTGAAGAAAAACCGCTTGTGAAGGATTATATCCAGAACACCATGCTCGGGATCGAGTATTTATGGGGCGGGCCTGTTCATCTGGAGACAACGGAACCGGCTGTAATTCCGCCGCCGAAATGGAGTCTTTCCATTCCCTTCATGGGAAATCCCTTGCAGGAAGAAGACCAGGGACTGGGACTGAAACTTTCACGCGTATTGTACACGATGGAAAAACGGAAACTGACCAGAAGAGTTTTATAATCATCCTTGATGAAGTCGAAAATACTCTTTTTTGTCATTCTGACGAAAGTCAGAATCCAGTAATTTCAGAATCTTCTGGATGCCGGATCCAGTCCGGCATGACGGAGATGAGACTTTTTACGGTTTCATCATCCTTAGAGATAGTAAAAAAATATGAGCAATCTAGAAAAAGCATTTTCAAATCTAAATACCAGTATGGGCGAAAGGGATCAGCGGGATTCCATACCCTTCAAAGACTTCCTGAAAATACTATCGGAAAGGCCCGCCTTGATCATCCGCAATATTTTCCATGCGTTTCACGATATGGTCATATCCTATGTGGAGAGAGATGAAGATGAATATCCCGATGATCCGGAATCCATTCACTATGTCGGGTATGACTGCTCCAAGCTCTTTATTGAAAATGTCGACAATCCGTTTTTTGCCGACCGCCTTTTCGCCAACCGTCTGATCAATCTGGCAGAGGCGCTTCGCCATGGCGCGCAGCAAAATAAAATCTACATCTTTGAAGGACCGCCGGGATGCGGAAAAAGCACCTTTCTCAACAACATCCTCCGAAAATTTGAAGAGTACTCCCATACGGAGCAAGGCCTGCGGTATGAAACCATCTGGAGAATCAACCGGAAATTTTTTGAGCCTTTCAATGATTGCGAGACTTCCCCTGCGGCGGAAAAGCTGCTCCAGATTCTCATGAAGGCGACGGGAGAAACCGGGGGAAAAAACCATAACACTCATCCGCTCCATAACCATACGGATGAATTTATCGAAATACCATGCCCGAGCCATGACAATCCCATCATGATGATCCCCAAACACTTCCGCAGGGCTTTTTTCGATGACATTTTCAAAAATGACGAATTCAAGTTTATTCTTTCTTCTGAAAAAGATTATGCCTGGGTGTTTCGGGAAATCCCTTGCACCATCTGCAGCTCCCTGTATAGTGCCCTTCTGGAAAAACTCAAGGACCCGGAAAAGGTTTTTGATATGATTTATGCCCAGCCTTACAAATTCAACAGACGCCTGGGACAGGGAATTTCCATTTTCAATCCGGGTGACAAACCATTGAGCAGGCCGGTCATCACCAATGAGCTCTTGCAGCGGAAAATCAACATTATTCTGCGGGACAGCAATCAGGTGGAATATATCTACTCCCGTTATGCAAAAACCAATAACGGCATTTATGCATTGATGGATATCAAATCCCACAACACGGAAAGACTCATTGAACTTCATAATATCATCAGCGAAGGGGTTCACAAGATCGAAGATCTGGAGGAAAATGTCAATTCCCTTTTCCTGGCGGTCATGAATCCGGAAGACAAGGCCAACCTGAAGGATTCCCGATCCTTCCTGGACCGTATTGAATATATCAATATTCCCTATGTGATGGATCTGAATACGGAAGTTAAAATTTATCGAAATACCTTCGGGCGGCATATTGACGGCAACTTTCTTCCGCACGTCATTACCAATTTTGCCAGGGTGATCATTTCCACAAGACTCAATCAGGAATCCAAACCCCTTCTCGAATGGATCGGCTCTCCTGCAAAATACATTCTGTATTGCGATCAATACCTCATGCTCCTTAAAATGGAAATTTATCGTGGGGTTATACCGACATGGCTCACGGGGGAAGACCGAAAACGGTTTACCGCCAAGCGAAGACGAACCATCATCGAAGAATCGAACAAGGAAGGCTCCAAAGGAATTTCCGGAAGAGACTCCATTAACCTGTTCAATGAATTCTACTCCATATACGCCAAGGAAGACAAACTCATTAACATGACCATGCTGTGTAAATTCTTCACCCATCATCAAAAGGAAAAAGGCGCCATGATACCGGAAGGTTTCCTGGATTCACTGGTTTGCATGTATGATTACACCATCCTCCAGGAGGTCAAGGAATCCCTTTACCTGTATAATGAGGAACGGATTTCCACCAATATTCAGAACTATCTCTTTGCCATCAACTTTGAGCCCGGTGCAAATGCAAAATGTCATTATACCGGAGAATTTCTGGAAATCACCGAAGAGTATTTCCGGCGGATTGAAAATTACCTGCTGGAAAAAAAGATCGATGACCGATCCAGGCTCACCTTCCGAAGGGATACCCAGAAAGAATATACCTCCAAAACACTGACCCAGGAAATTCTGGCGGAAGAAAAACCGATCCGGGAAACCGATCTGTACCGGAAACTGCTGGAACGGTATATCTACAACCTGAAAGAAAAGGTATTGGATCCCTTTCTGGAAAATGAAAACTTCCGCAGAGCCATTAAGGACTTTGGCGAAGAGGATTTTAAAACCTATGACAAGAAGATACGAGACGATGTCACGCTGTTGATGAACAACCTGTATACCCGGTTTAACTACTCCAAAAAAGGCGCCAAAGAAATATGCATGTATGTGATCGACAAGGATCTTACCCGGAAATATGCCGCCGCTCCATAGCCTTTTCATCTCAGGCCGGCCATACCTGCCCTATTGTTTTTTCCTTTGACACCCGCCATGCTGAAATAGTATAAAACATCCTGTATACTATACCCCGCTACTGTCGGCCGGATGAAGCATCCGGCCGGACCGGATAAATAAAAAACAATCTGAAATCTTCATTTCAGCCATACAAGGAGGAAACATGAAGTTTACAATCGGCAGACTTTCTTTTCTATTCTGGATGATCCTGTTCTGCCTGTTTTCAACCGCACCGGCACTTGCCCAGGAGACTCTGCGGGTCAGCGTATCCTCTCAGGTGGCGGAAGCGTACGGCAAAGGGATTCTGCCTCTGTTTGAACAAAGAACCGGTATATCCGTCCAGCTGTATGTCGGGCCTTCGGAAACCGCGATCCAGAGACTGGAAAACGGTGTCAGCGATATCGCGATTACAACGATCCGGCTGCCCAATATTTTAAAGGAAAGCGGATACGTCGAGATCCCGTTTTGCCGCGGTTCCATTGCGGTGATCACCAACACGCAGTGTACACTTACCCAGCCCTGCAATATCAATAACCTGTCCATTCAACAGCTGCGGGATGTTTTCAGCGGCCGCATATCCAACTGGAAAGATCTGGGAGGACCGGACCAGAGAATCATCACCTTCGTACCCGGGCTGGAAACAGGAGCCTATCGGAACTTCAAACAGCTTGTCATGAGGGTCAAGGAAATCAAATATGATTTCCTGACATATCAATCGACCATGGCCATCGAAGGCGTCCGGAACATCCCCGGTGCCATATCCATTGTGGATCAGGGAGCGCTTCCCAGGGATAACTCCGTAAAAATCATCACCGTGGACGGGCTGTCTCCGACCGAAAAGGCGTACCCCATTTACCAGATCTTTTCGTTTGCCACAAAAGGAACTCCCGGCCCGCTCGCGCAGGCGACGATCAATTTTGGTCTGTCTGAAGACGGGATCCGGTATATGAAAGACAAAGGAATGTTTCCGATTGTTGAATAATATCAATGATTGATGAACCCGTAAAAAGTCTCATCTCCGTCATGCCGGACCTGATCCGGCATCCAGAAACTTCCGAAATTGCTGGATTCCGGGTCAAGCCCGGAATGACAAAAAAGGTGATTTTTGACTTTTTTCGAAAGCATCAGTGATTCAGACCGCCGAAGAAGGATGGGAAATGAACAAAATAAATACGATATTGATCTTATGCCTGATTGCACTGCACACCATCACAGGATGCGCAACCTTGTCCGGTCAACCGGAAAACGCGGAAACCCGCACTGAAGCGGAAACCCGCATCGAACAAGTCAAAGAAAAGCTCCATGAAACGCAACAGAAACTGGATGCCGCTGCGGACAAATATTTTCCGCAGGTTCCGGAAAAACATCTGGGCAAAAGCATGCCCGGGGTGCGGGTCGGCTATGCATATGATTTTATCCGGCAGCCGGATACCCATCATCATGTATTGCTGAAAATCCCCATGTGCCTGGAGAAAAGGGATGAAATCATCTCCTACACGGATCGGGCGAGCAATGCGGCAGGGGTCGCCGCTGTTCTGGCAACGCCGCTGGTGCTGTCCTTCCCGGTTCTGGTAGATCCGGTTTATTTTATTGACAAAGGTATGGCCAAAAGCCGCATCAAAACCATTGAAAAAACCGGTACGCTGACAACCGGCCGGGCGATGCTCTGTGGCGAAAAAGAGCCGGCTCCCGGAGAAACCCTGATTGTTCAATCCGCTGAGGACATGGAGCTCATTTATTTACAGACCGACAGGCAAGGAAAATTTTCCCTGAAGGACATTTTTTCCAAAGCCGGCGATTCATCCTCTCTGAATATTTTTATCCGTCAGGAGGGTTCTGCGTATTATCTTACGACCATATTTGCCGAATAGCGTTCCTGTTTCCGCAGCCTATTGATCAGGCTCTTGCGTTTCCTCCGGGAACGAAATCCAGGGCAAGGGAGCCCCGATGGCGTATCGGACTGCCGCCTTGATTTCCGACATGTTTGCCGGTTTGAATAATATTCCGGTGATCCCCTCCGGCAATTCATCTTGATCCAGCATGTCTTCCGAATATCCTGTGGAAAGGATAACCGGTATATCCGGGCGGATCGCAAAAATCTTCCGGGACAGCTCCAGGCCGTTCATATCCGGCATCATCAAATCGGTAACCATGAGATCAAAGCAATATGGCTTTTTGCCGAACAGATCAAAAGCATCCTCTGCGTTGTTCCGGATGGTGACCTGATATCCGAGACTTTCCAATACCCTTTTGCTGACATGGGCGATATCCTGGTCATCATCCACAAAAAGAATCCTGCCGTGATTCGAGAGGCCGCGTTCTTTCTTCCGGCTGTGTTGAAACGGTTTAAACATGCAGTTTCCCCCATCCAGGTAATGCCATTCCGTAACATGGTTTCCGCATGTCCATATCATCAATAAATTGCCGATCTGTCAAACACCTTTTACATGAATCATTTGTTTACAAAACAGAAATTGACGGCTCCCGAGAAATCTATTTGACAAAACACGGTCGATTAAGTAAGTGTTACTCACTTATTTAATCGACATCTTGGATATGCGTTCTGCTCTTGATCCAAAAAATTGCAGGACAACCAAAGAATATGACCAAAGTGAATATCAAAAAAATACCGCCGGGACGCCTGAAGATCACCCGGTCACTCAAAACACTCCTGGGAGAAAAGGATTTCAATTCCATTACCACCGCAGAAATCGCAAAAACAGCCGGGGTAACGGAAGGCCTGATCTATAAATACTTTGCCGATAAACGGGACCTTTTATTCAAGGTGCTGCTGGAGCTTTTTGAACAGTTCCTGCTGCAGATGGGAAAAGATCTCAAAGGCGTTGAGGGGTCTTTGAACAAGCTGCGTTCGATCATGCAGACGACCCTTTCCTGGTATGACCGGCAACGGGTTTTCACCAGAATTCTGCTGGTTGAGGTCCGGAATTCCCCGGATTTTTTCAAAAGCGAAGCCTACCAGCAATGTGTCCGGAATTACAGCAGGATCATCATGGATATCATTCATGAGGGAATGGATCATGGGGAAATCCGGAAGGATATCAAACCGTCCGTCATTCGGCAGGTAATCCAGGGGTCCATTGAGCATGTCTGTCTCCCGGCCATTATCTTTCATCGGGAGATCGAAGTCGAACCCGCAACAGAAGATCTCTGTCGCACAATATTTATGGGTATTCAACAATCGTAAAACAATAAGGAGGAAAAAAATTATGGCACAATCCATTGCAGATCGACGGGATATTGATTTTGTTCTTTATGAGCAGCTGGAGGCGGAAGACCTGATCAAGCTGGAGCGGTATCGAGAACTGAACAAAAAAATGTTTGATATGGTCGTTACGGAAGCCAGAAATTTTGCAATCAAGGAAATTCTCCCCCTGAATGAAGAAGGCGACAAGATCGGCCTCACATTTGAAAACAATCAGGTAAAGGTACCGGAATGCTTCCATAAGCCGTTCAAGCTGTTCCGGGAGGGAGAATGGATCGCCATGAACGAAGATCCCGAAGTCGGCGGACAGGGATTTCCCCATCTGATCACGCAGGCCTGCATGGAATATATTATGGGTGCCGACTTCTCCTTTTCCGCTTTTGGAATGGTATGCCATGGCGCCGCGAAAATGATTGAACTGTTCGGGACCGAGAAGCAGAAAGCGCTTTTCCTGAAAAAAGTCTATTCCGGCGAATGGGGCGGTTCCATGGTTCTGACCGAACCCGGAGCCGGTTCCGATGTCGGATCTCTTACCACAACAGCGGTCAAAAATGCCGACGGCACCTATTCCATTTCCGGGAATAAAATTTTCATCACCTGCGGCGAGCACAACATGCAGGAAAACATCATTCATCCGGTCCTGGCCCGGATCGAAGGCGCACCTGCCGGCACCAAAGGGATCTCCATCTTTATCGTTCCCAAATTCTGGGTCAATGACGACGGCAGCCTCGGCGAGCACAACGATATTGTCTGCACCGGAATCGAAGAAAAAATGGGTCTTCATGCCAGCCCCACAACCGCACTGACCTTTGGCGGAAAAGGCAAATGCCGCGGCCTCCTCCTCGGAGAGGAAAACAAGGGAATGAAAGTCATGTTCCACATGATGAACGAAGCCCGCCTCGGCGTCGGCGCCCTGGGCCTGTTCAATTCATCCTGCGCCTACCTGTATGCCGTCAACTATGCCAAAGAGCGTATCCAGGGAAGGGATCTGGCTGATTTTGCCAATAAAGATGCCCAACCCGTTTCCATCATCCGCCATCCGGATGTGCGAAGAATGCTGCTGAATATGAAATCCTACATGGAGGGCATGCGAAGCCTGGTCTACTACACGGCCTATCTTTTTGACAAGGAAGCCAATCTCAAAGACGAAAAGGAAAAGGAAATCGTCACCGGTCTGATCGAGCTGCTGACCCCGATCATCAAATCCTATTGTACGGACCGGGGTTTCGAGTGCACGGTTCAGGCCATGCAGGTTTACGGCGGATACGGCTATACCGCAGACTACCCGGTTGAGCGCCTGATGCGGGATTCGAAAATCAACTCCATTTATGAAGGAACCAACGGCATCCAGGCCATGGACCTCCTGGCCCGCAAACTGGGCATGAAAAAAGGAATGGTTTTCATGAGTTTTCTGGGAGAGATTCAAAAAATTACCGCCAAAGCCAAAGAGATGGATGAACTGAAAGGTCTGGCCGGAAAGCTGGATGAAGCCCTGGGGCGCCTGGGTGAAGTGGCCATGCATATCGGCAAAACCGCCATGTCCCCGAACATGAAGGTGGCCTTCTCCTTTGCAATGCCGTTCCTGGATGTCATGGGCGACGTGGTCATGGCATGGATGCTGCTGTGGAGAGCGGTCATATCCGCTCCCAAGCTGAACGGCATTATCGGCGATGCAACCGGTGAGGCGCGTCTTGAAAAGATCAACAAAAACAAGAACGCCGCTTTTTATGAAGGACAGATCCAGTCCGCCCGGCATTTCATTGAAACCGTTCTTCCGGTTACCATAGGAAGAATGAATTCCATCCGGAGCAACAGTTCCGCGGTCATTGATATCCCGGAAGCTGCATTCGGCGGATGATCCGCCGGTTGACGTAAACAAAAGAGGCCTTTTTTCCGATATCCGGAAAAAAGGCCTCTTTTTCGTTCCCGATCCTTCCTTTTCCCTTGACTCAGATCAATCGGTATTCTACGTTTCGGCGCTATGATTTCTCCTGTTCAAAAATATTTCCTGATCCTCATCCTGCTGAGCCTGCTGTTTCCCTGTGAGCCGGCCTTGGCGGAGGAGGACTGGTTTGTCAGCATCTACGCCGGAAAGGCCTCCAATAACAATCTGGCGGATATCTTCCGGGGAGAAACCAAATGGGTGCATGCCCAAATCCTGGTGCTGGCGGTCGGGAAAAAGCTATGGGCCTATGAAGACTGCCTGACCCTTGAAGCCGAAGGCCAGGTTGCCTGGAAATGGGGATACGAGATCTATTCGGACGAAAAGCACAAGGACAGATCCAGTTCCAATCCGGGATGGGGCTGGGCGGAAGGCTATTCCTATGAATCCCAGAACACCGGTTTTAACAAGCACAATGAATTCAACCTGCTGCTGGTATTGCGATGGCATGAATTCCCCTGGAACAGACATGTCAAGACCACCTTCGGGTTCGGTGAAGGCCTCTCCTATGCCACGGAAAAACCACCCCTTGAAAAAGATCCTCATTATATCCTTCATCCGGCATTGTACGAAAATTCTCCCAATGACGAGCCTTATGAAACATCCCGGCTGCTCAACTATCTCATGTTCGATCTGACCTTTGCCCTGCCGGATTACCCGCAATACCAGGTCTTTTGTAGGCTTCATCACCGGTCCGGCGTCTTCGGGCTGATGAACGAACATACGGTCGGCTCCAACTATCTGACCGGCGGATTCCGGTATCAATTCTCGTGGCCGGAGTTTGACATCGCGGCATTCCGGGAGTTTGACCGGACGACAAAGTGGTAGTCGCCATTCTTTTTGTATGGTTTCATCAAACCTTGATGAAACCGTACAAAGTCCCAATTCCGTCATGCCGGACCTGATCCGGCATCCAGAAGCTTCTGAAAAGACTGGATTCCGGGTCAAGCCCGGAATGACAAATCTTGATGTTTTCGACTTTTTACGAAAGCATCAAACCTTGAATTAAACCGTATCCCGTGATAAGAGTTCTCATTAACTCAAAAAACAGGAGTATGGATGTGGAGAATTATACGGTAAAAGACCTGATGGTCCCGATTTCCGAATATGCAACGGTTTCCGAAGATGCGACCCTGTATGATGCGGTCATGGCTCTGGAAAAGGCACAGGAAGAATTTGACCATAATAAATACCGGCACAGGGCTGTCCTGATTCTGAACCATAAAAAACATGTTATCGGCAAACTCAGCCAGCTGGACGTGCTTCGCGCCATCGAACCCAGGGATGCAAAGATTGACGAAATCGATGATATCACCCGTTTCGGCTTCAGTGAGCCCTTTGTCAACGCCATGAGGGAAAAATACCGGCTGACGGGTCCTCTGATCAAAAACGCTCTGGATACCGCCATGAAGATCAAGGTAATCGACTGCATGCAGGCACCTTCCGAAGGGGAGTATGTGGGGGAAACCGCATCACTGGATACCGCCATTCACCAGCTGGTCATGGGAACCCATCTGTCTCTTCTGGTAACCCGGAAAAATGAAATTGTTGGAATATTGCGGATGTCCGATGTCTTTGCTGCCGTATTCCATGCCATGAAACAATCCGAAAAAAAAGAATAAAACAAGGATCAATCATGAAAGAACTGGAAAAACTTTACGACAGGATTATCCAGCGGGTGAACATCAATCTGCGGGAACTGGAATTTGATGTCAAACCATTTGTCTGGACGCTCATCCCGCCGGAACAGATGTCCAAATTCTACGCTTTTTACGGCATTTCACCGGACCACCCCCTGAGCCTGCAATTCCGGCATTGCGGACTGGCCGGCAGCTATTTTCTCGGCCGTTGCAGCCTGACCAACTCCCTTCTCTACAAAAGCGATATCCGGGGTGACGAGCTTAAAAAAAAGGGCGATATCTTTCATTTTAAAAACTTTAAAATCTCTGTTTCCAAAGATGAGGAGATTGAGATTGAAGACAGCGCACTGATCAAGACACTGGTTCACAATTATTCCCATGATCCGGAAACACCGGAGAAATTTTTCATCAAGGATACGGTTTCCACCCATTATGCCAATATCCACGGTTCCCCTTCCGAAGGATGTTTTCTGGGACCGTTTGCCACGATCGATCTGACCACCATGCATGACTGCGTGATCGGTTCCTTTTCCTATGTGCAGGCCGGAGAAATCAACCATCTGAAAATCAAGCCCGGAACCATATGGGTCCGCAATCCCGGTCAGTTTAATTTTTTGTATCGCCACCCGGTTGAAAAACTGCATCAATATATTTACTTTACACCCGGCAATCAGCCGCAGGGACTGCTCATCGATTTTATGGAAGACCGCAAGGAGGCCTTTCAGCGGATATTCGATCTTGTCCATGTCGACCATGGGGTGGAGGTCCCCAAAAGTGCTTCTCTGGACCGCTATGCCGTAACCAAGCCCACCACGACCATCAGCGAAAACGTGCTGGTTGCCCAGCGCGCCTTTATCCAGAATTCATTTCTGGGAAGGGGTGCCAATGCCCAGGAGAATTGTTTTATCATCAATTCCCATCTGGAGGGATATGATATAACGGCTCATGGCGCAAAAATCATTGAAGCGGATATGGGGCGAAATGTATTTGTGGGATTCAACAGCTTTTTGCGGGGACGTCCGAACTGCCGCCTGACCATCGGAAAAGAAAGCATTGTCATGCCCCACACCATCATTGATAGCCGAAAGCCGTTATCCATTCCGGCAGGGCATATCGTCTGGGGGATGATTCAGGACCAAAACGACCTGGAAGCCAACAGTCTTCCCATCAATACCTTTTCCAAAATCGAAAACCGATTCTCAAAGGGCGACCTGTATTTTGAAGGCAGCGGTCAGGCATTCGTATCAGCTTTTCAAAACCGGATTCAGCATATTCTGGAGGCCAACGGCGCCCTGTTTGATGGAAGCAAAAACATGGGGCATGCCCAGAAAAACCAGAATATCTCTTTCAACACCATCCAGCCGTATCCCAAAGGAGACCTCAAGGGTTTATACCCGACGATTGTTATTCAGCCATAGCCGGATATTAATCCGTGCCCCCGTTCCGCGGATGGGTAACAAGCGTCATGATCGCCGGTGCAAGAAGAAAATCCGCCAGCAGGGCAAAAACGATGGCCATGCCGGTATAAAAACCGAATGTGACGGAATTTCGCAGGGTGGCTGTCATGAGAATGAAAAAACTGGAACTCAGGATAATGGATGTGAACAGCATGGCTCTTCCGGCTCCCAGAAGGGTTGCCTGAACAGACTGCACAACGTTTCCGGTAAGGCTGAAATACTTCCGGAAATTATACATGAAATGCATGGTGTCATCGACAACCAGCCCGATGGCAATGCTTCCGATCATCAGCGCCGTGAGATCCATCATGACCCCGGCCATGCCCATGATGCCGATTACCATAAAGATCGGCAGCAGATTGGGGACCATGCTGAGAAGCCCCAGTTTCAGATCACCGACCAGAAGAATCATCAGAATGGAAATCACAACAAACGCAATGATATAACTTTTTGCCATACTGTGCATGGCCTCGGTCATGGTTTTTCCCATGATGGGGGTGAGGCCGGTTATGGACACATTCACTTCCTCTGGAAATTCCTTCCGGAACTCCTCCCTTACCTCTTTTACAAACCGGTCGATAACGACAAGGTCAACCCACGGGATCTTGATGGTCATCCGGGTTTTGGAAAACCGGCTGTCCACAATATGCGCAAGGTCGTCGGCCCCGCTGTTCTCAAACAGCAGAAACTCCTGTGCAATGATTTCCCGGTCCCGGGGAATGACATAATATTGCGGATCATTCCCATGAAGGGCCTGATGGGTTTCCTTGAGAATATCATTGATGGAAAAGACCTTGCCCACAAAAAGTTCATTCCGCTCAACCTGCTCCAGCCATCCTGCCATCCGTTCAATGCGGTCGAGCAGCTCCGGATCATAAATGCCGTTTTCTCTTTTGGTGTCCACCACCACCTCGATCGTAAGGATTCCCCTCATTTCATGATCGATCAGGATCGCATTCTGTCTGACGGCAAAGGATTCGGGAAAATAGTGGATGATGTGGTGCGTGAGTTCCAGCCGGTAGATAAAAAAGACCGAAAACCCGAACAAAAAAGGACAGATCCAGACAATTTTTTTCGGATGCGTTGTGGAGAAATTCGCAAAAAACAGCAGAAACCGGTCCATGAGCGCTGATTTTTTTTCCTCCTGCCCGGTTTTTTTCTGCTTGATCGGTATCACGGCAAGAAAGGCCGGCAGCATGGTGATGGTATACACCAGTGCCAGAACAACCCCTATCGCGGCAAAAATACCCAGATTCCCGATGGCGGACAATTCCGACCATGCAAAGGACAAAAGGCCCGCCGCTGTTGTCAGGCTGGTCAATACAACCGCCAGGCCGGAATGTCCCATGGCATAAGAGACGGCATCCTCCTTGCTGTCTCCCTGCTGGAAGCGGCGATAAAAAATCGCCAGGATGTGTATGGAATCCGCAATGCCGACAGACATCAGGAAACTGGGCAGCACCACCGTCATCAGGGTGATATAGATATCAAAAATCGCCATCAGTCCCAGGGTGGATGCCAGGGCGGAGTAGACAATGATAAAGGGCAGGATTACGCCGGAAATCCGCTGAAACAGGATCGCGATAAAAAAGACAATGACCCCCGAAGCCAGCAGAAAAAGGAATTTCATATCCGATAAGGTGTAGCGGTTAAAAATATCCACCACTACCGGTCCGCCGGTGACGGCTACGGAAAAATTCTCTGCATCATGCCGGCTGACAACCCGGGTCAGCTCATCCACCAGCTCCATGTTTTCCTTCTGGGAAAAATAGCGCTGCCGGGGGGGCTCTTTTGGGTCCTGTGAGGAAGGTTCGGAAAAATCATCCTGAAAATCGGACAGGTCCCCGGATGAATCTGTTTTTTCTTCCGCAAATGCCGCGGTTTCGATCACAATTGCCGCAAGGTTCCCGTCTCCGGAAATGATATTGTTCCGGTAAACCGGATTGTTCATCACCTGTTTTTTCAGGACCGCCAAGTCCACGTACTTCTCCGGCCAGTCCTGAAGAAGCTCGTCCACATAAAGGACATCATTTTCGCCGCGGGTGTTTCGGGCATTGATCAGACTGTTTACTTCCTGGACATAGGGCAAATTCTTTTCCAGGTCATGATGAAGCGCCTTCAGTCCGGTCAAAAACTCATAGCTGAAAATCTCCGGCGCCCGCACACCGACGATAATCATGTTGGCGCCGCCGAACTGGTCCCGGAATGCATCGTATTCCATCCGGCTGGGATCATCCTCATGGAGCATGGCCTCGGATGATGTGTCGATGGTGATATCCGGTATCTGATACACCAGCGCACCAATGAAGAAAAACACGAGAAACAGGGTCTTGAGCGGATTTCGGAAAAAAAGACGCCCGAGGTGTTCAAAAAAATGTTCGATTCTTCTTTTCAGCCTTGACATATGGGTTCCCGACAGATTTTTCCTTGCCATGCAACTATATTATTGATAGATTTCCGTCAAATTGATTCTATCGTAA
Source organism: Desulfobacteraceae bacterium (assembly GCA_003599865.1). Classification (GTDB taxonomy): domain Bacteria; phylum Desulfobacterota; class Desulfobacteria; order Desulfobacterales; family SURF-7; genus QZKS01. The sequence goes on from QZKS01000047.1 coordinate 88,799, forward strand.
AGGGAGCTGATTATGAAAGAGAAAAAAATATTTCTGGCCATTATCCTGTTATTCGGCATGACCGCCTGCAGTCAGATGATCAAACCCACTGAAAAAGAAATTTATGAACAATACGGGACCATCCATGAGCTGAACCAGGCCATCCTGACGGCAAGATCCAACGCTGCCGACCTGTATGCCCCCAAGGGATTTACAAACGCCCAAAATGCCCTGAATGAGGCGATTGTACTTGCCCAGGCAGAGGAGAAGGAAAAGGCGCTTGCGGTTTCCGCAGAAGGCCTGAATACCATCCGGCAGGCAGAAGAAAACACCCTGCGCGCAAAGAAAATCATGTGGGAAGTGAGCGACCTCCGCCAGAGAGCCATCAAGGCAGGAGCCTCTTCCGTTTCAAAGGAAAGCTTCGATGATGCGGAAACTAAATTTCAGAAAACAAACGCTTTGATCGAAACCGGGAATGCTGAAAAAGCCAAGGAAAATACACCGGACCTTCTTCGGGCTTACAGTGACCTGGAAAAAATTGCCCTGGAAAAAGGGGTGATCGAATTGGCCCAACTGGCATTTGAACAGGCCAAGGAACTGGAAGCCGAGAAATATGCTCCCCAGTATTTTGACAAAGCCAAAAAAGAACTGAACCTGGCCCTGGAAATTCTGGAGACAGACCGCACCCGGACGGAAAAGGCGAATGAGCACGCACGGCTGGCATCCAAATGGGCCAAAAACGCCGGTCAGATTTCCGAGTTATCCAAAAGCTTTACATTACGGAATTTTTCCTATGAGGATACGGTTGTGTGGTACTGGCAGCAGCTGGAATTAATCAATGAACCGTTTCAGGATACCATTGATTTCGAGCAGCCCAACCATATCGTGATCCAGTCCCTGCAGACGAAAATCAGCACCCTGAAGGAAGATCTCCGGAAAATTTCCATGGAGTCTCAACTGCTGGCCAGAAAACAACAGGATTTTATTGCCCAGCTTCAGGAAAACCATAAAAAGGAACTATCCGAATTAAACAGCACGCTGACCGCCCGTCAGCAGGATCAGGATGCAAAGGACCGTGCCGAGCGGGAAAACCGGCAGAAATTTATTTACACCCAGTCGTTGTTCCGGCCGGATGAAGCCCAGGTTTTCCGCACCGGCGATAATATCCTGATTTCCGCCAATGGCTTCTATTTCGCTTCGGGCGAAGATGAAATCCAGGCTTCCAATTTTGCATTGCTCAATAAGCTGTTAGGTTCGATCAACCAGTTCCCGAATGCCAAAGTAGTGATATCCGGCCATACCGACGCTACCGGAACCGCTGAATTGAACATGGCATTATCCGAAAGACGGGCAAAGAATGTAGCGGATTTTATTGTGAATGTAGGAAAGATTTCCCCTGAAAACGTCACGTTCAAAGGTTATGGCGATACAAAGCCGATTGCCGGCAATAAGACAAAAGAAGGAAGAGACCAGAACCGGCGCATCGAGGTCATGATCGTCAACGAATAACTCGTGAGACCAAGATGAAAAATGGAGGTGAAAAACGCCCCGAACCCCGTGTTTCGGCTTTATAAATTTCTTGACACACCCGATTGCCTGATGTACGTTCAGCGCCGTAAACAGGTTTTTGAACTCCTCATTGGATTGATATTCTTAAACAGGCGACACAGGTGATTTGGTCTCATGCGACTTCCTGCTTATTCGACCGCCATTCTGATTCTGATTTTTTTATGCGCCGTAACCGGCGTAACCCCCTTACAGGTATCTCTTGCCGCGCAGGAATCCGCAGTTTCCCAGACCGATCCGGAAGAAGAAGCGTCTGAAGAGCTTTCGGAAGAAACCGAAGAAGAGAGCGACGAATCCTCCCTGTTGCAATACAACGGATTCATCGAGTTCCAATCCTTTCTCAATACCTACCGGGACCAGGACTTTTCCGATGCCGCCAAAAAAAACGAGCTGCGCTCCCGCTTTGAATCCCGGTACGGCGAAGACAATCTCCATCTGTTTGTCGCGGCGGATCTTTTCTATCAGTTCCAGTCCTGGAAAGATGACGAGGAAAAGGACTACCGCTATGCCCATGATTCAAGGGTCAAACGCAACCTGAGAATTACGTCCGAAGATGCCGAATTCGCCTTCAATGAATTGTATCTCAATTTCGGCCGGGAAGGCTACCGTCTGCGTCTCGGAAACCAGATTTTCAGTTGGGGCACGGCTGACGGCATCAACGCCACCTCTTATTTCAACCCCTATGACCTGCGGGAATTTATTTTCCGGGAAGACGATGAGTTCCGGTTCGGGGTTCCCGCCCTGTCCGGAATGGTGTTCCGGAACAACTATACCGTGGAGCTGGTGTTCGTGCCCGTCAATATCCCCATGCGACTTGCCCCGGAAAACAATTACTGGTCCATCCGTCAGGATGAAATCCTGTACAATCTCCATTTTGAAGAAACCGATGGAATGGACATAAAGGTCCGGAATTTTGCCTACGGTGCAAGAATTTCCAGCAGCCTGAAGGGAAATGATTTTTCCTTCAGCCTCTATCACGGCCCGGACCGCGAGCCGGTTCTGATTCCCATGGCGGTTGAGGTCCGGCCGAACCTGCCGGTAAACGTCAATATCGAACATCGATATTATGTGGTGGATTATATCGGCATGGATTTCAGCAGAACCATCGATGACTTTGTGGTCCAGGCAGAGGTTGCCTATTCACCGAACAAGGCCAATATCATGGAACAGGACGTTCCTTTCATGGAGGTCCGGTTCCCCTATGAGGTAGAGCGGTCTTCCTATATTTCCTATGCCGTGGGGTTCAACTATTTCATACCCCTTCACCATCTGCTGGAAGATCATGAAGGCGAATCCGTCTTCACCTTTGAATGGTTCCAATCCCGATTTCTGGAAGCCGGCGTATCACAACCCTATCTGTTCAAAAACTGGCTGACGTTCAAATATAAGGACACTTTTTACCACGGCCATATCCCGGTTGCCCTGACGACGCTGATAGAGACGGACCATGGCGGAATCATCTTCCGTCCGGAGATCGGCTGGGATTTTCTGAACGGGATGAGCGTGGAATTGTCCTATGCCGGAATCTCCGGCAAAAAGGAAGCCGGAGAACTGGTCCAGAACTCCTATTACAACTATCGCAACAACGATATGGTGATGCTCACGTTACGCTATGAATACTAACCGATGGATATGGATACTGATCAGTATGATGCCGGCCCTCCTGCTCGGATGCGGCGAGCCGTCCCCTTCTTCCAATGTTATTATTTCCGGTTCGGTCAGCGGTACGGTCCTTGAAGAGTATCCGGACCAGCCGGTGATTGTACTTATTTCCCATGATGCGGATATGAATGCCATCCGGAACGACCCCATGAATACCCTGATCGCTTATGCCGGGGTTGATCCGTCCACCCGCTCCTTCCGTCTGGATTTGCAGGACAGCGGCCTTTTACCGGGCGATACGGTGTTCATCGCGGCCTTTATCGACCTCAGCCCCGCGGACCGGGCTCCCTATCCGGACACCGGAGACTGGATCGGGTTCTGGATGAATCCCCTGAACTTTTCCACCATGTACACGGTTACAGCCGGTGAAAACAATATCACGGATATCCGGATTACCCGCGAAATTTTTGATTTTCAAGCTGCCGTCACCGGAACCGTCCAGACAGATGAAATTGGCGGAATGCTCCTGTTCGCCTATGTCGGCCCCCTTACCTCCCTGAACCCGGCCGCTCTTGACCCGGACCGGATTATCGGCTACACCAGCCTGATCATGACCGGATCCCCGGTTGAATATTTTCTGCCCATCCTGCCCTTTGGCTTTGACACCCCCATCGAAAACGTCCTGATTCTATCCATACTGGACAGCAACCAAAACGGCCTCCCGGATGCCGAAGACAAAATCGGTTACCATACCGCAGCACCCCCAAATCCCACAGCCGTGACCATCACCGAAGGCCTGCTAACGGACGTGGATGTCTGGTTTTTTTAACGTGTCATATCGGGGATCTAATTAAGCTCTTTTCTTTGCCGAAGCAATCAACTACAACTATTTATTTTAATACAATAAATTTAAATTATATCAACTATTTTTATAAAAATGCGATGATAAAACTTGTAAAATAGCGGGGACTAAAATATAAAAATAGCGGGACATAATATTATCATATCGCGGAAGGCGGATTGATCATGGCAGAACGCTACCCAAGATGGCAAAAGACAACAATCGAACAGATGCTGGTGGAAAGACGCGTGCTGCTGTTGACCGGCCCCCGGCAAAGCGGCAAAACCACACTGGCTCGTGAATTGGAATCAGATCAGACAGAATACCGAACCCTTGATGACAGCACACTCAGAGAAGCCGCAGAAAATGACCCGCAGGGTTTCATTAAACGCAGTACTAATACTCTTATTATCGATGAGATACAACGCACCCCTTCCCTTCTTCCGGCAATTAAAAAAGCCGTTGACGAAAATACTGGACCCGGGCAGTATTTATTGACCGGTTCAGCGAACATTCAATCGCTTCCGGCAGCCACTGAGTCCCTTGCCGGACGGATAGCCAAAATCCGCCTGCGCCCTCTCACACAAGGTGAAATAAGAAATAAACCGCCTCTATTTATTGAATCTGCGTATCAGCAGTTGTTCCCGCGGAATCATGCGCATTATGACCGCGATGCCCTGTTGGAAATCGCATTCAGAGGCGGATTTCCGGAACCGATGATATTGCAGGTCCGTGGTCGAAAACGGTGGCATACCGATTATATTGACGCCATCCTGGAAAGAGACCTGAAAGATATCACTAAAATTTATCGGAAAAATGCCCTTCGTGAACTGTTGAACTCGCTTGCAGCATGGTCAGGCAAATTCATGGATCTGTCCGCTATCGGCTCCGGCCTGTCCATCCATCGCCCCACAATCGAAAGTTATATCAATGCACTGGAAACGCTTTATCTGGTGGAGCGTGTCTATCCCTGGACAAAAACAGACTATGCCCGTATCAGTAAACAAAGCAAGCTCTTCATGGCAGACAGTGGTTTGATGTGCTCCCTGCTCAAGTGGAAAATGGATCAGGTCCGCCTGGATTCCGACCGATCCGGCAAACTCATGGAAACGTTTGCTTTTCATGAAATCATGGCACAGGTGGACGCTGGAGATGGACGCTATGAACTGTTTCACTATCGCGACCGGGAAAAACGTGAAATTGATTTCCTGATAGAGCGGGAAGACAATGCATTACTTGGCATTGAAATCAAAACCGGATCATCTGTGAACCATAATGATTTTAAACATATGAAATGGTTCCGCCAAAATCCAGCGAAAAACCGGGAATTTATCGGAGTCATTCTGTATACGGGAGAATTCCCTGCCTCTTTCGGCAACAACCTGTGGGCTGTTCCTTTCGGCCTGTTGTGGTCATAGTATCTGAATGTGAAATTGCCCATAAATTCCAGAGCCACTCATACCTTAATTAAAGAACAGAACATTATCTTTACCGCCTCACCTAAAATCATCAGTATCGAAGAGGTGAAAAAAAGAAATGAGCATACTTACTAAAGTACAGATCATTGAAAAAAACGGAAAGCCGATTTTTGCCGTTATCCCGTATGAAGATTATATTGCCCTGCTTCCGGAAACGAATCGCGAGACCATCCCTCACGAAGTGGTTGGTCTAGTCATCAAAAAAAAATGAACCTTGTCAAGGCCTCGCGAACCTACCTGAAAATGAGCCAAAAGGATGTTGCCAAGCAGGCCGGCATCACCCAGGCAGCGCTTTCTCAAATGGAAAAAGCGGACAACAACAAACACCGGACCGCAACCCTCGAAAAACTCGCAAATGCCATGGGCGTATCCGTGGATCAATTGAAAGACTGATCCGAAACAAGCAAAAGCCCTCCCCCCGTCGTCATGCCGGGTCCTGATCAGGCATCCAGGATTTTCCGGAATCCTGAAACGATCCGCATTTCAGATTCCATCGTCATTCTTCTCATTTCTCTTCCACTTTCACTATTTACGATGCCATCATTATTGATGGCGTAAAAAAGGGAATTAGGTAACATCTATTTAATATGGGTAATAAATTAGGTAATAAGTCATCGTTTCATCCTGAGACAATTTACGGTTTTTTCTTCCCTTGCTTTGAGGCATTGTCCATGATAATGATCCATCATAATTTTTATCGTTACCATGCCTTGCAAATAGCCCTTAACCCCACGCATGGGCTGAATATAAGAAAAATACGATTCAGGTTAACATCTTAATTTTCCGGCCTTTATACGGGCTTTGGCCGGAATGGGACGACACAGAACGCCAAGATCCGACAAGCCCAAACGTTGTGATATGGCAGTCTGCTTTCCCGGACCGAGGAGACATACATGACGGCCAAAAAACAGAAAAAATCGCGCAAACCTGAAAATCCTGACGATGCCGAAATCGATGACATCCCGAAAACCGTGGAGGAATCCGCCGCGGCTTTCCCCATCGTGGGAATCGGCGCATCGGCCGGAGGCCTGGCGGCCATCGAAGCCTTTTTTTCCGCAATGCCTGCCGATCCCGACATGGCCTTTGTCCTGGTGCAGCACCTGGCCCCGGACCACAAAAGCATGCTCACGGATCTGATCAAACGATACACAAAAATGAAGGTCTTTGAAGTCGAGGACGGTATGGTGGTTCAGCCCAACTGCGCCTACATCATACCACCCAACCGGGATATGGCCTTTTTGAACGGCACACTGCAATTGCTGGAGCCCAATACGCCTCGCGGACAGCGTCTGCCCATCGATTTTTTCTTTCGCTCCCTGGCCCAGGATCAAAACAACCGGGCTATCTGCATCATCCTGTCGGGAACCGGCAGCGACGGAACCCATGGCCTGAAAGCCATCAAGGGCGAAGGCGGCATGGCCATGGCACAGGTTCCGGAATCCACTGAATACGACGGCATGCCCCGCAGCGCAATTGCCACCGGCATGGTGGACTATATCCTGCCGCCGGCCGAAATGCCTGCCCAGTTGATTTCCTATGTTACCCATGCCTTTGGGCAAAGACCCCGGATAACATCGAAACCATCCTTCAACGCGGATGACGCTCTGAAAAAAATTTTCATTCTGCTGCGAGCCAAAACCGGACATGATTTTTCCCATTATAAACCAAACACCATTAACCGCCGCATTGAAAGACGCATGGCCGTACACAAGATCGAACGGCTGGACGAGTATGTACGCTATCTCCAACAGTCCCCGGATGAGGTGAATGAACTGTTTCGCGACCTGTTGATCGGAGTCACCAATTTTTTCCGTGATCCTGAGGCCTACAAAATTCTCGAGGAAACCATTCTCCCCCGCCTTTTTAAGAACAAAAAAACCGATGCCGGATTCCGCATCTGGGTACCCGGCTGTTCCACCGGCGAAGAAGCGTATTCCATAGCCATCCTGATCCAGGAAAAACTGGACGCGATGAAACACGGGGTAAAGGTGCAGATATTTGCGACCGATATCGACAGCCGGGCCATTGATACGGCCCGTACCGGCATCTATTCTGCCGGTATCGCGGGTGACATCTCCCCGGAACGGCTGGCGCGTTTTTTCATCCGGGAGCCGAGCGGCGATGCCTACCGCATCCAGAAAAGCATCCGCGACATGATGGTCTTTTCCGAGCAGGACGTGATCAAGGACCCGCCGTTTTCCAGACTTGATCTCATCAGCTGCCGCAACCTCCTGATTTACATGGGAGGAGAACTTCAGAAAAAACTCATCCCCCTGTTTCATTATGCCCTGAAACCCGGCGGGTTTATGTTCCTTGGCACGTCCGAAACCATTGGCGACTATATGGATCTTTTTGCCGTCATTGATCGCAAGTCCAAGCTGTTTCAACGCAAAGCGGATCTTCGCGGCGCTCTTCATCCGAAAATGACGGAATTTATGCCGCCCCTGACAGAGGCTGGAAAAATCACCAGGCTTGCCGCGAAACCGTCCGGCGAAAACAAACCGTCTCTGCGTGAAATAACCGAAAACGCCCTGCTGCAACACTGGGCTCCTGTCGGTGCGCTGATCAACGAACGGGGAGACATCCTTTATCTTCATGGCCGGGCCGGACTTTACCTGGAACCATGCCCGGGAGAAGCGGGTGTAAACAACATCCTGAAGATGGCCCGCGATGGATTGCGAAGAGAATTGACCACCGCCGTACACAAAGTTGCAACCCATCAGGAATCGATTCACCGTCCGAACCTGAAAATCAAAACCAATGGCCATTTCACCTATGCCCATCTGACCGTACGGCCGATACATTGCAACCCTTCCGTTGATATGCCCCGTCTTTTGCTGGTTGTGCTGGAAGAATCAAGGGTACAGGACCGGAAAAATCCCAGGAAGGCCCCTGACACGGCTGAACCGGTAAGCGCCGCCGATATTGATGGACGGATCACGGCTTTGAAACAGGAACTCCGAAACAAGGAGGAATATCTTCAGTCCTCCAACGAAGAACTGGAAACCTCCAATGAAGAGCTCAAATCCGCCAACGAGGAACTGCAATCGGTCAATGAGGAGCTTCAGTCAACCAATGAAGAACTGGAGACCTCCAAGGAGGAACAGCAATCGGTCAACGAAGAGTTGTCAACGGTCAACGCCGAACTTCAAGCCAAGGTAGCGGATCTGGCCCGCGCCAACAACGACATGAAAAACCTGCTGGCCGGCACCGGCATCGGCACCATTTTCGTTGACCATCAACTGCGGATATTGCGCTTCACACCAGCCGTCACCCAGATCATCAACCTGATTGCGACGGACGTGGGGCGGCCGGTGAGTCATATCGTATCCAACCTGACAGGGTATGACCGCCTGACAGAGGATGTGCATACCGTACTGAATGACCTGGCACCCAAGGAGATCGAGGTGCAGACCCACGCCGGTGTGTGGTATCTGATGCGCATCTGCCCCTATCGCACGCTTGAAAACGTCATTGAAGGCGCGGTCATCACCTTTGTGGATATCACGGAAACAAAGCAGGCTCAGATGGTGCTGAGAGACGCCGAGAACCTGCGCCGTCTGGCTGTGGTTGTCCGGGATGCCTACGACGCCATCACGGTATTTGGTCCGGATGGCAGCATCCTGGCATGGAATCCGTCTGCGGAAAGAATGTACGGCTGGAGTGAATCCGAGGCATTGAAGATGAACATCAGGGATATGCTCCCCAAAAATCAGCGAACAAAGGAATTCAACACCTTGCAGAAACTCGGACAATCGCACACCCTTGCGCCCTATAGCACCCGCCGGGTTTCCAAAGACGGCATCCTGATCAAAATTATTCTCACTGCTTCCGCATTGATGGATGGCAATGGTAAATTATATGCCATTGCCACTACGGAAAGGGTGGTAGCATGAAGACGGAATCCACATCCCCTGAAGATTCTTCTTCAAACCCGGAAAAGGAGTTACGCCGCCGGGCCGAGGAAAGGTTTCAAGCAAGCGAGGAAGCCATCCAGGCTTCTTTTTCCTCCGAAGAAACCAAGCGGCTGTTCAATGAGCTGCGGGTGTATCAAATCGAACTCGATATGCAGAACGAGGAGCTGAGACGCACACAGGCGGAACTGGAGGCTTCCCGGATTCGGTACTTCAATCTGTATGACCTTGCTCCCGTAGGCTATTGCACCATTACCGGTAATGGCCTGATCCTGGAGGCCAATCTCACTGCAGCCGCCCTGTTGAACCTGACGCGGACCGATCTGCTCAACCGGCCCATTACGAACTTTATCCTTCCCGAAGACCAGGACATATACTACCGGCACCGGAACCTGCTTTTTGAAACCGGCGCTCCACAGGTCTGTGAACTGCGGATGCGGCGCACGAACGCCGATCCTTTCTGGGCGAGGGTGGAAGCGACGATTCAGGACATTGACGGAACCGCCTTATGCCAGGCTGCAATCAGCGATATCACCGATCACATACTATCGGAAGTGGAGAAAACCAAGATCGACGCCCAAAGCCAGCAAATCCGCAAAACGGAAAGTCTGGGGCGCATGGCCGGAGCGGTTGCCCACCATTTCAATAACCTGCTGACCGTAGTGATCGGCAACCTGGAGCTGGCCCTGGAAAATCAGACCCATCATACTGCCGGCAGTCTGACGGACGCACTGAAGGCGGCCGAAAAGGCCGCGGAACTCAGCGGGCTGATGCTGACCTACCTGGGCAAATCCTCCTGCAAGCATGAGACACTGGACCTGTCCGAAGCCTGCCGCCGGATTTTGCCCATGCTGCAAGCACTCTTCCCCAAGGACATTGCACTGAAAATCGACCTGCCCTCCCCCGGTCCGATCATCCGGGTGAATACCAGCCAGATCCAGCAGATTCTTACCAACCTGATCACCAATGCCTGGGAAGCAATCGGCGACAACCACGGCACCATCGAATTGACGGTTAAAACGATTGAATCGTTGACCACAGGCATCACTTACCATTATCCAATCGACTGGCGTCCCCGGGACATTCCCTATGCCTGCCTGGAGGTATCGGACACCGGTTTCGGAATTCCCCGAAAAGATTTTGAAAATCTTTTCGATCCGTTTTTTTCCAGCAAATTCACCGGACGGGGCATGGGCCTGGCCGTCATCCTTGGCATCACGCGGATGCATCATGGGGTCATATCCGTGGAAAGCATTCCGGAACAAGGCAGTACCTTCAGGGTTTATTTTCCCATAACCGACAAGGAGACACGGCAGCAAACAGAAGCACGCGTGACTCCGGCAATGGAAGGCTTTGGTCAGGTGCTGGTGGTTGACGATGACGGCGATGTCCGCAATTTGACCGAAACCATGCTGGCCCACCTCGGGTTTACAGTGCTCCAGGCAAAAGACGGCATGGAAGCCCTGAAGGTGTTCAGACATCACAAGGAGAACATCCGTTTCGTTGTCTGCGATTTGACCATGCCGCAGATGGATGGATGGGAAACCCTGGCAGGACTTCGCAGAATCGACCCAGGCATCAGGGTGATTCTGGCCAGCGGGTACAGCGAGGGGGAGGCCATGAAAGGCGAACATGCCGATCGGCCCCAGGCCTTTCTTAAAAAGCCTTTCACCCTGAACAGCCTCATCGCCAAGGTGAAGGAGGTGTTGGATGCAGACTAAAAATGATGATTATTCCGCGCTGCGTCTGCATGCGGAAAAAAAAATACAGGAAGCCCAGAAGGCTAACAAAGCATTGCCTCAGAGCGACGAAGCCAGGCAGTTGATCCACGAGCTGCAGGTGCATCAGATCGAACTGGAGATGCAGAATGAAGAACTTCGGCGGGTCCAGGCGGAACTGGCAATTTCGCACGCCAGATACTTCGACCTGTACGACCAGGCGCCGGTGGGTTATGTAACCATAGATGCCGGCGGACTGATTCTGCAAGCCAATCTCACCGCATCCACCTTATTGAACCGGGCGCGGACCGTTCTGCTCAACCGGCCTCTTACGAACTTTATCCTTCCCGAAGACCAGGACATATACTACCGACACCGCAAACAGGTTTTGAAAACCGGCGGGTCTGCGGCATGCGAGCTGCGCATGATGAAAAACGACCGGACTCCTTTCTGGACAAGGCTGGATTGCGCCATGGCGCAGGATGCCCACGGTGACCCCGTCTTCCGCGTGACCATGGTTGACATCACCGATCGCATGCAGGCCAAAGAAGCCTTTCAAATAGCCCATGATAAACTGGAAGCCCAATTCTACCAGGCCCAGAAAATGGAAGCCGTGGGTGAACTCGCCGGCGGGGTGGCCCATGATTTCAACAACATGCTCAATGTCATTATGGCGTATGCGCAAATGGCGATGGATACCGTTGCGCTTTCCGATCCATTGCATAGCGACATCACGGAGATCATGACCGCCTGCCACCGCGCCACGGACATCGTTCATCAGCTTCTATCCTTTGCCGGCAAGAGAACCATTGCCCCGAAAATATTGGACCTTAACGAAGCCTTGTCCGGAATGATCAATATGCTCCAGCAGTTGGTCGGTCGCAATATCAAACTGGTCTGGCAGCCGGGACAAAACCTCTGGAAAATAAAAATAGCCCCCTCCCTGATCAACCAGATTCTGGCCAACCTGACCATCAATGCCCGCGATGCCATCGCCGGAAAGGGAAAGCTGACCATCCGGACACAAAACACGACCGTTGAGAAACCCAATCCTGAATCTCAAGCAGCTCCTAAACCAGGCCGGTATGTCCTGCTGGCGGTTGAGGATAAGGGCTGCGGTATGGATAAAGCCACCCTGGCAAGAATCTTCGAGCCTTTTTTTACCACCAAGGAGCCTGGAAAAGGTACAGGGTTAGGTCTTGCGACGGTATATGCCATAGTGAAAAAGCATAACGGCGGGATCACGGTAGACAGCGAACCGGGAAAAGGCACAACCTTCAACCTCTTTCTGCCTCGAGAGAAGGCGGAAGAAGACTCCGGACCAGGTCCGGTCCTGAATCAAGCGTCCTGACGGCCTTTTGACCGAAGCCCGAAAGGGTCATCCGTATATAAAAACGCAAAATCCTTTCGAACCCGGTCGATACTGATGCCGAAGTCGGCAAGGGTGCTCATTGCGTGTTTCCGCTCATACGACCGCTGCTTTCCGGCCTGAAGGGCTACTGCATTACGCAGCTTCGCGCTCGGTTTGATTCCCGTAAACGCGACAATCTCCTCAAACACGGGCATCAGCTCCCGTCGAAGTCTCTTGTACGGAACGATCAGTATTCTTTCCCTGTCCAGTTCATGGTTGTGCCACAGGTCATAAAAATAACGGTACAGTTCCAGGCTCGCCTCATACCGGCGGTTGTAGTAATTGGCTTTCTGCCGACCGGAAAACCGGTGCATTCCCCACAGGGCATCCAGGGTATGAAAATTCAATGACAGATAGGACGGCAGGGTTTCTTCGGGCATGCGGTGCATATAAATAAATTTTGCATCCGGAAACACCTCCATCAGGGTTTTGATCCGGTGGGTGGAAAAATGGGTCTGAGCAAAAATCCGGGTTTTGCCGGTATCATAAATATGACGCTGAAAAATGGATTGTAAAAACAGGGCGGAGCGGATTCTCTGTTTTTTCGGCTGGAGGTCATGGAACCGGATTTCCCGGTAATCCTTTTCGGCAAAGCCCAGCGGTGTTCCGATGATCGTAAACTGGGTGTCATGATTGTGCAGGAACAGCATCTCCTCTTCTTCCACCGCGTCCAGGGCGATCTGGTGTCCGGTTGTCTCGGGAATCAGCACAGCCTGGCTTTGTCCAGTCAGCAGCCGGACAATGGGTCTGACAAGGATGCGCGCAGTAAGGGCCGGAAACAACAACTGCCAGGTGGCAAAAGAGGCCATCTCGCCTGTCCGGGTAAACAGGTGATGTATAAAGGTGGTTCCGCTCCGGGGATGGCCGATGATAAACACCGGCTGACGCACTTTCACCTTCCGGAATTTCGGGAAAAAGAAACGGTCCAGGAAAAGGGTTGCGGCAGTAAACGCACTATGGGTCATAAAAAACAGGATCACACCCAGAAAAAACACAAAGTTCCGGCTGAGACCGAACAACTTCCAGCTCACCGCCAGACCCTCTTTATACAACCGCATTCCCGTTCCCTTTAGAATTTGAAATCATTTTTTTTCAGCGAATGGCCTCTTTGTTGAAGGCCGAATCATTGATATCCTTGTCATACTCGACCGCATTGACTTTCAGTTCGGTTTTCCCCTTGCCGTCGGAAAGGGACATGACCAGCTGATGTGCGGTAAGAATGCCGGACACGGGCCGGATATCAAAATACTCTATGTATTTATGGAATTCATCCTTTTTATGAAGATCCACCCGGATCACAAAAAAATCGGATTTGCGGACATACAGAACCGACTTGCTGTATACCCGGTCCTTTTTTTTAATTCCTTCCACCTTGTAACAGTCGACACCATTCAGGCTCTCGTCCCCGATATAGGTATAATCAAATTTATCAATGTCGCGGGAGGTCAGGTCCTCATAGTAAAAATGAGAATTCACAAACGATTTGCCTTTATCCGAAGAGGCGATACGCTTGATCTTTCCCGAGGACAGCCGCAGCCACTGGTCATCGTCCCGGTCCTTATGGGAATGAGTGAGCAGCTTGATCTGGGTGGGCCGGGTAAAGGTGATCAGGGTCTTGTCCTCATCGTTTTCATATTTTTTGGATTTGATCTCAAATTCCTTTTCAACCACCTTGCTGCCCTGATGAATCAGCATCAGCACCTGGCTGACAGCGGTTTTGGCTTCCGGCAGGGCATCGTTTTTCTCCATGATTTCCCTGCCGGTCAAGGCAAAGGCAGTTGATGTGAGCAGCAGCATACATCCGAAAATGACAATCATACGCTTACAAATCATGACCGATCTCCTTTACAGTTGGGTATATAAAAATGTTCCTGATCAGGCTGTTGTTTCATTGGTTTTTTCTGTCTCCAGACCGAAAAATCGGCCGATGTCGATATGTCGCCAGAACCAGGACTCCGTCTCCCGGATGCTGAGATCGACCTGGGTCAGCTTGATGACGGAGGGCAGAATCAGCAAGGCGCCAAGGGTGGTGGCTGTCATGGTGATGCCCATGAGCGCCCCGAAAAAAATCACCGGCTTGAAGCTGGAAATGGTCAGCACGGAAAAGCCAAGGACAAGGGCCAGCGAGGTGAAGATAATGGCTTTCCCTGTAACCTGCAGGGTTTTCCGGATGGATTCATCGATACTGTGCCCATTCCGGTAAAAATGCCGATAGGAATTCAGAAAATGGATGGTATCATCCACACCGATGCCGATGGTGATGGAAGCGATGATGGAAGTGACCGTATCCAGATTGATGCCGAAAAATCCCATGATCCCGAAATTGAACATGACCGCCGTGCTCATGGGGATAAGTGAGAGAAGTCCGGCGCTGATTCGCTTAAAGAGCAGGGTGACGATGATGGCAATGATGACCAGAGAGGACAGCAGGCTCTGCATCTGACCGGAAATGATGTATTCGGCCATTTTCACGTTCATCACCGGAAAGCCGGTGATCCGGGCGGTCAGGTTTTCGGGCAGATTCGCGTCCAGGTATTCGGTCAGTTGGCCGAATATCCGTTTGATGTGGTTGGTTCCGATGGAATAATCCTCTTTCTGGCACAGCCGCGCCAGCAGTCCGCAGGTCCGGTAATCCGCATCCACATAAGGTTCAAAGTCATCCACTCGCCCGTCCGAATCATTATCGTCACCGGAATAGATTTCGAGGTAATCCAGAATATCCAACGGATTGTCCGGAACGCGGTAATACTCCATCTTGTCCTCGTTCATGGCAAAATGCATGGTCTTGATATAGTCTGTGAAGGCATCGGTCCTTCCGATATTCAGGTGCTTGTTTTCCGGAGCAGTCATCCAGGCGCGGATGGTTTCAATGGTATTGAGGACCTGCGGTGACTTGGCGCCGTCAGCCATACCGGTATCGATGATCAGGTTAAAACCCCATCTGCCGCCGAATTTTTTTTCGATTTCCAGTGAACTGGTCCGGACAATATCATCCTCCTTGAAATACTGCATGAAGTCTGATTCCACATTCAGCCGGGACAGGCCGACGGCGGATATGGCCAGAATTACCCCTACCAGCAGAAGGACCATCCTGTGATGACGGGTAGTAAGAAGAATGGACAGTTCAATAATATGGTCAATGATGGTTTTTTTCACCTCCTTCTTTTTCATCATCAGGCGCGGCCGGCGGTGGGGCATGATGGCCAGGGCAGCCGGAATCAGGGTGCAGGAAACCACCAGGGCAAACAGTACGCCGATGCCGGAAAAAATCCCCCATTCATGCATGGCGGTAAGCTGGCTGGTCGCCAGGGTGGCAAAAGAGGCAAATGTCGTTATGGCCGCCAGAAGAACGGTCGTGCTGATATGGGACATGGACTGATGCAGACCGATTTTGAAACCCAACCTGCTGATCTTGTCAAAATCATTGTAATATTGATTCAGAATATGAATTCCATAGGAACTGCCCACGGCGATCATCAGGGGCGGCAGGGAGATTCCCAGCGCCGTGATCTTGATCCCGCAATGTCCCATCAGCCCGAGAACCCAGAGCGTCGACAGGCTGAGGGTAATGGCCGGCAGAAAGATACCGCGAAACGACCGGAAATTGAAAAAGAAAATAATGATGACCGCCAGAAGGGTAACGGGCAGGAATGTGCCCATATCCCGTCGCAGATAGTTGTTAAAATAAATATTGGACACCGGCGCCCCCTGGGGCACGATCACAAGCTCCTGATGGCTCTGGATCAATTCCAGCATTTCCCGGGAGATGGGGTCCTGATCCTTGAGATTGATGAATTTGACGATCACTCCAAAATCACTGATTTTACCGGTTTGGGGATCACGGGTATAAATGCCGTTTTCATAGGAGGGATTGCGGGTCAGTTTCTTCCGGAATTCCGAAAAGTCGGCTTCATCAACCGGCAGAATGCGTTTCCCGTCATCATCTTTCGGAATCAGATCCGTGGTTTCAAGGGTGTCGTCCTGGCCGGTAATGTCCTTGGTGGTAAACGGTGAAATAATTTTATCAATGGTTTCCTGCTGCTTTAAGTCCTTCGACAGATTAACCGCCGCTCTCAGTTTCTGAAGATCTTTACGTTCCAGCACCGGCTTGTCGCCCAGTTTTGTATGGATCTTTCGTTTCAGCAGGCGCGCAAAAGAAGGATCGTCCGCAAATTGTTCCAGGAGGCGTTTGGATTCCACGGGTTCGTCAGCCGTCACCTCGTCCAGGCGTTTCAGACGATTTTCCTCACGGGTTTTTTCGTATTCCTTGTATTCGTCGATATCCGTGATCAGTCCCTCGATCATCCGAAAGGCTTCCGTCGACCAGAGCTGCGGATGGGTCACACTCATGATGATGAAACGGCCATTGTCGCCGTAAATATCCTTGCTCTCATTGTAAAAGGCATATTCGCTGTCGTTCTGCGGCATGAATACTTCAACGGAGTTATCAAAACGCAACTTGGAGAGGCCACCGGCCAGACCGATCGTCACAATCAGAAGAACCAACAGAACCATCTTGGGCCATTCCAGAACAAAATCGATACAGCGATTCATTTTCTTCGTCCTTATTTTAGGGTGGGAGGATTGTCATGGCAATTCCGGACATCGTTGACTTTTTGCATTTCAATAAGCCGCTTTCGCTATTCATCGCTTCATGAATGATAAGAACTTTCTTTTCAAGTGTTTTTATATAGTCGAAACAAAATGCCGTGTCAATAAATGGAATTATGCCTTTTTGTCCTTCCGGGTCGGCCGGATAAAAAAAAATGGAGGCCCCCTCTTGTAAAAGAAATTCCGTGCATTACCTTATCTCATCCTAAATAAGGACGATGGATCAAACCATTCCATGGCATTTTTAATGTCTCTGAATAACAACACCTTAAAAAATGGAAAAACACAACAGGAGGACGGATCATGAACATCAGGCCAATGAATGACAGGGTGCTGGTCGCCCGGATGGAAGAGGAGAAAAAAACAGCCGGAGGGATTATCATACCGGATACAGCCAAGGAAAAACCCCTGGAAGGAACGATCGTAGCGGTCGGGCCGGGTAAACGAGACGAAAAAGGCAACCGTATCCCGCTGGAGGTTAAAAAGGGCGATCGCATCCTTTTTTCCCGGTATGCCGGAACCGAAATCAAGGTCAATAATGAAGAGCGGCTGTTCATGAAGGAAGAGGATATTCTGGGAATTCTGAATTAAATCAAGGAGGAAAGAATCATGGCTGCAAAAATGATTGTATACGGCTCAAAAGCACGCGAATCGATGCTCAAGGGTGTCAACACCCTGGCCGATGCCGTAAAGGTGACCTTGGGTCCCAAGGGAAACAACGTGGTACTGAACAAGTCTTATGGTTATCCCACGGTAACAAAAGACGGCGTAACCGTGGCCAAGGAGATCGACCTGGAAGACAAATTTGAAAATATGGGCGCCCAGATGGTGAAGGAGGTGGCCAGCAAGACCAGCGATACCGCCGGAGATGGAACCACGACAGCCACCGTACTGGCACAATCGATTTACAATGAAGGACAGAAGCTGGTGACCGCCGGCATGAATCCCATGGCCCTGAAGCGCGGAATCGATAAGGGAGTGGAAGCGGTCATCGCGGAGCTCAAACAAATGTCCAAACCGACCAAAAACAAAAAAGAGATTGAACAGGTCGGCACCATCTCCGCCAACAGCGATGAAACCATCGGTAAGCTGATATCCGAAGCCATGGAAAAGGTGGGCAAGGAAGGGGTGATCACGGTCGAGGAAGCCAAAGGCATGGAAACCTCCCTGGAAATTGTGGAAGGCATGCAGTTTGACCGCGGCTATCTTTCCCCCTATTTTGTGACCGACTCGGAAAGAATGGAAGTTCTGCTCGACAATCCATACATCCTGATTCATGAAAAGAAAGTGACGGTCATGAAGGATATGGTTCCGCTGCTGGAACAGGTATCCAAATCCGGCAGACCGCTTATGATCATTGCCGAAGATGTGGAAGGCGAGGCACTGGCAACCCTGATCGTCAACAAACTGCGCGGCACGTTGAAAGTTGCGGCCGTGAAAGCGCCCGGTTTCGGCGATCGGCGAAAGGCCATGCTGGAGGACATCGCCATCCTGACCGGCGGTCAGATGATCGCCGAGGATCTGGGCATCAAACTGGATAGCCTGAAACTCAAAGACCTGGGAACCTGTAAAAAGATCAAAATCACGAAAGACAATACAACGATCGTGGACGGTGCAGGAGCCAAATCCGTCATCGAGGGGCGCGTCAAACAGATCCGGGCCCAGATTGAGGAAACCACATCCGATTACGATCGTGAAAAGCTGCAGGAGCGGCTGGCCAAAATCATCGGAGGGGTGGCGGTTATCAATATCGGCGCTGCCACGGAAACCGAAATGAAAGAGAAAAAAGCCCGCGTGGAAGATGCCCTGAATGCAACCCGGGCGGCCGTAGAGGAAGGGATTGTGCCCGGCGGCGGTGTCGCCCTGGTCAGATGCCTGCCTGCCTTGGACAAGGTCAAGGTAAAGGGAGAGGAAAAAAGCGGTATTGCCATTCTGCGGCATACCCTTACCGAACCCCTGCGGCAGATCGTCCGAAATGCCGGTCTGGAAGGATCGGTGGTTCTCAACAAGGTACGGGAAGGCAAGGATGATTACGGCTTCAATGCCCAGACCGAAACCTATGAAAACCTTATTGCCGCAGGTGTGATCGATCCGACCAAGGTGGTTCGTTTCGCCCTTCAGAATGCCGCTTCCGTGGCCGGTCTGATGCTGACCACCGAAGCCATGATCGCGGATAAACCGGAAAAGAAAAAGAAACCGGGCATGCCTGCCGGCGGGATGGATGAGGACATGTATTGATCCAGCCCTGAAAACACCCCTTCTGTCCCTGCATCCTGTGCAGGGACAGGGACCGGATCATGGGTTCCTTCACCTGCCCCCGCCACTGCCGCAAATCAGACTAAATTCCATAACAAATTCAAATTGTCACTTGCAATTCCCGGATAAAAATTGATAAGCTCGGTCCATCAATTCATGATGCTCTCGTAAAAAGTCGAAAATATCACCCTTTGTCATTCCGGGCTTGACCCGGACACGCAGTGAAGCGTAGCGCTATCCCGGCTTTTCAAAGGCTTCTGGATGCCGGATCAGGTCCGGCATGACGGAATTGGGACTTTTTACGGTTTCATCAATTCATATCGCGTTTGTAAAATGGATTACAACCTGAAGGGAAAAAAGGTGTGATTATGTTCTGGACAATGAAGAAAAAACTGTATCGCATGCAGCACCAGGTGATGAAGGTGGCCTCTGCCGTTTTGCCGTTCCCCATACCGGTTCTGCTGACCGGTCCCGGCAGCGTGGGAAAGCTTGCTGAAAATATCCGGATAAGAGGCCTTAAGCATGTGATGATCGTGACGGATAAGATTCTGATGGGATTGCACCTGCCGGACGGCCTGCTGAAATCCCTGACCGAAAACAACATCAAGTATACTATTTACGACAAAGTGCAGCCCAATCCCACCATTCAAAATGTGGAAGACGGGCGGACCCTGTACAAACAGAAAAAATGCGATTCCCTGATCGGTTTTGGCGGCGGATCGCCCATTGATTGCGCCAAAATCATCGGCGCCCGGCTTTCCAACCCCTATCTGTCCGTAAGGAGGATGAAGGGGCTGTTCCGGGTGATCCTGCCGACACCGCCGCTGTTCTGTGTGCCCACAACCGCCGGCACCGGCTCGGAAACCACGGTTGCCGCCGTCATATCCGATCCGGACACCCATGAAAAATTCGCCATCAGCGATCTCAAGCTGATTCCCAAAATTGCCGTACTGGACCCCGAACTGATGGTCGGCCTTCCGCCGCACATCACCTCCACGACCGGCATGGACGCCCTTACCCATGCGGTGGAAGCCTATATCGGCCTGAACGGAAACAAGTTTACCGATGAAAACGCGGAAAACGCCACCCGGCTGATTTTTGAAAACCTGGAAAAGGCCTACAAAAAAGGGACGGACCTCACGGCGCGCAACAATATGGCGCTGGCGTCCTTTTACGGCGGCTCGGCGTTTACCCGGGCATATGTGGGATATGTGCATGCCATCGCCCATACCCTGGGAGGAATGTACGGTGTACCGCACGGGCTTGCCAATGCGGTTATCCTGCCCCATGTGCTGGAATTCTGCCGCAAGGAAGCGGAGAAAAAACTGGCCCAGCTCGCCATTGCCGGCGGCATCGGCGAAAAAGGGGAATCGGACAAGGAATTATCCAAACGGTTTATTGAAAAAGTAAAATCCATGAACAAAAAAATGAAAATCCCGGCATACATCAAAGAGCTCAGGGAAGAAGATATCCCGCACATCGCCGGGAAAGCCCTGGATGAAGCCCATCCGGATTATCCCGTCCCCCGCATCATGACACAGGAGGAATGCGAAGCCCTGATCCGGAAACTGCTGCCGTAATGAACGTCCGGCTGCCATTGAAATGAATAAAGGCAAAAAAGATGGAGAGGAGAATGTGACATGGCGATTATCACCATTTCAAGAGGTTCCTTCAGCCATGGCAGGGATGTGGCGGAGATGGTATCGGAAGAGCTGGGTTATCAGTGTGTCGGCCGGGAAATGATTCTGGAGGCATCCCGGGAATTCAATATTCCGGATATCCGCCTGGAAAGAGCCATCCATGATGCCCCTTCCATTCTGGACAGCTTCACATATGGCCGGGAGCGGTATATCGCCTATTTTGAGGCTGCATTTCTCAAATACCTCAAACGCGACAATGTGGTTTATCATGGTCTGGCCGGTCATTTTTTTCTCAAAGGGGTTGCACATGCCCTGAAGGTCCGGATTATAGCGGACCCGGAGGAACGGGCCGGCCTTGAGGCGGCAAGGGAAAACATAAGCCCGGAAGCCGCCCTGAAGATGCTCAAGAAGGATGACCAGGAAAGGCAGAAATGGAGCAAAAGCCTCTATGGAATCGATACCGGTGATTCCAGCCTCTATGATCTGGTGATTCATATCCGTAAAATAGGAAAAAAAGAAGCAGCCGAAATTATCTGCCATACCGCCGGACTGGAAAACTTTCAAACCACTTACGATTCCCAGAAAGCCCTTGAAAATCTGGCAATGGCCGCGGAGGTGAAGGCGGCCCTCATTGATCTCAAACCCGATCTGCGGGTAACCGCCGCCAATGGCAATGTGCGGATCGAAACCAAAAACGCCGACAACCCGGAAATCCTTGCGGAGATGGAGGAAATCGCCCGCCGTGTCCCCGGTGTTGAAAATGTGGAAATCAAATTCATTCGCAAGGTGGATTGGACGGATTGACAGCGGTCAGTCGGCGGCGCCGGCCTCCAGCAGAACCAGTTCCTGAAGGCTCTTCACCTCCTCTGCCGTGACAATCGTCATGCTGCTTTTCAGATCCGGGTCCAGGTTGCCGATATCCACCTCGTTCCCCTTGGGCAGGATGACCGTGCGGATGCCTGCCCGCTGTGCAGCCAGCAGTTTCTCCCGGATACCGCTGACCGCTAAAATCCTGCCGCTCAGCGTAATCTCACCGGTCAAGGCCACATCCCGCCTGGCCGGTTTTTTCGTGATCAGGGAAAGCAGTGCCACCATAATCGTTACCCCTGCGGAGGGACCGTCTTTGGATACCGCACCGGCGGGGATGTGAATGTGAATGTCGCTGTTTTCAAAAAAATCCGGATCAATCCCCAGTTGCAGAGCATTGCTGCGAAGATAACTCAGGGCGGTCTGGGCGGACTCCCGCAGAACATCCCCCAGGGAGCCGGTGAGAATCAGATGCTGGCTTCCTTTCATGAGAGCCGCTTCCACAAAAATAATTTCTCCTCCGAATTCCGTCCATACCAGACCGGTGGACACCCCGATCCGGTGGCCGGATGAGGCGATCTGGTGTTCATATTTCGGCGGCCCGAGGAGACGCTCCGTCAACTGCGAATCGATTTTCATCGGCTTGGCCGATCCGGCATCCAGATTTTGCAGGCTGATACGGGCGATCTTTCGGCAGATGGTTGCGATTTCCCGGTCCAGATTCCTCAACCCCGCTTCCATGGTATAGTTTCGAATGATTTGAAGGACCGTATCAGGGGTGAAGCTTACATTACGGGACAGAAGCGCATGTTCCTTCAACTGGCGGGGAATCATATACCGGGCTGCGATCACCTGCTTTTCCTTCTCCGTATAACCGGGAAAATGAATGTTTTCCATGCGGTCAAGCAACGGCCCGGGCAGTCGCTCCACGACATTGGCCGTAGCGATGAACATCACCGCAGACAGATCAAAGGGGAGATCCAGATAATGATCGGTGAATCGGCTGTTCTGTTCCGGGTCCAGAATTTCCAGCAATACCGAGGCTGGATCACCCCGAAAATCCTGACCGATCTTGTCGATTTCATCCAGCATGAACACCGGATTTTTCACGCCCAGCCGCTTGATCTCATTGATGATACGGCCCGGCATGGCCCCTACGTACGTGCGGCGATGTCCGCGCAATTCCGCTTCGTCGCGGAGACCGCCGACTGAAATGCGCACGAATTTCCGCTGCAAGGTTTCGGCAATAGCCTGCCCCAGTGATGTTTTACCGGTTCCCGGCGGACCGGAAAATAAAAGAATGGGGCTGCGGGTCAGACGCAGAACCTTTTTTCGTTCCCGGAGCTGCTTGACCATGATACGGAGTTCATTCAGATCCACTGGTTTGGCCAGGTAGTTGGTTGCCCCTTTCTGGAGCGCATCCACGGCGCTGCTGACAGTGGCATATCCCGTAATCATGATAAATTCAGTATGCGGTGCGATTTTACGGGCAGCCTCCAGCAGCTGGATGCCGTCCATTTTTTCCATTTTCAGATCCGTGAGCACCAGTTCAAATTCCTGCCCCTCCATGATATGGAGTGCCTCCACCCCATTGGCGGCGGTAGAAACCCGATACCCTTCCTTGCTCAGCACATGCTCCAGGTTGGACCGGGCGATGGGTTCATCGTCCACCACCAGAATACGAAATTCCCGGAGCGAGGAAAGCGCCCGTACCGCCAGGAATTCCAGAATTCTTTCCTTGACATGTCCAAGGCCGTGATGCTGTTTTTCCAGGACGACCTCCGCCCTTTTCAGATCCAGGTTGTCCTCGGTAAAATGGTTCCAGGGAAGTGACAGGATATATTCAACATAGTCCAGCCCTATACCGTATTCCGGAACGGTGCTGTCCATATTTTCAAGTCGCTCCAGTTGCGTTTCCACCACGGCAGCGATGGCCTCCGGCAGTTCGGCTTTTTTGGCCTGGGCACGCAGTTCTGAAAAATCCTGTTTACCGGAAGACGTTCCGTCTTTTGATTTCGATGGTTTTCTGAAAAGGGACATTATGGGAAACCCTCCCGTTGTTACAAATTGCAACAGACCCGACAATCTGAAACAGCAATCGTGATATTCATTAAAATTAGTGAGATAAAAGAATCATAAAAATCCCGTTATTGCAATATGCAATAACGGGATTGCGGAAAAGAATGCTGCTGTTTTCATACATGCTTGAATTTACAAGGCGGAAAAGGGCCGATAGCTCCTGGCATGGTCCTTGATAAGCAATACCCCATCCTGGAAAAGAAAAGGAAACCAATAAGGAGGTGGACAAGCATGATGGCCGAAGACGTCTTGATGAAAAATTCGAAAACCCAAAGCAGTATGAAGCGAAAAATACTTGTTTTGGATGATCAAGGCTCCTTCCCGGAAGACCTCATGGAGTATGCGGTCCATCTGGCGGAGAGACTCCGTCATGATTTGCTTGTGCTGAGCGCAGATACGGCATGGGAAGGAGAAGGATTCAGAAAACGGGCCGGAGACATGGCAAAGGCTTTCAGGACCAAGGCCGAGGCCAATGGTATCGGCTGTGAATCCATGGTCCGGAAAGGCGATCTGGGAGCGGTCATCCAGGAGATCAAGGAAAAAGAGAAGCGGATCGGTTTTATTCTGACGGATGCCGGCATTGACCGACGGATCATTGCCGAACACATCCCCCTCCCGATTTTCAGCATGGAATCTAAACATCATCGTAATGGAGGTATGCTTATGACAAAAAGGGCAACAGACCAAAAGAAAAAAACGGCAATGAAAACTGCCGGGTTCGGCGTGATCACTGCGATTCTGTATGCCGCTGTATTCATGAACGCGGACACGGTCATGAACTATTTTACCCGGGGCGGCTGGTATGCTGCTTTACCCGTGGCTTCCGTATTCATTTTTTCCTTTGCGCACGGCGCATTCGCAGGAAACCTGTGGTCGCTGCTGGGCATCGAAGCCGTTCAAAAGGATGCACTGCGGGAGGTGGAACGAAAGGTAATACAGAAAAAACAGAAAATCGCCAAGAAACCCCGCGCGTATTCGTATGTCAACCCATTTCATCGCATTTAAAAATGGGAAACAAATACGGGAAAGCCAATAACGATTTACAAAATAAAGGAGATCAGTCATATGCATGACCTTGCACAACAGACCATTCAGTTCATTGATTTGGACGCCTTTTCCATATTTTTCCTGTTTCTGGTGGGATTCATCGGAGGGCTTGTCAGCGGTTTCATCGGTTCCGGCGGCGCCTTTGTTCTGACGCCGGGCATGATGAGCCTCGGAGTTCCGGGAACGGTTGCAGTAGCGAGCAACATGTGTCATAAATTCCCCAAAGCCCTGGTCGGTGCTTACAAACGATTCAAATACGGACAGGTGGACATCAAGCTGGGACTGGTTATGGCCGCTTCCGCCGGTGTGGGTGTACAGGTGGGAATCCGAATCCAGCAATGGATTCTGGAAGCCTGGGGACAGGCCGGTTCCAACCTGTATGTGAGCGTTTCATTTGTTTTGATTCTGGTGATTGTGGGCGGATATGTTTTCCGGGATGCCTTGGGTTCCATACGTTCCGGGGCTGCCGAAACGGTTTCCGCCCTGGCAAAAAAACTGCAGGCCATCAACCTGCCGCCGATGATCTACTTCAAGACCGCCAATGTTCGGATATCACTGTGGTTTACGATTCCGGTCGGTTTTGCCACCGGCATGCTGGCCGCCACTATTGCCGTAGGCGGTTTTATCGGTGTGCCGGGCATGATCTATGTTATGGGGGTTTCAAGCCTGATCGCCTCCGCCAGCGAGCTGGTGATCGCCTTTGTCATGGGATTTGGCGGAAGCATCAACTGGGCCATCCACGGCATGATAGACATCCGGCTGACACTCATCATCCTGGGCGGCTCTCTGCTCGGTGTGCAACTGGGTGCTATCGGGACGACCTATGTCAAGGATTATATGATTAAATTTGTGATGGGTACCATCATGCTCATCGTGGCGATCAGCCGGGGACTGGCGATTCCGGAATACCTGCGCCAACTGGGACTGATGTCCATCAGCCCTGAAACGACCGGCATTCTGAACAAAGTCAGTTTTGTGTTCATGTGCCTTGCCCTCATTGTCGGTGCCGTGATTATTCTGGGCAGTATGTGGCAAGGGCGGCGGATGTCGGCGACCATGAATGAAATACATGCAGAGACGTAAACATTTTCTTGTGGCGTTAAACGGATCAGCGTCCGGGTACCACGCCCTGACCGAAGCGATACGGTTGGCCCAATGGAACAAGGGGGAGGTTACGGCGATCACCGTAACCCCGCCTTATCTGGGTGATTTAAACCTTACAGGGGTTAAGGACGTGCAATCCCTGATGGTCGGGTTTGCCGGCGAAATCCTTGATAAAGCCTACAAAGCCGGCTCATCCCTCGGCATGCGAATCAATATTCGATGCGAAGCAGGGGAACCGGAAACCGAAATTGCCGCCTTTTATGCCCGCGGGCAATTTGATGCGGTCGTGCTGGGAGCGACACGGCGTTCCGGCATGGCCGGATTTCTGTTGGGAAATACGCGGTTAAAAATCATCCGCAGCCTGGATGAGACCGAAGTCCTGATGATTCCGGAACAGGCATCTGTCGGCTGGGAAAAAATCCTTTTGGTAATGGACGAAACCGATCAGGATGCAGAGATTCTAAAGCGCGCCGCTGAACTGGCCCGGTCCTATGGCGGAGAACTGACGATTCAAAGACTCTCTAACAATTTTTCTGCAAGGCGAAAAAAAACAGGGGCTCCCGATTCCGGCAAGGCGGATATGATTCTTCAGCGCATCCGCACGGAAAACTTTCAGATGGTCATTCTGAGCCGCAAGGTCGGTCGCAGACGAAGCCTGATCCGCATCGGCCTGACGGACGGAATCATTGCGCAGAATCGTCCCGTATTGATTCTCCGCAAGCTGTAAAAAAAGTCCGGCAGAACACCGGACCACTTCCACGATCATCCCGCCGATACCATCAGATCCGGTATCGCTTCAACTTCCGCCACAGAGAGACACGGTCGATTCCGAGAATTTCAGCCGCCTTGGTCTTGTTATCGTTGACCTGCTGCATGACCCATCCGATATAGTTCCTCTCATTTTCTTCCAGGGTAAGAAACTCCTGTGAACGCCGCGTGACCCTGTCCGCAAACGACTGCAGGTCAAAAGGCAGATGCCGGACTTCAATGGTTGAATCACCGGCGAGTGTGACGGCACGTTCCATGATGTTCTCAAGCTCCCGCACATTACCCGGAAATTCATAAGACAGCAGTATGTCCATCACGGGTTCTGCAATCATCGCCGACTGCTTCCCCTGTGTTTCTGAAATTTTTTTCAAAAAATGCAGACTCAGCGCCGGAATGTCATCCCTGCGGTCTGCCAGACGCGGAACGGGAATCGTGATCACATTCAGACGGTAGTAAAGATCTTTCCGGAAATGTCCGTTTTCCACTTCCTCCTTCAGATCCTTGTTCGTGGCCGCCAGTACCCGGATATCCACAGGAATCTCCTGGGTACCGCCGATGCGGAGCAGACTCCTTTCCTGCAGGACCCGCAGCAGCTTGACCTGCATGGCCAGGGGCATGTCGCCGATCTCATCCAGCAGGATCGTTCCGCCCTGAATGGACTCCAGCAATCCTTTCTTGATGCCGCGGGCTCCGGTAAAGGCTTCCCGCTCATGACCAAAGAGCTCATGGGCAAGCAGCTCCTCATTGAAGGCTCCGCAATTGATTGCCAGAAAACGCCGATCCGCCCGCGGACTCAGATTGTGAATGGTTCTTGCCACCAGTTCCTTGCCGGTACCGGTTTCTCCCAGAATCAGAATATTGCAGTCTGTGGGCGCGACCTGACGGATAACACCCTTCATGGCCTGCATGGACGGGCTGCTTCCAATCAGCAGATGGGTATCTGTTTTTCCGATATCGGCCTGACGACGAAGGTCGGCCACTTCGCGGCACAGCGACCTTTTCTCCATGGCGCGGCGCATGAGAAACCGTACCTCGTCGATCTGATACGGTTTGGAGATATAATAATAGGCTCCTTTCTGCATGGCCTCTACGGCGGAGGAGACCGTTGCATAACCGGTGACGACAATCACTTCCATATCCGCATACAGCTCCTTGGCACGGCTCAGAACTTCCATGCCGTCCACAGGCTGCATGCGCAGATCGGTCACGACCAGATCAAACTCCCGTTGTTCCAGTTCACGGATTGCCATCATTCCGTTTTCAACCGCCACCACGGTGTGCCCTTCCCTGCGCAAGACATGCTCCAGGTTTTCGCGGGCAATCTGTTCATCTTCGGCGATCAGTATCAGGGCCATGCGAAATTCATCCCTTTCAACAAACGTTCTCAATGGGCAGGTGAATGGTAAAACGGGAACCTTCCCCTTCCCTGCTTTCAACGGATATGGAACCAAAATGCTTCTGGATAATACCGTATACAATGGAAAGTCCCAGCCCCGTACCGGCTCCGACTTCCTTTGTGGTATAAAAAGGATCGAAAATATGGGGCCGAACTTTTTCCGGAATGCCTTTTCCGGTATCCTCCACAGTGATAATCACCGAATTTCCGGATAATGACGTTTCGGCGCCGATCCGGATCTCTCCCATGGCGTCTTTCATGGAATGGACGGCATTTTCAATCAGGTTCAGAAAGACCTGCTGCATCCTCTGGGAATCCATTTTCAGTGTCAGATCCGGCGGTATGTTGTGGACAATCTGAATTCCGGGAGGGATTTGGCTCGATATCAGCCTGACGGAACGTTCCACTACCTGACCCAGGAAGATCGGTGTCAGGCAGAATTCCCTTTCCCTTGAAAACTCCAGCAATCCTTTGACGATATCCTTTGCCCGGTGAACTTCCTGTTCGATATTCCCGAGCATTTTTTCCGTGAACTGTCTATCGGATTCCGTCAGGCTGTTCAGCAGAGGAATCAGTTCCTCGATCAGAATCTGGCAGGAAGTGGAGATATTGTTCAATGGATTGTTCAACTGATGGGCAATACCGGAAGTCAGCGTGCCCAGGGAGGACAGCTTTTTGGCCTGCACCAGTTGATCCTGCCGCTTTTCAAGCTCGGACACCATGCGGTTAAAGGCCTGGATCACCCGCTGGGTTTCGTCACGGGCGCTGGTTACCGGAATCGGTGTAAAATTTCCCTCTGCAATTCGAAGTGTTGTTTTTTCTATGATTTTCAGCGGTTTTATAATTTTAAAAAGAACAATAGTGCCCAGAAATACATTCAGGGCAATGAAGATACCGAGAGCTGTCAACAGATTGGCTTTCAGGTTTTTGATGATCCGCAGAATGGTATCCCGCTCAAAAGATACCAGCTCGCTGGAAAGCGCCAGCACATTTTTGCCGTGATCGCGCAAATCCTCTTCCACCCGGACAGGATCCAATTGTTTGTTCCAGGCATCCCGGGTCGACAGTAAAATCATAATGCGCTCGTATTCCAAAAGTTCCCTGCTGATGATATCGAGCAGCGGTTTTACCCTTAAATCCTTCACATCCGGATAGATCCGTTCCAGCACATTCAGGCTCCTCTGGATATATTTGCGGTTTTCCTCCAGGTCTTCCGGGGATCCATACAGGAGATAGTTCTTTTCATAGCGCCGTATTTCCAGGATCATATTGCTCAAATCATCGGCGATGACAACGAAATGCTGCTTCTGTTCGATACGGAGGAGGGAGTTGAATGAAATAGCGGCAATAATCAGCATCACAATGGAGAGCAATAACAATACCAGAATGACCTTCTGCCGGATGTTCAACGGAAAAACGGATATCCGTTTCATGATACTCTCCTTGCCTGAAATAATGCCTGCCGCTTCTCTTATGGAAACGAACATACCTTTATTATTGCAGACATATCAAGCTAAATTTCATCCCGGCGATCCGGATATCGATGCCGCAAAACCCACCGGCTGAAAATCGTGCAGGAGCGACCTTATGCATCTGCCTAAATGCGCAGCCGCTCCACATCGCCGGTGGCAAGGCCGACGTACATCATGATTTTGTTCTGCGGAACGTACAAAATGCCCTTGAGTCTGGTTTCGATCAGTTCCGTGATGATCCCGCATTGTGCCGTGGTATCGAGATAGGCATATCGCGTAATAGCGGCTCCCCGCGTGGTGATGGTGCCGGACTGGAGTACACTGATCCCGGCCTTTTCGACCTGATCGAGCTTTTCGTCCAAACCATGCACAACAGCCCCCATGTGATGAATGCCGCCGCCGTTTTTGCGAAGCATGTCGGAATAGATGCATTCATCGCCGCCTTTTACCTGAATCAGTTCGTATTCCATTCCGCCCCGGAAGGCGATCACGATATCCAGGTCCAGGTTGATGGGCTTCCCCCGGTAGGCAAGTTCATGCTTGACGGTTCTGGAGCGGAACCAGGGGCCGATGCCCAGAAGTTTCGAATAATACGCCGCAGCTTTTGGTATGTCTTTGACAAGGATACCGATCTGGTTCATTTTCGGAAAATTCATTTCCATTCTCCTTCCAACCCGGGTTGAGGTTTTAATTTGGCCGCTATTTAAAAAAGCGCAGCAATGCATGCAGGTTGGTCATGGGATGGGGCGGACAGCCGGGAATGAACAGATCCACGGGCAACAGGGTGTCCAGCCCCTCGGTGACTTCACCGCTTCCCCGGAAAGGCCCGCCCGTGATGGCACAGCTTCCGACCGCAATGACAACCTTGGGGGACGGTGTGGCCTCGTAGGTCTGAAGAAGTGCTGTTTTCATGTTCCGCGAAATGGGGCCGGTGACCACAATCGCGTCCGCATGGCGGGGTGAGGCCACGAAATTGATGCCGAACCTTGCCAGATCGAAAAACGGTGTTGCCAGTACGTTCAGATCCGCTTCACAGGCATTGCAGCCGGCAGCCGATACCTGACGCAATTGCAGGGAGCGGCCGAACAGCTTCTTGAAATGCTTTTTGGAGTGCTCGGCAAGGGATGGCAGTGTGCCGTCCGTGATCAGGTGCTTTTTTTCGGAAACGGATATTTCAAAATTGCCGGTAAAGGAAACAAACTTTCCTTTGGACAGGCGCTCACAGGTTCCGCAGAAAATGCAGCGCCCCATGTCGATGACCTTTCTGTCCGCATCGATGGCATCCTGGGGACAGGCGGCGGCGCATTGCCGGGCCAGGTCATCCGGTGCATCCTGATGGATACTGGGCAGCCCCCGGTATCGCGGGAACAATGTAATCTTTTCTTTGGGATAGTTGTTTGTCCGGTACCCCTGTTCCAATCTGTTGAATAATATTTTCAGCATCGTGGTTTATCTTCCCATCCATGATTTTTTATAGATCAAACCCGCAGTAAGACAGGTTGAAACTTTTGTTGTTCAAGGGAAAATCGGAAATCCCCGTATTCCGCAAGGCCATGGAAAGACCGTTCCAGTTATGGAAGGAAGGGTCTTTGACCTTGTAGCGCAGAATCCTGCCGTCGGCATCGGTCAGCAGGCAATGGGAAACTTCCCCCCGCCAGGCTTCATTCAGCGAGACCGCAAAAGCAGATGGTTGCAGCGCGGGCACAGCCGCGGGAACCTCTTTTGATGCAATCGGTCCGGTCAGCAGGGACAGGATGATATCAATGGATTGAATCACCTCATCCGCGCGGATTTTTGCCCGGGCATACACATCGCCCGTGTGTTCCGCATGTTCCGGAATATTGAGTTTCCCATACTGTTCGGTGGGAAAAACGCGTCTGACATCATACGGGATACCGCTGGCCCGTCCGGCCGGTCCCACCAGCCCCAGATATTCCGCATCTGTTTTACCAACCTTTCCGCAGTCTTCAAAACGGGATCGGACACTCGGTGTGGAAATGAGCAGCAGATCAATGACATTGATCATCTGGTTTTTCAGTTCGCCCAACCGGTTGATCAGGTTTTTGTTCATCTCCCCGTCGATGGAAAAACGGACACCGCCCGGCCGGACCAGTCCCTTGCCGAACCGGTTTCCGCAGATGAGAAGCGAAAGGTTCAGGAAATCCCCCCGCATGCGGCCGCAGTAGTTGGCCGGGGGCAGGAAGGCCACATCCCCGCTCAGCGCGCCCAGATCACCGGTGTGGTTGGCCAGCCGTTCCAGCTCCAGTGCAATGGTCCGGATGATTCCCGCACCCTGATCCGTCTCCATACCGGCAATCGCTTCCATGGCCTGGGCCATACACAGTGCATGGCCGATGGTGGTGTCTCCGGCGATGTTTTCGGCCAGAATGGGAAGCCGTTTGGGATCAGCCGTCTGAAGCAGGTTTTCCACGCCCCGGTGCTGGTATCCCAGCTGGATCTCCAGGTTCAACACCCGCTCGCCGATGCAGTTGAACCGGAAATGCCCGGGCTCGATCACCCCTGCATGTACCGGTCCTACCGCGACTTCATGGATCTCTTCCCCTTGGACGGAGTAGTAATCATAGTTTCCGGGAATATCTTTTGTGTAATCGTTTCCGAACACATCCGGCCGGTCCTGGCAGTTGGGATGATACCGCACCATTCGGAGCCAGGGGTGTCCCTCGGGCCGGATACCATACTGCTCGGCGATCTCCCGTTCAAACATATGAAACGGCTCGCATTCCCGGCTCATGGAAGGATAGGATTCCGGGGCCTTGCATCCTGCCACATGAAGAAGGTGATCGGTGCGAAGGACGGCCATCAGCCGGATGGCCTTGTTCTCTTCGTATGCAAAAAAGTGGACGACCTTGCCCTTGTTTTTGACGATTTCCATGGCCTGCTTCCGGAACTCATCAAAAGACAGATCCGGAATCCTGTTGCGATCCACCGGCCGGCTGTGTCTGATCTGCAAAAAACCTGTTTTCATTAAAATCCCCCGCCCATGAAAAATACGGCCTTGTTGATGGTCTGGTATAGGGTATCCGGAATCCAGATGCACAGCACCAGAGAAGTGAGAAGCAGTATATACTGGGGCCAGACCATGGATAATTTTTCATCCATCTGCGCCGTTACATTTGTGTCCTGAAATGAAATCTTCATGACGTGGTTGGCAAAACCGGCAAAGATGACGCACAGACTCAGGATAAAAAAACCGGCTCCCACATACTGGGCGCTGCGGAAGGCACCGATGATGATCAGGAGTTCCCCGATAAAGATGCCGAACGGCGGGAATCCGGAAATACCGGCAAATCCGCCGAAAAAGGCCACAAAGGTTTTGGGCATCACCCTGACCAGCCCCCCGGTTTTTTCGATCAGACGGGTTCCATACCCCAGCAGGATATTTCCGGAGGTTAAAAACAGAGAAGACTTGATCAGGCTGTGATGGATGAGACAGATCATGGCTCCGTAAGCGGCCAGCCCCCCGACACCGGTTCCAAAGGCAATGATCCCCATGTTTTCAATGCTGGAATAGGCCAGAAGCCGCTTGTATTCCGTCTGTTTGAGTATAAAGGTCGCGGCAGCCAGAATGGAGGCGATACCAAACACCATCAGGATGGTTCCGGAAAAGGTACCAAGACCGGCGGCACACATGATTTTATTGGTCTTGAATATGCCGAGGTAGGCGCAGTTGAGCAGCACGCCGGACAAAAGGGCCGAGGCCGGGCTGGGCGCTTCACTGTGCGCATCGGGAAGCCATGTGTGCATGGGCGCCAGACCCATTTTGGTGCCGTATCCCACGAGTATGAAGACAAAGCCGGCCTTGAGCCACTTGGGATCAAGCTGTCCTGCGGCATTGGTTAACGCGGAAAAAGAAACCTCCGCATCCACCTTTCCGATATCCATGGCAACGCTGATCAGCACCGATCCCAGCAGCGCAAGGGCAATGCCCACCGAACAGATCAGCACATATTTCCAGGTGGCCTCGAGGGACGCCTTGGACCGATGGGTATAGATCAAAGGAGCACTGGCCAGGGTGGTGGCTTCGATGGCAATCCACATCACCATGATATGATCGGACAGGGTCACCATGGTCATGGTGGACAGAAACAGCAGCATGAAACCGGTAAAGATTTTTTCCGACCGGATTTTTGCTGCGGCAAGATAGCCGGTTGTATAAATGGAAATCAGGAAGAACAGAAGGGATATCACCAGCAAAGACAGAAGGCCCTCCGGCGTCACGGCAAAATAGTCGCTGAATATCGGTTCCGGCCGGTTCATCCACAGCAGAACCGACAGAAACAGATGCAGGGCACCGGTGATCACCAATAAAGGCCGACCGGCTGAAGGATTCAGGAAAAATGCCATGATGCCGGTCAAAAACGGAATGACAAAAAGGATCTCAACCATGAACGAGCCACCTATTCCTTTAGGGTTCTGAGATGCGCGGTATCCACATCGTCAAATGTCTGTTTGATATTCTGCAGGATAATGGCCATGATCATGACCCCTGCCAGAACATCCAGCAGGATCCCGAATTCAACAATATGATGGGCCCGGACGGAAAAGGTCGTGCCCACCAGATAGATGCCGTTTTCCATCATGATATAGCCGAGAACCATGGCAATGGCGTTCCGCCGGGTCATCAGCAGGAAGATACCGGTTATTAACAGTGTTATGGCCGAGGGCAGCAATAAGGGATGGGTGCTGGATGGTATATTAAATTTATGGCTCCCGTAGGTTGCCGCCACAATCAGCACCAGACCGGCCAGCAAGGAAGCATGATATCCGATAATGGGTTCCACTTCACGGCGGATGGCAACCTTTTTAATCACCAGATAAATGGACAAAGGGATGATCACTCCCCGGATGATCATGGTGGTCAGGGTAAAGGAAACGCCGCCGGATGTCATTTCATGGCCGATGAAAAGGGGAACGAGCGAAACCGCCACCCCCTGAAAGGCCAGCACCTTGATCAGACCCGGCAGGCGGCTGGAAGCAAACGAAAATAAAGCCGACAGAATGACAAGGGATAAAGCAGTGTCAATGGGATGAATCATTGGATAAACTCCAGGGTGATAATGGCCGCAAAAAAGGCCAGGGCAAAAGACGTTAAAATGAATTTCGGCACCAGATCCATGCGATACCGCGCCATGACCGATTCCGTAACACCGACAACCTTGTATATGATCAAAAGGGAAAGCCAGAACAGACCGAAACCGGCGATGGGGGAGCCGAGATCAAAGGGAAACACCAGCCCGGCAACCATGGTTGCGTAAAAGAACAGTTTATAAAAAGCTCCGAGTTCGATGAGCGCAAAATCCGGCCCGCTGTGATCCAGCACCATGACCTCATGGATCATGGTCAGCTCCAGGTGAGTGGCCGGATCATCCACCGGCACCCTGGCATTTTCAGTCAGAAGGACAATGAAAAGGGCAATGATCACAAAGACCATCTGCGGTCCGGCGGCATGCCAGATTTCCATGGGGCTGCTTCCGGCAAAATAGGCGGACAGGCTCAGGCTGCCGGTGAGCTTGACAAACAGAACCAGGATCATGAACATGGTGGCTTCACAGATGATCGGGAAATAAGCTTCCCGGGCCGCTCCCATGCCTTCAAAAGGGGAAGCCGTATCCATGGCCGCGGCAATGGTGAAAAAACGCCCCAGCCCCAGAAGGTAGAGAACGAAAATCACATCCCCGTTAAAGGAAAGAAGGGGCTGTCTCCCGGCGATGGGCAGAAACATCAGGGCAATGACGGCAGCACACAGGGAAACCACCGGACCAAGCTTGAAAACGACCGTGGTGCTGGTGCTGTATACGGATCCTTTTTGAAACAGCTTGATCAGGGTATAGTAATTGATCAGAACCGGCGGTCCTTTTTTCCCGCCGAAAAACGCCTTGACCTTGAGGATCACCCCGGAAAAAAACGGAGCCAGAAGAATTGCCATGATCCAGAGAATAAAAGATTCCATCATCGTTTTCTCGTCTCATTTAAAAGTGACGCCGAATGCCGGCAGCATCCTTTGAAGGCCGCCGGAAGCGGTTCTAAACAAAAAACAGCAGTACAATAATCGCCAGCAGGATATAGCCGATATACAGATGGATATCCCCGTGCTGGATCCAGTGAAGCCGCTCAAATAAAAACAGTATCGGCCGGATAATCAGATTCCCCATATGAAGCTCGGCAATATCATGGATACTGCTGCGATAATGGGTCTTCTGGGGAAACCGTCCCCGGATCAGCGGATGATCTTCAAGTCTCGGTGCCACCGGCCGGAAGAAATCAAGAATGGAAGCCGCATAGGAAGAACCGGTATACTGCATTTTCACGGTCGGCTGGGTAAAACCGCACCCCCATGTTCCGGAACGGGAAACCGGCTTGTTCCGGTACAAAAAGGTCCGCAGGGCCAGAACCAGAAAGAGAACGGCAAGGAAAAGCATGGCTGCCCGGGTGATGTTGCCGGTCATCTCCATAAACGGTTCCAGGGGAATCCGTCCATATCCCAGCTCCAGCGACGAGACCGCTTTAACGGCGCTCCGGATAAACACCTGGGGAAATACGCCGATCAGGATACAGAAAGCCGCCGGCACCAGCATGGAAATCAGCATGGTCGGTCCTTTTTCATCCCGGCCCACGGCTGCCGGACTTCTGGGTTCCCCCTGAAAAACAATGCCGACCACCCGTGAAAAACAGGCCAGGGACAACCCGCCGATAACCGCCAGACTGACAATGCCCAGCAGGCTGAGCGCAAACGATGTTTTCTCCAGTGATACCCCTTTGAATCCGCCAAGGTAAATCAGAAACTCGCCGACAAAGCCGTTAAACGGCGGAAGCCCGCATATGGCCAGTGACCCGATCAGAAAGGTAGCTCCGCTGATTTTCATGTTCTTGAAAAGCCCGCCGAGTGCTTCAATGGACCGGGTCCCGGTTTTTTGAAGGACGATTCCGGCGCCCAGGAACAACAGGGATTTGAATAGGGAATGATTCATCACATGGAGCAGCCCTCCGGCAAACCCGAGGACCGCCATCACGGGCTGGTTGGAGGATACCCCGATCATGCCGATCCCGATTCCGATCAGGATAATGCCTATATTTTCAACGCTGGAATAGGCCAGCAATCGTTTCAGGTCGGACTGGCCAAGGGCGTACACGACACCCAGTATTCCGGAAACCATCCCGGCAATCAGCACCATCTCACCGAAAAGCGGTGTATGGAAATGAAGTATGGAATAGATCCGGAGGATACCATATACACCGACCTTGATCATGACGCCGGACATGACGGCGGAAATATGGCTCGGAGCTGCCGGATGGGCATGGGGCAGCCAGACATGAAACGGGAACACACCGGCTTTGGAACCAAACCCGATGAATGCAAAGATGAATATCAGGATTTTTCCGGTATCGGTAATGGACCCGGCACCCGCAAACCCGAAACTTCCGGTATAGCCGTAGAGAATGCCGAATGCGGTAAGGATCGACATGGCCCCGATGTGGGAAAACACCAGGTACAGATATCCCGCTCTTCTGTTTTCGGCTGTCTGATAATTGTAGATCACCAGAAAAAAGGATGACAGGGACATGATTTCCCATGACAGCATGAAGGCAATCATATTTCCGGCCGTTACAACCAATGCCATGGAAACAATCAGCAGGCTGAAAAAAAAGTAATTGACGGATGTGCGGAACGACTTTCCCGGGCTGTTCATATAATGATAGCTGTAAACTGTTGCAACAAAGGAAATGGCAAAAATGATCACCAGGAAAAAAGCGGACAGGCTGTCCATCTGAAACAGCAGTGAGAATGTTTTCAGGTAATCAAATGAAGCGCTGAACCGGGCTGTCTGGGACAACTTGAACCCGCTGTCGATACATCCCAGCAGGCATCCGGCCCCGATACCGGCAACAGCCGCTGTTTTCATTGCGGCAAACCGCCTTCCGATAGACAGCGGCAGCGCGCCACCCAGAATGATGATGACCAGAGACAGAAAAAAAAGATCCATGACACTCCCCGACTGCATACGATTGAAAATCAAATTGCGGATATTGCTTTCAATTCAACAGGATATTAAATAAAAACATCCGGTTCCAATCCAACACCAGATAGTCCATTTATTGGATAAAGCAAATGATGTCAACCGGATTTTAAGGATCCTGCGAGGTAACCGCATGGGGAAAAATTCAGGGTCAAACGGTCGAATCAATATCTTGATCTTTTGATTTCCCCATGTTAATTATGCCTTTTTTACAAACCGAGTAAAAACTCAGTGAATAAACGTCTGATAGACGAAAAAATAAAAAAAGGGGGAAAAGATGCAAGAATATCAGGTAAAAGATATCATGGTGCCCATCGAGGAATATGCAACCGTCCATAAAGATGCCACCCTGTATGAGGCTGTCACTGCGCTGGAAAAAGCCCAGGAAGATTTTAACCGCAGCCCTTATCGACACCGGGCGATCCTGATTCTGGACGAAAACAAGAAACTGGTCGGCAAACTGAGCCAGCTGGATGTCATCCGGGCGCTTGAGCCGAAATACGGTGAAATGCAGACCAACACCGGTCTGGCCCGATACGGGTTTACCAAAAAATTTGTCCAGTCCATGATGGAGCAATATAAGCTGTGGGATACCCCTCTCATCAATATCTGCCAAAAGGCGGTCGATATTAAGGTATCGGAAATCATGACCACACCGTCGGAAGGGGAAATTGTCGAGGAGGATGCCTCACTCGGACAGGCCATTCATATGCTGGTCATGGGGCCGCATCAGTCTCTTTTGGTTCTCAAAAAAGGCAGGATCACCGGAGTTCTTCGGCTGACCGACGTATTTCTAGCCATTTTTCATACCATGAAAGAATGCAAACTGTCATGATAAACCGCCATCAAACGCACCATATCGAACCCCTGGAGGAACGATATCCTGCATCCATATAGAGGAAATTTCCATGAGCACAAAAAATATCGATACCGAAAAATCAAAATACAGCATGGGCAAGCTGATGGCCATGTTCACCGGCATCATCCTGTTTGCCGTTGTGTATTACTCCCCGCCCTGGCCGGATGCCATTGACCCCATGGGGGAACATTTTATTCTGTCCAAAGAAGCCAAGGGAGCCCTTGCCGTCTTCCTGCTGGCAGGCACCTGGTGGGTGTTTGAAGTCCTGCCCATCGGCATCACCAGCATCACCATCGGCGTATTGCAGGCCCTGTTTCTGATCCGCCCTCCCAAGGAGGCATTCAAGGATTTCATGGACCCGTCGGTCCTGTTTATTTTCGGCTCCATGATGATCGGTATGGTTTTCACCAAAACCGGCTTAACCAAAAGACTGGCCTATAAAATGCTAATGATCGTGGGAGAAAAAACCAGCATGATCTATCTGGGCTGCTTTGTGGTAACGGCCGCCCTGACCCATGTCATGGCCCATACCGCTGTTGCCGCCACCATTTATCCGCTCCTGATTTCCATATATGCCATGTATGGAGCAGATGACAAACCCACCAAATTCGGTAAAGGGCTGTTCATCGGAATGGCCTATGTTGCCGGTGCCGGCAGTATCGTAACCCTTCTCGGTGCGGCCCGCGGCGCTGTTGCGCTTGGCTTTTACAACGACATCATGGTCGAAGGCATCAAGTCCGGCGCCAACATGGACATCTCGTTTTTTACACTGACCAAATATATGGCGCCGATCGGATGGCTGATGACCTTTCTGTTATGGGGATTTATGATGGTATTTCTCAAGCCGGAAAAATCCACCATACCCGGACTGCGGGAAAAAGCGACAAGGCTCAATTCCGAAATGGGTCCACTGACCAGAAACGAACTCCTTGCCGCCATGATCGTGCTTGCCGTGATTGTCACCATGTCCCTGATCTCCTTTGTTCCCGCTCTGAAGACCCTGGACAAAACAGCCGTTATCCTTCTGTCCACCATCCTGTTTTTTGTTTTTAAAATCATGGATCTGGATGATCTGGAAAATGTCCCCTGGAATATCATTCTGCTGTTTGCCGGTGCCATGAGTATCGGATTCTGCCTGTGGCAGACCGGAGCCGCCAAGTGGCTTGCCGTGAACTGGCTGGTCATGTTTCAGAATGCCCCGGGATTTGTCTTTATCATGGGGATCACCTTCTTTGTTCTGGTCATGACCAACTTTATCATGAACGTTGCCGCCATCGCCATATCCCTTCCGGTTGCCCTGGTGATCGCTCCCTATCTGGGGGTTGCGGCAGAGGTCATCCTGTTTGCCTCCCTGGTGGCCGCAGGCATGCCGTTCATTCTTCTGGTGGGGGCTGCTCCCAATGCCATTGCCTATGATTCCAAACAGTTTACACCCGGTGAGTTCTTCATGTACGGGGTACCGGCCAGCATCATGCTGATGATCGTCGTCGGGATTGCCGTTCTGATTATATGGCCGCTGATGGGAATGCCGGTCTCCGTCGCTCCGGCCGGATAATCCATAAAATGGTCGAAATAACGTCAGGATGCGAAGATTCGGTTTTTCGCATCCTGACTTCCGGGAACCAGTGTGTTCTTGCCGGAAGCAATTCCCTTACAATCCATGATGAATATTGAAAATACAAGGACATGGATCCGCTATCACGAAAAACTCTGCAAAACCTGCCGGGCAGGATGCTGCACCTTTATTGTGGAGGTTTCCGGAGCGGATCTGATTCGTCTTGGCCTGACCGATGAATGGGAAATGGAGCACTCCATGAAAAAACTGATCCAAAGGTTGAAAAAGGAGGGCATCATCAAACGCTATCATTTTAAAACCGGCATCTTTGTGCTGGAGCAGAACAGCCGCGGGGATTGTATCTTTCTCGATTCAAACCGGAAATGCCGGGTATATGAAAAGCGGCCCCTGGTCTGCCGGAAACACCCGGCAGAGGTCGGACCGCGACCGGGGTACTGCGCCTATTCCCCTGCCTGATCGCGGGGTTGGGCAACATGAGTCCGGAAACCGTCAAATTCCGTTGAACAGATGGTAGTAGACATCCCCGATATAGACAACCCCGATGGGCCTGCCGTTTTCCAGTACCGGAAGCCGCCGGTATTTGTTCTTGACCATCCGGTCGATCAGCACCATCAATGGGTCATCGATTTTTGCACCCACAATATGGGTACTCATAATCTGTTCCACTTTTTTTCCGGCAAGGGACTTGATCGTGGATTCCAGCCCCCCTTTCCACTCCATGAATGAACTGTCAATACCGTAATTTAAAAAATCCGGACGGAAATGATACAGGATGTCGAACATGGTGACCACGCCGGCGAGCTGACCATAATCATCCAGCACCATCAGACTGATGGTTTTATGGCCGGTTTCCCGTGTTTTTCCGTTCAGGATCATCTGGATGGCAACTTTTGCAGAAGTGTTTGTCTTGACCGTATCAAAATCCCGAACCATGATATCTCTTGCAAGCAACGTCATAAAACCCTCTCAAAACAAAATTTTGTCATAACATCAAAGCGGGGGAGGCATCCTGCCGCGATTACGATCCACCGCCGCTGTTGCGATCTGCTTAACGCTCTCTTGCCGTGAAGTCAATTAAAAAAATGCCGGCTCAGAACTTCCTTTTGACATCTTCCAGGGTTTTTTCCACAAGCGACCGGATTTCACCCAGCCTTTCCTGTGTCATG
Organism: Desulfobacteraceae bacterium; assembly: GCA_003599865.1. Classification (GTDB taxonomy): domain Bacteria; phylum Desulfobacterota; class Desulfobacteria; order Desulfobacterales; family SURF-7; genus QZKS01. The sequence continues at coordinate 130,125 of QZKS01000047.1, forward strand.
GATTCAAACCGCAGTACCAGCGCCAGCTGGGTATTGGAAGCACGGACCAGCCCCCAGCCGTCATGAAACAGGACCCGGACACTTTCAATGTCATGGAAAAATCAAATTGTGATTCCGGTTGCGTCCAAATACAATGCAAGTGATCCTCAAACTTGGTAGGATGTGCTTTTAAGCGCATCTTCCTTAAGCAATATCAAATCGTCTATTCGAAACGGATATTTCTCCGGTGTCTGCCGACTGGCCTGACGAAGAAAAATTCGGCTTTCCGGAAACGTAAATATTTTTCTCCGGCGGCAAGTTACCACGGTGAAAAATTCGGAACAGACCTTTTCCGGTTTGCTTTTCACATACGAAACCACCGCCTCATTCAGAGAAAGGCCATGATCAATGGGGCGGGAAGCTTCGAAAGGCGTTTCCCTCAATTTACAAGGATTGTCCGCCAAAGGACCGGCACCTTGTAATTTCCTTGGATTGCAGCTGGAAACCGATGCCGTTTCGTAATACAATTGAATTGCACATGCCGCCTGCTTTTGCTGGATCGTTGTTTGTTTTTTTTCCTGTAATTTACTCAAAAAGTGTGGAAGGCTGTCTGTTTGTTCTGGCGGGAATTTGTACTTTTGACAGAAATCGAGGTAATACCGCAACCATTTTTTATAATGCCTCCAAAGCTTCTTCGGAACGGCTTTTTCCCGCATATCGTTCTCAAACCGCTTTTGAAAATCAGAAGACATTGTTATTATATTAATATCTTAAAAAATTTGTGTATTTATATAAAATGACATGATACCCGGAAAGATTGGTTTAATTACGATAAAAGAAAACCCTTGTCGAGCTCGAATATATTGTGTAAACAGCAAGGTACAAATATCAGACGATTTTCTACAAATCAAAAATATAAAAACGAATGAATTTACTTGGTCAAAGATCTTTCCGGCTTTTGGAGATATACGGAAAACTATAGAATCAATTGTTATGTGAAATATAGAAGGGCATCAAACATGTCTGACCAAGCTCAAAAAAAGATAAAAAGAACTTTAATTCAAAAAGATTCAAGTTCCCTAATTGAAGGAATGCTCTCAAGGGTTAAAAGCCTATCCCTTGCTCACAAGCTCACAGAAGGAGAGTTAAAGGAGCTTTTTGTATCAAATATTCTTAAACAATTTTTGCCAATTCAATTTGATATCGGATCGGGAATCATAGTCAATCACAGGGGAGATCAAAGCAACCAAACCGACATTGTCATATACGACAACCGTATCATGCCCCCGTTTATAAAGGAACAGGCCATTGGTGTCTATCCGGCTGAGAGTGTTATCGCAGTATTGGAGGTAAAAAGCCATCTACGAAAAAGTGAATTACTATCAGCTGAAAAATCTGCCGCCAAACTGTATGATACAGTGTATAATCCCTTAGGATTTTATGTAGGATATTCGCCGGAGCCATACAAGCCTTTGTGCGGGATAATTGGTTTCCAAGGAAATGGTTGTGGGAAATTGTCAGGCCGAGAAACAGGTGTTACTTGGTTAAGCGAGAATATTAAACACTTATTTCTAATTTGTATTCCTTCAAAGTATTGCTGGGGCAAAGTAGGTTCACCAACTCCCACCTGGAGATTCAGGCAAGCGGATCCTGAGACTCACGAAGAAACCAAGAAATTCGTAGCTATATTACTCGACAATGTTAGGTCCCACTCTGAGGCAAGGTATCAGCTGGGGCGAAATCACCACGATTGGCTCAGCATATATTTGAGGGACCAAGAGGCAATCAGAAACTATTTTGAGAAGACATGAATCGCAGAAAGTACACATAACCATTTTCTGCACCTGACTGGTGCTCCGCAGTCGCTCCACACCGGCAGGTGAGAAATACGTTCGGCTTGACAAATTAAATCCTAACACGTACAATTGTACCCATGAAAATCATTGCTGACACAAATACATTTATTGCCGTTGCGTTAAACGAGCCTGAAAAGGCTACAATAATTCAACTTACTGAAGGCCATGATTTAATTGCTCCCGATGTCTTGCCGTTTGAAATTGGGAATGCCTTAACGGCAATGATGAAAAAAAACACCTTGAAAAAAGAGGAGGTTGCGTCGGCATGGGAGATTATTCAACAAATACAAGTTGATCTTAGGCATACTGATATAAAATCCGCATTGCGTATTGCGATAAAATTTAATCTATACGCATACGATGCATATTTTTTAAAATGCGCGGAGAACCTCCATAGCCCGCTTCTTACACTTGACCTTGGAATGCAAAGGGTAGCGCGGGAAATGGGAATAACGATTTTGGAGTAAATAATCATGAAAGTCTACACATATTCCGAAGCAAGACAGAGGCTTGCTGAGGTTCTTAATATTGCAAGAAATGAAGAGGTCGTCATCAAAAGGAGAGGTGGCGAATCCTTTTCCATAGTTTTACGGAAAAGCAAAAAATCGCCATTTGATGTTCCAGGGATTAAAACCAAAGCAACAACAAAAGATATTATTGCAGCGGTCAGAGAATCCAGAGAACGGTTTGCCGAACAAAACGTTGAAGATTGACGGGCAGGGTCGATCGGTTATTCACAAAATCTGTATACAAACTTCAAGAGATGCATTGCTTCAATAACTGCGCTTCCCCCTGCCCGCAACAGCAGCCCATCTCGAAAATAAAGATCGAGCAAATGCCGGCTCAGAACTTCCTTTTGACATCTTCCAGGGTTTTTTCCACAAGCGACCGGATTTCATCCAGCCTTTCCTGTGTCATGGATTCAAACCGCAGTACCAGCGCCGGCTGGGTATTGGAAGCACGGACCAGCCCCCAGCCGTCATGAAACAGGACCCGGACACCGTCAATGTCAATGACATCGTATTGTTCCCGAAAAATCCGGGTGACCTCCTTCACCACCTGAAACTTGATCCTGTCCGGACAATCCACACGGATCTCCGGTGTATTGAATGTCCGGGGAACATCGGACAAGAGTTCGGATATGGTTTTCCCACTGTTGGACAGAATTTCCAGGAGCCGGCAGGAAGCATAAATCGCGTCATCATATCCAAAATACCGGTCGGCAAAAAACAGGTGTCCGCTCATTTCACCGGCCAGTTCGGCCTTTTCCTCTTTCATCTTCTTTTTGATCAGGGAGTGGCCTGTTTTCCACATAATGGGCTTGCCGCCGTTTTTTGCAATGTCATCATACATGGTTTTGGAGCATTTAACCTCTGAAATAAAGGCGGCTCCGGGTTTCCGGGACAGGATTTCCCGGGAAAAGATGATCATCAGCTGATCCCCGTAAACAAGATTGCCCTTTTCATCCACAACACCGATCCGGTCCGAATCGCCGTCATACCCGATACCCAGATCCAGGCCCTTGTCTCTCACCAGGGCGATCAGGTCCTTCATATTTTTGGCAACCGTCGGGTCTGCTTCATGATTCGGGAAGGTTCCATCCATATCGCAGTATAACTCATGGACTTCGCATTTCAGCTTCCGGATAATCGGAACCGCGACCACTCCGCCGGTCCCGTTTCCCGCGTCAATGCCGACCTTCATGACCCGGCCGATCCGGATATTGGAAACCACAAAATCATGATAGGCCGGAATCACATCCTGAACAATTCTTTTTCCGCGGCCCTCTGCAAACTGCCTTTTTTCAATCATCTCGCGGATCACCTGAATATCCGCGCCATGGATGGAATCCAGATCGATGCACAGTTTGAATCCGTTGTATTCCGGTGGATTATGACTGGCCGTCACCATCACGCCGCCCTGGGTAACCAGATGCTGAATGGAAAAATAAAAAACCGGCGTCGGGCAGACGCCGATATCGATCACATCACATCCGGTGGATAGCAGTCCCTCGATCACCCTTTCACTGTATGATTCCGAAGTCAGGCGGCAGTCCCGCCCTACGGAAAGCTTTTTATGGCCGCGTGAAATCAGAAAGCTTCCCACCGCTTTCCCGATGAGCACGACATCCTCCCCGGTGATATCTTCCCCGGCAATGCCGCGGATGTCATACTCTCTGAATATTTCAGGATTCATATTCTTTTCTCCTTACCAATTTTGATGCTTTCGTAAAAAGTCGAAAATTACCTTTTTTGTCATTCTGACGAAAGTCAGAATCCAGTAATTATAGAAGCTTCTGGATGCCGGATCAGGTCCGGCATGACGGAATGAGGACTTTTTTTAGGGTTTCATCAATCATGATGTGTCAAATTCAAAACTATATATTTCCGTTGATCTGGTCCGGAATTCAAGCACCAGAAAAGGAAAACTCATTATCCATGTTAACTGTTCGTACTCATTCAATTAATTTCAATATTATATCCCATGGCTTTTTGTGAATGTCAATCCGCAAATGGTGTTTTATCGGAATCCGGACAGAAAATCGACACGAGTATTCCTATCCTGTTTGCAAAGCATTCGGAAATATAGTAAGACCTGCGCAAACTTATTACGGATGAACAAAAGGAGATAAATGAATGAAACGCGTTACCCGAAAAAAAATCGCACTTGCGGCGATTCTGACCGTATTGATATTTGGCCTGGCCGGTATGATGGAATTGGCCGAAGCAAGATCCCGTATGGGCGGCCGATCCTTTAGCAGAAGCCCTTCGGTTTCCCGGCAGGCGCCCCGGACCCAGCCCCGTCAGACCGCGACAAATCCGGCGGCAGGACAGACCACAAGAAATCCCATGGGCGGAGCCTTCACTCGCGGATTGGCCGGCGGGGTCATGGGCGGATTTCTGGGCTCCATGCTTTTCGGAGGCACGGCCCATGGAATGGGTGCAGGCGGCTTTGGCGGAAGCGGCATCGGGCTGTTCGAGATCCTTCTGATCGGAGGACTCGGCTTTATGGCCTACCGGTGGTTTTCCGCTAAAAAAAGATTTGCCGCAGGAACAGAGACCGGGTATCCTGATGACCGGAGTTCATCGAATCTGATGTTTTCCGGCGCAGACAATCGGTTCATACCGGAACCCAATCCGGATGAAGATCCTCTTGTTCTGGGCGTAAAAGAAATCTGGACCGTTGATCCGGACTTTAACCCCGATACCTTTAAGGAAACCGCTCAAAACCTGTTCTTCAAGATCCAGGCGGGATGGACAAGGCGGGATACCAATGTGTTAAAAGCCTTTGTCGGCGACCAGCTGCTGGGCGAGTATGCCCGGCATTTTGAAGAGATGAAGCAGAAAGGGGAAATCAACCGGCTGGAGAACATCGCCGTTCGCAGCATCGAGCTGATCCATGCCGGCGTGGAACAGGGAGAAATCTTTGTCACCGTGAGGTTCACCGCAAACCTGCTGGATTATACCACCGACGAGAAGTCAAACGAGGTTATCAAAGGGGACCCTGAAAATCCGGTTAAGTTTGAAGAAGACTGGACATTTGCCGCCCCGGTGGGCACCACCAACTGGAAACTGGAGGGTATCGAAAACGGTTAAAGTCTCATCTCCGTCATGCCGGACCTGATCCGGCATCCAGAAGCTTCTGAAATTACTGGATAGCGCTACGCTTCACTGCGTGTCTGACTTTCGTCAGAATGACAAACCTTGGTGTAAGGACAAGAATGAATAATTTCGAAGCATTTATTCTAGGCCTCCTGCAGGGATTGACCGAATTTCTGCCCGTCAGCAGCAGCGGCCATATTGAACTGGGAAAACATGTCCTGGGTACCCGGCTCGATAAGGATGTTACCTTTACGGTCGTGGTTCATGCTGCTACCGTCCTCAGCACCCTGATTGTCTTTCGAAAAGATATTCTGGATCTGTTACGGAACGCATGTACTTTCAAACGGAACGAATCAACGGAATATCTTCTGAAGATCGGTATCTCCATGATTCCCGTTGCCGTTCCGGGGATTTTCTTCCCGGAAATGATCGAATCTTTTTTTGACGGAAACATCGTGTTTGTCGGCTGCATGCTGCTGGTTACTTCCGCGCTCCTCGGCTTTACGTACTTTGCAAAAAACAATAATGCAGACATCACTTACGCCAAAGCCTTTATCATCGGGATCGCACAAGCAGTAGCCGTCCTGCCGGGCATCAGTCGTTCCGGAGCGACAATCGCAACCGGTCTTCTGATCGGTGTGGATAAAACCGAGGTTGCCCGATTTTCTTTTTTAATGGTGATCATACCGATTCTGGGAGGGAATTTTCTCGAGCTGTTAAATGGTGATATGGCCGGTTCGAATATCGGCATCCTTCCGTTGACGGTCGGATTTTTTGCCGCCCTGACAAGCGGTTTGATCGCATGCAGATTGATGATTTACATCGTTAAAAACAGCAAACTCATCTATTTTTCCCTATACTGTTTTGCCGTGGGTCTGATGGCCATCCTGTTCTGATAAAAGGGCGATCCCCGTTCAAAAGTTTCATCCTCTATCCCTTGATGACAACCAGCGGCCGGAGCTTTGCGACTTTTCCCGATAGCCCCGCGCCGTGAACCACATTGACAACATCCGAGATATCCTTGTAGGCTTCCGGCATCTCTTCCGCCAGGGTGGCCCTGCCGGTCCATCTCACCATGATTCCTTTGGCAGCCAGTTCTTCATGGATCGCCCTTCCCCGGCTCGCCTTTTTGGCTGCATTCCGGCTCAGCACCCTTCCGGCCCCATGACACGTGGAGCCGAATGTTTCAGCCATGGCCTTTTCCTTTCCGACCAGAACATAGGATGCCGTCCCCATGTCGCCGGGTATCAGGATCGGCTGGCCGGTTTGCCGATACTCCTCCGGCAGGGAAGGATGACCCGGCGGAAACGACCGTGTCGCCCCTTTCCGGTGAACACACAGCCATTGCTTCCGGTTGTCAACCATGTGCTCCTCCTTCTTGGCGATATTGTGGCAGACATCGTACAACAGATTCATGGAAAGGCTCCGGGGACTGATGCCGAGAGTCTTCATGATAATGTCTTTTGCCCGGTGCATCATGATCTGACGATTGGCCCAGGCATAATTGGCGGCACAGGCCATGGCGCCGAGATAACGCCGGCCCTGGGCGGACTGGATCATGGCATACGACAACTGCCTGTCCGGCAGATGATAGCCTGATTTTCTCGCATGCCGGGTCAGTTCCGCCAGAGAATCATCACAGATCTGGTAGCCGAGACCGCGCGAACCCGAATGAATCAGCATGGTCACCTGTCCGGCAAACAGGCCGAATGCTTTTGCAATATCCGGATCATAGATGGTTTCCACCACGCCCAGTTCCAGGAAATGATTCCCGGAACCCAGCGTGCCAAGCTGTTTCAGACCCCTCTCCAGCGCACGGTCACTGACCGCCTCAGGATCGGCATCGGTCATGCATCCGTGATCTTCGGTTCTGCGGACATCCAGGTCTTCCCCGAATCCATTGGCTGCCGCCCACCTGCTCCCCTGGACCAGAACCTTCTTCACCTCCTTTTTGGAAAGTGCGATCGCCCCGGTCGAACCCACACCGGACGGAATTCCCTGGAATAACGCATCGGCAAGGTCTTCCTGCAGGGAGCGGATTTCATCCACATGAAGGCCGCTGACGGCAAGCCGGACCCCGCAGTTGATGTCATAGCCCACACCTCCCGGGGAAACAATCCCGTCCTTCCAGTCAAACGCGGCAACACCGCCGATGGGAAACCCATACCCCCAGTGAATGTCCGGCATGGCCAGAGAGGCGGTAACAATTCCCGGAAGCATGGCCACATTCGCCACCTGCTTGCAGGCTTCCTCCCTGGCAACATCGCCGATCATGGAAGAACTGGAATAAATCCTTCCCGGCACCTGCATGTCGCCGGTCTTCGGGATCTCCCACAAATAATCATTTTTCCGGATCAGGTCCATATGGTTTTTTCCTCTCAAACATCCAAGATAAAATCGGCAAACCAGCCATCGGTATTCCGGTCCACTTTCAGTTGATGATAGGTAACCGCCTTGATCTCGTTCCGGATTTCGTGTTTGCTGCGGTCATACAGGTCATAGGCAACATCGGCGGTCAGCCGGAATTCGGAAATCTGTCTTACGGATGCCTGTTTGACCAGCATCCCCATGCCGTTCCAGAGATACAAGAGCTCCCGGAGCCAGTTCATCATCAGGTCATTTTGATCATCCCCGGTCACGGTCAGCGGTATGGTTTGATTGCCGGCAAGGATGCCGGTATCCGTAATCAGGTCGTACAGGGCAAAAGCGGCATTTTCAAAAACCTGTTCAAGGGTTTGGCCATTTGCCTGTATCCCGAAATCTGCGGTATGGTCCGTGAGTCTGTATTTCATAATCCCTGTCCATGAACATCAGATGATGATCCGTCCGGTCATTTCCGTGTGATATCCGCCAAGGGACATCACCTGTTTTTGAAAATCGGAAGAATGAATGATGTCGAGAAGCGTCCGGATCATTTCGGTTTCAAAATATTCCGCCGGGATCACCAGATCATACTGTTCCGTGACCACGGGAATAAAATCAAGATGGAGCGCCCTGGCAGCGGCATGAATACCAAGTCCTGCATCCGCCGATCCGCTCAAAACGGAAACCGCAACAGCCATATGGGTGAATTCTTCATCAGAATACCCCTGAATATCCGATGGGTCAAGACCCAGCTCCTTCAGCCGGTAATCCAGCAGTATTCTTGTCCCGGAACCGGCCTGCCGGTTGATGAACCGGACATCTTTCCGGCCAAGATCCTCGATCCCCTTGATCTGTTTGGGATTTCCCCAGGGGATGATCAGGCCCTGATCCCGATGGACAAGATTCACCAGCCGGACCGGCACATCCGGCAGATGCTTTTTGATATAGGAGATATTGTAAGAGCCGTCCTCCGTATCCAGAAGGTGCGTACCCGCTACGTGACACACCCCTTTTCGGATGGCCATCAATCCGCCCAGGCTTCCCACATGGCTGGAGGACAGAGTGTAACCGCCGGGAACCCGTTTGAGCCGATCCACGAGCACATCCAGGGTATTGTCATGGCTGCCCACAACCACAATCGTCTTTTCCAGGGAAGACAGCGGGTGCAGCAGTTCCGCTTCCACCGGCTCCTGTTCCCGGATTCCCTCCACATGGTTCGGAATCCGGATGATGCCGTCGGCATCGGTCAGGGTGGTGATGGAACCGGCCCCCCGCGGGAGGGGGGTTGCCACGATCCGGCTGCCGACCTTCCCGAGCTTGACGCGCAGAAATTCCTCCACGCCCAGTTTGGATGGAATTTTCCGGATGGGCTCAACCATAACCTTGTCCCGGTTTCTTTCCGGAAGGCCGAGCATGTTCATGATCATGGGACCCACAAACTGTTCAAACGCGATGATCGCCGATACCGGGTATCCGGGAATGCCGAACACGGGCTTTCCCTTGATCCTTCCGATCAGAACCGGTTTTCCGGGCATGATGGTCACCCCGTGAACCAGGACATCCCCCAGGGACGCAATCACTTTTCGGGAATAATCCTCAGACCCTGCAGAAGATCCGCCGGCGATCAGGACAAACTGAAAATCCTCCTGAACCGCCTGTTGAACCGCATCACGGATTTTTTCCACATCATCCTCGATCCGGCCGATTCGGACAGAAGCGCCGCCCCAGTCCTCGACCAGTTTTTCCAGCACATAGGAATTGGATTCAATGACCTGGCCCGGCCGGATTTCCTCATCTCCCATCTTTTTCCAGTCCACCAGCTCCGATCCGGTGGGAATGATCAGCCCGCGCGGTTTTTTCCGGACATTCACGGTAAAAATGCCGCCGGACAAAAGGGCGCCGATGCAATACGGGGTTACCTGATGATTCCGGGGAAACATCAATTCGGTTGCCACGATATCTTCTCCGACCCGCCGGACATTCTGCCAGGGAAAGACTGCCGCCTCGATTTCCAGCCGATCGTCTTCCAGGATCTGGACATGCTCGATCATGATGACCGCATTTGTCTCCCCTGGCATGACATGGCCGGTATTGACAAAAAACGCGTTCTTTCCGGTTTTGAGTTGTATGGGACTGGTTTCCGAAGCGCCGAATGTATCCTCCGCCCGGACGGCAATTCCGTCCATGGCCGCTGCATGGAAAGAGGGAGAGGACAATCGAGCCGCAACCGGTTCCGCAAGGACCCTTCCCACCGCATCCGGTGTGGGAACCGTTTCCGAAGACAGCATGCTGGAAAACGGGAACCCGTTCCGGAGAATCTGTTTTGCCTCATCAAGGGTTTTCATGTTCAGGTAGACATTTCGATCCGAACTCATATTGCTCTCCATGTAACAACTTAAATCGGAATCACCGATACCAATGTGTTTTTCTCCAGTCCTTCGGAATTCAGCCCGATCACCACAAGGCCGTCGGCCTTCACCATGGTATTGATCAAGGCGGATTTTCCCAGGATCGGTTCCGCCAGGAGCCGGCCGTCTTTTTCCATCAGCCGGACCCGGACACAGTCCACCCTTCCCTGGGCGGATGATACATTCCGGGACAGGAATGCGGATACATTCCGGTGTTTCCCGTTTTGATCCGTTCTTCCCCGGATATGCTCCAGAAAAGGTTTCACCACCATATGAAACACGATCATGGAGGATACCACGTGGCCCGGAAGACCCCAGACCGGCTTTTGTGAGGATCGGCCGAGAATGGTCGGTTTGCCCGGGCTGATGGAAATGCCGTGCACCAGGATCTCGGATTCGGGCAGTGCGGAAATCGCATCAATGGTATAATCACGAGTCCCGACCGAACTTCCGCCGGAAATGATGATCATGTCCGATGCCTCAACCGCCCGGAGACAGGTTGCCAAAAGATCTTCATACCGATCCCGGATAATGCCGTATGACACCGGGATTCCGCCGGATTGGGAAACAAGGGCGGACATGGAATAGGTGTTGATGTCCCGGATCTGCGCCGGTCCCGGTTCCTGATGGATGGGTACGATCTCATCCCCGGTGGAAACAATGCCCACCACCGGTTTCCGACAGACCCGCACCGATGCCCGGCCGAATGCAGCCAAAAGACCGATCTCCTGGGACCGCAGCAGGCATCCGCGGGAAAGGATGGCAGCACCTTCCGGAAAATCCTCTCCTTTCCGGATCATGTTGCTGCCCGGCGCCAGGCTTCGAAATACCTCGAGGGTTTCCGGATCGACCAGCTGGGTATGCTCCACCATGGCCACGCTGTCCGCCCCCTCCGGTATCATCCCGCCGGTTGCGACCTTCACGGCTTCACCGCGACCGACCGAACCATCCGCCGGTTCTCCCATCCGCACGGAGCCGGTCAGATGCAACAGCGCGGGATTGGCCTCGGATGCGCCGAATGTGGCAGCGGCAGCAAGCGCATATCCGTCCATGACGGACCGGTCAAAACCCGGCAGGTCCCGGTCGGCAATGATGTCCTCTGCGAGGATTCGGTCCGGGGCCTGCTGAATCGGAATTGTTTCATCCGGTGTCTTCTTAAAACCGGTTGCCAGCTTCAGGACATCCCCGAGCTCGGTAACCTTGAAAAAATCTTTCATCATTATCTCATGATCCGGTTGTTTTATTTCAAAATAAATATTTTACATACAGCCTGCCCCATTGACCGGTTTTCGTTTCTCAGTCTTTCAAATGCTTTTTTACCGATTTTATGAACCGGCCGAAATCCTTGTCCTTTTTCCGTTTGTCCTGATAGGACATCCCGTAGTACTCCGACTCTTTCTTAAGCTTGATATAGCTGAGATAACGGTCTTCCTGCAATTCCCCATTTTCAAGTGCCCCCCTGACCGCACACCCGGGCTCCTGTTCGTGACGGCAATCCGCATATCGGCAATTTTCGGACAGCATGACAATTTCCTCGAAACCGGTGTCGATCCCGTCGCCGGCACCCACAATGCCAAGCTCCCGCATACCGGGCGTATCGATCAGCATGGCTCCCTGTCCCAGAACGATGATCTGCCGGCGTGAGGTCGTATGGGTGCCTTCTCCTGTGCTGCTGACGGCCTTTGTTTCAAAGGCTTCCCTGCCCATGAGACGGTTGATGATCGTCGTCTTCCCCACACCCGATGAACCAAGCAGACAGTATGTCTTTCCCGGCAAGAGCGTTTTTTGAAACGCATCAAACCCGATTCCGGTGATATTGCTGAGAGACATCACCCTGGCTTTGGTGACGGAGCCGATGATCGCAAGCTTCCGATCCAATTCATCCCGGGTGATCAGGTCCGTCTTTGTGAGGATGACAACCGGTTCAACATGCCCGTCCGCTACCATGACCAGGTATCGGTCCAGCCGGCTTGGGTTAAAGTCAAAATGGCAGGATTGGACAATAAAGGCGGTATCGATGTTGGCGGCAATCATCTGATAGTCGATGTTCCTGCCGGGAGTCTTGCGCCGCAGGAAGGTCTTTCGCGGAAACACCCGGTGGATGATCGCCGCGGTGTCATTGTTGTAATACTGCGCCGTCACCCAGTCTCCTGCGCATGGCAGGTCCACGGCGCTGTCAATCCCATAAGTCAGCTTCCCGGACAGCTCGGCCGGGACTTCCCTTGATTCATCTTTGATGAGGTATGAACCGCGGTCCACTGCGGATATGCGGGCAAAGCCGCAGCCATCCATGCGCAGTGCAGCGGCTTGCGCTTCAAACCATTGGTCGAAACCGAGATCTTTTAATTTCATACAGTTGTATCACAAAATTATGTTATCATTCTCCCGGCGCTTCCCAACCGGCCAAATCCTTTTTCCCGCCGGAAGCGCCACTCCTGCCCAAAGCACCGTTATGCAGGTGTATCAGTATGCATAAAGATTCGGATCAGCGATCGTCTCCAACAAAACCCGAACACAATCGATAGCGTGGCAAAGAAAGCCGCCCCGAGTGCACAGGCAAAGCGTGCGCCCTTGGCCAGGCCCAGCTTTTCCTTCCCTCGGCGCAATGCCGACTCGCCTGCATCAAGCCGGATTTCCCCAACGTCAATCTTGTCCTCTCCTTTGGCGGTCTTCTTTTCTCCTTCGGCGACCCGCTCTCTTGCATCCTCGAAGCCCTTTCCGCCTTTCAGCAGTTTGTCCGCCAGCACCAGTAACAGGTTCTCCTCAGCTTGCCGGTAATCCTTCCTGCCCTCTGACAACTCTCGCTTTCCGGCCTCCAGTTTAGCCTTGCCCTCCGCGAGCGCGGGCTTTGCTTTTTCAAGCCGTGTTTGACCCTCGGCTATTTGCCTTTCCCCTGCAATAATCCTCTCGGTGAGAAACAGATAGCCGGCCACCGATGCAAGAGCCAATAAAATCATGAACAGCAGCGTAAGCACCTTTCCCATAATGTCTCTCTGTGTGCGTTATTGACCTAACGACCATGCATTCCGGTTGGGGTGTAGCGGCAGCGGAGCTCCAATCCGCGTAAAGCATAAGGTTATGTATACAAATCTATTTTCCGCAACATTTTTTATATTTCTTTCCACTGCCACAATAGCAAGGTTTATTTCTATTTTTACCTTTTTTAAAATCCTCTATTTCTTGTCGGGGAAACTCATTCTCAATTTTGTGATACATCTTTGCATTTACCAACAAATTAAATTCGTTCCTTATTTTCTCAGCATCTTCTTGATTTTTTTTTGTCCATTTGCTTGCGTCAATATAAATTAAATCCTCAGATCTCTTTTTATGGCTTATCGGTTCCGTTGCTATTCCTATTATTTGTTTAGCTTTCGGAAATTTAACCTTTGCCGCAAGGCAGTAATTTTCGAGTAAATGTTGTCTTACATTTCTATATTCAACGTCAGACAAATCATTTGTTTTATCAAGTGATAGAAAAACATAATATGGTTCACTATCGTTCACTCCGGAAACAACTCTTACAGATCTTACCTCGCGCTCGGCTCTTTCTAATACTTGCATCAGGCTTCTTGACAGCATTCTGCGTCTTGTTCTTGGCTCACTAGCAAGTATACGCAATCCTATCTCGTGATCTGATATCTCTACGTGTGATGGATTGTAGAGAGTCTGACCAAGAATATGTACAGAAAATTTATCAATAAGTTCATCCCAAGCATAACTAATTTTATCAGCTTCAAGCTGAGATATTCTATCTGGATGAGTTTGAAAATCCTCCCAAAACCCTTCCTGTAGAACGATTAGATCTGCCTTTTCTGGATATTTAAAATCGTGATCACCATCTGCGTTCAATTTTCTGAAATAAGCAGCTAATAGATCCTCTTCACCAGCTGCCATCATGAGTTTGCCAGACTCAACATACCTTTGTTTCTTTTCCAAATAGTTCGTGAAATCTGTTATTGTATCAACGGTTTGCAGGACAATATGTAAATTAAAGTCATCTAATACATGAATAAATCCCTTGTCTTTACTTAAACGTCCAATAGTAAACGGCTGGATCATTTCTAATTCTGGGTTGTAGTGCTGCTCTCCAATTATGCTTGGATTTATCAACAGGCTACCACTACCACCCAATTCTTTTCGGCACCTAAACGCGGAACCATGAGCAACTACAATTCTATGAAAAGTTGCCTGTTCAATGTTTGGAAGCGGGTAAGGGAATGGGATTGTACAATTTTTATCGATGTATAGCTTGTCTGAATATTGACGAATCCATCGTTCGGCGCCCCATACTTGCTTCGCTGATTTGAAAACAGCCTTCTTGAACCATCTACACCAATCTGTAAGTAAATCACCGGTGTCTGGAAACTCACAATATTTATCTGAAAAAATGATTATATTTCTATCAAACACGACTAAAAGGTCGCAAACTTCTTTCCCTTCGCCTCCACTCCATCTTTGCTTTCTATATATGTGGGGCCAACTCCATAAATTAAGAAAAGTATCCTTGCAGAGGTGCGTCAAAAATTTCTCTGAAGTCGTTAATTCATCATATTCATTCTTGAAGCTCATTTGTTATCAGAAAACATATACATAACGCCAGCGTCACGGGCGGCATGCTCCTCGCCGTCCCGTGAACGCAGTGGTTATGGCTCGATTTTCAGTAATTGCGTAACTCCCACTCCGAAATTGACATGTTGCTGGCCTCATCTTTAATCGCTTCTATGATTTTCATATATTCTGTCTTTGAGGTAATTTGTGTCCAGTTGAGATTGGGTACATTTGTTTTGTCAATTTCATTAATGATATTCCTATCAATTGGACAATGAGGAGGTTCTTTAACAAAATCCAAGCACCAATAATATTTTAGAGTCAAGTTTAACAGTTTTTGTGAGACACCATATTTGTACCCATCTTTATTTAAAACCATATTTCCAACTCTATTAGCAAATCTTATTAGACTATCGATATTCTTGTAATGCTCCTTTTCTGAGCACGGATTTTTGTATTTCGGAAGTAGTTTGTTTTGCAGAAATGATATGGTTTGTTTCCTAAAATTTCTTTTGGCCTCACCGCTCGATTTTTTATACAAATTTGCTCGCTGAACGGAGGCCGACCACGCTCGATAGCATAAGGAATCTTTGATGAAGTCAATCTTTAAATCATTCATAGGATTTTACCATAAAATATAGATTTTTATCCGGCGTCCCGCTTAGCGGTCAGGCAAAATAAAGCAGATATGTCCCAGCGGGATGACGGATAAAAATTGATTGAACTGAGCCGCTTTGTTACAGCCCGAAAAAATGATTATCAATATATATGGGGATTGTAAAGAGATTGTTCCAGGGTTTCCGGATCGGATTATATCCCTTCTGGGATCAAAATGGTTGTCTTCCGGAGCATTCCAAAAAACAGGTAAAATGTCGGCAAGGCGGCCTGAGAAAACCTCTCAATTCGCAAAATGGATAAAATGATATGCAATCAAGCCGCCTCCTTCCGGGATTTTCATGATCCTCCTCATGACCGGCCCCCTTCCATATCCAACCGTTCCAGCAACGCACGGCCCTGTTCGGTGGTTTGGTAGCGCTGTTTGCTGCTTGTGGGCTTGTCCGGAATCGTCATTTGAAGAAGCTCTTCGTCAAGAAGTGGCTTAAGAACTTGGTCCCTGAACTTGGTGCGATCCGTTCGCTCTGCAATCTCCATGAGATCACCAATTGGGCTGATAA
The DNA here is from genome assembly GCA_003599865.1 of Desulfobacteraceae bacterium. Classification (GTDB taxonomy): domain Bacteria; phylum Desulfobacterota; class Desulfobacteria; order Desulfobacterales; family SURF-7; genus QZKS01. The sequence goes on from QZKS01000047.1 coordinate 146,057, forward strand.
TCAGGCACTTGCGCAGGATGCTGATTTGGTGCCCACTTAGTGCCAACCTAGTGCCAACTTGGTGCCGGCTTGATCCCTGACCGGGCCCCTGGCTCAGACGTTTTCCTCCGGATCGTTAACACAAAAAAACCTCCGTCAAGCCTGATCTCAGGTTCAGGAAGTCCGGCGTTCCTGCATCGCCGGATCATGTCTCGGATACCGCGGTACCCATGCGTTCGATGTACTTGGTCAGGTACATGGGCTCGGCAATAAGCGGATTATGCGGGACGGAGGCATGCAAGCACCCTATGAACGGCATGGGCCAAGTCCGCATAAATTACTGGCTTCATGAGAACGGCGCTTATACCGATAGTTTCTGTTGCCTGGGCGTTGATCCGTTCGCTGAATCCGCTGCAGAGGATTATCGGCATATCGGGCCGTATTACCCTTATTTGCCGAGCCATTTCATCACCTGTCATCTTCGGCATGATCATATCGCTGATGACCAGGTCGAATTTCTTGGGATCGACCCGGAAGGCTTCAAGCGCGTCTATGGCACTTGCCCTGGTTTCTACCTGGTAGCCCAGGCGCTCCAATAAATCATGGCCAATGTCGAGCAGCGATTTTTCGTCATCCACAAAAAGGATGCGCCCATTGCCGGTGGGGAGTTGTTCCGTTTTCTCGACAGTGGTTTCGGCCGTAGCATCGGCTGTGGGAAGAAATACATGGAAAGTCGTGCCGATTCCCACCTCGCTATACACCTTAATAATACCACCGTGGTCCTTGATAATGCCGTGTATGGTAGAGAGTCCCAGGCCAGAGCCCTCTCCGGTGGGTTTTGTGGTAAAATAGGGGTCGAAAATTCGTTTGATCATTTCCGTTGGAATGCCACAACCTTTATCAGCAACGGAAAGCTTGAGGTAGTGCCCTGGATTCATCTCAGGAAAGCTCTTTACATCATGATCTTGAATGGTAACTGCCGTCAGGTCCACATTCAGTGTACCGCCGACGGATTTCATTGCGTAGTAAGCATTGGTACACAGATTCATGACGATCTGGTGGATCTGAATTTCATTCGCGAACACCGGAGCAAGATTACTTGAAATGTTTGCCAGGATTTCAATGTTCGCGGGTAAGGATACTTTGATGAGTTTTAAAGCCTCCTCGATAACCCGGCTGACATCCATCGGTGCCTTTTCCGAACGATCCTGACGGCTGAACAAAAGAATTTGTTGAACCAGTTCCTTTGCTCGATGACCTGCCTTGGTTATCTGGTTGACATTATACCTAAGTTTGGAATCTGCCGGGCATTCAAGTTGTGTCAGCTCAGCATACCCTAAAATAGCGCCCAGAATATTGTTAAAATCATGGGCAATCCCGCCGGCCAGTGTTCCCAACGATTCCATTTTCTGGGCTTGGATCATTTGAACTTCCATCTTGATACGTTGCTTTTCGGCTTCTTTTCGCTCGGAAATGTCCTTAACAAAAGAGACGCTATAGGGTACATTATCGAACTTCAAACGGATTCCGCTAATTTCGACGGGAATATCGGTGCCGTCCTTTCGGCGGTGAACGGTCTCAAAAGTGTCTATGCCTGTGACCTGCTTCTGCCGTTGCCATATTTGATCGATTTCCTGTGGAGAATAGCCCCGGTCAACCTCCAGGACATTCATCTGGCAAAGCTCTTCCCTGGTGTACCCGAGATATTGGCAGGCATGATCGTTGACGTTGGTGATATCGCCGCCATCCCTTATCAGGAAAATACCGAGTGGGGCCTTGTCGAAAATAAACTGAGTAATGCGAGATGATTCAAAAACACGCTTTCGTTCCGTGATGTCATTGATAAATGCCATAGAATAGCGATGGTCTTCGAATTCAATCAGGGTCGCGGTCACTTCAACCGGAAAAATCGTGCCATCCTTCCGACGATGCTGGCTCTCGAAGGCGGCGGAGCCGTCACCACATAACGTTTTCCACACGTATGGCCACCTGACGCTATCCATGAGGGGATCAATGTCAAAGACCGACATTCCCAAAAGCTCTGCCTGTGAATAGCCGAGGGATTTACAAGCGCTGCTGTTGGCGTATAAGATATATCCTTCCTGATCCAGCCTGATGGCACAGACAGATGTATGATCGAGGCAAAATCCGGCAAGCCTACATTCCAGGTTTTCGTCGGTGGTTAAACGATCTCGTTCTCTTCCCATTTAGTCCTCCGCATTTTATCAATCCGGATGCAGTCCATTGTATTGTTTTGACCATATAAACGTCAAACATTCTGTTCTCGTAAGAAATTCATGAAAGCCAACGCCACGATGTGCTGCGTGAAGGGGAACACGACTTTCGAAAAAGCCACGAAAACAATGAACTCCGCAAAAGCAAAAGGCCGCCCCGCCCCTTCACGTAAGATACAATTGTTTGGTTCGGCATTGTGCTGATTAAGTATAAATCTGAACGGAAAGGATGTCTTTCATTAAGAGAAAATGATTATCTATCGTGTAAATTTCACAATTATTTTGTTTTGCATTCTGCATGATTATAAGATCAGGGATTCCAACACCGTTCAAACCATTTTTCAAACATTCATATTGGTAATCGATGATTTCATTCCAATTAATAGACAACTCGAATCTGTTAATATTGTACAGTAAATTAATTATTTTTGTTTCATTTCGGGCTTTTAAAAACGGTATTAATTCAGTTAAAATAAGATCATTAGTTGCAAGAAGGTTTTCATCAATTAAGAAATCCATCTGTATAGAATCGTTCCCACCTCTAAAATAATCTATCCATATTGAAGTATCGACTAATACCGACATTTACGTCCTCTAATCGTATCTAAATCGATTTCTAAATTTATTTTCCCTTTGAATTCTTTTATCTCTGATAGTTGTGATTTTCGAATCAGTTGTTCCAAAGCTGTGATAATGACCTTGGTCTTGGTTTTGATACTGGTCACTTTCATCGCTTCATTAACCAAATTATCTGGTAAATCAAGTGTTGTTCTCATAGCCAACCTCCTTTATGCATAAATTTATACAATCATGCATATAAAGTCAATTATTTTATGCCGAACTAAAAGCTCTGCCGTTATACGGCTCTTTGATCGATTTTCTGTTTTTCGCATGCGGTCAAGAGCATACGTCTCAGACTATCCCGCTGAAGAAAAATATTTTTTACTCTGCCTCGATTGAATGTCTCATTCTTTAACTACCATGGCACTTTTTGTACTTTATGCCACTTCCGCAAGGGCACGGCTCGTTACGACCAATTTTTCTTGTATGCCTGGGCTTTGGCGTATCTACCCCACGAGGAGGATTTACTGTTCTTGTTCGCTGGCCCATGCGTTTAGCATCGTCAAAGATACGCGCATTCTGCTCAGACCGCTCAGAAGGGGCATAAGCTTTAAAACATCGCGCCTTTTCATAGACGCCTCCTGCACCAACCTCAATCAGAACACCCACAACGTCGGGAGACTCAGTACACAGCGCAACTGCGCTTGCCTTGTCATTTATCTTTTCCCATTCAACCTCATGCTCGGAGCTTTGCATCCAGACGAAGAGCGGCTGACCATCTCCAGAAAATGCGAAGTAACGTGCAGGGTGATGCTCTATAGTTTCGCCTAGATCCGAAAGCAATTTGGCAAGATCTTTACGTGCTTGCTCACCATAGTTGCGAATAAGGCTCTCGGCTGATAGCCATCCCGGTGTTCGGGTAGTGTCTAATGCTCCAAGTAGTTTCAAAACCTTATCCGGAAACTCCTGCGTCGGCATTGGGTTGGCTTCCCAGTTCTCACCCTCGAAGCTTTTGTCGACGACATCGCTCATACCATTCCACACCACCAAGTTAGCTTTGCCGTCCCTGAATTGGTCAGTAATGTCTTGATCAAAGCGGTTCTTGGTTATGTACGCGCCAAGGTGATCGAACTCGTCAAACAGATGAGCGCGCCTCATTCCAGCCACAGCCTGCCGCACTTCCATGTAGTGTGCGAAGACCCCTGGTGTAGGCAGAATACGCTTTAGAACAAACAGATCATCAATCGACATTGATACAAAGTTATGTTTCCCGAGAAGTGGCTTAATCTGAGGCAAGTCCTTGCAAAAAGTCGAAAAGGGCGAGAATGACTCGACCGTAAGCCCTATGGGCACCATCACACGATAATCCGAGCGACGGACTCGGCCACACACTTCATATTTGCCGTTCACTCGATTGCAGAGCGGCACCTCGCCCGCAGAATTTAGATAATCAAAGAATCGCTCGCACTGTCTGTAAGCCTTAAGAACTAAGTCCTGTACTGACTGGGCGTGCCGCTTAAAATCGAGCGCAGGCGAAGCAATAGTTGCTGCTGCACCCGCTTTAGCTTCGATGAGGTAGAGCACATCATCGATTAGGACTATCAGGTCGTTTTCGGACCACTGTATAGTCACGGAATCCTTGTAATACACCTCTTTGTAGACTGTCGCTCCGGCCAGCTGATCGGCAAGTATGTCTGGAAACGCTCCTTCGCTCATTATCTTCTGTCGGTCCTCGAAAGACTTCTTGTAGCCCGGCTTTCGCTGCAACAGATTGAAAAGAAGCGCACGATACCCTGCATCACGGGTGAAACAGGGGTCAACAGCGTAGTAGTCCGATCCAAGTTGGATTAAGGGCTTTTTGCGGGCGGGTAGTGTCCTGTAAGGGGTTCCTGAGAAGTCGCCTTCAGCGAAAAACTCAGTCTCTTCACCGCGTTGATAGGCCAGATCCGCTAATAGGTCCGGTGGTAATTTCGTGTGGCGACTGACATTGGCGATACCGCCTCGGAGCATGTCATCCATTGATAGTCCGGCGGCTTTCGATTGATCCACATTTGCCGCAAGCCACGCCTCCATAGCTTCTTCAAGAGGTTTTTCCTGCTCCGCAGCAAAACCCTTCGCAGCTTCGAACTGTTTCATTATTTCTTCTATGGCGTTCGCTTGCCCCGTACGGGTAGCATTAGCCATGTCTTGGAAGCATTCCGCAATCTCAGTGGCTCCGACGCCGTAGACCTCTTTCAGGACATCATCGTGTGGCGAAAGCACGTAGCGGTAAAATTCACCCTCTAAAACCTGATAACGGTTCCCTCTGAGTAAAACCCACGTCGATTTTGCATGGAACTCTATATCCGCCGTATCGGGCCCAAAGTCCTCGTTTTCTGTATCGGCAGACGAGGCCATAGCGAAAAACATGGCTTGTTCTTTCAGCTTACGGCTAAGTGCGAACAACTCGGCGCATTGCGCTTCATCGAATTCAACTTCGCCGGGAGCCGCGTCTGATGATAGAACGGCATGCACGTACTCAAGCAGAAACTGGATTTCATTGATCGTGTCATCAGGACCATCAGTGTCGCGTTCTGCCGAATTTGCACCGCTACCCGCCATCATTTTCATCAAGCGCTGAGCGTAGATGTATCCAAGGAGATCTTTAGGTGGCATGCCGACTATTAAGGCCCGCATATCGGAAGCAGTTGTTTCCATATTTTTCAATAGAATGGCTACCGCTTCTTTCCGTTTTTGTTCAATAGTTAGTGCTGTCATGATCAATCTTGATTCAATGAGAATTCCGGGGACTGTTTACTCAATTGAAATCCTCTTTCGGTCAAAAGCGGAAATTGAGCACGGTGCCGTTTCTGGTCCCGTATAACGTTCGGGCTTTGCGGCGAGGGAACCGAGTCCGCAACAGCCCGTGGTTCGGTTTTTAGTTGTTATATTCCACTATTTCCCACTTCTTTGGTGAAACCCGTTCTCTTGTCGTATACTGTACTAAATCGATATTTTGATAATCGATAAATATGCTTAAATTTCTATTCGCATATTCTGGGTTCAAATGCGCAGTAAAAAAATCCCCTGTTGGATTACCATGGTGAAAGCCTTCTACTTTTAATTCGATAGTTTCCCCAGGATTTATTGTTGGTACTGTCTCTCCGAATTTGATTATTATTGATTCTTCCGAGCTTACCTGAACAGGTCTGATTTTCACATTAAGTGCAGGGCCATGCCCCAAATTTTTAAGGTAAAATTTTCGGTTTTTGAGTTCAACTATAACGAACGGTCTAATTTGTATTTCAGTTTGCTTCTGACTTTCTTTCCTTAATAATTGTGTCTCAATCGTGTACCAAATCAAGACCACACCAGTTAAGACCACAGCAATCGTTTGAGCAGCAAGCCAATCTCTGATAAATAAAGCAAATATCAAAATTACTGCAAAATATATTGCAGCTACTATAACAAATTTGCTTGTGTGGTCCTTATTTCCCATGGTTTCCGGAACCGAACCATATTATTGTCAGGTCAATTTTCCCTGACCGGATCGGGCACTTTTTCCCTGATAAGTTCCAAATCAGGGGGTTTTTAGGCATTTTTGCCCTGATATTAATGACTCATTTTTCGCGACACATCGCTTACACATTTTTTTATATCACGCTGGAAATGCCCGAAGAAATCCGACCCTATAACTATAAAGATTCACAACAGAATCATTTTATCAAGGGGTTGTCAACACAAAATG